>NZ_DDJO01000022.1 GCF_002339505.1 Corynebacterium sp. UBA2622
GTGCGTTCGTGTCCCTGACCCCGGGCAAGGATGGTCTGCTCCACATCTCCGAGATGCGCAAGCTCAACGACAACAAGCGCGTCAACGAGGTCGACGACGTCGTGTCCGTGGGCCAGAAGGTCCAGGTGGAGATCACCAAGGTGGACGACCGCGGCAAGCTGTCCCTCGCGCCCGTCGTGGCCGAGTCCGAGGCCCCGGCCGAGTCCTCCGACGACGAGAACTGAGCAGAGGGTGTTCGTTACTAGATGACAGTTGTTCACCTTCCCCTGAGGGCGGGCGATCCCGCGGAGCACGTCTCCGGCGGGGCCGCCCGCCTTCGGGCCTATTCGGCCACGGCGCAGGCGCCGGGCTTCACCCACGTGGTGCACGACGACGCCGAGGGCGCCGTGATCATGCGCACCGTCCTGCCGTGCGGGACCAGGGTGCTCACCGAGAAGATGCCCGGGCAGCGTTCGGTGTCCGTGGGGTTCTGGGTGAGCCTGGGCTCGCGTGACGAGGCCCCGGGCATGCTCGGTTCCACGCACTTCCTGGAGCACCTGCTGTTCAAGGGCACGTCCCGGCGCAGTTCGCTCGAGATCGCGGAGGCCTTCGACCGCGTGGGCGGGGAGTCCAACGCGTTCACGGCCCACGAACACACGTGCTACCACGCACGGGTGCTCTCCGAGCAGTTGCCCATGGCGGTGGACGTGCTCGCGGACATGTTCACCGGTGCCGTCCTGGACCCCGAGGAGTTCGACCGCGAGCGCGGCGTGATCCTCGAGGAGATCGCCATGGACCGGGACGATCCCACGGACTTCGCGTTCGAACAGTTCAACGCCGAGGTGCTCCACGGATCCGCGCTCGCGCGGCCCATCGCGGGCACCCCCGAGGAGATCCGCTCCGTGACCCGTGACGCGGTGTGGCAGCACTACCGCGGCTCCTACCTCCCCGAGAACCTCGTGGTCACGGTGGCCGGGGGTCTCGACCACGACCGCGTCGTCGAACTCGTGCGCGAGTCCTTGGCCCGCGCGGGCTGGGACCCGGACGCGACCGGTCACGCCGGTGCCCGGCGGGACTCCTCGCCGGCGCAGCTGACGCCCCTGGTGGGGACCCACACGTTCGAGCGCCCGGTCGAGCAGGCCCACGTGGTGCTGGGCGGCGCCGGACTGCAGTCGGGGGACGAGCGTCGCTTCGCGATGACCGTGCTCAACGCCGCCCTGGGTGGCGGGATGTCCTCGCGGTTGTTCCACACCATCCGGGAGCAGAAGGGGCTCGCGTACTCCACGTTCTCCTTCTCGGGCTCCTACTCGGACGCCGGGTTCTTCGGGATGTACGCGGGGTGCACGGGCGAGCGCGTGGACCAGGTCAGCGAGCTCATGCGCGCCGAGCTGGACCGGCTCCCCCAGGACGGGGTGGATGCGGCAGAACTCGCGAAGGTCGAGGGCCAACTCAGCGGTGCCACGGTCCTCGCCCTCGAGGACACAGGGTCACGGATGTCCCGGCTGGGGTCCGCGGAACTGAAGACGGGCATCTTCATGGACGTGGACGAGTCCCTGCGGCGCATCCGCGCCGTGACGTCCGAGGACGTGCAGGCACTGGCAGCGCAATTGTCCGCGGACGCCACGGTGCGCACCGTGGTGGGGCCGCACGTCGAGCAGAACCAGGAATGAGGCGGGATCACATGAACGAGCAGATCAAGGTGGCCGTACTGGGCCGCAACGGACGCATGGGCTCCGAGGCAGTGAAGGCCATCACGGACGCCTCGGACATGGAACTCGTCGCGGCCCTCGGTCGCGGTGACGACCTGCAGGAGATCGTGAGCTCCGGCGCCCAGGTGGTCGTGGACCTAACGGTCCCGAGCGCCACGCGGGAGAACGTGCGCTTCGCCGTGGAACACGGTATCCACGCGGTCGTGGGGACCACGGGCTGGGACGACGCCACTCTGGCCGAGCTCGAGTCGTGGCTCGCCGATTCCCCGGACACGGGTGTGCTGATCGCCCCCAATTTCGCGGTGGGTGCGGTGCTCGCCATGAAGTTCTCCGAGATGGCCGCGGCGTTCTTCGAGTCCGTGGAGATCGTGGAGCTGCACCACCCCCAGAAGCTCGACGCCCCGTCCGGTACCGCGGCGCGAACCGCCGCGCTCGTGGCCGCCGCGCGCGAACGGGCCGGTGTGGCGCCGTCGCCGGATGCCACGGAATCCGATCCGCACGGCGCACGCGGTGCGGACCTGGACGGTGTGCACGTGCACTCGGTGCGGTTACGCGGGCTCGTGGCCCACCAGGAGACCCTGCTGGGCAACACGGGGGAGCAGCTGACCGTGCGCCACGATTCCTTCGACCGCGTGTCCTTCATGACGGGTGTGCTGTTGGGCGTGCGCTCGGTCGCGAAGCACCCGGGGCTGACCCACGGCTTGGACGGCTACATGGACCTGGGGCTGTGAGCCGCGCCCGTTCCTTCTCCGGTCTGCGCTGGTGGGCCACGGCCGTGATCGTGCTGCTCGTGATCACGGTGCTTATCCTGCCGATCTCCGTGGGCTCCAAGATCTGGCTCGTCGCCATGCTCGCGTTCGCCGCGGTGTTCACCGTGCTCGAGGTGGGTGCAAAGGGTCGTATCCTGGCCGCGCTCATGATCGGGCTGCTGGCCCTGTACCTCGCCTTGGCCCTCCACCGGGCGGTCCTGTTGCTCGGCACGGGGGGCTGGCTGCCCACCCTGCTGGGCGTGGCCATGCTCGTGATCCCCGCGGTGGGCACGTGGGCCATGGTGCGCGAGATCGTCTTCGGCGCCCGCACAGAACGCCTCGGCCGGGAACTCGCCGCGCGCGGTGAGCTTCCCGCGGACGATCTGCCGAGGACCCCGTCCGGACGGTACGTGCGGGCCGCCGCGGACGAGCACTTCGACGTCGTGCGCCGCGAGGTCGAGGCGTTCCCCGCAGACTGGGGCGGGTGGTACCGACTGAGCCTCGCGTACTCCGCGAGCGGCGACGGCCGGCGGGCCCGCAGGTCCATGCGCACCGCCATAGCCCTACATCGGGGGACGGATCCGGAAACGGTGCTCGCCCGCTCTGGGCGGTAACCTGTGGATATGACACACGACAGCGCACCTGCGCGGACGCAGCGGTCCGCGCCCATGTTCGGGTCCCTGCTCACTGCCATGGTCACGGTCTTCCACGACGACGGCTCGGTGGATCTCGAGGCCACGGGTCGCCTCGCCGAGCAACTCGTGGACGACGGTTGTGACGGTCTGGTGGTGTGCGGCACCACCGGTGAGTACTCCACTATGACCGACCAGGAGAACCTTTCGGTCTTCCGTGCCGTCAAGGATGCCGTGGGCGGGCGCGTGCCGCTGCTCGCGGGGACCGGTTCGAACGACACCGAGCACTCTCGCTTCCTGTGCCTCGAGGCGCAGAAGATCGGGATGGACGGCCTGCTGATCGTCACCCCGTACTACAACAAGCCCAGCCAGGCGGGGGTCGAGGCGCACTTCCGTTCGCTTGCGGACTCCGTGGACACGCCCGTCATGGTGTACGACATCCCCGGGCGCTCGGGGATCCCGATCGAGCCCGAGACCATGATCTCTCTGGCCTCCCACCCGAACATCGTGGCCGTCAAGGACGCCAAGGCGGACTTCATGGCCGCCGCCCGGGTCATGGCCGAGACGGACCTGCTCTTCTACTCCGGCGACGACGGTCTCACCCTCCCGTGGATCGCGCTCGGCGCGTCCGGGCTCGTGGGTGTGACCACCCACATCGACACCCCGCGCTACCGCCAACTCGTGGACGCCTCCCTGGCGGGGGACCTCGAGACCGCGCAGCGGCTCAATGAGGAGTTGTTGCCGCTCGTGCGTGCCACCATGACCCGGATCCCCGGGGCCGTGGCCGCGAAGACCATTCTTCATTGGCAGGGCCGCCTGCCGAACAACACGGTGCGCTTGCCGCACGTGACACCCACACAGGCCGAGCTGGAGCAGATCCGCTCGGACCTGAGCACGTCGGTCATCGCCGACACGCTGACCACCTGAGATGAAAGGGGTCTCATGACCCATTGGAACACCACCGACCTCTCCGAACCGTCGGCACTCGCGAAGGACACCCTGCGAGTCATCCCCCTGGGCGGTCTGGGCGAGGTCGGTCGGAACATGACCGTGTTCGAGATCAACGGGCAGCTGCTCGTGGTCGACTGCGGTGTCCTGTTCCCCGAGGAAACCCAGCCCGGCGTGGACCTGATCCTGCCGGACATCAACCACATCCGTGAGCGCCTCGACGACATCGTCGCGATCGTGCTCACCCACGGGCACGAGGACCACATCGGCGCGGTCCCGTACCTGCTCAAGCGCCGCCCCGACATCCCCGTGATCGGCTCCCAGCTGACCCTCGCCCTGATCGAGGCCAAGCTGCAGGAGCACCGCATCAAGCCGTTCACCATGGCCGTGCGCGAGGGCCAGGTGGAGCGCCTCGGCGAGTTCGAGTGCGAGTTCGTGGCCGTGAACCACTCCATCCCCGACGCCCTCGCGGTGTTCCTGCGCACCAAGGCCGGCACCGTGCTGCACACCGGCGACTTCAAGATGGACCAGCTGCCCCTGGACGGGCGCATCACGGACCTGCGCCACTTCGCCCGGCTGGGCGAGGAGGGCGTGGACCTGTTCCTCACGGACTCCACCAACGCCGAGGTCCCCGGGTTCATCCCGTCCGAGAAGGCCATCGGCCCCGTGCTCGCGGACGTGGTGGCCCGCGCCAAGCAGCGCGTGATCGTGGCGTCCTTCTCCTCGCACGTGCACCGCGTGCAGCAGGTGCTCGACGCCGCCGTGGCCAGCGGGCGCAAGGTGGTGCTGATGGGCCGCTCCATGATCCGCAACATGGCGATCGCGGAGAAGCTCGGCTACCTGGACGTGCCGCCCAACGTGCTCGTGGACCAGAAGAAGGTCGGGGACTACCCGGACGACAAGATCGTCATCATGTGCACCGGCTCACAGGGCGAGCCCATGGCCGCGCTGTCCCGCATGGCCAACGGGGACCACAAGGTCCAGGTCAACGCGGGGGACACCGTGATACTCGCGTCCTCCCTGATCCCGGGCAACGAGAACTCCGTGTTCCGCGTGATCAACGGCCTCATGCGCCTGGGCGCCAACGTGGTGCACAAGGGCAACGCCAAGGTCCACGTCTCCGGCCACGCCGGCGCCGGCGAGCTGCTCTACTGCTACAACATCGTGGAGCCCGAGTACGTGATGCCGGTGCACGGCGAGGTCCGGCACCTGATCGCCAACGGTGAGCTCGCCCGGGAGACCGGGGTCCCCGACGACCACGTGATCCTCGCGGAGAACGGCACCGTGGTGGACATGCACGCCGGGAAGGTGCAGATCACCGGCCAGGTGGAGTGCGGGTTCATCTACGTGGACGGCTCCTCCGTGGGCGAGATCACGGACGCGGACCTCAAGGACCGCATGACCCTCGGCGAGGAGGGGTTCATCTCGGTGGTCACGGTGGTCAACCGGGACACCGGCAAGATCGTCTCCGGCCCGGACATCCACGCCCGCGGCGTGGCCGAGGAGGACAAGGTCTTCAACGAGATCCGCCCGAAGGTCGCCGCGGCCCTTGAGGACGCCCTGAGCGAGAGCGGCAAGAACCACACCTCCCACCAGCTGCAGCAGATCGTGCGCCGCACCGTGGGCTCGTGGGTCTCCCGCCGCCTGCGCCGCAAGCCCATGATCGTGCCGGTGGTCGTGGAGGCCTGACGCCCCCGCGCCCCGCACGCGCCCCACGGCCCGTCCGGTCACGCGACCGGACGGGCCGTCGTGCGTCCGGGTACCCTGGAGCAATGGCGTCACGAACTTCCCCCGCGCGCTCGTCGAAGACCACGTCCCGGTCCAAGACCCCCGCGCGTTCCCCCCGCAACGGCAAGAAGACCCCGGCACGCACCGCGTCCCCGGGGTCCTCGGCCGGCGCCACCGCGCTTCGCGGGGTGGTCGGGGCCTGGTCCGGTGCCGGGCACGTGGTGGGAGCCGCGGGGGGGGGGGGGGAGAAGCCGGGGGGGGGCCCGCCCCCCCACCAGCCCCGCCACCACGGTGGAGACGAGCCCCGAGGAGCCGATCTCCTCCGCGGGTAGGAATGCCGCGAACGGGATGGCCAGGGAGAGCACGGTGTTCGACGTTGGGTGGTGCACGTAGCGGCGCAGGAACATGAACAGCTTGCCCACCGCGTAGCCCACCGCAGCCGCCCCGAGGACGGCCCAGACGAATCGCCCGGCCACCTCACCCGGGGAGACCTTGGACCCGGCCGCGACCAGCGCGGTGCTCAACACCACGAGGGCGGAGGCATCGTTGATCAGACCCTCCCCGTCCAGGATGGCGACGATGCGCCTGCTCACCCCGGCGCGCTTGACGATCCCCACGGCCACCGCGTCCGAGGGGCTGACCACCGCGCCCACCGCGACGCCCACGGCGAGGGGCACCTGCGGCACCAGCAGGTGGATCGCCACCCCAACGCAGAGGGCGGTGACCACCACCAGCACCACGGCCAGGCCGAAGATCGCCCCGAAGTTGCGGCGGAAGTCGTGGGCCGGCATGCGCATCGCCGTGGAGAACAGCAGCGGCGGGAGGATGAGCTGGAGGATGATCTCCGGGTCCACGTCCACCGGCGGGACCTGCGGCAGGTACGCAGTGGCCACGCTCAGGGCGAGGAGGATGATCGGCGCGACCACCCCGAGGCGCTCGCCCAGCGGTTCGGCGAACGCGATGACGAGCAGCGAGACAACAATGATGAAGAGGACGAATACCACACCAGGAAGATTACCTGGCGGGTCGGACACCGCCCGCGACGTGCGGTGACACGGCCGGGGCGGCGCTCGGAGGCGTCGTTAAGCGTGCCTTGCCTCGACCCGCTTGATGGCCTCATCGGCGACGAGCTCCTGGATGCCCATGTCGAGCTCCGAGGTGAAGCCGACGCAGGAGCAGTTGATCTCGCCGAGGACGTAGGTGTCCCTGCCCGTCTCGTCGTCGTCGGCGAGCATGAAGTCGGCGGTCCAGATCAGCGGGATGTTGTCTCCGCCGAGGTTTTCCGCGATGACGGGGCGGGCCTCGGCGAACATGTCCACCAGGTCCTGCCACTCCTCCGGCTTGTTGTAGGTGTACTTCGCACCGGAGAACAGGGTGGCGGAGAACGCGTCACCGCCCTCGGCCGGCTTCTTGTGCACCACGAAGACGGGGTGCGGGCCGACGAGCAGGATGCGGATCTCACCCTCGGTGATGCGGGGCATGAAGCGCATGTCCACGAGCATCCCGTTGTCACCCACGATGTACTGGTCGCAGAAGTTCATGAACTCGCCGAGATCGCGGGTCTCGGTGTGGTTGTCCACCGCCTCGGTGCACTTGACCTTGGTGTCCAGCGGCAGGGCGGTGCCGGGCTCGACGGCAGCGGCGATCTCCGGGTCGGCGATGCGCACCCGCCAGATGCCCGAGCCCGTGGAACCGCGGTTCTGCTTGAGCACGCGCTCGCCGTAGGACAGCGAGGTCGGGAAGGTGCGGTGGAAGGTGTCCACGTCGTAGTAGGCGGCCGTGTCGGAGGGCACCAGGTCGGTGTCCTTGAGCTTGACCAGCGCGTCCTTGGCTCCGTACGCCATCATCTCGCCCGGGGTGGACATGCCCACCAGGCCCGCGACGGAGAGACTGGTCAGCAGCTCGAAGTACCCCTTCTCACCGCCGGGGATGTTGCCGGGGTTGACGCGCGAGATGTAGCCGTCGAAATTTTCGGAGACGTACTTGTACAGGTCGTCCTTCCACTCGGGGCGGTAGTAGACCACCTCGGCGCGCCAGCCCCTGTCGCGCAGGGCGTTGGCGATGGGCATTGTGTCCCGGCGGTGGCCGTTGATGTACTTGTCGGAGCCACCCTCGACCTCGAAGATGACGATTGCCTTGTGCACTGGATTCCCTTTCGGTCGTGTGCTGGAGAGGAACCCAGGAGGGAGGCCTCACACGCCTCCCGCGCGTTCCCCGTAAAACTTTAGGGGCCCCCTGTGGCCCCCGCTGGTCGAGTCCGCCGATGGTGTTTAAGCTCACAGGGCCTGCGGGCCCCGCGAAGCCGTCACCGCCCGGCGGGGGCCCGGGTAAGGTTGGGCGGGAAGAAAGTTGGGCGTAGCAGAGGTGCGCGCCGCGCACGTTAAGGGAAGGTGGCTCATGGGGATCGAGTTCGATCCGAATCCGCTGTTTCAGGAGTTCGCGCACCCGGAGAAGTTCGTCTCCGCGGCGTGGCTCTCGGCCCGCCTGGGGGTGGACGGGCTCAAGGTGGTGGAGAGCGACGAGGACGCGTTCCTCTACGACATCGGCCACATCCCGGGGGCGGTGCGCATCGACTGGGAGCGCGACCTGAACGACCCCGTCAGCCGCGACTTCATCGACGGCGCCGCCTTCGCCGAGCTGATGAGCTCCCGCGGCATCTCCCGCGGGGACACCGTGGTGGTCTACGGGGACCGCTCCAACTGGTGGGCCGCCTACACGGCCTGGGTTTTCGAGCTGTTCGGCCACCCCGACGTGCGTCTTCTCGACGGCGGGCGCGACGCGTGGATGGGCGAGGAGCGCGACACCTCCTTCGCGGTCCCGGACTACCCGCGCTCGACCTACCCCGTCGTCGAACGCACCGATGCACCCATCCGCAGCTTCGCGGGTGAGATTCTGCGCGCCCGCCCGCGCCAGCTCATCGACACCCGCTCCCCCGAGCTCTACGCCGGCGCGCCCCGCCCCGCCGGCGCGGGGAAGACCCCAGGGTTCCTGCGCAGCGGGCACATCCCGGGCGCGGTGAACATCCCCTGGGGCAGCACCGTCTACCCCAACGCCCGCTTCAAGAACCGCGCCGACATCGAGTCCGTCTACTCCCGCCTGGACCGCGGCGCACGCACGGTGACCTACTGCGAGCTCGGCGAGAGCTCGGCGCACTCCTGGTTCGTCCTGCGCAACATCCTCGGCTTCGAGGACGTCGCGCTTTACGACGGCTCATGGGCCGAATGGGGAAACATGGTCCGTGTCCCCGTCGAGAAGTCACACACCGAACCTACGGAGTAGTAAGTTAGGGGGACGGATGTTCTCCGCCCCGCTGACGGGCGGTAACATTATCGCCCAGATTTCAGTTATTTTTAGCTGGAGCTAACTATTTGAAACAGACGGGATAGATTCGTGTCTACTTTGACGAAGGTACTGATTGCCAACCGCGGTGAAATTGCGGTCCGCGTCATCCGCGCCTGCAGGGACGCGGGCCTGGCGTCGGTGGCCGTGTACGCCGAGCCCGACGCCACCGCCCCGTTCGTGGAGATGGCCGACGAGGCATTCGCCCTCGGCGGCACCACCGCGGCCGAGTCCTACCTGGACATCGACAAGATCCTCGACGCCGCCTCGAAGGCCGGCGCGGACTCCGTCCACCCCGGTTACGGCTTCCTCGCCGAGAACGCGGAGTTCGCCCAGCGCGTCATCGATGCCGGGCTGACGTGGATCGGTCCTCCCCCCTCCGCCATCGAGGCGCTGGGTGACAAGGTCACCGCCCGGCACATCGCCGAGGCCGCCAACGCCCCCATGGCGCCGGGGACGAAGGACCCGGTCTCGGGTGCCGAGGAGGTCCTCGCCTTCGCCGACGAGCACGGTCTTCCCGTGGCCATCAAGGCCGCCTTCGGCGGCGGCGGGCGCGGCATGAAGGTCGCCTACTCCCGCGACGAGATCCCTGAGCTGTTCGACTCGGCCACCCGCGAGGCAACGGCCGCCTTCGGCCGCGGCGAGTGCTTCGTCGAGCGCTACCTGGACAAGGCCCGCCACGTGGAGGCCCAGGTCCTGGCCGACCAGCACGGCAACGTCATCGTCGCCGGCACCCGCGACTGCTCCCTGCAGCGCCGCTTCCAGAAACTGGTGGAGGAGGCCCCCGCGCCCTTCCTCACGGACGAGCAGCGCGAGGCCATCCACTCCTCCGCCAAGGCGATCTGCCGCGAGGCCGGTTACTACGGCGCGGGTACCGTCGAGTACCTCGTCGGTGCCGACGGCCTGATCTCCTTCCTGGAGGTCAACACCCGCCTGCAGGTCGAGCACCCCGTAACCGAGGCCACCACCGGTATCGACCTGGTCCGCGAGCAGTTCCGCATCGCCCAGGGCGAGAAGCTGCGCTTCACCGAGGACCCCACCCCGCGCGGCCACGCCTTCGAGTTCCGCATCAACGGCGAGGACGCCGCCAATAACTTCATGCCCGCCCCGGGTACCGTCACCGAGTACTCCGAGCCCGCCGGGCCGGGAGTGCGCGTGGACTC
This sequence comes from Corynebacterium sp. UBA2622, assembly GCF_002339505.1. Lineage (GTDB taxonomy): Bacteria > Actinomycetota > Actinomycetes > Mycobacteriales > Mycobacteriaceae > Corynebacterium. The sequence goes on from NZ_DDJO01000022.1 coordinate 10,248, forward strand.
CGGCGTGCGCGCCGGCTCCACCGTCGGCGGCCAGTTCGACTCCATGCTGGCAAAGCTCATCGTCTACGGGGAGAACCGCACCGAGGCCATCGAGCGCTCCCGCCGCGCGCTGGCCGAATACAAGGTCAAGGGCCTGCCCACCGTCATCCCCTTCCACGAGGCCATCCTGGCCGACCCGGCCTTCGTGGGCGGCGGAAGCTCCTTCGACGTCTACACCCGCTGGATCGAGGAGGAGTGGGTCAACGAGATCCCCGCCTCCACCGAGGGCGCCGCGCCCGAGGACGACGACGCAGCCGGGGAGACCCGCACGTTCGCGGTGGAGGTCAACGGCCGCCGTATCGAGATCGCCCTGCCGTCCTCCCTCGTCTTCGGGGGTGCGGCCCCTCGCCGCAAGAAGAAGCGCCGCTCCTCCGGCACGCAGGCCACCGCCTCGGGTGACGCGGTCGCCGCCCCCATGCAGGGAACCGTGATTAAGGTCAACGTCTCCGAGGGCGACGAGGTGGCCGAGGGCGACGTGCTCCTCGTCCTCGAGGCGATGAAGATGGAGAACCCGGTCAAGGCCCACAAGGCCGGGGTGGTCACCGGACTCGCCGCCGAAGAGGGCGGCCAGGTGAACAAGGCCGCCGTGCTCATGGAGCTCAAGTAGCCGCTTTCCGACGGCCCGAAAAACCGCCCCTCCCCCACCGCTTCTGTAGCGGGGGACGGGGCGGTTTCCTGTGGTGTCGTATAGCCGCCTAGCTGATCACCACGACGAGGTCGCCGCCCTCGACCTTGGTGGCCTGGGTCAGCGCGACGCGCTCGACGGTGCCGTCCTTCGGCGCGGAGATGGACGCCTCCATCTTCATCGCCTCGATGGTGGCCACCTGGTCGCCCTCCTTGACCTCGTCGCCCGCCTTGGCGGTCACGTTGACCACGCCCGCGAACGGGGCGGCGACGTGGCCCGGGTTGGACGAGTCGGCCTTCTCCACCTCGGCGACGGTGGACTCGGCGTTCTCGTCGCGCACGAACAGCGGGCGGACCTGCCCGTTGACGGTGAGGATGACCTGGCGCATGCCCTTCTCGTCCGGGTCGCCGATCGCCTCGAGGCGCACGACCAGCGGGGTCTTCTCCTCGTCGACCTCGCCGTAGTAGATCAGCGTCTCCTCTCCCTCGACCAGGCCGTAGAAGAACACGCGGTCGGAGAGCTGGTCGGTGATGCCGAAGGTGCGGCGGTGCTCGAGGAACTCCTCGTACTGCTTCGGGAAGAGCAGCTTGTCCAGCGCGGCGCGACGGGCCTTGTGGTCCTCACCCGCGAGATCCTTCTCCAGCTCGGCCGGAACCTGGACGGTGTGGTCGACCACGGAGCGGTCGGCCAGCGCCTTCTCGCGCAGCAGCGGCCAGCCGCCCGGAGGGGTGCCCAGCTCGCCCTGGAGGAAGCCGATGACGGACTCGGGGATGTCGTACTTGCGCGGGTTCTCCGCGAACTCGTACGGGTCCACGCCCGCGCCCACGAGGTGGAGCGCGAGATCGCCGACAACCTTGGAGGACGGGGTGACCTTGGTCGGGCGGCCGAGGATCTCGTTGACCGCGGCGTAATAGTCCTCGATGAGCTCGAAGCGGTCGCCGAGACCCAGGGCGTTGGCCTGGGTGCGCAGGTTGGACAGCTGGCCGCCGGGGATCTCGTGCTTGTACACGCGGCCGGTCGGGCCGGGGATGCCGGACTCGAACGGGGCGTAAACCTGGCGCACTGCCTCCCAGTACGGCTCGAGGTCGGACACCGCCTTGAGGGAGAGCCCAGTGTCGCGCTCCGTGTTGGCGAAGGCCGCGACGAGGGCGGACATCGAGGGCTGGGAGGTCGTGCCGGCCAGCGGCGCGGAGGCGACGTCCACCACGTCCGCCCCGGCGCTGGCTGCGGCGAGGTAGGTGGCGAGCTGGCCGCCCGCGGTGTCGTGGGTGTGCACGTGGACGGGCAGGTCAAAGCGCTCGCGCAGGGCGGCGACCAGCTTGGCGGCCGCAGCCGGGCGCAGCAGGCCGGCCATGTCCTTGATGGCCAGGACGTGTGCGCCGGTGCCGACGATCTCCTCGGCCAGGCGCAGGTAGTAGTCCAGCGTGTAAAGGTCCTCGGCCGGGTCCAGGAGGTTGCCCGAGTAGGCCATCGCGACCTCGGCGACGGTCGTGTTGGTCTCCAGGACGGCGTCGATGGCCGGGCGCATCTGTGAGACGTCGTTGAGCGCGTCGAAGATGCGGAAGATGTCGATGCCGGAGTTGGCCGCCTCGTCCACGAAGGCGCGGGTCACGGAGTCCGGGTACGGGGTGTAGCCGACCGTGTTGCGCCCGCGGAGGAGCATCTGGATGTTGACGTTCGGCATGGCCTCGCGCAGCTCGTCGAGGCGCATCCAGGGCGACTCGTGCAGGAAGCGCATCCCCACGTCGTAGGTCGCGCCGCCCCACGCCTCCACGGAGGTCAGCTCGGGGGTGAGGTGGCCGACGTGCTTCGCCGCAGCGACCAGCGTGTTGGTGCGCACGCGCGTGGCCAGCAAAGACTGGTGGGCGTCCCGGAAGGTCGTCTCGGTCACGCCCAGGGCGGTCTGCTTGCGCAGCTTCTCCGCCCACTTCTTCGGGCCCAGCTCCAGCAGGTCGTCGCGGGAGCCGCGGGGCATGCCCTCGTAGTTGAGCTCGGGGAGCTTCTTCGACGGGCGGATCCTGGTCGGGTGCGGGCCGTTCGGCTGGTTCACCGTTACCGAGGCCAGGTAGTCGAGGATGCGCCCCGCCTCATCGGTGGCCGCCGGGGTTTCCAGCAGCACCGGGTGCTCGGCGATGAAGTTGGTGTTGATGCGCTTGTAGCGGAAGTCCGGGTCGGACAGCAGCGCGCGGAGGAAGCCGATGTTGGTGGACACGCCGGTGACGCTGAACTCGTTGAGGGCGCGCAGGGCGCGGTCCACGGCGATCTGGAAGTCCTTGCCGCGGCAGGTCATCTTGACCAGCAGGGAGTCGAAGTTCGGGGTGATCTCGGTGCCCACGCCCACGGAGCCGTCGAGACGCACGCCGGCGCCGCCCGGCGAGCGGTAGCCGGTGATCAGGCCGGAGTCCGGGCGGAAGCCGTTGGCCGGGTCCTCCGTGGTGATGCGGCACTGCAGGGCGGCGCCGGTGAGGGTGACGGTGTCCTGGCTCAGGCCAAGGTCCTCCAGCGACGCACCGGCGGCGATGTACATCTGGGAGCGGACGATGTCCACACCGGTGACCTCCTCGGTCACCGTGTGCTCGACCTGCACGCGCGGGTTCATCTCGATGAAGACGTGCCTGCCGTTCTCGTCCACGAGGAACTCGACCGTGCCGGCTCCCTCGTAGTTGATCTCCCGGCAGAACTTGACCGCGTCCTCGCAGATCTGCTGGCGCTGCTCCTCGGTGATGTGCTGCGCCGGGGCGATCTCGACGACCTTCTGGTGGCGGCGCTGCAGGGAGCAGTCGCGCTCGAACAGGTGCATGACGTTGCCCTGCGAGTCGGCGAGGATCTGCACCTCGATGTGCTGCGGGTTGATCACTGCGCGCTCGATGTAGACGTGGGGGTCGCCGAACGCGGCCTCCGCCTCGCGGGAGGCCTCGGCGGCGAGCTTTTCGACGTCCTCCTGGCGCTCGATGAACCGCATGCCGCGCCCGCCGCCGCCGGCAACCGCCTTGACGAACACCGGGAACTCGAATTCCTTGGCGTACTCGGCCAGCTGGGCCGGGTCGGCGGAGGGCTCGGAGTCTTTCAGCGTGGGCAGCCCGGCCCGCTCGGCGGCGTGGACGGCGGCGGACTTGTCACCCGTGAGGTCCAGGGTGGCCGCGCTCGGGCCGATGAACTTGATGCCGTTCTCGTCGCACTTCCGGGCGAGCTGGGCCCGCTCGGAGAGGAAACCGTAACCGGGGTAGATGGCGTCGGCACCCGTCTTCTTCGCGGCGGCGATGATCTCGTCGATGTCGAGGTAGGCGCGGACCGGCTGGCCCTCCTCCCCGATCTGGACGGCCTCGTCGGCGAACGGGCGGTGGAAGGAGTTGCGGTCCTCCCTCGGGTAGACGGCGACGGTCTTCGCACCCGTCTCGAACGCCGCGCGGAAGGCGCGGACCGCGATCTCACCGCGGTTAGCGACGAGGATCTTGTTGAATGACGGAAGTGACGTGGTCACTGGCAGTATTCCTTTCGCTTACAACGCGGGCTGCGCGGGCGCGCAACTGACGCGGTCGACGTATCAATTCTACGCAAAACGGGCACTTTCACGTGCCGCGGCGTCCGTTTGACGGAGAGGTTCCCCTCCAAAGAGGTGGACCGACCCGGCGGGGGGGCGCAGGGTCGGTCCGGTCTACCCGCGGCTGCGGGGGGAGGCGGGGTTAGCCGCGTCCCTCGACGTGGCGCTCCTCGGGGCCGTTGTAGGCCGCGAGCGGGCGGATGATCGTCGGGTTCTCGTACTGCTCCAGGATGTGGGCGGTCCAGCCGGTGATGCGGGCCATCACGAACAGCGGGGTGAAGAACTCGATGTCGAAGCCGAGGATGTAGTAGGACGGCCCGGCCGGGAAGTCCAGGTTCGGCATGATCTTGATCGAGGTGTTCTCGTACATGGTCTTGGCCATGATGTCGTACATCTCGACCCACTTGTTGGCGTCGCGATCCTCGTGCTCGGAGGCGAGCTTCTTGAAGCAGGCCTCCATGGTGGGAACACGGGAGTCGCCCTTCTTGTACACGCGGTGGCCGAAGCCCATCACAAGCTCCTTGTTCTTGAGCTTGTTGAGGGTCCACTCCTCCGTCTTGTCCACGTCGCCGATCTCGACGAAGTTGTGCATGACGTACTCGTTCGCACCGCCGTGCAGCGGGCCCTTGAGGGCGCCGATCGCGCCGGTGACGGCGGACCAGGTGTCCGAGTTGGTCGAGGTGATCACGCGGGCGGTGAACGTCGAGGCGTTGAAGGAGTGCTCGGCGTAGAGGATCATCGACTTCTCGAAGGCCTCGATGTCCGAGGGGATCGTCGCCGGGGAGCCCTCACCGTCGCCGAAGACCATCCAGAGGAAGTTCTCCGCGTAACCCTTCTCCGGGTCCGGCTCGATGTAGCTGTCGCCGCGGCGGCGGCGGATGTCGAGGGCAACGATCGTCGGCAGCTTGGTCAGCAGCGTCAGCGCGATGTCGCGGATGTGGTCCGCGTTGGGGGTGAACTTGTACTCGTCGCGCGAGCCCAGGAAGGACACGGCCGTGCGCAGAACGTCCATCGGGTGGCAGTCCTTCGGCATGGCCTCGATGACGGCGATGAGCTCCGGGTCGAGGCCGCGGCGGGCGCGGGCCTTCTCGTAGAACTCGGCCAGCTCGGTCTCCGTGGGAAGCTCACCGTTCCACAGGAGGAGGGCGACCTCCTCGAACGAGACCTTGTCCGCCAGCTCCTGGACGGGGTACCCGCGGTACAGAAGGGAGTTGGTCTCCGGGTTCACCTTCGACACGGCGGTGTAGTCGGCGACGACACCGTAGAGGCCCTTCCTGACTTCCTGATCAGACATGGTGCTCTCCTTACTTCTCGAACTTCTGGCTGTAGGTGTCCACGGAGTAGGTGAACACCGATTGGTCGAACTGGTTGTACTCGTCGTACTTGACGAGCTCGTAGAGGCGGGAGCGGTGCTGCATCTTGTCCAGCCAGGACTCCTGGGTACCCGTGGCGGCGATGTCCTTGAGCATGGCCTCCGTCTGGCCCATCGCGGTGCGGAAGGTGGTCACCGGCCAGATCACCGCGTTGTAACCGAGCTCCTCGAGGCGGCCGGCGGACAGGAGGTTGGTCTTGCCGAACTCCGTCATGTTGGCCAGAAGCGGGATGTCGACGGCGGCACGGAAGGTGGCGAAGTCCTCCTCCGAGTACAGGGCCTCGGTGAAGATCATGTCGGCGCCGGCGTCGGCATAGGCCTTGGCGCGCTCGATGGCCTCGTCGATGCCCTCGATCCCGGCGGCGTCGGTGCGGGCACAGATGACGAAGGCGTCGTCCGAGCGCTCGCGCACCGCGGCGGTGATCCGGCGGATCATCAGGTCGCGCGGCACGACCTCCTTGCCGTCGAGGTGCCCGCACCGCTTGGGGTTGACCTGATCCTCGAGGTGGAGACCGGCCAGGCCGGCCGCCTCGAACTCGGAGACGGTGCGTGCGGCACTCATGGGCTCGCCGAACCCGGTGTCGGCGTCGACGAGGACGGGCAGGTTGGTCACGCGGGCGATCTGGCGGGAGCGGTTGGCCACCTCGGTGAGGGTGGTCAGGCCGATGTCCGGCAGGCCGAGGTCGTTGGCCACGACGGCGCCGGAGACGTAAACGCCCTCGAAGCCGCCGTTGTCCTCGATGAGACGCGCGACCAGCGGGGAGAACGCGCCCGGCATCTTGGTGATGGTGGAGGAGTTGAGCGACTCGCGCAGCGCCAGGCGGCGCTCGTGCACGGTTTTATCAGGGGTGAACATCAGAAGATTCCCTCCGGGGTTGCGGGAGCCTTGGCGGCGGCTTCCTCGGTGACGACGATGTTGAGTTCGCGCAGGTCGGTCAGGGTCTCAAGGCCCTGGGCTGCGGCGAGGAAGCGGTCCTGCTCCTCCGGGGCGACAACACCCTCGGCGAGGGTGCGGAACTTGCGGATGTAGTCCTCGCGGCCGAACGGGCGGGCGCCGAGCGGGTGGGCGTCGGCGACAGCCATCTCGTCCTCGATGACGGAGCCGTCCTTGAAGGTGACCACGGCCTTGGCACCGAAGGCCTTCTCGTTCGGGTCGGTGGAGTGGTAGCGGCGGGTCCACTCCGGGTCCTCGACGGTGGAGATCTTATGCCACAGCTCGACCGTCTCGGGGCGGTTGGCGCGCTCCGGGGTGTAGGAGTCGACGTGGTGCCAGGTCCCGTCCTCGAGGGCGACGGCGAACATGTACATGATGGAGTGGTCCAGGGTCTCGCGGGAGGCCTTGGGGTCCATCTTCTGGGGGTCGTTCGCACCGGTGCCGATGACGTAGTGGGTGTGGTGCGAGGTATGCAGGACGATGGACTCGATGTCGGCGGTGGACTTGCCGGCGTCGGCGATGGTCTGCTTCATGCGGCGCGCCAGGTCGATCGGGGCCTGCGCCTGGTACTCGGCGGAGTGCTCCTTGGTGTAGGTCTCCAGGATCGCGCGCTTCTCCTCGCCGTCGGCCGGAAGCGGCACAACGTAGGTGCGGTCCGGGGAGTGGAGCAGCCAGGCGATGACGCCGTCCTCGCCCTCCCAGATGGGGGCCGGTGCGCCCTCGCCGCGCATCGCGCGGTCAACCGCCTCGATGGCCATCTTGCCCGCGAATGCCGGGGCGTAGGCCTTCCAGGAGGAGATCAGGCCCTTGCGGGACTGGCGGGTGGCGGTGGTGGTGTGCAGGGCCTGGCCGACCGCCTGGTAGATGGTGTCCACGTCGAGGTCGAGCATGGAGCCGATGCCGGCGGCCACCGAGGGGCCGAGGTGCGCGACGTGGTCGATCTTGAACTCGTGGAGGGAGATGCCCTTGACCAGGTTGACCTGGATCTCGTAGCCGGTGGCGATGCCGCGGATCAGGGCCTTGCCGTCGAGGCCCTTGTGCTGCGCCACGGCGATCATCGGCGGGATGTTGTCGCCGGGGTGGGAGTATTCGGCGGCCAGGAAGGTGTCGTGGAAGTCGAGCTCGCGCACGGCGGTGCCGTTGGCGAGGGCCACCCACTCGGCGGAGTAGTTGCCGTCCACGCCGAAGATCAGCGCGCCACCCTTGTTCACCGGGTGGGCCTGGGCCATGACGCGTGCGGAGGTGACGGGGCGGCGGGCGTAGGATGCTACGGCGACGGAGGCGTTGTCGATGATCCGGTTGATGATCATCTCCTTGGTGTCCTCCGGGACCTCAACCGGGTCCGCGGCGACCTTGGCCACCTTGTAGGCGAGGTGCTCCTCGATCGGGAATTCCTCCGCGGAGCGGTGGGTACGTACTTCGTGGTTGATCATGGGGTGACATGCTCCTCACGTCGCGAGTTTCAATGGTGCACCTCATAGTAGGTCCGCAACTATGGCGCCCGTCATTTTTAAAAGTGTAAAATTATGCGGTAGAAAACAGACGGTTTTGTAAAACCGGCAAAATTACAGTTCAGCGGGCAGAGAGGGCGGGTCCACGGGTGGCGAAGCACTTCGCGGGGGGCAAAATTCGGACGCTGCGCCAGCAGCGCGGTTTCACGCAGATGGACATGGCGAAGCACCTCGGCATTTCCACCAGCTACCTCAACCAGCTGGAAAACGACCAGCGCCCGCTCACCGTCTCCGTCCTCGTCCAGCTCTCGCGCACTTTCAACCTGGACCCGACGTACTTCTCCGGCGACGACGAGCGGCGCACCGTCGCGGAGCTCACCGGGCTTCTGCCGGCGGTGCCCGGCGACGTGCTCACGGACGTCGCCACGCGCTATCCCGCCCTCGCCGACGCGATCCTCGCCCTCCCCGACACCCTCGGGGGTGCCGTCCGCAACCCCTACGTGGAGGTTCGCAACTTCTTCCAGGAGAACCGCAACTACTTCCACGACCTCGATGTCAACGCCGAGGAGCTCGCCGGGCGGGCACGCGGCAGGCAGCTGCGGCTCACGCGTATCGCCTCGGCCTTCGACCAGGACCTCGGTTACACCGTGCGCTTCAACCAGCCCACGGAGGGACCGCGCTCGCAGCTCGACCCCGTCTCGCGCGAGGTGCGGCTGCGCACGGGGTTGACGGAGGCACAGCAGTGCTTCGAGCTCGCCTACCATTACGGCTCGCTCACGCAGGGCGCGCTTATCGACGCCCACCTCGACGCCCACCCCGGAACCGCCGGCCAATCCCCGGCCCGCGGCATCGCCCGGCACGGCCTGTGCCAGTACTTCGCCGCCGCCGTAACCATGCCCTACGCGGAAATCCTCGAGACCGCGGAGGAAACGCGCTACGACATCGAGGTCGTCTCCGCGCGCTTCGGCACCAGCTTCGAGTCCACCTGCCAGCGGCTGGGCACCCTCCAGCGCCCGGGGGCGGGGGCCGTGCCGTTCTTCTTCATCCGCACCGACCGGGCGGGAAACATCTCCAAGCGGCAGTCCACCACGTCGTTCCCCTTCGCGGTGTCCGGCGGAACGTGCCCCCTGTGGGTGGTGCACCGGGCCTTCGACACCCCAAACCGGGTGACGCGGCAGCTTTCCGTCATGCCCGACGGGGAGGCCTACCTCTGGGTGGCACGCATGGTGCAGGGCCCCACAGCGGGCTTCGGCGCCCCGCGGCAGGAAAACGCGGTGGCACTCGGGTGCGACCTCGCCCACGCGGGCCGCCTGGTCTACGCGGACGGGCTGGACCTCTCCCCCGCCTCGGCCACCCCCATCGGGCCGGGCTGCGAGACGTGCCCCCGCACGCGCTGCCCCCAGCGGGCGTTCCCGGCGCTGCGGCCGGGCTGAGGGAGCCCGGTTAGTCCAGGTCGGTGTTGGTGACCAGGCGGCGGGCGGCCTCGGTGATCGAGCCCGACAGCGACGGGTAGACGGCCATGGACTCCGCCAGCTGAGTCACCGTGAGGTTGTTGGTCACCGCGATGGTCAGCGAGAGAATGAGCTCCGAGGCCGTCGGCGCGACGATGACGCCGCCGAGGACCTGGCCGGAGCCCTTGCGCGCGAAGAGCTTGACAAAGCCGTGCTGCAGGGAGCGCATCTTGGCGCGCGGGTTGGTGGAGAGGTTGAGCTTGATCACGTCGGCATCGACCTCGCCGTTGGCGATCTGCTTCTCGCTCACGCCCACCGCGGCGATCTCCGGGCGGGTGAACACCGCGTTGCCCACCGTCTTCAGGCGCAGCGGCTCGACGCCCTCGCCGAGGGAGTGGTGCATGGCGATGCGTCCCTGCATTGCAGCCACCGAGGCCAGCGGCATGAGGTCGGAGCAGTCGCCCGCCGCGTAGATGCCGGGCACGTTGGTGCGCGAGACGCGGTCGACGTGGATGTGGCCGGAGGGGGTCGTCGCCACGCCCGCGCCCTCGAGGTTGAGGTCGGCGGTGTTGGGGATGGAGCCGATGGACATCAGCGCGTGGCTGCCGCGGATCTCGCGGCCGTCCTTGGTCGTCACGACGACGCCATCGCCGGTGTTGACCACCGAGTCCGCGTAGGCGTCCTTGACCAGGGACACACCTCGCTCGGCGAGGACCTTCTCCAGCACGTCGGCGGCGTCGGCGTCGTCGTGCGGCAGGATGCGGCTGCCGGACGACACCATGGTCACCTTGATGCCCAGCTCGGCGAAGGCGGAAACCATCTCCGCACCGGTCACGCCGGAGCCGACCACGATGAGGTGCTCGGGCTGCTCAATGAGGTCGTAGATCTGGCGCCAGTTGAGGATGCGCTCCCCGTCCGGCTCCGCGCCCTTGAGCACGCGGGGGTTCGCGCCCGTGCACACGAGGACGATGTCGGCGTCGAGGCGCTCGAACTCGCCGTTCGGATAGGTCACCTTGACGCTGTGGGTGGTGTGGCCTGTCTGGGACGTCGAGAAGCACCCCTTGCCCCGCACGATCTTCACGCCGGCGCGCTCCAGCTGGAGGCGGATATCGCGCGACTGCTCGGAGGCGAGCGCCACCACGCGGTTGTTCAGCGCGGTGAAAAGGAGGCGGGCCTCACCCAAGCCGTGGTTGAGGCCCATGTCGTCCGCGCGGCGCAGGTCGGTCTTGATGTTCGCGCCCGCGATGAAGCCCTTGGAGGGCACCACGTCAAGGTTGATGCCGGAGCCGCCGATGCCGCGATCCTCCACCAGGGTGATGTCCGCGCCGTACTTGGAACCCACAAGCGCGGCCTCGTAACCGGCCGGGCCACCACCGATGATGACGATCTTCTTTGACACCTGGTTCTTCTCCTTTTCGTGGCGCATGCGCCACCATGTCGTTCCCGCAGCTCCTGCCGCGTTTGTTACGGGGAATCCCACGGGGCTACCGGGGGCAATTGACCCTCTCCGCCCTATACACCACGCACGCGGGCGGGGGCGGGGATTTCAGTCTAAAATCAGCTGCCAGTGTACAGGGCGCCCCCATCACTTGCGACTGCAGCGAAGTACTTGTCCACGAGGGAGCCGAAAAGGCGCACACCCACTCCGATGCACCGCTCGTCGACATCGAGGTCTCCGCGGTGCAGGTCCTGCTTCGCACCCTTGCCCGACCAGGCGCCGAGGCGCACCATCGAACCGGGAACGTGCTCCAGGTACCAGGAGAAGTCCTCGCCCCCCGAGGACTGCTGCGCCGCCACGACGGCGTGGGGGTCGATCGCCCGCCCGGCGGAGACGATGAGGGCGGTCGCCACGTCGTCGTTGAGCACGGGCGGGACGCCCCTCTCGTAATTCAGCCTGAAGCCGCACCCGGTGGGAGCGACGATCTGCTCGATGAGCTCCGAGACAAGGGACTCCAGGCCGCGCCAGGTGGCGATGTCAGCGGTGCGGATCGTGCCGCGCACGATGCCGCGCTCCGGAATGGCGTTCGCGGCGATGCCGGCTTCGACGTTGCCGAACACGATCACGGTGCCGGTGCGGGGGTCGATGCGGCGCGACAGCAGCGCCGGCAGCTGTGTGATCAGCGCCCCCAGGGCGTAGACCACATCCGCCGTCATCTGCGGCCGCGAGGTGTGCCCGCCCGGCCCGGTCACCTCGACGCTGAGGATGTCGGCCGCGGAGGTGATCGCCCCGGCGCGCACACCGATCTGGCCCACGCGCAGGGTGGGCTCCACGTGCAGGGCGTAGATGGCCGCGACGTTGTGCAACCCACCCCACTCGATCACGTCCACGGCCCCGCTGCCCATGACCTCCTCGGCCGGCTGGAAGATGATGCGGATGCCGCAGGGCAGCTCCACCTCCGCCAGCGCGCAGGCCAGCGCCAGCATGATGGTGGTGTGGATGTCGTGGCCGCAGGCGTGCGAGACACCGGGTGTGCCCGAGGCGTACTCCAGGCCCGTCAGTTCCGCAACACCCAGTGCGTCGATGTCGCCGCGGAACGCCAGCCGGTCACCCGACTTCGGCCCGAGATCGACGTACAGGCCGGTTCCGGGGAACGGCACGGGGCTCAGCCCGTGGTCCGTGAGCACGTCGGAGATGAACCGGGTGGTGGCCACCTCGTGGTTCGACAACTCCGGGTGCGCGTGCAGGTGGCGGCGCCAGCCGATGACCGTGTCACGGTTCTTCTCCAGCCAAGCGCTGACATCGGCGGCTACGCGCACGGTCTTCCTCCTGTTGCAGTGGTCGGGGCGTTCGGGGTGCCCCATCTGCGGGGAAAGTCTACCAAGCACGCCTTTCAGCACGTAAAGCGCGCGTGGGGGCGGGGAGGCCGGGGGTGTGGGCCGGGCCGGGCGCCTGAGCGGCGCCAGCCGGGCCGGTTGCACCCGGAAAAACCTCGAGCGCCAGCTCGAAGCCCGGCGGGTCCTGCACCGGTCCGGCGATGAGGTAGGCCGCCTCGAAGCGGGCGGTGTCCTCGGGGGCGCTCGGCCAGACAACGGCCACCTCGGGCAGGGCCCCGGCGCGCTCGCGACACCTCTCCCCCACCGCCTCGCCCACCCCGGGGAGAAGTGCCGCCGGCGGCACGTGCAGGGCGTGGGCGAGGCGGTAGAGGGTTGACAGCGTCGGGTCGGCACTGCGGGCGCAGTTGTAGTGGTTGCGCTCGAGGTTGGAGATGAGGCTTCGCGAAACCCCGGACAGCTCCGCAAGCCGTCGCTGCGTGAGCCCGCGCATGCCACGCAGCGTGCGCAACCGCGCCGAGAGCGCGAACCCGTAACTGGCCCAGTACATCTGCGGCAACACGCCAACCATCACAGCCCCCTGCTGCTCGTGCCGTACGTCCCCCCGGGGGCCGGCCCCCGTAACGAGCCTGAGGCTACTACAGGTTGATGTTGCGCGGGCCGTACAGGCGGTCTCCCGCGTCCCCGAGCCCCGGCACGATGTAGGCGTCGTCGTTGAGGTCCGGATCGATGGCGGCCGTGACCAGCCGGATCGGCGCCCCGAGAGCCTCGAGCTTCGCGACGCCCGGACGGGCCGAGACCATGCACACGCAGGTGATGTTGTCCGCTCCCCGGTCCTGGAGGAGGCGGATGGCGTGGACGAGGGAGCCGCCCGTGGCAAGCATCGGGTCCACGAGGAAGACGGGCTGGCCGGACAAGTCCTCCGGCAGCGCCTCGAGATACGGCACGGGCTCGTGCGTTACCTCGTCGCGGGCCAGGCCGATGAAACCGACCTGCGCGTCGGGGATCATGGACAGGGCGGGATCAATCATGCCGAGCCCCGCGCGGATGACCGGAACGATGATCGGGGGCTGGGCCAGCCTCTGGCCCTGGGTGGTGGCCACCGGGGTGGCGCACTCGAAGTTCTCGACCTCCAGGCCGCGGGAGGCCTCGTAGATGAGCATCGCGCCGAGGTCGGCGAGGGCGGCGCGGAACGCGGCGTTGTCGCTGCGTGCGTCGCGCATGATGGTCAGCCGGGCGGCGGCGAGCGGGTGGTCGACGACGGTGATGTCCATGCCCACCATGCTAACGCCCCGCACGCACAGGCAGTGAACCACTGCGCGGGGCGGGAAGGGAACCTTTGTGCGTGGTGCGCCGTCCAATACGGCCATGAGGTCTCCGCTAGAAGCCCCGCTCACCACGTTCCTGATCGACCCCGCCGCGGTGTCGTCACTGACCGCCTCTCTGCGCGCCGACGCCTCCGCGCTCGTCCCGCTCGCCACCTGTGGCCCGCCCGCCGTGGGCCCCGTGCGCGCCTTCGCCGACGCCTTCAGTGCGGCAGTGGCAAACGTCAACGCAAGCAACGATGCCCTCCGCGGGGAGGCGGTGCGGCTGGCAGATGTCATGGACACCACCAGTGATGCCGCCGTCAACGTTGATTCCCGCCTGGGCCGTGCCCTGGAGGTGCAGCTGCCGTGACCAGACCCGCCGACGTGACCAGCGCCGTCCTCTCCCGCATCCCAGAACCCATCCCTCTCCCCACCATTGGAGCGTCCCCACTATTGGGCGCTGCCGAGGACCTCGCGGCCCTCGTGGGGGCGGACCCTACCCGCATCCTCGGCGCGGCCGAACTGCTCGCCGGCGACAAGAGCCTCATCGGGGAGTCCGCCGCGGCCGCCGCGGCGATCGTCGCGGCCGCGGGCGCGGACCTCCTCCAGCTAGCCTCGCATTACCACGCCCGCGTCACCTCCCTCATCCCGCTGCTGATGAACCCGCTGACCGCGCCCGGTGCCCTGGCAGACATCGCGGCCGCCACGGTGGAAACACTCGCCCGGGCGCAGGAACGCGTCACCCGGCTGGAGACGGAACTGCAACCGCGCGCCCTGGCGCTCACCGACATGGTGGCCCGGGCGGAGTCGCAACCGCCTGTGGGTCCAGGCGAGGGGGCGGAGGCCGCCACGGGTGAGCTGCACGCCCTGGCCGCCCCCGGGGGCGACCCGGCGACCCTGCCCGCCAGCGCTGCG
>NZ_DDJO01000016.1 GCF_002339505.1 Corynebacterium sp. UBA2622
TCGTCATCGTCACCGACGACAACCCGCGCACCGAGGACCCGGCAGCCATCCGCGCGTCCGTCCTCGAGGGGGCGCACGGGGCGGGCACGCGCGCGGAGATCCGCGAGTGCGGTTCCCGCGCGGAGGCCATCGACCAGCTCGTGGCATGGGCGCGCCCCGGTGACGCGGTGATCGTGGTGGGCAAGGGCCACGAGGTGGGCCAGATCGTCGGCACCACGACGCACCCCTTCGACGACCGCGTCGAGATGCGGCGCGCGCTGGACGAAAACGGTTACGGTGAGGGCGTCGATAAGCACAACGGCATGAATGACAACGAAGGCGCACGGAAAAGGGGCAACCGATGATCCCGCTTGAGCTGCAGGAGATCGCCGCCATTACGGGCGGGGAGCTGAACGGGCACGCCGAACCGGGGGCGAAAGTCACCGGCTTCGTGGAGTTCGACTCACGCAAGGTCGCCGAGGGCGGTCTCTTCGTCGCCCTCGCCGGCGCGCGTGCCGACGGGCACGACTTCGCGGGTGCCGCCGTGGAGCAGGGCGCCGCCGCGGTGCTCGCCGCGCGCGACGTCGACGCCCCCGCCGTCGTCGTACCGCCGGTTCAGCGCCGCGAGGGCGACAACTCGGACCTCGCGGCGAACGACCCGACCGGTTCCGTCTCGGCCGTCGTCGCCGGGATGTCCGCACTCGCGGCCCACGTCGCCCGCGAGCTGACAGCCCACCACGGTCTCTCCATCACCGGTGTGACCGGTTCCGCGGGCAAGACCTCGACCAAGGACCTCATCGCCGCCGTGCTCTCCACCGCGGGCGAGACCGTCGCGCCCCCCGGCTCCTTCAACAACGAGATCGGCCACCCCTACACGGTGCTGCGCTGCACCGAAACCACGGACTTCCTCGTCGCCGAGATGTCGGCGCGCAACATTGGCCACATCGCCCACCTGGCCACCATCGCTCCGCCCCGCATCGGCGTGGTGCTCAACGTCGGCTCCGCGCACCTGGGCGAGTTCGGCTCGCGCGAGAACATCGCGCAGGCGAAGGGCGAGCTCGTCGAGGCGCTTCCCGACGCCGGCAACGGCGGCATCGCGATCCTCAACGCCGACGACGACCTCGTGATCGGGATGGCCCCGCGCACCCGGGCCCGGGTCGTGCGTTTTTCCACCGAGTCGCGTGACGCCGAGTACTTCGCCACCGACATCGAGCTAGACGATGTCGCCCGCGCCACCTTCACGCTGCATTCCCCGGGCAACGAACCGCAGCGGGTGCGCCTCAACGTCTTCGGCGCACACCAGGTCTCCAATGCGCTCGCCGCCGCCGCAGTGGGCATCGAATCCGGCATCCCCGCCGGGACCGTCGCCCGCGCGCTCAGCGAGGCGCACGGCGTCTCCGTCAACAGGATGGACGTCAACACCCGCGCCGACGGCGTGACCGTGATCAATGACGCCTACAACGCCAACCCGGACTCCATGCGCGCGGGCATCGCGGCGCTGGGGTACACCGCGGCGGCGCGCCCCGGCGTGCGCTCCATCGCGGTGCTGGGGGAAATGAGCGAGCTCGGCGCGGACTCGGTGGAACGCCACCGCGACCTCGGTGACGAAATCGCCCGCTACCACGTCACCCACCTCGTGGCGGTGGGGAACAGCCCGGAGATGCGCGCCCTGGAGGATCGGGCCCGCTCCCGCGGGATCCGCACCATCCCCGTTGGAGGGGTGGACGAGGCCGCCGGGGCGGTAGAGGAGATTCTGGCCGCCCCGCCGGCGGGGGAGGAAGGCTGGCAGGAGCGCGAGGCGCGCGACGTCGTGCTGGTCAAGGCCTCCAACTCGGTGGGTCTGTGGGGCGTTGCGGAGCGGCTCCTCGAGGGGCATAACCTGAAGACGGGCTCCAGCCGCGGCACGAACATCGACAAGGGAACACGGTAAACACGCACATGGTTCAGATCATCATCGCGGGGATCGTCAGCTTCCTCGTGGCCATCTTCCTCACCCCGGTGCTCATCCGGTACTTCCACCGCCGCGAGATGGGCCAGGAAATCCGCGAGGACGGCCCCGCCTCCCACGCCCGCAAGCGGGGCACCCCGACGATGGGCGGCATCGCCATCATCGCCGCAATCGTGCTCGGGTACTTCGCGGGTGGACTGTGGGCCCTGTCGACCGGGCACACGGCCTTCACGGCCTCGGGGTGGATCGTCCTGGGTCTGACACTCTCCCTGGGTGCGGTCGGTTTCGCCGATGACGGGATCAAGCTGTTCATGAAGCGCAACCTGGGGTTGAACAAGACGGCAAAGCTGGTCGCGCAGCTGGTCATCTCCCTGGCCTTCGGCCTGCTGCTCCTCCGCTTCCCCAACGAGGAGGGGATCACGCCGGGTTCGACGTCGCTGAGCTTCGTCCGCGACATGGAGATCCTCGACTTCGCCGCCGCCGGCGGGATCATCGGGCTCGTGGTCTTCCTCGTCTTCATCTACATCCTGCTGGCCGCCTGGTCCAATGCGGTGAACCTGACGGACGGGCTGGACGGGCTCGCGTCCGGGACCACCGCCTTCGTCATGGCCGCGTACACCGCCATCACCTTCTGGCAGTTCCGCCAGTCCTGCTCGATTTCGCCGGGCCCGGGCTGCTACGACGTACGCGACCCGCTGGAACTGGCGACGCTCGCGGCCGCCGGCTTCGGCGCGACCATCGGCTTCCTCTGGTGGAACGCGGCCCCCGCGAAGATCTTCATGGGCGACACGGGCTCCCTTGCCCTCGGAGGGTTGGTGGCCGGGTTGTCCGTGGCGAGTAAGACCGAGCTGCTCATGGTGATCATCGGCGCACTGTTCGTGCTGGAGGCTGCTTCCGTCGTGATCCAGGTGGTGGCGTTCCGGACCACGGGCAGGCGCGTGTTCCGCATGGCGCCGTTCCACCACCACTTCGAAAACGGCGGATGGCCGGAGACGACCGTGGTCGTCCGGTTCTGGCTCCTCTCCGCGATGGCGGTGGCGCTCGGCCTGGCCATCTTCTACGGCGAGTGGCTTTCTTTGACCGGGGCGGTGAACTGATGGGTGGGACCTTCAACGCATCGGCGATTCCGGCCGAGCTGCGGGGCAGCGTCCTTCTCGCCGGTGGCGGGGTGTCCGGTCTGGGCGCGGCGCGGCTCCTCGCCCGCCTGGGCGTGAACCTCACCGTGGCTGACGACAATGCGGAGAACCGCGGGCGGGTGACGCGCGAAACGGGCGCCCCCGCCGTTTCCACCGCCGAGGCCCAGACGATGCTGGGTGGCACCAGCCTCGTCGTCACCTCCCCCGGATGGCGCCCCGATTCGCCGCTCCTCGTCGCGGCCGCGGAGGCCGGGGTGGAAGTGATCGGCGATGTCGAGCTGTGCTTCCGGCTCGACCGCGCGGCGGTGTTCGGCCCGTCCCGCACGTGGCTCGCAGTGACGGGCACGAACGGCAAGACAACGACCACCGGAATGCTCGCCGCCATGATGCGCGAGGCCGGACGGGACACGGGGCTGCGCGCGGTGGCGTGCGGCAACATCGGCACGGCGATCAGCGACGCGCTGCTGGACCCGGAACGCGTGGACGTTCTCGTCGCCGAGCTTTCCAGCTTTCAGCTGCACTGGTCCAGCCAGCTCGTGCCCGACGCGGGAATCCTGCTCAACCTCGCGGAGGACCACATCGACTGGCATGGTTCCTTCGCCGCCTACGGGGCGGACAAGGCGAAGGTGTTGCGCGCGCCCGTCGCCGTTGCGGGCATCGACGATCCCGAGGTCGTGCGCCTTGTCGGGGAGACGGGCCGGGACGACATCATCGGTTTCACCCTCTCCGAGCCAGGGGAGAACCAGGTGGGAGTGTCGGACGGGCGCATCGTGGTCAAGCGTGAGGGGCTGACCACGGACCTGGCCAGCGCCACGGGCATCGAGCCGGCGGGTGTCGCCGGTGTTTACGATGCCCTCGCTGCCGCCGCCGCCGCCCATGCCCGGGGCGTGCGTCCCGAGCGCATCCAGTCCGCGCTCGACTCCTACCGGGTGGAGGGCCACCGCGGTGCGGTGGTGCACAGCGCCGGGGGAGTGGACTGGGTGGACAATTCCAAGGCGACGAACCCGCACGCCGCGCACTCCGCTCTGGAGGGCGTGGGAACCGTGGTGTGGATTGCCGGAGGCCAGCTCAAGGGGGCGCCCGTCGACGAGCTGGTGAGGGACCACGCGGAGCAATTCCGCGCAGTGGGAATCATGGGCGTCGACCGCGGTATCGTGCGCGACGCGCTGGAGCGCCTGGCCCCGGACGTGCCGGTCTTCGTGTCTGACTCCACCGACCCGGTGCAGGCGATGGACGAGGTCGTCGGGTTCGCGGCGCGTCAGGCTCGGCCCGGTGACACGGTGCTCCTCGCCCCGGCGGCCGCGAGCCTGGACATGTATTCAGGAATGTCTCAGCGTGGCGACCAGTTCGCCGTCTCCGCGGTGGCACACTCGAAGCGGTAGAGTGACCCTGTTCGGCCCCGGCCCGTCCCTGAGACGGCCCCGCGGAGGCAATCCGGGGAGGGGCCGTGTTGCTCCGGCCCGGCACCGCCACCCCCGGTCTATTGTGTCTACTGTGGCTCTAGAGATTGCTGGGGCAGAAGGTAAGTCAACGACTGCTTCGACGACGAAAGGGCGGTGGCCATGACCGTGAGGCGCGGTATCCCGGGGCGCGAGCCCCGAGCAACCCGATCAACCCGCGGGGCGGTTTCCGCCGAGCCCGCGCGGCCGACCGGGGGCGCAACACGGGTACCTCCCCGTCCCGCCCCGGCGGCCGCGAGGCAGCGCGGGGCCAACGGCGGCGGTGCAACGTTCGCCACCCTCAGCCGGCGGCTCAACGCCGCGATGGATGCCCACCCGATCCTCGACTACACCATGATCCGCACCGTGGTGCTGGTACTCGCCGGCCTCGGCATCATCATGGTGATGAGCTCGTCGATGGCGGTGTCGTTCGCGACATCGTCAAGCGTCTGGGCCGCGACGATCAAGCAAACCTCGATGGTTGCGCTGGGCCTCATCGCCTTCTGGGCGATGCTCAAGACTTCGCCCGAGAAAATGCGCAAGTGGGCCGATGCCCTGATGATCCTCGCGGTCATCCTCCTTTTCCTGGTGCTCATCCCCGGGATCGGCACGGGCAAGGAGGAGGTCGGTTCCCAGTCGTGGATCGTCCTCGGCCCGCTTCGCCTGCAGCCATCGGAGCTCGCGCGCGTCGCCATCGCCGTGTGGGGCGCGAAGGTGCTGGCCAACAAGGACCACCGGCGCCCGTCCAAACTCGACAACGGCTTCGTCGCCTTCTTCGGCGCGGCCGGCCTGTGCCTCGTGCTCATTGCCGCTCAGGGTGACTACGGCATGGCCGTGTCGTTCAGCATCGTCGTGGCCTTCATCCTGCTCTTCGCGGGAATCCCGTGGAGCGTCATCGGAATCGCGGCCGGGCTGGCGGGCGTGAGCCTGATCGTGGTCTTCCTCTCGGGCGGGTACCGCTCCAACCGTTTCCACGTCTACTTCGACGCCCTCTTCGGCAGGTTCAACGACACCCGCGGCATCGCCTTCCAGTCCCACCAGGGCTTCCTCTCGCTCGCCGATGGGTCCCTCTTCGGCGTCGGCCTGGGCCAGTCGCGCGCCAAGTGGTTCTACCTCCCCGAGGCCCGCAACGACTTCATCTTCGCCGTCATCGGTGAGGAGCTCGGCCTGTGGGGCGGCGCCCTGGTGATCTGCCTGTTCGCGCTCATCGGTTACTTCGGCCTCCGCGTCGCCCGCCGCGCGCAGAACCAGTTCCAGGCCCTCATGGCTGCCTCGCTCGCCGCCGGGGTGGTCTCGCAGGCGTTCATCAACATCGGTTACGTCATCGGCCTGCTGCCCGTGACCGGCATCCAGCTGCCCATGCTTTCCGCGGGCGGCACGTCGGCGGTGATCACGCTCGCCTCGATGGGTATCCTCGCCTCCGTTGCGCGGCACGAGCCGGACGCGGTCTCCTCCATGCAGAACTACGGGCGGCCCTTGTTCGACCGGATGTTCGCGATCGGCGAGCCCACCACGCCGGGCCAGGAGCGCAGCCGAACGACCCCCGCGGGAGCGGCAGCGCCGGGGCGGAGGACCCGCGCGGAGCACGAGGCGCGCTTCGGTACGCCGGTTACGGCCCGCGGCACCACCGCTTCACGACGACCCGGCGGGCCTGCCACCCGCTCCGCCACACCGCGCCGCGACATCCGCGTGAGCNNCATCCGCGTGAGCACGGGAGTGAAGGGTACGGAGGGTGTCCCGGGTTCCGCGGCCCGCAGCTCCGCACCCGGTTCCGGGGCCCCCGGTTCCGCACCGGGCTCCCGGCGCCCGCAGCGATCCGCCGCCGCACACCCCGGCCGCGACATCCGCCGCGCCGGGTAGCCGCGCAGTCCACGTTCCGAACGAGAAAGGTGACCCCGCCATGGCTGACACTGCAGCAGACCGCGACAACGCAGACGAGGCAGACAACGCACGGGACGAGGTGGGCGAAAGGGTCCAGCGGACCTCCGGCCCCCTAAACATCGTCCTTGCGGGGGGCGGCACCGCGGGGCACATTGAACCCGCTCTCGCCGTCGGTGAGGTGTTGCGCGACGAGTTCCAGGCCACCGTCACCGCGCTCGGGACGGAGAAGGGGCTGGAGACGACGATCGTCCCCGCCCGCGGATTCGACCTCACCCTCATCGACCCCGTGCCGATCCCGCGCAGCGCCCCCTGGAAGCTCACGGCCGTACCGTTCAAGCTGGCGCGATCGATGGAACAGACCCGCCGCGCGCTGCGTCGGGCGAATGCGCAGGCGGTCTTCGGCACCGGCGGTTACGTCTCCGCCTCGGCATACCTCGCGGCCGCGTCGCTCAAGCTGCCCTTCTTCGTCCTGGAGACCAACGCGCTGGCGGGGATGGCGAACAAGCTGGGGGTGCGTCTCGGCGGCACCGGCTTCAACGCCGTGGCCGACTCGGGCATGGAGGGTGAGGTCGTCGGCATCCCCGTGCGCCCCGGGGTGGGCGTCGACCCCGACGGCGCGAAGGCTGACCGCGGTTACAGGATGTGGAACCTGGACAGGAACCGCCCCACCATCCTCGTCACCGGTGGCTCCCAGGGCGCGGTGAGCATCAACGAGGCGCTTTCCGGCGCGGTGGGCCGCCTCGCCTCGCAGGGATTCCAGATTCTCCACGCCTACGGCCGCAAGAACGACGCGCCCGCCGCGCAGGAGCATTACACGGCCGTGCCGTACATCGATGACATGGAGGCGGCCTACGCCGTCGCGGACCTCGTAGTCTGCCGCTCCGGCGCGATGACCGTGGCCGAGAACTCGGCCGCGGGCCTGCCCGCCATCTACATTCCGCTTCCTCACGGCAACGGGGAGCAGGGGCTGAACTCCGCGCACCTGGTCGATCTCGGGGCCGCGGTGCGCATCGACGACGCGGACCTCACCGCCGACGCCCTCGTCGAGGCCGTCGCGGGCATCCTCGGGGAACGTGGGCGCCTCGCCACCATGCGCCGGGCGCTGGAGTCCTCGGGCGCCGGCAACGTGGCGCGCGACCTCGCCACCCGCGTCGTGCGCGCCGCACGCGCTCACTAAAATCTCCACCGACGCCCGCCGCCGCGATGCCGGCGCCCCCACATCCACCCCGAACCAGCCCGCCACAAAGGAGTGCCACGCAGGTATGAACCCCGCAGGTACGAACGCCCCCGACACCTCCGAGACCCCCGTCGACCTTTCCCGCGTCCACCTCGTCGGAATCGGCGGCGCCGGAATGTCCGGCGTGGCGCACATCCTCATCGACCGCGGCAGCACCGTGACGGGATCCGACGTGAAGGATTCCCTGCCCGTGCGGGCGCTGCGCGCCCGGGGCGCCCTCATCGGGGTCGGCCACGATGCCTCCAACCTCGAGCTCGCCGGCGAGTTGCCCACCGTGGTGGTGACGAGCTTCGCCGCCATCCCGCAGGACAACCCGGAGCTCGCCCGCGCGAAGGCGGAGGGAATCCCGGTGCTGCGCCGCTCCGACGTTCTCGGCGAACTCATGGAGGGCCGGACCCAGATCCTCTTCGCGGGCACGCACGGGAAGACCTCCACCACATCGATGGCCGTGGTGGCACTGCAGGAGGCTGGGGAGGACCCGAGCTTCGCCATCGGCGGGCAGCTCAACCGCGCCGGCACCAACGCCCACCACGGGCGTGGCACCGCCTTCGTGGCCGAGGCCGACGAGTCCGACGCCTCCCTGCTGCGCTACAAGCCGGACGTGGCCGTGGTGACCAACATCGAGCCCGACCACCTCGACTTCTTCGGTGACGCCGAGAGCTACTTCCGGGTTTTCGACGACTTCGCCGACCGCGTCCAACCGGGAGGGCACCTCGTCGTGTGCCTTGACGACCCCAACGCGGCGGCCTGCGGGGCCCGGGCGAAAGGGCGGGGAATCAACGTCGTCGGCTACGGTACCGCCGGTGCGGCGGCCGACCATCCCGCCATCCCCGCAGGCGCCGTGATCACCGGCGAGGACCTCGACGGCGGCGACCTGCGCGTCGCCGTCGAGCTCCCGGTCGGCGACGGGCCGCGCAAGCTGAGCTACACCATGGCGATCCCGGGCAGGCACATGGTGCTCAACTCCGCCGCGGCGCTCCTGGCGGGCACCCTGGCCGGTGCGGATCCAGCCCGCCTCGCCGAGGGCCTCGCCGGCTTCTCCGGCGTGCGCCGCCGCTTCGAACTCAAGGGAGCGGTGGGCTCCGGCCCGTTCGCGGGCACGCGCGTCTACGACGACTACGCGCACCACCCGACGGAGGTCAGGGCGGTGCTCACGGCCGCCCGCGGAATGGTCGAGTCGGAGGGGAGGGGAGCGCGCGTTGTGGTGTGCTTCCAGCCGCACCTCTTCTCCCGCACGACGGCCTTCGCCCCCGAGTTCGCCGACGCTCTCTCGCTCGCTGACGCGGCGGTGGTTCTGGACATCTTCGGCGCCCGTGAGAGCCCGGTCGAAGGCGTGGACTCCCGGGTGATCACCGGGCGGATCGATCCGGCCACGACACAGGTGCGCTTCGAGCCCGACTTCTCCGCGGCACCCGCGGCGGTGCGCGACCTCGTACGGCCCGGGGACGTCGTTCTCACCATGGGTGCGGGCACCGTGACCATGCTCGGCGACGAGATCCTCGCGGAGCTCGCCCCCGCCCCCGGCGAGAGCACCGGAGAGTAGACCGATGTCGACCGCCTACACGCCACAGCCCCCGCGCGGGCGCCACAACCCCGGTGAGACCGACGATGAACGGGAGCGCCCGGAGGGGAAGCGCGGGCCGCGCCGCCCGCAGGGGCGTGACGCCCGCCCGGTGGCGGTGCGGAGACGGCGCCGCCTGGCGGCTGCTCTGGGGGGCGTGGTGCTCGCGGGAGCCGTCGCCGGGGTTATCCCGTTCACCCCGGCAATGCCGGTGAAGAGCATCGACATCCAGGGCACCAGCCGCCTCACCCCCTCCGAGGTGGAGGAGGCGGCGGGTGTCGCGGAGGGCACTCCGATGGCGCGGGTAAACATGCGCTCCGCCGCCTCCGGTGTCGCGCAGATGCCGTGGGTGAAGTCGGCGACGGTGAAGCGCCACTGGCCGTCGGCGATCGACGTGAACGTCGTCGAGAACGTCGCGGTGGCCTACGTCAAGGGCGAAAACGGATCCGGTGCCCACCTCATCGACGCGGAGGGCCGGGAATTCACCGTCGACACCCCGCCGCCCGGGGCGATCGAGCTGACCGGCTCCGCGCTCGGGGACGATCGCGTGCGGGGGGACGCGGTGGCCGTCGCGACGTCGATAAGCGAGCGTGCCCGCGGCCGGGTGAGGTCGATCGAGGCGTCCGGGCCCTACACCTTCAGGCTGAAGCTCGACGACGACCGCACCGTGGTGTGGGGAGCCTCCGAGGACAACGCCAACAAGGCGCTCGCCCTCGAGTCCGTCATGGAGCGCGAGGGGCGGGAATTCAACATTTCCAACCCCGAGCTAGTCACCGTCCGCTAGGGGCAAATGCCCTGCTCACAACCCTAAAGTTGGGGTTTAGGGTTGCAACACGCCGGGCAAAAAACAGCTATTCTTCAGATTCTTCCCGCATGATGGAGAGCGCTACAGATCGTCCCCATCAAAGTTTCTACGTAACCGAAAGGCGAGACTTCATTCATGACCTCTCCAGCTAACTACCTCGCCATGATCCGAGTCGTCGGTGTCGGCGGCGGCGGCGTCAACGCCGTCAACCGCATGATCGAGGAAGGCCTCAAGGGCGTCGAATTCGTCGCGGTCAACACCGACTCCCAGGCCCTCCTGTTCACGGATGCCGACACCAAGCTCGACATCGGCCGCGAGGCGACCCGCGGCCTCGGCGCGGGTGCGAACCCCGAGGTCGGTCGCACGTCCGCCGAGGACCACAAGCAGGAGATCGAGGAGTCCCTCAAGGGCTCCGACATGGTCTTCGTCACCGCCGGCGAGGGCGGCGGAACCGGCACGGGCGCCGCGCCGGTCGTCGCGGGGATCGCGAAGAAGATGGGCGCGCTCACCATCGGTGTGGTCACCCGCCCGTTCTCCTTCGAGGGCAAGCGCCGCACCCGCCAGGCCATGGAGGGCATCGCGAACCTCAAGGAGGTCTGCGACACCGTCATCGTCATCCCGAACGACCGCCTCCTCCAGCTCGGCGACGCCGAACTGTCGATGATGGAGGCGTTCCGCGCCGCGGACGAGGTGCTCTACAACGGTGTCCAGGGCATCACGAACCTCATCACCATCCCGGGCATGATCAACGTGGACTTCGCGGACGTGCGCTCCGTCATGGCCGATGCCGGCTCCGCCCTCATGGGCGTCGGCTCCGCGCGCGGGGACAACCGCGTCATGACCGCCACGGAGCAGGCGATCAACTCGCCGCTGCTCGAGACCACCATGGAGGGCGCGAAGGGCGTGCTGATCTCCGTCGCCGGCGGCTCCGACCTCGGCCTCATGGAGGTCAACAACGCCGCCTCCATCGTCGAGGAGAAGGCCGACGACGACGCCAACATCATCTTCGGCACCATCATCGACGACAACCTGGGCGACGAGGTGCGCGTGACCATCATCGCCACCGGCTTCGACGAGAAGGCGAACGTCCGCGCCGACGCCCAGCAGCCGGAGGGATCCTCCCAGGTTGCGGTGGACAACGGCCCCGCCTCCGAGACCGCCACCCCCGCGCCCAGCCGCGGCTCGCTTTTCGACGACCGCGCCGACGCCCCGGCCCCCGCCCGCGAGGAGTCCCGCGAGTACCAGCCGCGCCACCGCTACGAGGAGCGGGGCTCCGGGCTGTTCACCCACTCCGACCGCGACGCTGCCCCGCAGCGCGGCCGCCGCGACTACGACGACCTCGACGACGTGGACGTGCCCGACTTCCTGCGCTAGGGGCCCGGCCCCCGGGCGCTTCGCTAGGGTGTTGGTCATGGCACCCCACAGCGCACCGGAAGCAGAGCGCACAGACAACCGTCCCGTCCGCATGGTGTTCACCACCCGTGCGGGCGGGACGTCGTCGTCCCCCTACGATTCCTTCAACCTCGGCGACCACGTCGGTGACGCCCCCGCCGACGTGCGCAGCAACCGCGAGCGCCTGGCGCGCGTGGTGGGCATCGACCCGGCCAGCTTCGTCTGGATGGAACAGCTGCACACCGCCAACGTCACGCTTGTCGACGGCCCCCGCGCCCGCCCGGTCGAGGCCACCGACGCCCTGGTGACCACCCGCCCGGGCCTGGCACTGTGCGTCCTCGTCGCCGACTGCACCCCGGTGCTCCTCGCGGACCACGGGGAGGGTGTCGTCGCCGCCGTGCACGCCGGGCGGATGGGTGCGCGCAACGGCATCGTCGCCAAAACGGTGCAGAAGATGGTGGAGTGCGGCGCCCGGCCCGCGGCGATACAGGCCCTCCTCGGACCCGCCGCCTCGGGCGCCTCGTACGAGGTGCCGAGGGAGATGGCGGAGGACGTCGAAAAGCACCTGCCCGGCTCCCTGACGCGCACGTCGAAGGGCACCACCGGGCTCGATGTGCGGGCGGGCCTCGTGCGCCAGCTCATGGGGCTCGGTGTGACGCACATCGAGGCCGACCCCCGGGACACCGTGACGGACACCGATTTCTTCTCCTATCGGCGCGAGGGCACGACGGGGCGGCAGGCCGGGGTGATCTGGCTGACCGGGAAAGGCGGAAAGGAAAGCTTATGAGCAGGAAAGACGAGATTGCCGCGAACCTTAACTCCGTGCGCGAACGCATCACCGCCGCAGAGAAGGCCGCGGGGCGGGCACCGGGCAGCGTGGCTCTCATCCCCGTGAGCAAGTTCCACCCCGTGGAGGACATCCGCATCCTCGGCGAACTGGGTGTCGGGCTTGTGGGGGAGAACCGGGAGCAGGAGGCGCGGGTGAAGGCGGCCGCACTGGCCGAGCGGGGGCCCGCGGTTGGTATCGCGATGATCGGGCAGATCCAGTCGAAGAAGGTCAACGCCGTCGCCCGCTGGGCCGCCGAGGTGCATTCCGTGGACTCCGTCAAGGTGGCCGAGGGGCTCGACCGCGGCGTCGGCCTGGCGCTCGAACGGGGCGAGCGCACGGAGGCGGTGCTTCCGTGCCTGGTGCAGCTTTCCGCCGACGGCGACACCGGCCGAGGGGGAGTGCCGGAGGCCGGTCTGGAGGCGGTGGTCGAGGCCGTTGAGGGCGCGGCGTGCCTGGAGATGAGCGGGTTCATGGTTGTCCCGCCCCTCGATGCCGATCCGGGGGCCGTCTTCGCCCGCGCGCGCGAGATCACCGACGCCCATTCGGCCGAGCTGGGCCGTACGCTGGTGCTTTCCGCAGGCATGTCCGGCGACTTCGAGCAGGCCATCGCGTGCGGTTCGGATATCGTGCGTGTCGGAACCGGGGTGCTCGGAGCGCGGCCCGTAGGCTAGCACCGACGCTCACGACAGTTCCCCGATGTTCCCGGCCGACCCCGGCGTACGCGGTCCCGGTAAGAGTCGCGGTCCCCGCATCTAGAATCAATCCCAGGAGCACTCACACTATGTCCCTCTTTGGCAGCGCGAAGGAATTCTTCGGCCTCGGCCCCTACAACGAGGATGAGACCTACTACGACGATCCGCAGTACGACGACACCGTCGCCGGCTCCACCGCCTATGGCCGCGACCGCGCCGGGGACCGTCTCCCCGAGCGCGAGCCGGTCCGCGGGTACACCGACGCGCACGCCCACCACGGCTACCGCGACTCCCTGGCGCGGGACTACACCCCGGCCATCGTCACCGCCGCCCCCCGCGGTTACAACGACGCCAAGGAGATCGGTGAGCCCTTCCGCGACGGCGACGTGGTGATCATGGACCTGACCGACCTCGAGTCCTCCGACGCGAAGCGCCTGGTCGACTTCGCTGCCGGGCTGTGCTTCGCCCTCCGCGGCAAGATGCACAACCTTTCCCGGGGCATGGACACGGACCGCCGCGTCTTCGCCATCACCCCCGAGGCCTCCCACTTCAGCGCCTCCGAGCTGCAGCGCGCGGCCCACCTGCGCTAGCCGGCGCACACCGCCCCCTTCCCCGGCACCCGCGTCCACCGCGGCGGCCGGGGTTCGTCGTTGCGCGGCCCTCCCGGCGGCGCCGGCGCGCCCGCCTCGGCCCCGTCATGCGGCGGGCGGTTGGTAGGCTTGCCCCGTGGCACTGTTTGGAGCTGTTCTGTACGCAATCGTCGGCCTGTACACGCTGGTGGTGGTGACGAGGCTGATCATCGAGATGATCCAGTCCTTCTCGCGCCACTTTGCGCCGCCGCGCTGGTTCATGGTTGTCGCGGAGGCACTGTTCGTGGTTACGGACCCGCCCGTCAACGCCCTGCGCCGCCTCATCCCGCCCCTGCGTCTGGGCGGGGGAGTGGGTGTGGACATCAGCGTCATCGCGCTGTTCCTCATCCTCGCTCTTCTTCAGGTGGCCATCCAGGCGCTGCTGGTCGTCCCCTTCATGTGAGGGGTACTGCGGGCCGGATGAGGGGGCCGGGTTGCCGCGAAATCACCCGATCCGGTGCGTTGGGGTCACTCTCGGGTGGATGTAGAGGGTATAAATAAAATCGGCGCGGGCCTGTCTCGGCTACACTCTCTCGTTAATAAGAAAATAACTATGAACTGTCTGGGTGATTCCCGTAAACTGGGTTTCGCTCGCACGCCCGCGCCAGCGGGCGCGACAACATGAAGGGATCGCTAATGCCGCTCACACCAGCAGACGTGCACAATGTCGCTTTTAGCAAGCCGCCAATCGGCAAGCGGGGCTACAACGAGGACGAGGTCGACCAGTTCCTCGACCTCGTCGAGGACACGCTCGCTCAGCTGCAGGACGAGAACGACGAGCTCCGCGCTCGCGTCGAGGAGCTGGGCACCGGCGGCAAGGCTGCCCCGGTCGCCGCACCCGTCCGCGATACCCAGGCAGACAAGACCTCCCAGGTGAACGAGGCCGAGCTGCGCCGCAAGGTCGAGGAGGAGCTGCGCGCCTCCTACGAGGAGAAGCTCCGCGTCGCGCAGGAGGCGAAGACGCGCGCCGAAACCGAGGCCCGCAACGCGAAGGACGAAACCACCCGCGTGCGCAAGGAGGCCGAGGAGGCCGCCCGCAAGCAGTCGAGCCAGGCCGCCGCCTCCGAGCCGAAGACCGCCGCGCAGCCGCAGAACCTCACCGCCTCCACCGGTGCGGAGGCCTCCGCCGACACCCACGTCCACGCCGCGAAGATCCTCGGTATGGCCCAGGAGATGGCGGACCGCCTCACCTCCGACGCGCAGGCCGAGGCCCGTTCCATGCTCGACGAGGCGCGCGGCGCCGCCGAGCGCCAGCTGCAGGACGCCGAATCCCGCTCCCGCGCCCAGCTCGAGGGAGCGGACAAGCAGGCCAAGGACACCACCACCAAGGCCGAGACCCGTGCACAGCAGCTCGTGAGCGAGGCCGAGCGCAAGGCCGCGGAGACCACCAGCGAGGCCAACTCCCGCGCCGAGGCCCAGATCCGCCAGGCCGAGGAGCAGGCGGCCAAGCTGCAGGCCGACGCCGAGCGCAAGCACACCGAGATCATGAACACGGTGAAGCAGCAGCAGACCGCGCTGGAGAACCGCATCGCCGAGCTGCGCACCTTCGAGCGCGAGTACCGCACCCGTCTGAAGACCCTGCTGCAGTCCCAGCTCGAGGAGCTGGAGACCCGCGGCACCTCCGCCCCGAACGGCGGCGCCGCCGAGAAGTAACGTTCCTCGGTCAGCAACCGTCAGACATCGCCCCGGCCTCCCCCGGGGCGTTTCTGCGTTCCCGGCCGCTAGAGGCCGGTCGACGGCCTCCGCCGGGCCGCACCCGCGCCGCGCACCCGCGTGGGTTACACTGGTGGCGCACTCAACAGGCACGCACCGATCCGGCCATCACCGGGGAGCGTTTCCGGAAGAACAGCCCGCCAGCGGGCCCAGTAGAACCGGACGTCGCGGGAAGACGTCACTTCCTTCACCACAAATGAAGCGGGGGCCCGGAGGCCCCAAGCAGGGTGGTACCGCGTGGTTCGCCGCGTCCCTGCACTAGGCCTGCACCAGGCCTGCAGCGGGCCTGCACCCGAAGAACATTGTGAGTGAAGGAGAAGTGACATGACGGACGTCGGCGGCGTGTACCCCAGGGTGGACATGACGGGCGGCAGCTCGAAATTCCCGGACATGGAGCGGGAGGTCCTCTCGTACTGGCGGGAGGACGGGACGTTCCAGGCGTCGTTAAGCAACCGCGAGGGCTGCGAGGAGTACGTCTTCAACGACGGCCCGCCCTTCGCGAACGGCCTGCCGCACTACGGCCACCTGCTGACGGGTTACGTCAAGGACATCGTCCCGAGGTACCGCACGATGGCCGGCTACCACGTCCCCCGCGTGTTCGGCTGGGACTGCCACGGCCTGCCCGCCGAACTCGAGGCGGAGAAGCAGCTCGGCATCACAGACAAGGCCGAGATCGAGTCGATGGGCCTGGACGCCTTCAACGAGTACTGCGCCAAGAGCGTTCTGCAGTACGCGGGGGAGTGGGAGGACTACGTCACCCGCCAGGCGCGCTGGGTCGACTTCGAGCACGGTTACAAGACCATGGACGCGAACTTCATGGAGTCCGTCATGTGGGCGTTCAAGGAGCTCTACGACAAGGGCCTGATCTACCAGGGCTTCCGCGTCCTGCCGTACTCGTGGGCCGAGCACACGCCGCTGTCGAACCAGGAGACCCGCCTGGACGATTCCTACCGCGACCGCCAGGACCCGACGGTCACCGTCACCATGCCCTTCACCGGCGCCCGCGAGGGTTTCCCCGCAGCCACGACGTGGGAGGCCCACCCCGAGCTTCACGACGCCTCCGCGATCGCCTGGACCACCACCCCGTGGACCCTTCCCTCCAACCTCGCCCTGGCCGTCGGGCCGGACATCGAGTACTCGCTGGTGCGTGTCGGCGAGGACGGGGCGGAGGGCTTCGCCGGGCGGAAGCTGTTGCTGGCGACCAACCTGGTCGGGGCGTACGCAAAGGAGCTCGGCGCCGAACCCGAGGTGCTGGCCACCTTCGCGGGCCGCGAGCTCGAGGGCCTGGAGTACACCCCGGTGTTCGACCACTTCGCCGACCAGGAGAACGCCTTCATGGTCCTGGTGGCGGACTACGTCTCCACCGAGGACGGCACCGGCATCGTCCACCAGGCCCCCGCCTTCGGTGAGGACGACATGTTCACCACCCAGCGCTACGGCATCGACCTGGTCATCCCTGTCGACGCGGACGGCAAGTTCACCGCGCTCGTGCCCGAGTACGAGGGCAAGCTCGTCTTCGACGCGAACCGCGACATCATCCGCGACCTCAAGGCGCGCGGGCGGGTGCTGCGCGACCAGACCATCGTGCACTCCTATCCGCACTCCTGGCGCTCGGGTGAGCCGCTTATCTACATGGCCCTGCCGGCATGGTTTGTCAAGGTCACCGACATCCGCGACCGCATGGTGGAGCTGAACCGCGAAATCGAGTGGATCCCCGGCCACATCCGCGACGGGCAGTTCGGCAAGTGGCTCGAGGGTGCCCGCGACTGGAACATCTCGCGCACCCGCTACTGGGGCTCCCCTGTTCCGGCCTGGGTCTCCGACAACCCCGAGTACCCGCGCGTGGACGTCTACGGCTCACTCGACGAGCTCGAGGCCGACTTCGGGGTGCGTCCGAAGTCCCTACACCGCCCGCACATCGACGAGCTGGTGCGCCCCAACCCTGACGACCCGACCGGGAAGTCGATGATGCGCCGCGTGCCGGACGTGCTCGACTGCTGGTTCGAGTCCGGGTCCATGCCCTTCGCCCAGTACCACTACCCCTTCGAGAACGCCGGGGAGTTCGAGGCGCGCCAGCCGGCGGACTTCATCGTCGAGTACTCGGGGCAGACCCGCGGCTGGTTCTACGTCCAGCACGTGCTCTCCACCGCGCTGTTCGACCGTGCGGCCTTCAAGAAGGTCGTGGCCCACGGCATCGTGCTGGGCAACGACGGGCTGAAGATGTCCAAGTCCAAGGGCAACTACCCGGATGTCAACGAGGTCTTCGACCGCGACGGCTCCGACGCGATGCGCTGGTTCCTCATGTCCTCGCCGATCCTGCGCGGCGGCAACCTGATCGTCACCGAGCAGGGCATCCGCGAGGGCGTGCGCCAGGCGCTGCTGCCCATCTGGAACGCCTACAGCTTCCTGCGGCTCTACGCCTCGCGCGAGGCGCGCTGGTCCGTCGATTCGACGAACATGCTGGACCGCTACATCCTGGCCAAGACCCACGACCTGGTGGAGGGGGTGGGCGAGGCGCTCGCCGACACGCGCATCGCTGACGCGTGCGACGAGGTGCGCCAGTTCGCCGACACCCTGACCAACTGGTACGTGCGCCGCTCCCGCGACCGGTTCTGGGAGGGGCAGGACGCCCACCCGGAGGCCTTCGACACCCTCTACACCGTGCTCGAGGTGCTCACCCGCGTCGCCGCGCCGCTCCTTCCCTACATCTGCGAGGTGATCTGGCGCGGACTGACCGGCGGGCGCTCCGTCCACCTGGAGGACTACCCGCAGGCCTCCGAGCTGCCGGCCGACCCGGATCTCGTGGAGAACATGGACGCCACCCGCGCAGTGTGCTCGGCGGCCAGCTCGGTGCGCAAGGCCAACAAGCTGCGCAACCGCCTGCCGCTGAACACCTTGACCGTCGCGCTGCCCGATGCCGCCAAGCTGGCGGACTACGCCGCGACCATCCGCGACGAGGTCAACGTCAAGGAGGTCCAGCTGACCGAGGACGTCGACTCCGCCGGAACCTTCGAGGTCGTGGTCAACGCCAAGGTTGCGGGCCCGACCCTGGGACGTGACGTGCAGCGCGCAATCAAGAACGTCAAGGCCGGCAACTACGTCCGCGAGGGTGACACCGTCGTCGTCGACGGCGACATCGTTCTCACCCCGGAGCTCTACACCGAGCGCCTCGTCGCGGAGGACCCCGAGTCCACCGCCCGCGTCGACGGCGTCGGGGGAGCGGACGGCCTGGTGGTTCTGGACACCACCGTCACCCCGGAGCTCGAGGCGGAGGGCTGGGCGGCGGACGTGATCCGCGGCCTGCAGGACGCCCGCAAGAACGAGGGCCTCGCCGTCTCCGACCGCATCGCGGTCGAGCTGGTCGTGCCCGCGGACAAGGAGGAGTGGGTGGCACGCCACGCGGAGCACATCGCCCGCGAGACCCTGGCAACATCCTTCGACATCTCCACCGCCGGGGAGGGTGCCCACCAGATCGTCGAGGGCGTTACCGCCACGGTGA
This sequence comes from Corynebacterium sp. UBA2622, assembly GCF_002339505.1. Taxonomy (GTDB): domain Bacteria; phylum Actinomycetota; class Actinomycetes; order Mycobacteriales; family Mycobacteriaceae; genus Corynebacterium. The sequence goes on from NZ_DDJO01000016.1 coordinate 18,741, forward strand.
CAAAACAGGGCTGACGCCGTGAGCCGAATGGTCCCGCCCGGCCTGATGGTCGTTTCCGGCGTCTCCCTGTACGCCGGGGCCGCGATCGCGGTGGGGCTTTTCGACGCCTTCCCGCCCGCCCTGGTGGCCTGGATGCGCATCAGCGCCGCGGCCGTGATCCTCCTCGCACTGCACCGCCCGTCGCCGCGCGCCTTCGTCGGCCGCGCTGGGGCGGCGGCGCTGGTGTACGGGTTGATGACCATGTCCATGAACATGACCTTCTACGTGGCCATCGACCAGATCCCGCTGGGCACGGCCGTGGCGGTCGAGTTTCTCGGCCCGGTCGCGGTGGCGGCGCTGGGCTCGCGCTCGGTGCGGGACTGGGCGGCCCTTGCCCTGGCCGCAGCGGGCGTGCTCGTGATCTCGGGTGCGACGTGGGCGCAGGACGGCGCCGGAATCCTCTGGGCGTTGGCCGCGGGTGCGTTGTGGGCCGGCTACATCCTGGTCGGGTCGAGGATTGCCGCGGACGCGGGGGCGTCGAGAAGCTCGATGGCCGTCGGTTTCGCGTGGGCGGCGCTGCTGGCTGCTCCCGTGATGGTGGCCATCTGGCCCGGGGGCGCGCCCGCGCACGCCCTCGGACTGGGAAGGTTTGCCCTGCTGTGGCTGGGGCTGGGAATCTTCTCGGCGGCCCTGCCGTACTCGCTCGATCAGGTGGTCATGCGCCTGGCGGGTGCGTCGCACTTCGCGCTGCTGCAGGCGATACTTCCTCTTGTGGCGGCGCTCGTCGGCGCGGTGCTGCTGGGGCAGTGGCTGTCTGTCCCGGAGCTGTTGGGCATCGTGGCGATCGTGGCCGCGGTGGCGCTGCGTGCACCCGCGTCCGGCTAGGGGCGCTCCCACACGGGTGCCGATGCCGGGGAGACCGCGACCGCGCCGTTCGCGGCGGACACCTTCAGGGCGTGGCCCATCCCGACGTAGCCGATGAACGGGTCCTCGGAGACAGTGAGGCGCCGGTGCACGTGGGCGAGGACCCAAGCGTCGTAACCGCAGCGGCGCAGCTCATCGGGGTCCGCGGGGAGGCACGGGTTTGTCCACTCGCCGGCCAGGCTGGTGTGCAGCAGGCCGAGGTTGGGGCGCCCGGGCACCCGCTCCGGGAATTCGGCGGCGAGCTCGCGGGGGTCCCGGTCGACCTCCACCGAGGCGGTGTGCACCGCCCACCCACCCACGCCGTAGGTCGCCGGAACCGCCCCGGCCACGGTCACCCCGGCCGGGATGGTGCCGGAGAGATCGTGGACCGTGTCGTGGTTGCCCGCGATGAACAGCACGGGGTCGAAGAGCTCGAGGGCCCGCTCGAACAGCCGCGTCACCTCGCCGTAGGTGGATTCGGTGTAGCGCTTTTTGTCGATCACGTCGCCCAGCACCACGGCATGCCCGCACCCCTCGGCGGCGCCCGCCTCCAGGGCGGCGAGGGCCCAGCGGAGACCCGGCCCGACCTTGGTGGCGCCGTTCTGCCGGCGCCCCAGGTGGACGTCCGCGATGACGAGGATGTCCCCGGGCTGTTCACTGCCGGCGGCGGTGGGAGCGGTACTCATGGGTCCACCTTAAGCCCCGCGATAACCTGGGGTGCATGACTCGCTGGGTGCTGCACATCGACATGGACGCGTTCTACGCGTCGTGCGAGCAGCTCACCCGACCCACCCTGAAGGGACGCCCGGTGCTGGTGGCGGGGGTCTCCGGCAGGGGTGTGGTCGCGGGTGCGAGCTACGAGGCGCGGAAATTCGGCGCGCGCTCGGCTATGCCCACGCACCGCGCCGCGCGCCTGGTCGGTCCGCAGGTGGTGCTCGTCGAGCCGCGCCGGGCGGTGTACTCGGCGGCGTCGAGACGTGTCTTCGAGGTCATCGCCCGCCACGTCGACGTCGTCGAACAGCTTTCCATCGACGAGGCGTTCATGGAGCCGGCCTCGCTTGTCGACGCCACCCCCGCCGACGTGCGGGAGTGGTCCGACAACCTGCGCGCGGCCATCAAGCAGGAGACGGGCCTGCCGTCGTCGATCGGGGCGGGCAGCGGGAAGCAGTACGCGAAGATCGGTTCGGGTCTGGCGAAACCCGACGGGGTGTTCGTCATCCCGCACGCGGAGCAGCTTGAGATTCTGCACCCCCTGCCGGTGGGCCAGCTGTGGGGGGCGGGGCCGGGGGCGCAGGCGGAGCCGGCCGGGGCCGGGGGGGGGGGGAGCGGGGCGGGGGGGGGGGGNNCAGCTGTGGGGGGCGGGGCCGGTGACGCAGGCGAAGCTGGCCACGGCCGGCGTGGAGACGATCGGGGACCTCGCGGCGCTGTCCGAGCGCGAGGTGGAGATCTCGCTGGGAGGGGTCGTGGGAAAGCAGCTCTGGGCGCTGGCGCGGGGTGTGGATGAGCGCCCCGTGGCGCCGCGCGCGGAATCGAAGCAGATCTCGGCGGAACACACCTTCCCGCGGGACCTCCAGACCCAGCCGGAGGTGGACGCGGCCCTGCGCCGGGCGGCCGCGGACGCCCACGGCCGGCTGCTGAAAGACGGGCGCGGGGCGCGCACCGTCAGCGTCAAGCTGCGCATGGCGGACTTCCGCATCGAGTCGCGCTCGGCCACCCTGCCCTACGCCACCGATGACGCCGACACCCTCCTCGCCACCGCGTTCAAGCTCGTCCGCTACCCCGACGAGGTCGGCCCGATCCGCCTGGTGGGGGTGTCCTACTCGGGCCTGGAGCAGGCGCTGCAGGACGTGCTCTTCCCGGAGCTGGACCAGCGCATCGTCACCCCGGCGCGCACCTTTTCCGACTACGAGACGGGTGTGAGCGACCATTCAGCGGACCAGAACCTGGAGGTGGAAATTCCCCCGGTGGCGCAGGCGGGCGCCTGGCGGGCGACGCAGGACGTGGACCACCCCGAGTACGGGCACGGCTGGGTGCAGGGCTCGGGGCACGGGAGGGTGACCGTGCGCTTTGAGACGCGCGCGACCGGCCCCGGGCGCACCGTCACCCTCAACGCGGACGACCCGGACCTCACTCCGGGGGACCCCCTCGACTCGCTCGCCTGGGACGACTGGCTACAGGGGCCGGCCGATTAGCGGGGCCGGCCGGGTCATACGCCGAGGAGTACCGCCGGGTCCGTTCCCGTCGCGACGGCCGTCGCCAGCGCGACGCGCGCCTGGCCGGCGCGCAGCCACCCGGCGGGCAGGGCCGNNCGCGGGCTCCGAGGCTCGCCCCCCCGCCGGCGCCGCCGTAGGCGAACGCGACCTCACCGCGTGGAACGGACGTGCTCACAACAACAGGGATGCCGGCGTCGACGGCGCGCCCGAGGGCCTCACCCATGTCCGGGGAGACGTTGCCGGACCCCAGGGCCTCGACGACGATGCCGTCGGGGGATGTGGAGACGACGTGCTCGATCAGCTCCGCCCCCGCGCCGGGCCAGGCCCGGAGGATCGGCACATTGACGCCGGCCAGGGGGGCGGGGTCCACGGCGGCGGGGCGGGGCAGGGTCATCGGCGAGCTCAGCCGGAACGCCCGCGGCTCCGAGGTGTCCATCTTCACCAGTCCGCGCGCGGCGATGGTGTCCCCTCCGAAGTGGACCATCACGCCCTGCCCGCGCGCCAGCGGATCGGCGGCCAGCGCAATCGCGCGATTCAGGTTCGCGGGCCCGTCGGCGCTGGGGTGGTCCGCCGGCAGCTGGGCACCCGTGAGGACGACGGGGCGGGGGTCGGAGTGCACCAGGTCGAGGGCGAGCGCCGTCTCCGCCATGGAGTCCGTGCCGTGAGTGATGACGATGCCGGCGACGTGGACGTCGTCAAGCGCCCTGCGTGCGAGGTCGATGAGCATGTCAATGTCGGACAGTGTCATGGCGGAGGAGTCCAGGCCGGCCGCGTCGTAGACGCGCACGTCCTCGGTGGTGCCGCAGGAGACGACGAGCTCCTCGGCGGGCAGTGTCGGCGTGCGCGCGCCGGTGCCCGGGTCCGTGGTGCAGGCGATGGTCCCGCCCGTGGAAATGACGAGCACGAAGGAGCCGGAGCGGGAGGGGATGGGCGGGTCAATAGTCATGGGCACCAGTGTGTTGGTTGGGGTTTGTGGGTTGACATCGGTAATCTTAACCGGGTTAGACACCGCCCGGCCGGCGCGTCCGGACCCGTCGGCGGCGCCTCAAGCAGATCAAGGAGACACCGTGAAAACCGCGAACGCAAGGAAATTCACCGCAGCAATCGCCGCCCTCGGCGCCGCAGTGAGCCTGGCCGCCTGCTCGAACGACGGGGACAGCAACTCCAGCTCCTCCGCGTCCTCCTCCGCGGCATCCAGCGGCTCCAGCAGCGCCACCCAGGCACCCGCCGCGCAGCTGCCCACCGCCGCCGAGCTCAACGCCGTGCTGCTGCGCGCCACCGACCCGAACCTGCCCATCGACCAGCGCGTCAACACGGTCGAGGGCGGCGAGACCGCGCCCGAGCTTTTCGACGTCATGGCCCAGTCGCAGCAGGAGTCCGGCGCGAACTTCCAGGTCGTGGACCCCGTCCTGCCGGGGTACTCTCCCAACACCGCCCTGGCGACGGTGAACTTCACCGCGCCCAACGCGCAGTCGCAGCTCGCCGAGAACGTCGAGTTCATGTACGACAACGGCAACTGGAAGCTCTCCCAGTCCTGGGCCTGCACCCTGGTGACCAACACGCTGCCCGCCGACCAGGTGCCCGCCATGTGCCGTACCCAGGCGCCGGCCGGCGAGTCCGCGGC
>NZ_DDJO01000012.1 GCF_002339505.1 Corynebacterium sp. UBA2622
GGGAACACGGAGGGTGCGTTTTCTTACGTTTGCAGGACCCGGGCCCCTTCTCAGGCGGGCAGCCCGGAGTACCCGGGCGCGCTGAAGAGCCGTGACGTTCCGGTCCGCGGGTCTTTGAATTCGAGGGCCACCGAAGCCAGCAGCATCGGATTGCTGTAGTCGTCTGTACCAAAGTCCCTGATCACCGGGTAAACGTCGTCGTTGACGATTGGGCAGCCGGCGGCGTTCATTTGCACGCGCAGCTGGTGCGTGCGACCCGTGACGGGTTCGAGCAGGTACCGGGCCAGCCCGGCACCCCAGGCGCTGGCGCCGAGGGGTCTCACCTCGCGCACAATTGTCGCGGCGTTTGGTTCGGTACCCTCCACGAGCCGTGCGGCGATGTCCCCGGGGGTCTTTTCGAGGTGGTGCTCCCACCGGGTCGGCGCCGCCACTCCCACCTCAGGGGCGATGGCCTCATAAAGCTTGCTCACGCCGCGTTGGGCGAACATTTCCTGGTACAGGCCCCGTACCTCCCGTCGTTTGGTCAGGAGCAGCACCCCGGCCGTCAGACGGTCGAGGCGGTGCGCGGGGGTGAGCTCCTCGTTCCCGGTCGCCCTTCGCAGCCGGACGGTGACGGTCTCGGTGATGTGGGCGCCCCGGGGCATGGTTGCCAGGAAAGGCGGCTTGTTCACAACCAGGATGTCATCGTCCTCGTGGATGACGTCGATCTCGAATGGCACGGGGGTTTCGGGCGCGGGGCACCGGTAGAAGAAGAGATCCGTCCCGGGCTGGATGGGCGATGACGGCGAGAGGGGGGTTCCGTCGCGAAGCACGACTTCGCCGGCGGCGAAGCGCTCGATGAGAGCCTGCTCCCTGTCAGCGGGATGCCGGTGCCGTTGTTCGGATATGACCTTGTGGATGAAGTCCCACGCGGTGACGGGAGCTTCCCCGGGCAGGCGGACGCGGCTCGGCCCGAGCCCGTCGCGGGCGGGCAGGGGCATCTCATTCCTCGGTTTTCTTCGCACCATCGCGTGCTAAGTTTATCTGTATGGATTTCAACGCGATTCTTGAACCGGTCATCAAGTTCTTCTCTGAGGGCATCGGAAAGGTCATTGCCGACGTTCTGCGCACGGTCTACGAATTCCTCTACCCGTCCAACGCACCGGCCGCGCACCCGATCGAGATCCCGAAGTAGTACCGACCTCGGTACCCGAGCGAGCTGGCTTCGCGCTACAGTTAACTTGTACACAGCGAGCCGGCTCGCGTGATTCGGTACACACGACATGCTGGGCCGGTCCGAGATCCGGAAAGGTCTGAGCATGACTAACGAAGATATCGTCATTGTTGCCGTCGACGGCAGCCCCGCGTCGGAAAACGCGGTGCGGTGGGCGGCGAACACCGCGATGAAGCGAGGCATCCCTCTCCGCCTGGCTGCGAGCTACACCATGCCGCAGTTCCTCTACGCCGAGGGCATGGTTCCCCCGCAGGAACTCTTCGACGACCTGCAGAACGACACAATCGCGAAGATCGACGAGGCCCGGGACACCGCCCTCGAGGTGGCTCCCGACCTGAAGATCGGCCACGCGGTGGCGGAAGGCTCCCCGATTGACATGCTCCTTGAAATGTCGAAGGAAGCGACCATGATCGTCATGGGCTCGCGTGGCCTGGGTGGCCTGTCCGGCATGGTTCTGGGCTCCGTGTCCGGCGCGGTTGTCTCCCACGCCTCCTGCCCGGTCGTGGTTGTCCGCGAGGACAACGCGGTGGGTGATGACAACAAGTACGGTCCCGTCGTCGTGGGTGTCGACGGATCCGACATTTCCAAGCGCGCCACGCAGATGGCGTTCGAGGAGGCCGAGGCCCGGGGCGCGGAGCTCGTCGCGGTACACACCTGGGTGGATACCCAGGTTCAGGGCCCGGGTGCCGGTTTCACCGTCACCGATGATTACTGGGATGCCGTCCAAGCGGAGAAGAGTGAGGTGTTGGAGGGGTACCTCGCCACTTACCGTGAGGCCCACCCGGACGTCCGCGTACGCACCATCATCGCGCGTGACCGCCCCGTCCACGCCCTTACTGAGGCCGCCCAGGGCGCCCAGCTGCTGGTGACGGGCTCGCACGGCCGCGGCGGCTTCAAGGGTATGCTCCTCGGCTCCACGTCCCGCGCGCTGCTCCAGTCCGCCCCCTGCCCGATGATGGTCGTGCGCCCGGAGGATTAAGGGCGGTATCCGTGCCGTGTGACAGTTGGGGCAGATGTTGTAGAGCTGTTACCCAATCGCAGCGTTGCCGTGGTGGCGATACAGCGATTTATGAGGAATAATCTACTTGTCCGCAAGTAAACATCTTTCGAAGGGATCTAGAACAATGACTCCTACCCTCGGCTTCCTCGGCTGGATCATCATCGGTGGCCTCGCTGGCTGGGTCGCGTCCATGGTCATGAACCGCGACGCTTCCATGGGCATCATCGCCAACATTATCGTCGGTATCATCGGTGGCCTTCTCGGCGGTTTCCTCCTCAGCCTGTTCGGCGTGGATGTGGCCAACGGTGGCTGGATCTTCAGCTTTATCACCTGCCTGATTGGCGCGGTTATCCTGCTGTGGATCGTCAACATGGTTGCTGCCCGCAGGCGCTAAGCCGCGCGGCCCAAAGATTTCACCCCGGTGCACCGCACCGGGGTATTTCTTTGCCCGTTCCCAGCTGTGGAACACCACAGACGAACCGGTTGGTCTATGTTGTATGCTTGGCAGGCACGTCCAGCCATTCGAATTCGAGAGGGGAGTGAACCCCACGTGGCAGACCCGAGCGCCGAGACGGGCCCGAAAAAGGGCGCAGGTCCCGCCAAGAAGAAGACGGCCACCCGGCGGCGCAACCGTCCGAGCCCGCGCCAGAGGCTTCTCGACGCCGCGACCAAGCTCTTCACGGAGGAGGGCATCCGCGTCATCGGCATCGACCGGATTCTGCGCGAGGCAGACGTCGCCAAGGCTTCGCTCTACTCCCTCCTGGGGTCGAAGGACAACCTTGTCATCGCCTACCTCGAGCGCCTCGATGCGGACTACCGGGCGCGCTGGGAGGAGCGGGTGTCGAAGCTCGCCGACATCGACGACGAGATCCTCGCCTTCTTCGACATGGCGATAGAGGACGAGCCGGGAAAGGATTTCCGCGGTTCCCCGTTCTTCAACGCCGCCAACGAATATCCGCGTCCGGAGACCGAATCGGAGGAGCGGATCGTGGCCACCTGCCTCGAACACCGCCGGTGGATGCGGACCACGATGTCCGAGCTGCTGCGGCGTAAGAACGGTTACGACTCACAGAACGAGGCGAACCAGCTCCTCATCTTCCTTGACGGGGGTCTCGCGGGAGCGCGTTTCGTGCGCGATGTTTCACCCCTGATGACGGCCCGCGAGCTGGCGACCCAGCTGCTGGGTGAACCGCCGGCCGACTACTCCATCTAGTCCCCGGACCCCGCGGGTTCATCCGCCTGGGCGGGCTCGGCAACCGTGGAGCCCCCGGGGGCTGTCTCCCCCTGCTTCTCCGCGCGCTTCTTCGCCGCCTCTTCCCGGGCGATCCGCATGTTCTCCTTGCGGGCCTCGTTGCGCTGCCGGTTGAGCTCCTTCTTCTCAGCCTTCTTCTTTGCCCGGGCGCGTTTCAGCGCCGCCTTCTCCTCCGCGAGCTCGCGGCGCACGTCGCCGAGGGACGACGGGCGGACCAGCGCGGACGCCCGCCGCCGCCGGCGGGATCGCTTGCGCTGCTTCTTCTCCCTGCGCTCGGCGAGGGCCACGTCACGGGTGGAGAAGATGTGGGAGCGGGCGTCGTCACCCAGCGGGTAGGACCTGACTATGAGCCACCACAGGACGACCGTCTGCACCAGCGTCCAGAGGTTGCCGGTGAACCAGTAGAGAAGCAGCGCGATGGGAACCAGCCCCGTCATACCCGCGATGCCGATGGAAAGCGGGACCAGGGGAACGAAGGACCACATCATCAGGTACATCCCGCGGGCGACGCGGCTGTCCCACTGCAGGGTCGACCGGGTTCTGATCTGGGAGAGGACGAGGTTGAACGTGGTGAAGAAGATCGCGAACGCCATCATGGGGACGGCGACGGAGCGGACGTCGGCAAGCGTCGTGCCCAGCAGCTCGAACTGGTCCGGCTCCATGGAGACGTAGGCGGGAAGGGGGACCCCGAAGAAGGAGGCGCTCTGGAAGGAGGCGACGTCGTCGGGGGAGAGCACGCCCAGGGAGTGGCCCTCCGCGCGGTCGGGAAGCGCCATCCAGAACAACAGGCGGTACAGGCCGAGGAAGAAGGGCATCTGGATGAACGCCGGAAGGCAGCCCGCGACAGGATTGTAGCTGTGCTCCTGGTGAACCTCCTTGCGGGCGCGCTCCTGCTCGCGGAGGCCCTCGGGGGTGGTGTCGGTGCCGTACTTCTCCTCGATCGCCGCGAGCTTCGGGCGCATGAGGACCATCTGGCGGTTCGTCTTGTAAGTGATCCACATCAGCGGCGCGATCAGCGCGCGGATGGTGACCACCAGCAGGATGACCGAGGCAACCCAGGCGTGCGAGCTGGAGACGTCGAAGACGGAAGCAAGCAGCCAGTGCCACAGCTTCATCACCGCCGACACTGGGTAGACAAAAGCCTCCATCATGTGCGCGAACCACCTGTTTCCTCGTCCGTAGTACTGCGTTAATGTTAGGCCATGAGCACGACCCCGCCCAGACACGCCGGCCCCCGGGCCACCGCGAGCCAGGTTCTCGGCGAGCTCCTCCTCACGGCCGGGGTTCTCCTCCTTCTCTTCGCCTTCTACGAGTCGTACTGGACCAATCTCCACTCCCGCCACCTGCAGAACGACGCGAAGCAGCAGCTCGAGGAGCAGTGGGTCAATCCGCGGGAGATGAGGGCCCCGGCGCTTGGCGACGCCTTCGCGCGCATGTACATCCCGGCCTTCGGCCCCGATTACCAGTTCGCCATCGTGGAGGGCGTGGGAGAGCAGGAGCTCCTCTCCGGGCCCGGCCGCTACCCCGACACCCAGATGCCGGGCCAGCCGGGCAACTTCGCCATCGCGGGGCACCGCGTGGGCAAGGGCGCCCCCTTCAACGACCTCGGCCGGTTGAAGACCTGCGACGCGATCGTGGTGGAGACCCAGAACCAGTGGGTCACCTACCGGGTCCTGCCCATGTCGGAGGATCCGGCGCAGCGCGCGGTGGAGGCTGCACCCTGCCTGCCCGGCCCGCAGGTCGATCGCGTCGCCTCCGGGGACTACGCGCATGTGCAGGGAAGACACATCACGACGCCGACGGACGTGACGGTGATCAACCCCATGCCGGAGTCGGACGCGATGGAGGTGGAGCCGGGTCTGGAGGGGATCATCACCCTCACCACCTGCCACCCGCAGTTCTCCAACGCGGAGCGCATGATCATCCACGCCGTGCAGACGGAGGCCGTGGACAAGTCGGCGGGTAAACCGGCCGCGATGACGGAGGTGTCCTAGATGTATTCCTACCTGTGGCGCATGCTGCCCGGCGGGCCTGCGGTGAAGACGCTGATCGCCCTAATCGTGCTCGCGGGTGTGTTCTTCCTGCTCATGAACGTGGTCTTCCCGTGGGTGTCCACGCTGATGCCCTACAACGACGTGGCGGTGTAGGGGCCCCGTAGGGTCCGGGGCTCACGCCCAGCGCGGGGCGGGAGGGGTCCAGGAGGCGAGGGCGTCGAGGAAGTCCTCGGGATCGTCGGCAAGCACGAGCGCCTCGCGGTCCGCGGCGCGGATGAAACCCTCGGCCACCATGTGGTCGATCATCGCGACCAGCGGCGCCCAGAAGTCCGCGCCCAGAAGCCCGATCGGTTTGCGGTGCAGGCCGAGCTGCTGGTTGGTCCACTCCTCGAAGAGCTCGTCGAGCGTGCCCGCGCCGCCCGGGAGGGCGACGATGGCATCGGCGAGCACGCTCATGCGCGCCTTGCGCTCAGCCATGGTCTCCACAACCTCCAGGCGGGTCAGCTCCTCGAAGCGCAGCTCGTAGCTGGCCAGGTGGCGGGTGAGAACCCCGACGGTCTCCCCGCCGCCCGCCACCGCCGCCGCGGCGACGCGCCCCATGACCCCGACGCGGCTGCCGCCGTAGACGAGCGCGACACCGCGCCGGGCAAGTGCTGTCCCGAACGAGTCGGCGAGCGCGAGATGGGCGGGGTTGGTCCCCGTGCTCGCACCCGCGTAGACCGCGACGGAACACAGCTCACGCGGCAGGAGGGCGGGGAAGATGGCACCGGAGAGCAGCGGGGCGAGCACGGTCCCGCCCGGGTCGGCCGGATCCACCCACGCCAGCTCGGCGATCTCGGCGGAGGCGCGGGGCTTGCCCGCCCGCGACGCGCCGCGCAGGGTGTAGACGGTGGCGTGGACCTGGTGGCCGGGCTCGTTTGAGGCGGCGGCGGTGAAGGTCCCCAGCGCGACGAGTTCGGCGGGGTCGAGCGCCAGGCCGACTTCCTCCCGAACCTCGCGCACCGCCGCCTGGAGCGGCGTCTCCCCGGGCTCGAACTTGCCCCCGGGCAGCTGGTAGCGGGGGCTGGAGTGCTTGCGCACGCACAGCACGCGGCCGGCGGGGTCCCGGAGGACGACGGCGGCCACATGAACGGAGGGCTGGTGCGGGGTATCCGGTGCGGGGGTGGAATGTGTCATGACGGGCCCATCCTAGAGACCGAGCCTGGCAATCGTCTCCTCCGCGACCGCCTGCGTCTTGACGGACTCCTGCTGGTTGCTCCACACGCTCACCGCGACGGGGCCCTTGGCCACGGAGTAGATCGCGCCCGCGTAGCCCGGTACCTGGCCGCCGCCGGCGCGTCCGCCGTTCCAACCCGAGGGCTGGGAAGCGGGGTCCGTCACCGCGACGGGAGTGGCCCAATCCACCACCGCCCTCGCCTCCTCCGGCGAGCGCATGTGCCGCACCACCACCGTGAGCTGCGGTTCCTCCGGATAGGACCAGAACTGGCACGCGGGGGTGTCGAAGCGTGTGTCGGTCCCCGCGCCGGTGACGCGCTGGCCGTTCGTGTCCGCCACCCACTGCGTGTCCAGGTAGGGGCACTCGGTGAAGCCGGCGCGGTCGGTGGCCGGCATCGCGTCGACGGGCAGGCCCTGGTCCGGGGCGGGTGCGGGGGCGTCGGCAAGCGGTGGCTCGGGCGTGGGGGAGGGTGCGTCGGACCCGCCCGCGCACCCCGCCAGAACGAGGGCGGCAGCAGCGAGGGCGGTGGGTAGGGTAAGGCGCATGAGCTCAAGACTAGTGATGCTGGAGCAGCGCCCCACCGACATCCCGGACAACAAGGCGCTCGACACCGGCATCACCGTTCTCAGCGTCTCGCTGCTCGTCATCTCCCTGGGTGCGCTGCTCGGCATGCCGCTCGACTTCGCGCTCCTGCACATCGTCCTGGTCTCGGTGTTCTCGTTCCTCCTGTTCTACGGGATGGTGGAGATGCACCGCTGGCACCGCGTCGGCCAGTCCCTCTGGCTGATGGTGCTCACGGGCGTGTGGGTGGCCGATTCCCTGGTCTCACCGGTGGCGGTGTACTGGGTGTTCATCCTCTTCTTCGTCTACATGCGTGCCTTCAACGACTGGGTGGGGTTGACCTGGGTGGGCCTCGGGCTGGGTGTCTCCATCGGGATTCAGATACCCGGCGGCCTCACGCTCGGGGGAGTCGTCGGGCCGATCCTCTCGGCCCTGGTGGTGGTGGCCTCGAACTACGCCTTCACCACCATCGCCCGCGTGAGCAAGGAGAGGCAGCAGCTTATCGACGAGCTCCTGGCCACCCGCAAACAGCTCGCCGACACCGAGCGCGAGGCCGGGGTGGCGCAGGAGCGCGAGCGCCTCGCCCACGAAATCCACGACACGGTGGCCCAGGGGCTGTCCAGTATCCAGATGCTCCTGCACGCCGCGGAGCGCGACCTCGACGCAACGGGTCTGGACCCCGAGCAGCTCGCGGCCCCGAAGCGGCGCATGGAGACGGCGCGCCGGGCCGCCTCGAACAACCTCGCCGAAACCCGCGCGATGATTGCCGCCCTAACCCCGGCACCGCTGACGGAGACTTCCCTGGGCGAAGCACTGAGCAGGATCGCCGCCGACCTCTCCGCCGCCGGGGGACCGTCGATCGAGGTGGAGACGGATGGGGAGGCCACGCAGCTGCCGATGCGCGCCGAGGCCGGACTCCTGCGCATCGCCCAGGGCGCGGTGTCCAACGCGGTGAAGCACTCCGGGGCGACCCGCGTGCGCGTGACACTGACCTACAACCCGGAGGAGGTGCGCCTGGATGTCGTGGACAACGGGCGCGGCTTCGACGTGGCGGCCCAGGAGGTGAAACCGACCGGGCTGGGGCACCTCGGGCTCGACGCGATGCGCACCCGCGCAGCGGAGCTCGGGGGCGAGCTCGTCGTCGAATCCGCCCCCGGCGGGCCGACCGCGGTTTCGGTGGCGATCCCGGGTAACATCAACCGAAAGGAGGATCACACATGATTCGGGTTTTGCTCGCGGACGACCACGAAATTGTCCGGCTGGGCCTGCGGGCGGTGCTGGAGGAGGCCGACGACATCATGGTCGTCGGCGAGGTGGCCACGGCCGAGGGGGCGATCTCAACGGCCCAGGCCGGCGGCATCGACGTCATCCTCATGGACCTGCGCTTCGGGGCGGGCCCGGAGGGCAACCGGGTGACCACGGGCGCGGAGGCCACCGCCGAGATCCGCCGCTCCATGGACCACCCGCCGAAGGTGCTGGTGGTGACCAACTACGACACCGACGCCGACATTCTCGGCGCCATCGAGGCCGGGGCAGTGGGGTACCTGCTCAAGGACGCCCCGCCCGAGGAGCTCCTCTCCGCCGTGCGCTCCTGCGCCAAGGGCGACCCCGCCATGAGCCCGATCGTTCGCGACCGGCTCGAAACCCGCGACCGCACCCCTCGGTCCTCGCTCACCCCGCGCGAGCTGGAGGTGCTGCAGCTGGTGGCGGGTGGCGCCTCCAACCGCGAGATTGGCCGGGAGCTCATGCTCTCCGAGGCGACGGTGAAGTCCCACCTCGTGCATATCTACGACAAGCTGGGTGTGCGCTCCCGCACCTCCGCCGTGGCGTCGGCGCGGGAGCAGGGCGTCCTCTAGACGCCGCCGCGCGCTAGTGGCGGATCTTGCCCTGGATCTCCGCGGTGAGGTCGTTGATCTCGCGGTCGATGGAGTTGTGGGCGAGGCGCTGCTGCTCCGGGTTCATGTGCTCGGCATTGCGCACGGCCACGCTCAGCTCGTCGAGACGGACGTCGAGGTCCTTGCGGAAGCCGCTGCTCAGGGCGTCGTTGTGGGCGGCGTTGTCCCGGATCGCCTCGATGCGCGCCTTGAGCTCTGCGCCGGGGCCGGAGTGGCGGGCGAGGTCCTGGGTGCTCAGCCCCAGGGAGTTGGCCCGGCTCTGGATGCGCTGCTGCTGGTAGGTCGTCATCGCGCGGTAGGCCAGGGGGGCCAGCACGGGAACGAGCACGCGCGCGGCACCCATCCAGTTCTTCGCCTTCTTCTTGGTCAGGCCGGACTGCTCGATGCGCTTGAGGTGGGCGTCGGCAAGCTTCTTCTCGTGCTTGCGCTTGCGCTTGAGGCCCTTCTTCTCCTCCTTGATCAGGCGCTTTTCAGCCTTGTCGAGCAGCTCGGCGGTGCGGCGGTCGTTCTTCGCCTCCTCCTTCGCCGCCTGGCGGGCGCGCGCCTGGGCCGCCTTGATCTCGGCCTTGGTCTTGGCGCGGGACTTGCGGATCGTCTCGTAGATTCCCATCGTGGTTTCTCCAAAGGGTTCGTGCGGGTTCGTTAATGGTGTTCCACTTTACCCCGGGCGAGGCGATAGGCTTGGGGGCGTCGTGAGCTCCGCAGGTGATTCCCCCCTACTGGTACGCGCGTCCGACCTCGTCGGGTGCCGCTACCGCCTTCGGCAGCGCCTCGCCCACCCGGACACCCCGCAGCTTCCCGACGCCCTCGCGCGCCAGCCGCAGATCGACGCCGCGCGTGCCGCGGTGTTCGCTGCCCTCCCCGTCAAACGGGCGCTCGGCGACGGCAGTTCCCGCCGCTTCCTCCGCGTCGACCTCGACCCGGCCCTTGCGGCGGAATCGGAAGAGGCCACGCGCGCGGCGATGGCCAGGGGCGCGGACCTGATCACCAACGCCGTGCTCACGGGCGATGTTGCGGGTGTGGAGCTGCTGGCGGAGATCGACGTGCTGGTGCGCGCGGACGCGGGGTACATGCCCGTGATGATCTCCAACCACCGCGTCGCGCGCGCCGCGGACGTCGCCACGGGCGAGGGCATGCGCTTCATCCCGACGGGACGGCTGAGCCTGGGCCGGCCGATCGAGGCACCGGCGCGCCCGCGCCACCACACCGTCGACGGCTACCGCCTGGCCCTCGCCCACCTGCTTCTGGGCCCGCGCGCGGCGGGTGTGGCCGGAGTCATCGGCCAGGACAGGTCGCGCGCCTACCTCGCGGATCCCGGGCGCTACGTCGCCCCGCTTCTCGACGCCCTCGCGGCCCCCACCCCCGAGGAACCGAAGCGCCTGAAGCAGTGCGCGTCCTGCCGGTTCTGGCCCCTGTGCGAGCCGCGGCTGCGCGAGCTCGACGACATCTCGCTGGTGTACCCGGGCGGTCGCGGCGACACCTTCCGCGACCGCGGCATCGGCACCGTCGGGGGGCTGATCGCCGCCGGCCTCGGGGAGCCGTCGCGCGTCGCGGAGGCCTGGCGCGCCGGGGTTCCGGTGCTCAAGCGCCCGGGCGCGGACCCCGTGCCGCGGGCGGACGTGGAGGTGGACGTGGACATGGAGGCCTACCTGGACCAGGGCGCCTACCTGTGGGGTGCGTACGACGGGGAGACGTACCGCGCCTTCGTGACCTGGGACGAGGTGGGCGGGGAGGCCGAGGAGGCCAACTTCGCAGCCTTCTGGGCGTGGCTCATGGGCGTGCGCGACGCGGCCCACGCGCAGGGGCGGACCTTCGCCGCCTACTGCTACGCCGCGGGAGGGGAGAACCACTGGCTGAAGTCCTCGGCGAAGCGCTTCGGTTCCGTGACGCTGGAGGAAGTCCAGGCCTTCATCTCCTCCGACGAGTGGGTGGATGTGTTCGCCTTCGCCCGGCGCCACCTCGTGGGCACCGACGGCCTCGGGCTGAAGGTGCTGGGCCCCGTGGCGGGGTTCGAGTGGGAGGACGACGACGTCGACGGCGAGCGCTCCGTGGCCCTCAGGCTCGCGGCGCGGCGGGGTGACGCGGCGGCGCGGGAGATGCTCCTGCGCTACAACGAGGACGACTGCCGCGGCACCCGCGCGGTACGGGAGTTCCTCGCCGCCGGCGCGCCCGGGGTGCCGGAACTGTAGACGGAGGCTGGGCGGGGGCTCACCCCGCCCGCTTTTCCGCCAGCGCCAGGGCGCCCGCGATGCCCACCAGGACCGCGAGGATGAGCGCGAGCACGACCATGAAGCCGCCCCAGGAGAGCGCCTCAAAGGCTGCGCCGGTCGCCGCGCCCAGGATGGACGAGCCCATGTAGTAGCAGAACACGTACAGAGAGGAAGCCTCCGCACGGTCTCGGTCGGGGATGTTCCCCACCCACCCGGAGGCGGTGGAGTGCATGGCGAAGAAGCTCGCGGTGAACACCAGCATCCCCACCAGGGCGATCCACAGCACGGGGCTCGCAGTGATCAGGGTGCCCGCCAGCATGAGGGCGGCGGAGGCCAGCACGACGCGCCCGCGGCCGAAACGGGTGACGTAGGCGCCGGCGCGCGCCGAGGACCACGTGCCGGAGAGGTACATGACGAAGACGAGCCCCGCCAGGGCCGGGGGCAGCCCGAAGTGGTCCACCGCGCGGTAACCGAAGTAGTTGTACAGCGAGACGAAGACACCCATGCCGATGAAGGCCGTGGCGTACAGGCCGAGCAAGCGCGGGTTGCGCAGGTGGCCCAGCACCGCGCGCGTCTCCACGCCCGGGCGGATGCTCTCCTTGGGCACAAACTGCCGCTGCTTGGGCAGAAGCAGGGCAACGGCCACCGCGAGGAGCAGCGCGAACGTCGCCGTGGCGAAGAGCGCCCAGCGCCACGAGGCAACCTCGAGGGTCGCCGCCGGGATGAGGCGGCCCGTCAGCCCGCCTATCGACGTCCCCGCGACGTACAGGCCCATCGCGCCGGCCAGGTCGCGCTCGTCGAGCTCCTCGGACAGCCACGTCATGGCCACCGCCGGCGTGCCGGCGATCATTGCACCCTGCAGGGCGCGCAACCCGATGAGCTGGGCGGGTGTCTGGGCGAGCGGCAGGGTCAGGCCGATGAGCGTCGCGGCGAGGGCCGAAATGACGATGATGCGGCCCCGGCCGTACTTCTCCGAGAGGATGGAGAAGGGCACCACCAGCAGGGCGAGAGCGCCCGTGGCGGCGGAGACGGTGAGGGCCGCGGTTGACGGGGGAACGTGGAGCTCCTCGGTGAGGGTGGGCAGGAGCGCCTGGGTGGCGTAGAGGGAGTTGAAGATGGCCAGCCCCACGGCCAGCATCGCGAGCTGCGCCCTCCGGAACTCCGCGGTTCCTCTCCGAATCCCCGTGCCGCCCATCGTTGAAGACGCCTCCCTGTGTATCGTGGAAATGCAAAAGGGTGAGGCCCTCCACGCCGGAGAGCCTCACCCGCCGAACTGGGGTGTTACAACGCGCTTACTTGGAAGCGGAAGCGAGACGCTCGTTGACGTCCGCCCAGTTCACGACGTTCCAGAACGCCTTGGCATAATCCGCCTTCACGTTCTTGTACTGCAGGTAGTAGGCGTGCTCCCACATGTCCAGCATGAGCAGCGGGGTGAAGTCCACCGAGATGTTGCCCTGCTGATCGGTCATCTGCTGGATGATCAGGCGATCGGCGATGTGGTCGTAACCGAGCACGGCCCAGCCGGAGCCCTGCAGGGAGGTGGCGACACCCTCGAACTGAGCCTGGAACTTCTCGAAGGAACCGAAGTCGCGGTCGATGGCCGCGGCGATCTCTCCGGTCGGGGCGCCACCGCCGTTGGGGGTCATGTTCTTCCAGAAGATGGAGTGGTTGGTGTGGCCACCCAGGTTAAACGCCAGGTTCTTGGAAAGCGCGCGCAGCTTGTCCGGGTTGGCCTCGCCGTTGCGCTCGGCCTCGAGGGCCTCAAGCGCCGCATTGGCACCCTTGACGTAGGTCGCGTGGTGCTTGGTGTGGTGCAACTCCATAATCTCCGCGGAGATGTGGGGCTCGAGGGCGTCGTACGGGTAGGGGAGTTCGGGAAGCTCGTAAACAGCCATGATTGCCGTCCTTTCGTTGGAAAGTGATTAACGGCACCCATGATAGACCGATTAGCGTTTCCCGCAACGACCTCCCGTGAAGTCCCGGGCGGGGAATCAACCGAGCTCCCCCGCTGTTGGCATGGGTATGGGATTCCTCTTCGGCCGCACTCCAGAACTCGTCGACCCCGCCCGCACGCTCCCGGGGCGCGCGGAACCGGTGCTTGCCCACCCGCGCCCGCATGCGGTCCTGGGCACGCCCGTCACCGGTCCGTGGCGGCCGGGGCAGAAGCGGCTGCTGGTGGGGCTGGGCTGCTTCTGGGGCGTCGAAAAGCTGTACTGGCGGATGGAGGGTGTCGAGGCCACCTCCGTGGGGTACGGGGGAGGGCAGACGCCGAACCCGACCTACCGCGAGGTGTGCTCGGGCATGACCAACCACGTGGAGCTGGTCGAGGTGGTTTACGACCCGGAGAAGGTGAGCCCGAAGGAGCTGGTGCGCGCCGGGTTGGAGGCGCACGACCCCACGCAGGGTTTCCGCCAGGGCAACGACGTGGGCACGCAGTACCGCTCGGCGTTCTACACCGACACGGAGGAGGAGGCCGAGCAGATCCGCGGGTGGGTCGCCGAGTACGGCCGCCAGCTGGAGGAGGCGGGTTACGGGCCGATCACCACCGAGGTGGGCTGCGGTGCCCCGTATTACCTGGCCGAGGATGAGCACCAGCAGTACCTGCACAAGGTGCCCGGCGGGTACTGCCCGCACCATTCCACCGGCATCGCCTGCGGCATCTAGTAGTTGTACTGCTTGCGGCCCCCGCTCGCGGGGCGGCGCAGCTTTGTCGCATCCCGGTGGATCCACAGGCTGATGCGGTGCAGGGTGGGGGCGTCGAGGTCGCTGTGCATGACCGCGGCCCAGTACGACACCGTCTCGTCGTGGTAGTTGTGCCCGTGGGGCGACGGGCAGTTCTGCGAGGAGAGCTGGTCGATGGCCGTCTGCCAGAAGGTGATGAAGGGGAACCAGCGCATGGTGTCCGGGACGTCGAGGAGCTGTGCCCGGGGCGCGGGCACGCCGCGTGAGCCGGGCTCCCGCAGCCAGTCCGGCGCCCGCCACGCCAGGTCCCAGTCCCACCACACCACGGGGTCGGAGGCGTGCTGGGCGAACACGGCGCGCGGGGACTCCCACTCGTTGGCGTAGGGCCTGCCCTGGTAGTCGTGGGCGAGGTGGTCGGCCCGGGCGCAGAAGCGCACGTGGCGGCCGCCGTCGACGATGGGAAGGCGCTGCGGGCTGCCCGTGTCGCGGCCCCGGGTCAGCTCGCCGTGGTTGCGGGCGAAGCCCGGCACGCCGGTGAACACGCCGCCGGCGATGCCGGAGAGGAACTCCCCGACGTCGTCGAAGGCGTCCGAGACGCCGTAGGCGCCGAGGGATTCGCCGCCCACGTAGAGCGCCGGGCGCTCGGGCTCGGGAATGTGCTCCAGGCGGGCGCGGATGGCGTCGAGAAGCATGCGCGCGGAGCGTACCGGCGACTCGCGGTCGGCGAGGTAGGAGTACGCCGAGGGGAGGTAGGAGTACTGCATGGCGACGATCGCGGTGTCGCCCCGGCCGATGAACTCGAAGCCGGAGGTGTGGAAGTCGTTGATCCAGCCGGTGCCCGCAGCGGACATTACTGCGAGGTGGGAGCGGGACCAGGCGTTCGTCCGGTCGAGCTCCATCATCGCCTGCTCCACCATTTCCTCGGTGCCGCGGTCCTTGTGCAGGCCGATGAAGATGCGGATGGGTTCATTTGCCTCGCTGTCGAGAAGCAGCTCGATGTCGCGCTTGCGGGGCCCGCCCGCCGCCACCGCCCTGCCCTGGCGGCCCATCGTGTCCCACGGCTCGAAGGAGGCCGGGGAGCCGGAACGCTCCGGCTCTACCGGGCGGGGGGCGCCCAGCATGAACTGGCGGTCGAGCTCCTCGGCGTTGCGGTACACCCGCGACAGGGCGTTGCGCAGGACCACACGGTCGGTGAACACCACGAAGAAGGCGCCGGCGCTGGCGACGGCCAGGGGCCACGAGGTCAGGGGAGGCAGGCGCTTGCCGAAGAAGACGTTGAACAGGTCGGTGAGCACCTGGAGGGTCTCCCCAATGGCGAGGAGGGCCCCGTAACCCAGGGTGCCCACGGTGATGCCGGTGAAGGAGCGCGCGAGCCTGAACTCCTCGCCGCCCCCGACCATTTCGATCTGCCGGATGTGGCGGCGCCGCGACATCACGAAGGTGCCCACAGTCACCGCGCTCAGGCCGAGGTGGAGCGCGGTGCTCGCGGTACGGGTGGCGCGCGGGTGGTCGGAGAGGGGCAGGAGACGGCGAACCCCGCGGCCCACCTCGCTGACCAGAGTGCCCGCGAAGTGGCCCGCGCCCTGGCAGATGGCCACGTTTGCCGCGACAACCCACCAGCTGTGGGGGAGCAGTGAGGGGGAGATGGCGCCCCACGTGGCCACCTCCGCCCCGACCACACCGGCGCTGAAGCTCTTCGGCAGGCGGCGCAGCCCTCCCATGCGGATGACGGGCGTGAGGTCCGCCCACACCTCGACGGCAATGAGCGGCACCATGAACAGGCCATGGCGGTCAAAGGAGTAGCGCCCCCTCGCCTTTTCGACGGCCGCCTCAACCGTCGCCTCCACCGCCGTGGCGGGGGACCGCTCAATGCGGTGGGTGAAACGCCTGATTGCGCCGCGCAGGGACATGCGGCCCATTCTTGCAAACCCGTCCCGCGAGCGCCGACATTGCTCCAGCGGTCGCGCCCCCACTGGAGTGGTTGTAGGTTAGGCACACGTGACGACACTGCTGGGCGGCAACGGCGATAACGGCAACGGTGGCAACAGCGGCAACTTGGGTGGAGGTGACACTGCTGACCGGGGGCGGACGAAGATCGTCGCGCACCGCGGCGCGGCGGGGTTGTACCCGGAGCTGACCTTCCAGGCCTTCGACGCGGCGCTGAACATGGACATCCACGGCATCGAGTGCGATGTCCGTCTGAGCCGCGACGGGCGGGTCGT
Source organism: Corynebacterium sp. UBA2622 (assembly GCF_002339505.1). GTDB lineage: Bacteria > Actinomycetota > Actinomycetes > Mycobacteriales > Mycobacteriaceae > Corynebacterium. The sequence continues at coordinate 16,246 of NZ_DDJO01000012.1, forward strand.
GGTCTTCCACGACGCGGTGCTGGGCCGCACCTCCGACGGCCGCGGACGGGTCTCCGCCACCGACTTCCGGGACCTGCGCGAGCTGAATGTAGGCACGAAGGAGAACCCGCAGCGAATCATGCTGCTGGAGGAGCTGCTGGAGCTCATGCAGGACCACCCGGACAAGCACATCTACATCGAGACGAAGCACCCCACCCGCTACGGACCGGAAATCGATGAGCAGACGCTGCGCATGCTCGCCTACGCGGGTCTGCGGGAGTCGGAGCGCGTCCACCTAATCTCGTTCTCCCACCGGGCGATGCGCTACTTCACGGAGTTCGCCCCCGAGCTGGAAACCTTCTACCTCTTTCGGCTCCGCGAGAAGAAGTGGAACCGGAAAAACCGGATGCTCTCGCGCCCCTACGGTGTCGGCCCGGCGATCAGCCACCTCCAGGCGCGCCGGGAGCTGCTCGGGTTCCGCGGCCTGAAGACGTACACCTGGACGGTGAACCTGCCGAAGGACATGCTGTGGTGCCGCGACAACGGTGTCGATGTCATGGCCACGGACATGCCGCACCTTGCCCTGGAGACTTTCGCCGGAAGCCCGCTGGGGGCGGCACCCGGCGCGTAACATGTGGCCCCATGGCCAAGAAGAACCGCACAAAGCAGGACAATCTCCCCGAGGGAATGAGCCGCCGCCAGGCGAAGCTCGCCGCCCGCGCCGCCGAGCGTGAGGCGCTGCAGAAGGACCCCCGCCCCTTCGGGGGCCTCGCCGCCGAGGCGGATCTCATCGCGCTGCAGGAGTTCGTCCCCTCGGCCGTCGCCGCGTTCGAGGTCGGGGGTGTGCCCGTCAACGTGGTCACAGTTCTGCCGGGAGCCGGGGCCGCGCTCGTGCGCGGCGAGGCCGAGGGCGGGGAGCGCTTCGTCGCCCTGCAGGTGGCCGCCCACTCGCAGAACCCGGGGCGCGACCTCGCCTATGCCCTGAACTGGGTGGTCAACGCCGCCCCGGGAGAGTCGCTCCAGTCCACCGTCGCGGACGGAACCCAGCCGGAGCTGCGGGAGCTTATCGACGCCGCCGCCACCCCCGACATCACGGAGCACCAGGACTTCGCCTGGTGGTTCCCGGAGGGTGCCCAGATCCCGGCCGAGGTGCGACAGGCGCTCGCCCGCGCCAACGACGCGGTGATTCCCTCCACGCGCGTGCGGGCGGGTGTCCCGGGCTCGGCGTGGTGGGTCAATCCCGGCGGTGGCAAGGCGCACATCCGCTGGGTGCGCCCGGAGGAGGACGAGGACCGGGTGCTCGCCGCCCTCGCACGGGTGGCGGCCGCCGGCGACCTGCACCTCGGCGAGGGCACCAAGTTCGCCGGCGCGTTCCGCACCCACGGTGTGGTGGTTCCGGTGTGGGACCTCGATCCCTCGGTGGAGGCGCAGTCCTACGCGGAGGCCCTCACCACGCTCAACGGGCGCATCGAGGCGGAATACGGCAGCGATGCCCCGCTTAGTGCAGAGGAGCGCCGCCAGCTCGACAACATCAAGTCGCGCCAGGTGACGCTGTAGATACCCCGGTTCAGAACCGGTTTGTAACCCCCCGTTTGCCCGGTTGTCACCGGGTCACCCGTTCTTAGCCACCTGTTCGCCGGGCCGCAGCACCGGGGTTACCGCGTATTCACCCGTGGGCCATAAGTTTTGCCCCCATGAGCTCTTTGCATCCTGCGATTCCGGCGGTCAATGCGGTGCCGGAACCACCCAGGGATGGGGGCGGAAGGCGGCGCCGGGCGCGCCTCAACTGGCGTGAGATTGGGCTGGCGGCCCTGTTGATCGGGCCCAACCTACTTCTGCTTGTCCTGTTCACCTACCGCCCGCTGGTGGACAACATCCGTATCTCCTTCTACAACTGGAACATCTCCTCACCGCGCATGACCTTTGTCGGGTGGGACAACTACGTGCAGTGGTTCCACGCCCCCGACACTGCCCGGGTGGTCTTCAACACCGTGGTGTTCACGGTGTGCGCGGTGGCGGGTTCGATGATCATCGGGCTCGCCCTCGCCCTCCTGCTCGACCAGAAGCTTGCCGGGCGGGCGGCGGTCCGCTCCATCACTTTCGCCCCCTACGTCATCGCCGGGGCGGCCATCGGCGTGGCCTTCCAGTTCGTCTTCGACCCCAATTACGGGTTGATCCAGTACTTCCTCGGTTTGGCGGGCATCCCCTCCCCGAACTTCTACCAGGACAAGAACTGGGCGTTGTTCATGCTCACCGTCACCTACATCTGGAAGAACGTCGGTTACGTCTTCGTCATCTACCTCGCTGCCCTGCAGAGCCGGCGGGCTGACCTCGACGAGGCCTCGGAGATCGACGGCACCCCCGCCGCGCGCCACTTCTTCCGGGTGGTTCTCCCGCAGCTCCGCGGCACCACGTTCTTCCTCCTCATCACGGTGCTGCTCAACTCCTTCCACGTCTTCGACATGATCAACGCCATGACGGGGGGAGGCCCCTTCGGTTACGGCACCTCCACCATGGTTTTCCAGGTCTACCAGGAGACCTTCGTGAACAACCGGGCCGGTTACGGTGCCGCGGTGGCCACCATCATGTTCCTGGTGGTGCTCGTGCTCACCGTGGCCCAGCTCAAGCTGCAGGAAAGGCTGGACAAGTAAATGGCTTCCACGCGCGTACCGGGCGGCGCCCCGATGGACGGCACGACACCGGGGACCCGGGCCCTGCCGCCGGTGCCCGGGCATCAGCCCGCCGGGGAGCCCGCCCCTCCCCGGCGCACTGCGCCGGGATCCGCCGCGGGCGGGCCCTCCGCGGCGGTGAAGGTGATCGGCTATCTCGCACTCGCCCTCACGGTCCTGGTGATTCTCGTGCCCCTGTACTTCATCGTGATCACCTCGTTCAAGACCTACCAGGACGTGTACTCCGATCCGATCACCTTCTGGCCGAAACCGCTGGTCCCCGGCAACTACTCGTACGTCTGGCAGACCTCGAGCTTCAGCAGCTACCTGCGCAACTCTGTCATCATCACACTCATCCTCACCGTGGTGAAGGTGGTGCTCGGAGTCCTGTCCGCCTACGCCTTCGCGTTTCTCCGCTTCCCGGGCAGGAACCTGCTCTTCCTGGTGGTCGTGGCCGCCCTGATGGTGCCCAACCAGATCACCATCATCTCCAATTACGCCCTCACGGCGTCGCTGGGCTGGCGCGACACCTACGCGGGTGTCATCGTCCCGCTGGCGGGTGTCGCGTTCGGGGCCTTCCTCATGCGCAACCACTTCCAATCCCTGCCCACGGAGATCATGGAGGCGGCGCGCATGGACGGGGCGGGGTTCCTGACCACCCTGTTCCGCGTTGTCCTGCCCATGTCGTGGCCGACGCTTTCCGCGTTCGTGCTCATCACGGTGGTCAACGAATGGAACGAATATCTCTGGCCGTTCCTCATCACGGACACCCCGCAGGCGGCGACCCTGCCGGTGGGGCTGACGCGGCTGCAGGACGCCGAGGGGCTGACCAACTGGGCACCGGTGATGGCCGGAACGGTCCTCACCACCCTACCCATGCTGCTGATCTTCCTGATCCTGCAGAAACCCATGATCAAGGGCCTGACCGCCGGCGCGGTCAAAGGCTGACCCACTTATCCCACTTCCACAAGGAGCAACACGCATGTCTCTGAACCGATTCACCCGCGCCCTCGCCCTGGGGGCCGCGGCCTTCACCACCGCCGCCGCCCTCTCCGCCTGCGCGGGCGGGGGCACCCCGGCCCCCACGAAGGACGACAAGGCCAACGAGAACACCATCAAGTTCTGGTCCAACCACCCCGGCTCATCGCGCGACATCGAGGTGGAACTGATCAACAAGTTCCAGGAGAAGAACCCCGACCTCAAGGTCGAGCTTGTCGACGCCGGCGCGAACTACGAGGAGCTCGCCCAGAAGTTCAACGCCGCCCTGGCGGGAGGGGACCTGCCGGACGTCATCGTGGCCTCCGACGTGACCTGGTTCAACTTCGCCCTCAACGACGCCACCACCCCGCTCGACGAACTGTGGGACAAGTACAACATTGATTCCTCCAGCTACGTGGACACGCTGAAGGACGACTACAAGTACAAGGACAAACACTACGGTGTCCCGTACTCCCGCTCCACCAACCTCATGTACTGGAACACCAACGATCTCGCCGCCGCGGGGCTTCCGACGGACCGCGGCCCCAAGACGTGGGGGGAGTTCGACGAGTGGGCCGGCAAACTGGTGGAAAAGACCGGCCACCCGGCGCTGGTGGTTCCGGACGGGTCCCACTACCTCGACTGGTACTTCGAGGGCATGAACTGGGCCCAGGGCGGTAGCTACTCGGAAGAGTGGACCCCGAAGTTCACCTCCGCGGAGACCATCAAGGCCGGTGAGTTCCTCCAGGAGCAGGTGAACAAGGGCCACATCCAGATCGCCACCGATCCGACGGTGGCCTTCGGCAACGGCAACGCGTCCTCCCTGCTCGAATCCACGGGCGCCCTCGGCGGCCTGACCAAGTCAGCCACCATCCCGTTTGCCACCACCTACCTCCCCGGGCCCGGCCCCTCGGCCGCAACGGGCGGCGCGGGCCTCGCGGTTCCGAGCGGCATTTCCGACAAGCGCAAGGAGAACGCGGTGAAGTTCATCGACTTCATGACCAACACGGAAAACACAATCACCTTCTCCCAGAAGACCGGGTACATGCCGGTGCGCAAGGACGCCCTGGAGAACCCGGACGAGCGCGCCTTCCTGGACAAGAACCCGAACGCGGAAACCGCGATCAAGCAGCTCAATGAGAACACCAAGCCGCAGGACTACGCGCGCGTGTTCGTGCCCGGCGGCGGCAAGCGGATCGGTGCCGCCCTGGACCGGATCACCGTGGGCAAGGAGGACGTGAAGACGGTCTTCACCGACCTGCAGAAGGAAACCGAAGACGCAATCAAGCGCGACATCGAACCGAAACTGTAAAGGCACACCATGGCTTCCGTTGAATTCCGCCAGGCCTCCCGGATCTTCGACCCGACCCGGCCCCCCGCCGTAAACCGCATCTGCCTCGACATCGAGGACGGGGAATTTCTCGTCCTCGTCGGTCCCTCGGGGTGCGGCAAATCCACGACGCTGCGCATGCTGGCCGGCCTCGAACCCGTCGACGAGGGGCAGATCCTCATCGACCGGGCCGACATCACCGGGACGCGGGCGCGGGACCGAGACGTGGCCATGGTGTTCCAGTCCTACGCCCTCTACCCGAACATGACGGCACGGCAGAACATGGCGTTCGCACTCCAGAACGCGAAGACGGACAAGGCGGTCATCGAGGAGCGGGTGGCTTTCGCCGCACGCATGCTCGAGCTCGAGGACCTGCTGGACAAGAAGCCGGCCGCCATGTCGGGAGGGCAGCGCCAGCGCGTCGCCATGGGCCGCGCGATCGTGCGCCAGCCGAAGGTGTTCCTCATGGACGAGCCGCTGAGCAACCTGGACGCGAAGCTCCGCGTGTCCACCCGCGCGCAGATCCTCCAGCTGCAGCGCGACCTGCGCACCACCACCGTCTACGTCACCCACGACCAGACGGAGGCGATGACCATGGGCGACCGGGTGTGCGTTCTCAAGGACGGCATCGTCCAGCAGGTGGACACCCCGCGGGTCCTGTACGGCAACCCCGGAAACACCTTCGTCGCAGGTTTCATCGGCTCGCCCGCCATCACGCTTATCGACGGCATCCCCGTCCACGACGGCCGCGCCCTCGCGGGTGCGCAAGGCGCGCTGGACTTCCATATGCCGCGGGAAATCGCGGCGAAGGTGGCGGGGGAGCGCGTCATTGCCGGCGTGCGCCCGGAGAACTGGCGCATAGTCTCCGTGGGCACCCCCGCCGGCGGGGACGCGCTGCCCGTGCACATCGCAATCGTGGAGCACCTGGGCGCGGAGCAGTACGCCTACGGCACCTGCGGCGAGGATGACGGGCTGGGTGCCGGGGTGTCGCTGCGCGGGGGCCGCATCGCGGTCAAGGTACCCCACGGGGCAACCGTCGAACAGGGCGACACCGTGCACCTCCAGCCGGAGGCTGGGGGAGTTCTTTTCTTCGAGCCGGAGACGGAGATCAACTACGACTACCTGTAGTACGGGCACCGTCGGAAACGGGCCGCGCCTGCGGCGGCAGTCCCGTAGGAGGCGTGTTGGAGCATCCTTGCCCCCGGAAGGGGCGGGCAGGGCAGCTGAAGGAGTGGATGGGCGGATTGCTCCGTCCTTTTCCGGTGCAGGCGCCACTGATACCCCGCCGGAGACAGTCGCGTGTCAACGACCGGGGCGACCGCGTCGATGGAACATGCGGTTTCAACCCCTCATTCCGGCCGTCAGCACGAGCGGGACGCTAACGTTGATGGGGAGCACTGCCTTGAGGATGCTGTAGTGGGTGAAGCTGCCAGCTCCCGTGTGATCTCTGTATTTGGCCGGTCATTTCGGTGCGGATGGCAACCCTACTCCGCCCGGAAATGGAAAGGCGAGGAGTTGAACGGTCCGAGCCGCCCCGTGATGCGTGCCGCGCCTCCTCGAGGAACAGCAAACCGGGACTCGGCGAGCCTTTGATCGAGATTGAACCAGTAGGAGAACCCGGCGGAAAGCGTGTCACCCTCCCCTAGATCGATCGTGTTTGTCGCGCCCCACTTCGTGTGGGTGACCTTATCGTCGACTTTCATATAAGGGACCGTGAAAACCTTGTGGAAGGGCCACGCTATGTGCGACGGATGAAGTTGAACGGCGATCTTCACGTCATTTCCTTTCCCCGAACAGTGGGGCAAGGGTTCCGACGAAAGCCACTAACCCTGCAAAAAGGCACCAGAGGACTCCCCGGACGTCTGCGATTATGAACCCGGCGATGAGAAGAACCGACACCCCGGTTAGTAGTCCACTGGCCCCCGAGCTTTCATTTCCAAAAAGATTGCCCTTGATTACGGCAAAAACTGAGACGAAGACAGATGCGAGTGTCAGGCTAAGAAAGAAAAAGTGGTGCTCCGGAAGCGTGATCGACGCACACGCGGAAAACGTCGCCACTCCGACCGAGAGGGCAACAATCAGTTTCCACAACGTCGTCACCGTCACTCTCTCCACCTTATTCACGTATTCCCCCCCAGGGTCATTATCCCTGACAATTTTCACAACGCCCTCAGAAAGGGAAGGCCGGAGACTACGGGGTGCAACCGGGCTCACCCCCACACCTTCTGCCCCGCCACCCACGTCTGCCGGGTGAGGGGCATGCCGGGGCGGTAGGCGAGGTCGATGGCGTTGCTGGTGTCAAGAACGTGCAGGTCCGCGGCGGCCCCCGGAACGAGCGTTCCCTTCGCGGGGCGCCCCTGGGGATCCTTGCCCCCGCCGACGTCGTGGCGGCGCAGGGCTTGGGCGCCACCGCTCGTGGCGGCGCGGATGGCCTCGTCAAGCGTGAGGCGCTGCTGCAGCACGGCGGTGGTGACGCAGAAGTTCATCGAGCTGGTGAAGGAGGTGCCGGGGTTGAGGTTGGAGGCGATAGCGACGGTGGCGCCGGCGTCGAGAAGCCTGCGGCCCGGCGCCAGATCCTCCCGCGTGGAAAGGTCGCAGGCGGGCAGGAGGGTCGCGACGGTGTCCGACCCGGCAAGCAGCTCGACGTCCTCATCTGAGAGGTAGTTGACGTGATCGACGCTCGCCGCGCCCATCTCCACGGCGAGGCGCACGCCCGGGCCCTCTCCGAGCTGGTTGCCGTGCACACGCACTCCCAGGCCTGCCTCGCGGCCCGCCTCGAGCACACGGCGCGACTGTTCCTCGGTGAAGGCGCCCCGCTCGCAGAACACGTCGATCCACTGCACGTGGTCCTTCACTGCGTCGAGCATCGGCCCGACGACCTCGGCGACGTATTCTTCGGCATCGCGACCCGGCGGGACGAGGTGCGCGCCGAGGAAGGTCACGTCGTCGACGTGTTGCGCGGCCACCCGCGCCGCTTCCGCCTCGGACTCGACGCTGAGCCCGTAACCCGTCTTTGTCTCGAAGGTGGTGGTGCCGCCCGCGTGGCCGGCCCGGACGCGCTGGGCGACGAGCCGGTGCAGGCGCTCGGCACCCGCGGCGCGCGTCGCCTCCATCGTTACCGCGATGCCGCCGGCGGCGTAGGAGCCGCCCGCCATGCGCGCCTCGAACTCATCGGCTCGGTTTCCGTCGAAGACCATGTGGGTGTGGGAATCCACCCAACCGGGCAGGACGGCGCGCCCGCCGAGGTCGACCACCTCGGCGTCCCCGGTTGCGGGGGCGTCGGAGGCGGGGCCAACCCACTCGATCACGCCGTCGCGGGCGAGGAGGGCGGCGTCCTTGATCGTGCCGAGCTCCGACACGGTGCGGAGCTCGGAGATGCCGGTGAAAAGGGTGGACATGAGGTCCTTTCTGGCGCGGTGGCGGGACGTCGTGAAGCGGGCTCTAGTCGCGGGCCTTGAACTCCATCGGGATGCGAATGCCGCGTTCCTGCGCGACCTCGTAGGCGCGGGAGTAACCGGCGTCGACGTGGCGGATGACACCCATGCCGGGGTCGTTGGTGAGCACGGCGCGCAGCTTGGCCTCGGCGAGCTCGGAGCCGTCGGCGACGGTGACCTGGCCGGTGTGGATGGACCGGCCCATGCCCACTCCGCCGCCGTGGTGGATGGACACCCAGGTCGCGCCGCCCGAGACCGCCGTCATGGCGTTGAGCAGCGGCCAGTCGGCGACCGCGTCCGTGCCGTCGAGCATGGATTCGGTCTCGCGGTAGGGCGAGGCGACGGAGCCGGAGTCGAGGTGGTCGCGGCCGATGACGATCGGCGCCTTGATCTTGCCCTCCTTGACCAGGTCGTTGAAGATCACCCCGGCTTTGGCGCGCTCGCCGTACCCGAGCCAGCAGATGCGCGCAGGCAGGCCCTCGAACTCCACGTACTCCTCGGCGGCGTCGAGCCACTGGTGCAGGTGCTCGTTGTCGGGGAAGGCCTCCTTGATGGCCTGGTCCGTGACCCGGATGTCCTCCGGGTCGCCGGAGAGCACCACCCAGCGGAAGGGCCCGAGGCCCTCGCAGAACAGGGGGCGGATGTAGGCGGGGACGAAACCGGGGAACTCGAACGCCCGGGTGTAACCGGCCTTGCGGGCCTCGTCGCGGATGGAGTTGCCGTAGTCGAAGACCTCCGCACCCTCGTCCTGGAACTCGACCATCGCCTGGACCTGCGCGGCCATGGACTCGCGCGCCTTCTTGGTGAAGGTCACCGGGTCCGCAGCCGCCTCGGTGTGCCACTCCTCGAGCGTGATCTCGGAGGGGAGGTAGCTCAGCGGGTCGTGCGCGGAGGTCTGGTCGGTGACGATGTCCACGGTCAGCTCGCCGGCGCGGTGGCGGCGCAGCATCTCCGGGAACACCTCGGCCGCGTTGCCCACGTAGCCCACGGAAAGGGCCTTCTGCTGCTCCTTCGCCTCGGTGACGAGGCGGATGGCCTCGTCGAGGTCGGTGGTCACCTCGTCGAGGTAACGCTTCGCTTGGCGACGCCTCAGCCGCGTCTCGTCCACATCGACGATGAGGCAGGCGCCCCCGTTGAGGGTGACCGACAGTGGCTGGGCCCCGCCCATGCCGCCGCAGCCGCCCGTAAGGGTGAGGGTTCCGGCGAGGGTGCCGTTGAAGCGCTTCCTGGCCACGGCGTAGAAGGTCTCGAAGGTGCCCTGGAGGATGCCCTGGGTGGCGATGTAGATCCAGGATCCGGCCGTCATCTGGCCGTACATCATCAGGCCCTCGTCCTCGAGCTTGCGGAAGTGCTCCCAGTTGGCCCAGTCTCCGACCAGGTTGGAGTTGGCGATGAGCACGCGCGGAGCCCACTCGTTGGTCTTCCACACGCCGACGGGCTTGCCCGACTGCACAAGCAGGGTCTCGTCGGATTCGAGGTCCTTCAGGGTGGCGATGATGGCGTCGAAGGCCTCCCAGCTGCGCGCGGCGCGGCCGGTGCCGCCGTAGACGACGAGCTCGTCGGGGCGCTCGGCGACCTCCGGGTCGAGGTTGTTCTGCAGCATGCGCAGGGGCGCCTCGGTCTGCCAGGACTTCGCGGTGATCTCGGTACCGCGCGGTGCGTGCACCTCGCGGGCCCCCTCCGCCCAGTTCTTCTCCGTCATGATGGTTTCCCTTCCTTGTCGACGCCCCCGCGCAACCCGCCCGCCCCGTGCGCGTTGGCCGGTGCCGCCCGGCGGGCCGGTTTCCCGGGGCTGTCCCCGCCGAGCGCGCGGGCCGTGCGCTGGGGTGCGGCGATTGCGTTGTGACGATCTTGGTGGCCTGCGGCCGATGGTAACGGCGGACACAGGGGGCGGGAAGGCGAAACCCCGGGTGGGTGTCTCGGATTCGAGACACCCACCCGGGGGTGCGCGGGACGGCCGCGGGGGCCGGGTGGCCTACACCAGGTCGCCCACCTTCTCCTCCACGGCGGCAACGTACGCGTTGTCCTTCACCAGCTGCACGGAGTGCTCGATCTCGGGGGAGAGGAAGCGGTCGCGCCCCGGCCCTTGGACGACGGTGCGCAGGACGTCGATGACAGCCTGCGTGCCGGGCGCGGCCGCGAGCTCGCGCATGTCGATGGCGCGCGCCGCGGTGAGGATCTCGATGGCCAGGACGCGCTGCAGGCCGTCCACGCTGCGGCGCAGCTTGCGGGCGGCGGACCAGCCGAGGGAGACGTGGTCCTCCTGCATGGCGGAGGAGGGGATGGAATCCGCGGATGCCGGGTTCGCGTTGCGCTTCAGCTCGTTGACGATGCCCGCCTGGGTGTACTGGGCGATCATGTGCCCGGAATCCACGCCCGGGTCGTCCGCGAGGAAGGCGTTGAGGCCGCGGTTGCGGGCGGGGTCGAGGAAGCGGTCGGTGCGCCGTTCGCTCATCGACGCCAGGTCCGCAACCACAATGGCGAGGAAGTCCAGCACGTACGCCACCGGGGCGCCGTGGAAGTTGCCGTTCGACGCCACGCGCCCGTCGAGGGCCACCACCGGGTTGTCCACGGCGGAGGCGAGCTCGCGGTTGGCCACCGCCTCGGCGTGGGCGAGGGTGTCGCGGAACCCGCCCGCGACCTGCGGGGCGCAGCGGACGGAGTAGGCGTCCTGCACCTGCTTCTCCTTGAACTCCTCCGCGGCGGCGGCGAGGATCTCCGAACCCGCGGCGATCGCGCGGATGTTCGCGGCCGCGTCCGCCTGCCCCGGGTGCGGGCGCAGCTGCTGCAGGTCGTCCGCGAAGACGGTCAGGGTGCCGGTGAGCCCCTCCACCGTCATGGCGGTGGCGATGTCGGCGACCTTAGCGGCCTCGCGCAGATCCGTGATGGCCAGGCAGAGCTGGCCGAGCATGCCGTCGGTGCCGTTGATCAGCGCCAGGCCCTCCTTCTCCCGCAGGGCGAGAGGCTCGATGCCCGCGGCCACGAGCGCCTCGGCCGAGGGGAGGACATCCCCGCCCTTGACACGGACCTCCCCCTCGCCCAGCAGGGCGAGGGCGCAGTGGGCGAGGGGCGCGAGGTCGCCGGAACAGCCGAGGGAGCCGTACTCGCGCACGACCGGGGTGATGCCGGCGTTGAGCACGTCGGCGTATGTCTGGGCCACGACGGGGCGGACCCCGGTGCGGCCGGTGCACAGCGTCGACAGGCGCAACAGCATGAGCGAGCGGATGACCTCATCCTCGACCTCCGGGCCCGAACCCGCGGCGTGCGAGCGGACCAGGGAAAGCTGCAGCTGGGCGCGCATGTCCTCGGGAATGTGGCGGCGCGCGAGCGCACCGAAGCCGGTGGAGATGCCGTAGACGGGGGTCGGATCGTTGGCGAGCTCGTCGACGCGGGCGCGGGTGGCGGCGATGCCCTCGAGGGCGGCCCGCTCGATCTCGACGCGGGCACCGTGGCGCGCGACGGCGACGACCTCGTCGATGGAGAGGGGGCCGACGCCCACGGAAACGGTGGCGGGGTAAACGGTCATGGCTGTCCTTCTTTCGGGAAATCAACGGGCACCGCACGCCCGTTTCGGGCATGCGGAAAGCAGGTTCAACGCGCGACAGCCGGACGCGACGCGCACAACTCTAGCGTCGCGCCGGGCAAAGACGCTAGCGGGATCCGAAGAACCTGTCCGCCAGGCGGCGGGAGCACGCCGTGAGCTGGGTGAGCAGGTCGGCCCGGGCCGCCGCGTCGAGGGAACCGAGGGCGAATGTGGCAGCCAGGGCGGCGGCGGGGCGGTCGAGGTGGTCCAGGAGCGCCACGGCGAGGGTCTCCTGGCCGCGGGACACCTCCTCGGACTCGTCGTCCCAGCCGCGTTGCCGGGCCGTCGCCAAGCGGGCGCGCCCCGAGCGGTAGCTGCCGTGCTCGCCGGAGGAGGAGAACACGGCGCGCATCCCGGAATCGGGCAGGTGCGCCACCATGATGCGCCCCGAGGCGGTGGACAGGGCGGGCAGGCGCACCCCGACCTCCGTGACCAGCGAGACGGCGCGCGGGGCGCGGGCCTCGTGGAGGTAGACGATCTCGGACCCGGCCAGGCGGGACAGGTGCGCGGAGCCTCCGACAGAGGTGGCGATGCGCTGCAGGTCGCGCGCGGCGAGCCGCACGAGCGGCTGCTGCGTGGTGTACGACGAGGCCATCCGGTAGGCGGCCAGGCCCAGTCCGTAGGTTCCCGGGTCGGGCAGGTGGACCACGAAGCCGGAATCCTCGAGCTCGCGCAGCAGGTGGTAGGTGGTGGAGCGGGGCAGGTCCAGCTCGCGCTGGATGCGGGCGGCGGAGATGGGCGCGTCCGTGTTCGAGAGCAGGGTGAGCACGCGCAGGACGTTGTGCGCGGCGGGGACCTGCGGTTTGTTCACTCTTCCTCCTCCTTGACGGGCGCGTGGGTCGGCGCCGGGCCTGCCGGGCCGGACCGTCTTTACCGTTCCAGAAGGCCCGCATGCGAGACTAATCGGGTGCCACGCGGGACACATCGCGCCACGGAATGTGGCGTGGGCCTCCCCCGAGGTGCGGCCCGGCCGGGTGCCGGCTGCCCGCCCCGCCGTGGCGCCGCACCACAGAGAGCACCCGCAAGGAGCCGCAATGAGCACCGTCCACACCACGCCCGGGAAAAGCACCCCGGACGCGCCCGCAGCACGCAGCGGAGGGTTTTCCGCCCGCCACCTGAACTTCATCGCGTTGGGCTCCGCCATCGGGACGGGCCTCTTCTACGGTTCCGCCGGAGCCATCCAGGCGGCGGGCCCGTCCGTGATCCTCGTCTACCTGCTGGCGGGCGCGGTGGTCTACTTCATGCTCCGTGCGCTCGGTGAGATGGCGGTGCGCCACCCCGTCACGGGTTCCTTCGCCGAGTACACCCGCGCGCACCTGGGAGGGGCATCCGGGTACCTCACGGGCTGGATGTTCGCCTTCGAGATGGTCATCGTGGCGCTGGCGGACCTCACGGCCATAGGCATCTACATGGGGTTCTGGTTCCCCGGGGTCTCGAGGTGGGTGTGGATCCTCGCGGCGCTGCTCATCGTCGGCGCGGCCAACCTGGCTTCCACCAAGGTGTTCGGCGAGCTGGAGTTCTGGTTCACCATCATCAAGATCGGTGCGGTGGTGGCGATGATCGTCGCCGGCGCGGCCGTGCTCGTCTTCGGCCTGTCCACCGCGGAGACCTCCGGCCCGCAGAACCTGGTCAACGACGGCGGATTCTTCCCGCACGGCCTCGGCGGGCTCGTGTCCTCGTTCATCCTCGTGCTCTTCGCCTTCGGCGGAACCGAGATCATCGGTGTGGCGGGCAGCGAGGCGGAGGACCCCTCGCGCGCGATTCCGAAGGCAATCAACACCGTCCCGGCGCGCATCCTGTTGTTCTACGTCCTGGCCATCGTGGTCATCCTGATGATCAACCCGTGGCGCTCCATCACCGGCGATGAATCCCCCTTCGTGCAGATTTTCTCCGCCCTCGGAGTGCACTGGGCCGCGGCGCTGCTCAACGTCGTGGTCATCACCGCGGCGCTGTCCGCCATCAACGCCGACACCTTCGGCGCCGGCCGCGTGCTCACCGGCCTGGCGAAGCAGAACCTCGCCCCGGCCGCGATGGCGAGGACGGTCCGCGGCGTGCCCGTCATGACCACCGTGGCCCTCCTCGCGGTCATGGCCGTCGGTGTCGTCCTCAACGCCCTGATCCCCGAGTCCGTCTTCGAGATCATCGCCTCATTGGCCACCTTCGCCACCATCTTCGTCTGGCTCATGATCCTCCTGGCGCACATCGCTTCGCGACGCCACATGACCCCCGCAGAGGAGAGCTCGCTGACCTACCGGGTGCCCTTGTGGCCCTGGGGCCAGTACTTCGCCGTGGCCTTCATCCTGTTCACCTTCGGCATCATGGCCTGGCAGGCCGAGTTCCGCGTCGCCCTCGTCGTCGGGGTTGTCTTCAGCGTCGCCTGCGTGGCGATGTACTACGCCACCGGCCGCCACCGCGTGGAGGGTGTCGACGAGCCCGTGCCGGGCGGTTTCGCCGGGTAGGGTGAGCTCATGAACACGGTTACCGGAGATCTCTACACCCCTCCCGCGCCCTGGTCCGGGCGCGACGACGGCCCCGGGCCGGAGCACGCCCGCTGGCACAGCGTGATCGGCGCCCCTGCCGCCCGCGGGGTCCGTGATGCCGCGGCCGTGCTCGGCTTCGCCAGCGACGAGGGCGTGGAGCGCAACGGTGGCCGGCAGGGGGCCGCGAAGGGGCCGGCGGCCCTGCGCTCCGCCCTGGGCGGGTTGGCGGTGCACCACGACTACCCGCTCGTCGACGCCGGGACGGTGACCACGCAGGGCAGCGACCTCGAGCAGAGCCAGCGCGAGCTCAGCGACCGGGTGCGCGCCCTGGCGGAGACCGGCAACGTCACGGTCGTCCTCGGCGGCGGTCACGAGACGTCGTTCGCCTCCCACCGCGGGGCCTACGAGGCGCTCGGCCCGATGCACGTGATTAACTTCGACGCGCACTTCGATCTCCGGGAGGCTGACCGGCCGACCTCCGGCACGCCCTTCCGGCAGATCGCCGAGCTGGTCGGCGGGGAGTTTGACTATTCGGTGTTCGGGATTTCCCGCCCCAACAACACCGCGGTGCTCTTCGACACCGCCCGCGCGCTCGGCGTGCGCACCGTGCTGGACACGGATCTCGCCGGGCTGGCCCCCCGGGAAGCGGCGGCAGCGGCGGTGGCCGCCGTGGAGGGGGACAAGCCCATCCACCTGAGCATCGACCTCGACGTCCTGCCGGCCGCCGTCGCACCGGGCGTGTCGGCCCCCGCGGGATTCGGGGTCTCCATGGAGAACCTGCGCGCCATGGTCGCCGCCGTGGCGGCGACGGGGCGGGTGGCACTCGTGGACGTCGTGGAGCTCAACCCCGATTTCGACGTGGATGGCCGCACCGCGAAAGCCGCCGCCCGGCTGATCCACGAGATCGTCGATGCCCACGTCGCGGCGGTGTGTACGGGCTGAATCCCGGGCCCGGGCCGGGCGGGAGTGGTGACGCAGATTACAGCAATTTCCCCAAAACGGGGAAATCACTCGAGTGACTGCATATTCTGAGGTGGATCTCATTTGGTCGCCCAACTTTTCCCACGCCCTAAGGAGGACCCTTGGAAGGGATCATCTCAACCGTCAACGACCTCGTCTGGTCGAACTGGCTGGTGTACCTGTGCCTCGGCGCGGGCGCTTACTTCTCCATCGTCACCGTGTTCCTGCAGATCCGCTGCATCCCCGACATGATGAAGCAGATCGCGCAGGGAGAGAAGTCCGACTCGGGAATCTCCTCGTTCCAGTCCCTGATGATCTCGCTCGCCGGCCGCGTCGGCGTGGGCAACATCGCCGGAGTGGCCACGGCCATCGCCTTCGGCGGTCCGGGCGCCGTGTTCTGGATGTGGGCCGTTGCCCTGCTCGGCTCCTCCACCTCCTTCATCGAGTGCACCCTGGCTCAGATCTACAAGGAGAAGGACCGCGACACCGGTGAGTACCGCGGCGGCCCGGCGTACTACATCGAAAAGGCCTACCGCCACACCGGCGCCCGCTCCTTCGCGCTGGTCTACGCCATCGTCTTCGCCATCTCCATGCTGCTGGCCACCTCCTACTTCCTCCCGGGCATCCAGGCCAACGGCGTGGCCGCGGCCCTGGACAACGCCTGGTCCGTGCCCACCTGGGCCTCCGCCCTGGGCATGGCGCTGCTCTTGGCCGTGATCATCATCGGCGGCGTGAAGCGCATCGCCACCTTCGCCTCCCTCGTGGTCCCGGTCATGGCCGTGATCTACATCGTGGTGGCCATCCTCGTGCTCTTCGCCAACGCGTCGCAGATCCCCGAGGTCTTCGGCCTGATCTTCCGCTCCGCCTTCGACAAGGAGGCGGCGTTCTCCGGCATGCTCGGCGCGGCCATCATGTGGGGCGTCAAACGCGGCATCTACTCCAACGAGGCCGGGCAGGGCACCGGCCCGCAGTCGGCCGCCGCCGCCGAGGTCTCCCACCCGGCGAAACAGGGCTTCGTCCAGGCGTTCGCGGTGTACGTCGACACGCTCTTCGTGTGCTCGGCGACTGCGTTCATCATCATCTCCACCGACATGTACAAGGTCTTCGAGGGTCAGAGCGAGGACGGCGCGGTGCGCTACCAGGGCTCGCTTCCCGACGGCGTCGCCGTCGGACCGGGCTTCGTCCAGCAGGGCCTCGACTCCTTCGCCTCGGGCATCGGCCCCTCCTTCGTCGCCCTGGCGATCATGTTCTTCGCCTTCACCACGGTGCTGGCGTACTACTACATGGCTGAGGTGAACTTCGCCTACCTCAACCGCTGGATCCACAACGTCACCGCCCGCCGGGCGCTCATCTGGCTGCTGCGCGTCCTGATCGTCATCTCCGTCTTCGTTGGCGCGACCAGCACCCCGGGCAGCGCCTGGGCCCTCGGTGACATCGGCGTGGGCACGACCGCGTGGCTCAACATCATCGCGATCCTCGTCCTGCAGCGCCCCGCCCTGAAGTGCCTGTGGGACTACCGCCGCCAGAAGAAGGCCGGGTTGGACCCGCAGTTCGACCCGGACGCCCTGGACATCCGCAACGCGGACTTCTGGCAGGAGCGCAAGGCGGCCATGGTCGCCGACGGCACCTGGCCGGGTGAGGTGCCCGCCGGTGCTGCCCGGACCTCCGGTTCGGGTTCCGGTTCCACAGTCGCGGACGTGTAACCCGCCGGGTCGGGACCGGAAACAGGGCCAGAAACACAACCGGAAACTGCCCCACCCCGGCCGGAAGGCTGCGGGGAGGGGCGGTTTTGTGTGCCCCGGGTGGTACCCGGGGCGCGGGAAAGCGGTTAGCGCAGCGAGGAGAATAGGGCCTCGGCCGCGTTGTCGTCCCAGAGAAGGACGTTGCCCACCTCGGTGTCCTCGAAGCCACCCAGGGGGATGGTCTCCGTCTTCAGGCCGCCGCGCATGGCGAGGGCGATGCGCGCGAGGTTCCACACGTGGTCGCTGGTGTTCACGGTGAACATCTTCGGCAGGGCGAGCACCAGCGGGATGGCGCGGAACGGGTTGGCCAGCACCGCGGGCGAGGTGGCCTTGTGCACGAGGGAGCCGAGGAAGTCGCGCTGGCGCTGCACGCGGTCGAGGTCGCCCTGGGCCGTCGCGCGCGTGCGCACGTAACCCAGGCCGGTGGGGCCGTCCATCTTCTGGCACCCCGGTTGCACGTTGATGTGCGCGAGGGGGTCGTCGATGGGTTCGCTGACGCAGACGTCCACGCCGCCCACGGCGTCGACGACCCCGGCGAGGCCGCCCATGCCGATCTCCGCGTAGCGGTCCACCCGCAACCCCGTTGACTTCTCGACCGTCTGCGCCAGCAGCTTCGGCCCGCCGTAGGAGAACGCAGCGTTGATCTTGTCGGTGCCGTAACCCGGGATCTCCACGTAGGAGTCGCGGGGGATGGACACCAGCGTTGCCTCGCCGGTGCGGGGCAGGTGGAGCAGCATGATCGTGTCGGTGCGGGTGCTGCCGATGTCGCCGCCGGTGCCGAGGCGCTCCGCGTCCTTCTCGCTCAGCCCCTGCCGGGAGTCCGAGCCGACGAGCAGCCAGTTCGTGCCCGAAGTGTCCTTGATCCGCTGATCGGGCAGCGCGTCGATGCGGGTCAGGCGGGCATCGGTGAACAGCACCAGGGCCACGACGACCGCCAGAAGAAGCGCGAGCAGCGACGCGCACCCGGGGGCTTTGCGACGCCTCCTCCGCGGCGCCGCCGGCTTCTGCGGCGGGCCCGCCTGGCGCGAGCGCGACACCCGCATGGGCACCGGTTCTGCCGGGCGTTCCTGCGGCACCCGGCGCTGGGAGGGCCGCTCGACCGCCGGTCGCTGCTGCCCGGGCCGCTGCTCGGCCCCGGTGCCGCGCGACGGAACCTCGGGGGTGCGCCGGGGCTCGTAGCGGGTCTCGTAACGCGGCTCCTGACGGGGCGCTTCGTATCGCGTCNNACGTGTGCTCTTCCGATGTTTCCCACCGGGGGCTGGGGCCCCGCGGGGCGCCGCCCCCGCTGGGCCGGCGCTGGCCGCTCCACGCGCGGCGCGCGGCCGCCACCCGCGCCCCGGCGGCGAATGGGCCGGCCGTACCGGTCGACGATGGGTTTGCCGTCTTTGCCCAGTAGGTAGTCCCCCAGGTTGTCCCGGGGGTCCTGCGAGTGGGGGGTGCTTGGCATGCGACTAGCCTAAACCACCGCTCAAAGACCGAGCCAGGAGAGGTCGAGGAGCTGATAGCCGAGGTAGGCCGTGGCATCGATGAGGAAGTGCGCCAGGATGAGCGGCCAGATTTTCCCGGTCCGGTGGTGGTACCAGGCGAAGACGACGCCCATGGCGATGTTGCCGAAGCCCGCCGAAACACCCTGGTAGAGGTGGTAGGAACCACGGAGGACGGCGGAGGCCGCGATCATCCCGGCGGGCCTCCACCCCAGGCGGCCCAGCCGGTCGCTCAGCCACAGCACCACAACGGTCTCCTCGGCGAAGGCGTTGGCGGCGGACCAGAGCAGGAGCGTCGGCAGGCGCGCCGCCTCGGTGGCCACCACCACCTCCTTGCTCCAGCCGAAGTGCAGCGCGGCCACGTAGAGCGCCAGCCCCGGGATGCCGATCAGTGCGGCAAGACCGGCGCCGCGCAGCCAATCACCCCACCCGGGGCGGGGGAGGCGGCGGCCGAGGAGGTGGAGCGCGAGGGCGCCCCAGGAGAAGAGGACGAGGGCGGAGGTTGCCTGGAGGGCGAGGTCGAGCCAGGAGAGGGTGGATTGGGCGTCGTTAAGCGTGACGCTCTGGGTGTTGAGGGGCTCGGGGGCGAGCAGCGAGTCGACGAGCCGCAGCAGGGAGCGCAGCCCGCTGGTGCCGAAGGTCACGGCCAGGACGATGAGGATCTCCGCGCGCAGGCGGGGCCGGTCGCTGGTGGGCATGGGATAACTTTAAGGCATGACGCGCATCGCATTCCTGGGCCCGGCCGGGACGTTCACGGAGCAGGCACTGTGGGAATTCGGGCTGCCGGGCACCGAGCCGGTGCCTGCGGAGTCGCCCGCGGCGGCGCTTAACGCGGTGCGCGCCGGGGAGGTCGAGTACGCGGTGGCCGCCATCGAGAGCTCGGTCGACGGCACGGTGACCTCCACCGCCGACGCCCTCGTGGAGTCGCCGGGGGTGCAGATCTACGCCGAGACGGAGCTCGACATCGCATTCGCC
The DNA here is from genome assembly GCF_002339505.1 of Corynebacterium sp. UBA2622. GTDB lineage: Bacteria > Actinomycetota > Actinomycetes > Mycobacteriales > Mycobacteriaceae > Corynebacterium. Next base: position 35,860 of record NZ_DDJO01000012.1, read on the forward strand.
GTTATGACGCGGCCCGGGTTCGCGCTTTCCGACGCCACCACCCTGGCCACCCACCCGGTGGCCTACGAGCAGGTCAAGTGCTGGGTGGGGGAGCACATCCCCGGTGCCGCGTTCGTGCCCGCCGCATCGAACGGGGCCGCAGCCCGCATGGTGGCGGACGGGGAGGCCGACGTGGCCGCCGCGCCGCGCCGCGCCGCGGAGATCTTCGGTCTGGAGGTGCACGCCGACGGCGTGGCCGATCTGGAGACGGCGCGCACCCGCTTCGTGCTGGTCGGGCCCACGGGGCGGTCCCCGGCGCGGACGGGCAACGACCGCACCACCGTCGTCTTCCGCCTGCCCAACGAGCCGGGAACCCTGGTCGGCGCGCTGCAGGAGTTCGCTTACCGGGGGGTGGACCTGAGCCGCATCGAGTCGCGCCCCACCAAGGAGGAGCGCAACACCTACGACTTCCACGTTGACTTTGTGGCGCACATAGAGGACGTGCCGCTGGAGGAGGCCCTGAGAGCTGTGTACCTGCGGGCCTCGAAGATCACTTTCCTCGGCTCCTGGCCGCGCGCCCACGGGGATCCCGCACGCATGGACCAGCGCACACTCGATGCCGCGCAGCAGTGGGTCGAGCGCGTTAAGGAGGGGCGCTAAATGCTCATCCTCCTGCGCCACGGCCAGACCACCTCCAACATCGACCACAAGCTGGACACCCTCCTCCCCGGCGCCGAGCTGACGGACCTCGGGCGACGCCAGGCGCGCGAGGCGGGGGAGGAGATCCTGTCGGCCTACGACGTCGACCGCGTGATCACCTCCGAGGCGCTGCGCGCCCGCCAGACCGGCGCGGAGGCCTTCGGCACCGCCTTCGGGCCCATCCCCGCGGTCCCCGGGCTGCAGGAGATCCACGCCGGGCGGTGGGAGATGATGAACACCCGCGAAGCCCACGAGGCGTACCTGGGGGCGTTCCGCGGCTTCTACAGGCGTGACGCGGCATCGCTCATCGACGGCGGCGACTCCCTCGACACCTTCCTCACCCGCTACAGGGAGGGCCTGGAGCCCTGGATCGACCCGGACCGGACCACGGTGGTGGTCAGCCACGGCGGGGCGATCCGCGCCTACGCGGCCAACGCCGCGCGCGTGGACCCGGGCTTCGCTGAGGCCTCGTACCTGCCGAACTGCAGCTACGTCGTGCTTGACCCGGTGGGGGAGTTCGGATCGTGGCGCGTGGAGAAGTGGGCGCAGTACCCGCTGCCGGAATAACCCCGGGGCAGCGGGTGAATCAGCCCCAGCCGAGGTGGTGCAGCTCGTGCTCCTCCAGGCCGAAATAGTGGCCCACCTCGTGGAACACCGTAACCCGGACCTCCTCCCGCAGCTCCGCGGCATCGGCGCACACGGCTTCGAGAGCGTTCTTGTACACGAAGATGGCGTCCGGCAGGTAACCCGCGTGGTTGGAGTGCTGCTCGGGCAGAGGCACCCCCTCGAACAGGCCGAGCAGCTCCGGGTTGTCCTCGTTCTCCCCGCGCGCTAGCACGACCAGATTGGTCATGTGGCGGGCGAAGTCCTCGGGGATCTCGTCGAGGGCATCGTTGATGTAGCCCTCGAACTCCTCCTGGTCAACCGGGTCCATCGGGGGCGCTTTACTGGGCTGCGGGCGCGGCCGGCTCAGCAGCCGGCGCTGCAGGGGCCGCCGGGGCCGCCGGCTGGTCGCGCAGGGGCCGGCGCTCCGGGCGCGGGGGCGGCGGGTTGCCGTCGATGCGCAGCGCGTCGCGCCCGCCCGTGGCGGAGCCGGTGAGGGTGGCGAACTTGCCGCCGTTCGAGAACACGAGGGCGCAGTTCACGCTGTGCGAGCCCCCCTCCCACGCGGCGGCCGGCAGCGCCGTCCAGAATGGCTGCAGCGCGACCTGGTAGAGGTTCTCCTCCCCGCCGAGGTAGTCCTGGGCGGCCGCGGTGCACGCGTCCCCCAGGTGGTGGTCCTGTTCCTCGATGGTCGGGGTGTGGTCGGGGAAGACCTCGGCGAGGTTGATCGTCTTGGTGATCTCCATCTGGTGCGGCTCGGTGCAGTCCACCGGGTTGACGGAGTTCGCGGCGTCCACGGCGGCGCACTCGCCGGTGGGAAGCACGCGCGCCTGGTCCTGGTGGGCGGCATTGCCCGTGGTCAGGGTGGGTGCCCCCGCGGCGTCGGTGACCTGCAGGCCGCAGAGCATCGTCCTGTCCCCGCGCGCCCACGCGTCGGCGGGCGGGAGGATGGAGGCGATGGAGTAGCGCCCGTTGTGGTCATAGACGCCGTCGAGGTAGCGCAGGGTGGACGCGCCGCACAGCTCCTCGCGCAGCTGAGCCTGGCGCGTCGGGTTCGGCGGCTGGGCATCGGGCCCGAACTCCGACGACGGGAAGGTGGCCAGGTCCTCGCGGGTGGCCACCTCGAAGCGGTGCTCGCTGTCGCAGGAGGTCTGCTCGAAGCCGGAGATCGCGCCGTCCTGGCCCACCTGCCACGTCAGGCAGGATCCGGCATCCGCCGTGGTGAACGGGGCGGCCGGCTGCACGCCCGTGCTCGACGAGGCGGAGCTGGAGACGGCGCTTGCGCCGCCCTGGCCCGTGACAGCCGGGGAGTCGGACACGGCAGCGTAGGAGGCTGCACCGACCGCGCCCGCCAGCACGGCGAGGAGCGCGGCGCGGGCGCCGGTGGTTGAGGATGCCATGGGCCTATTCTGCCTCACCTACTCCGCCGAGCGCCCCACCCGGGTGGTCAGCCGGTAGCGGTCGGTGCGGTAGACCGACGAGCACAGCTCGACGTTGTGCTCGCCGCTGCGGGCGTAGCGGAGGATGCGAAGGAGTGCCGTGCCCGCGGGGACGTCGAGAAGCGCGGCGTTGGAATCGCTCGCCTCGACCGCGGTGACGGTTTGGTCGGCCTCGGTGATGCCGAGCTCGTAGTCCTGCTCGAGGAGCGTGTACACGGAGTTGTAGACGTCGTTTTCGAGCAGGTCGGGCACGAGGCGGCAGTTGTACCAGGCGTCGTCGATGGCGTAGGGCTCACCGTCGCCGAGGCGCAGCCGGCGCAGGTGGATGTGGGCCACCTGCGGGTCGGTGCCGAAGAAACGCGCGACGTTCTCGGGCGGGGTGGCGCGGCCGGAGAGGAGGATCTTCGACGACGCCTCGACGTGCTGGGCCTTCATCTCGTCGGAGAAGCTCGCGAGGTGGAGGTGGCTGACCAGCGGGCTGGGCGCGACGAAGGTGCCCTTGCCGCGCACGCGGCGCAGTTTGCCCATGGCCACGAGGTCGCCGATGGCGCGGCGCACGGTGATGCGGCTGACGCCGTAGGTGTCCTCGAGGGCCCGCTCGCCGGGGATGGGGTCGCCGGGTGTGAGCTCCTCGTCGCACATGTGCTCCAGGATGAGGCGGAGCTGGACGTGCTTGGGCACCGGCCCGTCGGAGATCTGCATGGTGCCATTCTACCGGAGGTGGTTATGACCAGCCCAGGCGCCGCGCGGGCGGACGGCCGGAGCGCCGTCTCCGCACCGGGCGACACGCTAGAGTATGTAGGCGTGATTGATCTCAAGTTCCTGCGCGAAAACCCCGACACCGTCCGCGAATCCCAGCGGGCCCGTGGCGAGGACCCCGGCCTCGTCGACCAACTGATCGCCGCGGACGAGGTTCGCCGCAGCTCCATCCAGGCCGCCGACGAACTGCGGGCCGAGCAGAAGGCCTTCGGCAAGAAGATCGGCCAGGCCGCCCCGGAGGACCGCCCCGCCCTGCTGCAGGGGTCGAACGAGCTCAAGGAGCGCGTCAAGGCCGCCGAGGCGGCGCAGGCGGAGGCGGAGGAGCAGGTGCGGGTGCTGCGCTACTCCATCCCAAACGTCATCGAGGGTGCGCCCGCCGGCGGGGAGGAGGACTTCGTCGTCCTCGAGCACGTCGGCGAGGTGCCCACCTTCGACTTCGAGGTCAAGGACCACCTGGATCTCGGTGAGGCCCTGGGCATCATCGACATGAAGCGCGGCACCAAGGTCGGCGGCGCGCGCTTCTACTACCTCGTGGGCGATGGCGCGTGGATGCAGCTGGGCATGCTCATGCTCGCGGCGCAGAAGGCCCGCCAGGCCGGCTTCAAGGTCATGGTCCCGCCGGTGCTGGTGCGCCCGGAGATCATGCAGGGCACGGGCTTCCTGGATGAGCACGACGAGGAGATCTACTACCTCGAGCGCGACGACCTCTACCTGGTGGGCACCTCGGAGGTGGCGCTCGCCGGCTACCACCGGGACGAGATCATCGACCTGAGCGACGGCCCGCTGCTCTACGCCGGCTGGTCCTCCTGCTTCCGCCGCGAGGCCGGCTCCTACGGCAAGGACACCAAGGGCATCCTGCGCGTCCATCAGTTCGACAAGCTGGAGATGTTCGTCTACTGCCGGCCGGAGCAGGCCGAGGAGATGCACCAGAAGTTGCTCGGCCTCGAGCGTGAGATGCTCGGCGCCGTCGAGGTGCCCTACCGCATCATCGACGTGGCCGCCGGCGACCTCGGCTCCTCCGCCGCGCGCAAGTTCGACACCGAGGCGTGGGTGCCCTCCCAGAACACCTACCGCGAGCTCACCTCCACCTCGAACTGCACGACGTTCCAGGGCCGCCGCCTGGCCACGCGCTACCGCGACGCAGAGGGAAAGACCCGGACCGTGGCCACCCTCAACGGCACCCTCGCCACCACCCGCTGGCTCGTTGCCATCATCGAGAACAACCAGCAGGCAGACGGCTCCGTCCGCGTCCCCGAGGCCCTCCAGCCGTGGGTGGGCAAGGAAGTGCTGACCCCGTAATGCGCACGCTCCAGGGACTCTTCGTCGTCGACCCTGCCTACGCCGCCGGTCCCGACCACCCGAGCGAGGCGGGGGAGCCCTTCTACCAGCGGGTCATCCGCGTGGCCAAGGGGGTGTTCCGTGCCCAGGGCACGCGCACCACGGTCCACGGCCTGGAAAACATCCCGCGCGAGGGCGGCGCCCTCCTGGCCGTGAACCACACCGGGTGGTTCGACTTCATCTTTGCGGGGATGGGCCCGCACCTCGTCGGCCGGCGCCTCGTGCGTTTCATGGCCAAGAGCGAGGTGTTCGGCATGCCCGTGATCGGCTGGCTGATGCGCGGCATGCGCCACGTGCCCGTGGACCGCTCCGCCGGGGCCGGCAGCATCGACGCCGCGGTGGACTTCCTGCGCGAGGGAGGTCTGGTGGGCATCTTCCCCGAGGGCACCATCTCGCGCTCCTTCGAGCTCTCCGACTTCAAGACCGGTGGCGCCCGCATCGCGCAGCGCGCCGGGGTGCCGCTCATCCCGTGCGTCATCTGGGGCTCGCAGCGCATCTGGACGAAGGACCTGCCCAAGCGCCTCGGGCGCACGAAGACCCCGGTCATCGTCCGTTACGGCGCGCCCGTCCCCCTCGAGGGAACCCCGGACGAGGTCACGGACCGGCTGAAGTCCGCGATGGCCGGGCTGCTCGACGAGTCCCGCGCCGAGTACGCGCACACCTTCGGACCGTTCCCGCAGGGGGAGCGGTGGATGCCGCGGTCCCTGGGCGGCTCCGCGCCGACGCTCGCCGAGGCGGAGGAGATCTACGCGCGCGAGAAACGCGAGAGGGCGGCTAAAAAGAACAAGAAGAAGACGGACACAGAGAAAGCGTGAGTGAGCCATGGCCCCGCGTCTGATCGTCAGCGACATCGACGGCACGTTCCTCAACAGCAACGGGCGCGTGACCCCGCGGCTGAGGGACGTCGTGATGCGGGCCGTGCGCTCCGGCGTTCACTTCGGCCTGGCCACCGGCCGGCCCCACCGGTGGCTCCTGCCGGTTCTGGACCAGATCCCCGTCACCCCGATCTGCGTGTGTGCGAACGGCGCGGTGGTCTACGACCCGTCCTCCGACACCGTGATGCGCTCCTTCGAGCTCGACACGGAGACGATGGGTGAGATCGTCGAGGCGGTCGACTCCGTCATGCGGCCGCTGGGTCTGCCGTACGGCTACGGCGCGGAACGCGTCGGCCAGTCCGCCCTTGACCCCGAGGATGAGGTCTTCCTCATCACCCCCGCCTACAACCCGGACGCCTGGGACTCGAACTTCGGGGTCGTGCCCATCGCCGAACTTATCGACGTCCCCGCGGCCAAACTCCTCGTCCGCTGCCCGGAGCTCATGTCGGCCGAGATGTTCGACCTGCTCGCCCCGGTGATCGACGAGGAAGCCGCCCACGTGACCTACTCCATGGACGAGGGCCTCATCGAGCTGTCCCACCCCGGCGTGAACAAGGCGACCGGGGTGTCCATCCTCGCCTCCCACTACGGCGTCGAGCCGGATGAGGTGGTCACCTTCGGCGACATGCCGAACGACTGCGAGATGCTCGCCTGGTCGGGGATGGGCGTGGCCATGGGCAACGCCGCCCCGGCCGCCCTGGACGCGGCGGACTACGTCACGGCGTCCAACGACGAGGACGGCGTGGCACAGGTCCTCGAGCACTGGTTTTAACCGGGCGTAGTGGAATTTCGGGGCGCGGCCGCCCCCTACAATGTGCCTATGCCGTACATCGCCGCCATCGACCAGGGGACGACATCGACGAGGTTCATCGTCACCACGACCGGGGGCAGGGTGATCTCGCAGGCCCAGTTCGAGCACGAGCAGATCATGCCGCGGCAGGGCTGGGTGGAGCACGACCCGCTGGAGATATGGCGCAACACGCGCCGGGCGGTGGCGGAGGCGCTGGCGGAAAAGGACATCGCCGAGGGTGAGATAGCGGCCCTGGGCATCACCAACCAGCGCGAGACCGCGGTGGTGTGGGAGAAAGCCACCGGCAAGCCGATCTACAACGCGATCGTCTGGCAGGACACGCGAACCAACCACGACGGCGACCCGGCGCGCTTCCTGGGGAAGACCGGCCTGCTGCACAACTCCTACCCGGCGGGGCCGAAATGGGCGTGGATCCTGGACAACGTGGAGGGCGCCCGCGAGCGCGCGGAGCGCGGAGAGCTGCTCGCGGGGACGATGGACACCTGGCTGATCTGGAACCTCACCGGCGGTGCGCAGGACCCCGAGCGGGCGGCGCACCTGACCGACGTGACCAACGCCAGCCGCACCCTGCTCATGGACCTGGAGACCCTCGAGTGGGACGAGGGTCTGTGCAACGAAATCGGCGTGCCGCGGGCCGTGCTGCCGGAAATAAGGGCGTCGATAGGCGAGTTCGCGCGGGTCCGCCCCCGCGGGCCCTTCGCCAACACCCCCATCACCGGCGTCCTCGGCGACCAGCAGGCCGCGCTCTACGGGCAGGGGTGCCTGGCCGAGGGGGCGGCGAAGATGACCTACGGCACGGGGTTGTTCATGCTGCTCAACACGGGCGGGCGCCGCCAGCTCAGCGAGCACGGCATGCTCACCACCGTCGCCTACCAGGAGGTGGGGGAGGACCCCGTCTACGCGCTGGAGGGGTCGGTGGCGATGGGCGGTTCGCTCATCCAGTGGCTGCGCGACCAGCTGGGCATCCTGCGCACCGCCGCAGAGTCCGAGGACCTGGCGCGGCAGGTGCCGGACAGCGCCGGCGTGGTCATCGTCCCCGCGTTCTCGGGCCTGTTCGCCCCGCGGTGGCGCCCCGACGCGCGCGGGGTGATCACCGGGCTCACGCGCTTCGCCGACCGCCGCCACATCGCCCGCGCCGCGCTCGAGGCCACCTGCCTGCAGACGCTCGAGGTGGTGCGCGCGATGGAACAGGACGCGGGCACGGCGATCGACGAGCTGCGGGTCGACGGCGGCATGACGGACAACGACCTGCTCATGCAGATGCAGGCGGACATCCTCGACGCCCGTGTCGTGCGCCCGGGCAACATCGAGACGACGGTCATGGGCGCCGCCTCGGCGGCGGGGGTCGGGGCATCGCTTATCGACGCCCCCCTCACCCTCGGGGAGCCGACCACCTGGGACAGCGAAAAAGCCGGCCCCGGGAGGGACCGGCTGGTGGCCGCGTGGGAGGACGCCGTGCGCCGCTCCTACGGCCTGGGCGGCTAGCGGCTAGTCGACGTTGATGTCGACGGCACCCGTCTGCGGGTTGAAGCTGATGTTGCCCCCCTGGAAGTCGACCTTCACCTCGTCCTTGGTGGGCGAGTACTGATCGGAGGTGGGCAGGCCAAGCGGTCCGCCGTCGAGGCCCTGCTGCAGCCATGCGTCGGCGATTTCACCCGGCATCGTGTGGATGTCACCGCTGCTGTTCTGGATGGCGATGCCGTTTTCGAAGAAGGCGTAGTTGTTGCCGCCCACGCCGCCGGTGGTGCCGGTGATCATGCCCAGGGTCGGCTCGAACTGCTTCCACATGTCGGCGGCCTCGCCCTGGCCGGCGAACTTGAGGATCGGCCCGATGTACGGAGTGACGGAGGCGAGGGTCAGGCCGGGGAGGATCTCGATGCCGCCCACGCTCTTCGCCCCGCCGGGCAACAAACCGTACTGGTTGGCGAAGAGCACGAGCACACCCGCGATGGTGCCGGCAGCGGTGGCCACGGCGACGGGGTCTCCGCTGGCGAGGCCGGCGAGGTCGAGCCCGCGCGCCTGGCTGGACGCGTCCGGGGAGGTGACCGTGGTCATGGTGCCGTCGGCGTTGGTCACCGTGCCCTTCTTGCGGGAAGGATCGGTGGTCACCGGCGGGGTCGGGTTGGCCGGGACGGTGGGCTGAGCCGGGTTGGTCACGGCCCCGCCGGTCTTCACCGCGGCGGCCTTGGCGGCCGCGATGGTGCGGATGGTGCCCAGCTGCGCGTAAAGGTTGTCACCCGGGCAGGTGTTGTAGTGGAAGTCGCGGTGTGCGTTGATGGTGTTGAAGGAACCGCCCTGGCCGGCGGCGTAGCGGCTGCCGCCAAAGTTGAAGTCCGCGTAGAGGTCGGTCTTGCCCAGCGGGTCGAAGCCGGCCACGGCAGCCTTCCAGCCGATGATCTCGCCCATCGCCTGGATGGCGGCGGGGGAGGGCTGGGCCTTCTGGTAGTCGCCCATCATGGACACGCCCCAGGTGTTCTCGTTGAAACCGCCCACGTGGGCGCCCTCGACGGCCTTGTCCATGCCGCCGGCGCGGCCTTCGTAGATGTTGCCGAACTTGTCCACCAGGGCGTTGTACCCGATGTCACCCCAGCCGAGGGTGTTGGTGTGGTAGTCCCAGATGCCGCGCACGATGCCGGCGGCCTGGGCCGGGGTGTAGTCGTTGGAACCCGCGGTGTGGTGCACCGTCGCGGCCGAGACGGGCTCGGTGTAGGTCGCACCCGGGCCGGCGCCGGCGCCCCACTGGGCGCGGGAGATGACCTTGGGCATGCCCTGGGTGTAGGTCTCCGCGACCGGGGCGATGTCGCCCTGGGCGGTGCCCTCACCGCCGTCGAGGAACACGGCCTCGAGGTCCTTGGCGGTGGTCGGTGCCTCGGACGCGGCCCGGCCGTCCTCCATCAGGTCCACGTTGCCGGTGGAGACCTGGATGCGGGTGGTGGGCTCGACATAGATCGGCTCGGTGCCGAACTTGGCGGCGTTCGGGTTGGAGTCCGCGTGGTCCATCTGGAACCACTCGGACCAGGACCCGTCCCCGCGCGCTGACCGGACGTAGGCCACGATGTCGCGGTCGCCGGTCCAGGTGAGGCCGAACAGGGAGAACGGGGTGTCGCGGGTGAACTCCTTGACCACGCGGCGCTCCGCGCCGTCGACGCCCTGGGTCTTCACGGCTGCGTCATCGACGGTGACGTCGGCACCGTCCGCGAAGGACGCGGTGGAGGTGGCCACCTGGGTTGCACCCTGGCCGATCGACTGGACCTGGAGGATGTGGTTGCCGCCGACGGCGGTAACGGCAACGAGGGCCGCCGATACGAAGGCGGCCATCACGGGCTTGACCCGCGGGGTGGACCGGGTCAGTCGTCGTCGTTGATGCACAGTTCAGCTCCTGTTGCGTGTGTGAAAAGGGTTAATCAAAGTGCAGTGTAAAGCAATTCCAAGGTTAAAGGAAGGATTGAGACTTTTCGCGGCACCGGGTGTGTCGCCGGGCGGGGCGTCGTAAAGCGGATATGCGAAGATGGGGCCCATGACTTATGACCTCATCGTTGTTGGATCCGGGTTCTTCGGACTCACTGTCGCGGAGCGGGCCGCGGCCGAGCTGGGCAAGCGGGTGCTGGTGGTGGAGAAGCGCGACCACATCGGCGGCAACGCCTACTCCGAGAGGGACCCCGAGACCGGCATCGAGGTGCACAAGTACGGGGCGCACCTGTTCCACACCTCCAACGAGCGCGTCTGGGAGTACGTCAACCGCTTCACCGAGTTCACCGATTACCAGCACCGCGTCTTCGCCATGCACGACGGCACGGCCTACCAGTTCCCCATGGGCCTGGGCCTGATCAACCAGTTCTTCGGACGCTACTACTCGCCGGACGAGGCCCGGGCCCTCATTGAGGAGCAGCGCGAGGGCCGCGACCCGGCCGAGGCGACGAACCTGGAGGAGCGCGGCATCGCCTTGATCGGCAAGCCGCTCTACGAGGCCTTCGTCAAGCACTACACCGCCAAGCAGTGGCAGACCGACCCCACCGACCTGCCGCCGGAGATCATCTCGCGGCTGCCCGTGCGCTACACCTTCAACAACCGCTACTTCAACGACACCCACGAGGGCCTGCCCGTCGACGGCTACGCCGCCTGGCTGGAGAGGATGGCGGACCACGAGCTCATCGACGTCCAGCTCAACACCGACTGGTTCGACATCCGCGCCGGGTACGAGGGCATTCCCGTCGTCTACACCGGCCCGGTGGACCGCTACTTCGACTACTCCGAGGGCCGCCTCGGCTGGCGCACCCTCGACTTCGAGCGCGAGGTGCTCAACACCGGCGACTTCCAGGGCACCCCGGTGATGAACTACAACGACGCCGACGTGCCCTACACCCGCATCCACGAGTTCCGCCACTTCCACCCGGAGCGCCGGGACTACCCGGAGGACAAGACGGTCATCGTCAAGGAGTACTCCCGCTTCGCCGGGGAGGACGACGAGGTGTACTACCCGATCAACACGCCCGAGGACAGGGAGAAGCTCCTCGCTTACCGACGCCTAGCCGCCGCCGAATCCCGCGAGCGCGGCGTGCTGTTCGGCGGGCGCCTGGGCACGTACCAGTACCTCGACATGCACATGGCCATCGGTGCCGCACTGTCGCTGTTCGACAACCATCTGCGCCCGCACTTCGAAGGCGGCGAGCCGATCAACCAGGGGCGCGGGCACTAGTTGATCGGGCCTCCTACCTCCGGCCGCCTTCCTCTTGCACCCCGTGGATGAGGCACACCGCAGCACCCAGGGCGCAGGCAATGCCGGAAAAGACGGCTGTGGGGCCGTCGAGAAGCGAAAAGCAGATGACGGCGGCGAGCGCGAGAATTCCGCTGGATGCGTAGGAGGCCATGGGCCCATTATCCCGCGTGGGGCTGCGTCGGGGTCCGGGTGTGGCGCTACTGTTTATGGCAGCAGTGAGACCGCCAACCCGAAAGTGAGATCTGTGAACGCCGAACCCGCAGTCGATGTGCTGCAGCGCATTCTCATGCCCCGCAAGGGCGAACCGCACGACGTACGGATGCTCTACCTGATCGAGGCGGAGCAGAACAAGCAGCGGCTGAACTGGACCGGGCGCACCCGCCTGAGCGTCCCGGCCGGGGCAGAGGCCTCGTTCCAGACCTACTTCAACGCCTTTCCGGCGTCGTACTGGCGCCGCTGGTCCCAGCTGGACTCGGTGATCCTCGCCCTGGACGTGGAGGGCGCGGCCACGATCTCGGTGTACCGCTCCAAGCACGACGGTGTGCGCATTTCCGTGGTCAACGTGGAGGCGCGCGACGAGCACATCGAAATCCCGCTCGAGCTGCGCAACTTCGAGGACGGCGGCTGGCTCTGGTTCGACATCACCGCCGAGACCGACGCCACCGTGGACAACGCGGGCTGGTGCGCCGCGCAGCACCCGCAGCCGCAGGTAATGCCGGACGGGACGCAGGTCGGGCCCTTCCCGAAGGAAGTGGCCGTGGGCATTCCCACCTTCAACCGCCCGCGCGACGCCGTTAACGCGCTGCACGCCCTGGCCGAGGACCCCGTGGTACTGGGCGCCATCACCAGCGTGCTCATGCCCGACCAGGGCAACCGGCACCCGGCGGACGAGCCCGACTTTGCGGAGGTAGAGGGCAAGCTCGACGGCAGGCTCCGCATCTTCCCGCAGGGCAACCTCGGCGGCTCGGGCGGCTATTCGCGCATCATGTACGAGGCGATCAACGGCACAGACGCGCCGTACATCCTGTACATGGATGACGACATCGCCATCGAGCCGGACTCGATCCTGCGCGCGGTGCAGGTGGCGCGCTACGCCGCCAGCCCAATCCTCGTCGGCGGCCAGATGCTCAACCTGCAGGACCGCGCCCAGCTGCGCACAACGGGAGAGGCCGTGGACCAGCACACCTTCATGTGGACGGCCGCCGCGCACGCCGTGTACGACCACGACTTCGCCGAGCACCCGCTGGGGGACATCGGTACGGAGGAGCAGCAGCTGGACCCGACTGCGAAGACCTCGGTCCCGCTGCACCGCCGCGTCGACGTGGACTACAACGGCTGGTGGATGAACCTCTTCCCGCGCGTCGTGGCGGAGCAGCTCGGCCTGCCCCTGCCGCTGTTCATCAAGTGGGACGACACGGAGTACGCCCTTCGCGCGAACGCCGCGGGCTTCCCCACGGCCACCTGGCCCGGCGTGGCCATCTGGCACATGGCCTGGGCCGACAAGGACGACGCCATCGACTGGCAGGCGTACTTCCACCTGCGCAACCGTCTCATCGTCGCGGCGGTCTACCAGGGTGGGGAGGACCCGAGCGGGATTCTGAAGAACATGCTCAAGTCCACCTACAAGCACATCATGTGCATGGAGTACTCCACCATCGCCATCCAGCTCGAGGCGATGAAGGACTTCCTCAAGGGCCCAGACCAGCTCTTCGACATCCTCGAATCCAGCCTGCCGCGGGTGCAGAACGTGCGGAAGGATTACACCGACGCGCAGGTCATCGAGTCCGCCTCCGATCTGCCCGCCCCCACCGGCGGGCCGGGCATGCCCACCGGCAAGCTCGGAACCCCGCGCCGCTACCTGGGCATCCCCAACCCGAAGCAGAGGGGCGTGGTGGCCAGGGTGCGCAAGATCCCCTGGGCCGTGAAGACCCTGCGCCACCAGCGCTCCCGCGAGGACCGCTCCCACTGGGATGTTCCGCAGCTCAACCTCGCCGCCGACGAGGCCCGCTGGTTCACCCTGGGGTGCGTCGACTCCGCGACCGTCTCCACCGCCGGGGGCACGGGCGTGGCCTTCCGCAAGCGCGACAAGCAGCTTGCCGACGACCTCCTGGCGCAAACGAAGGACCTGCAGAAGCAGATCAAGGACCGCTGGCCCGAGCTGAAGCGCGCCTACCGCGACGCCATGCCCGAGCTGACCAGCCACGAGAACTGGGGAAAGGTCTTTGATGAGCAGAACTGAAACCGACCTCCTCGTTGACCTTCAGGCGCTGGCGTTCCGGTCCGGGGTCACCCGCGTGGCGCGGACCCTCAGCCACTTCGGCGAGCACGACCTCGGCTGGTTGGCCGTGGCGGGCGTCGGGGTGGCCGTCGACGAGCGGCGGAGGCGGCAGTGGGCGGCCCTGGGTGCCGGCACCTTCGCCGCGCACGCGGCATCCGTGGTGATCAAGCGCATAGTGCGGCGCAAACGCCCCCACGACCCCCGGGTGCGCATCGGGGTGAAAACCCCCTCCAAGCTGAGCTTTCCCTCCTCGCACGCGACAAACACCGCGGCGGCGGCGGTGCATCTGGCCGCGATCACCGGCTCCCCGGTGCCGTATGTCGCGGTTCCGATCATGATGCTTTCGCGTATGGTGCTTGGCGTGCATTACCCGACCGACACCCTCGCGGGAGCCCTCCTGGGTGCGGGAGTGGCCACAGCAACCATTCAGGTGGAGAAGGAGACGCGGTGAGCGAGACCCACGAGCCACTACTCACGTCGGAGCCCCATACCGAGGGAGTGCAGACGGACCAGAAGCGCACCCCGCCGAAGAACCTGCCGGATGCCATGGTCAAGGGTCTGCGTCCCAAGCAGTGGGTGAAAAACGTCCTCGTCCTCGCGGCACCCCTTGCGGCGGGCATGGACTCCTTCACCTCGCGCACCCTCCTCGACGTCGCCCTCGCCTTCATCGTCTTCTGTCTCGGCGCCTCCTCGATCTACCTGGTCAACGACGCCCGCGACATCGAGTCCGACCGCGAACACCCGACCAAGCGCTTCCGCCCCATCGCCTCGGGCGTGCTGCCGGTCAACCTGGCCTACGCGATGGCGGTGGTGCTCATCCTTGCCGCGCTGGGTCTGTCGCTCCTGGCCACCGACGGCACCTCGCTGGCCATCGTCATCGGCGTCTACATCGTGCTGCAGCTGGGCTACTGCTTCGGGTGGAAGCACATCCCGGTGATCGACATCGCGCTCGTTTCCTCCGGCTTCATGCTCCGCACCATGGCCGGCGGCGTGGCGGCGGGCATTGCCCTTTCCCAGTGGTTCCTCCTGGTCGCAGCCTTCGGCTCCCTGTTCATGGCCTCCGGCAAGCGCTACGCCGAGATGCTGCTGGCGCAGGAGACCGGGGCGAAGATCCGCAAGGCCCTCGAGGGCTACACCCCGACGTACCTGCGTTTCGTGTGGACGCTCTCGGCCACCGCTGTGGTGATGTCCTACGCGCTGTGGGGTTTCCAGCTCTCCTCCACCGTCCACGGTACCGCGGGGATCTGGTACCAGGTGTCGATGGTGCCCTTCGTCATCGCCATCCTGCGCTACGCCGCCAAGGTCGACAGCGGCCACGGCGGCGCGCCCGACGAGATCGCCCTCGAGGACCGGGTGCTGCAGCTCCTCGCCCTTCTGTGGATTTTCTGCATCGTCATGGCCGTCTACGTCATACCCGTTCTCACGCACTAAGCTCTCCCGGGTGAACTTCAACGCCCGGACCGCCGTCAACGCCCGCACCTCCGCGCTGCTTTCCGCAGCGGGGGCGGGCGTTTTCGCGTTCGCGGGAGGGTGGCAGCGGCGCTGGATCAGCGACGACGGGCTCATCGTCCTGCGCACGGTGCGGAACATCCTCGCCGGCAACGGGCCCGTGTTCAACGCGGGCGAGCGCGTCGAGGCCAACACCTCCGCCCTATGGCAGTACCTCATCGCCGTCTTGGGCTGGCTCACCGGCGCGCGCCTGGAGGACGTCGCCACGTGGCTCGCGTTGCTCCTCTCGGTGGCCGCCGCCTGCTTGTCGACGTTCTACAGCGGGCGCTTCTGGGGCCGATCCACCTTCGTCATTCCCTTCGGTGTCATCCTCTATTTCGCCCTTCCACCTGCGCGGGACTTCTCCACCTCCGGCCTCGAGTGGGGTCTGTGCCTGGCATGGCTGGCCGGGTGGTGGGCGCTGCTCGTCTCCTGGTCCACCCCGACGGGCCGGCGGGCGGCACCCGCGGCCGGTTACGGGCTAGCTTTCTGGTGCGGGCTGTCCTGGCTCGTCCGCCCCGAGCTGGCACTCTACGGCGGGGTGACGGGGATCCTGCTCCTGGTGAGCACGCCTCGACGCGCGGCGGGGATCCTCGGCGCGGCGTTGCCGGTGCCGCTGGCCTACGAGATCTTCCGCATGGGCTACTACGGCCTGCTCACCCCGCACACGGCGGTGGCCAAGTCGGCGGCCGATTCCGAGTGGGCGCAAGGGGCGTCATACATCGGCGACTTCCTCGGCCCCTACGCCCTGTGGGCGCCGCTGCTGGTCGCCACCGGGCTCGGGGTATGGCTGCTGCGCGGTGAGACCGGACGCCGCAGGGCAATCGTGCTGGTTGCGGTGGCGTGCTCGCTGGTGCATGTGCTGTATGTGCTGCGCCTCGGCGGGGACTTCATGCACGGCCGGATGCTCCTGCTTCCGCTCTTCACCCTCCTCCTGCCGGTGATGACCGTGCCGGCCCGCCCGGCGACCGCCGCCGCGACCGCCGCCGCGACCGCCGCCGCGGTGCTGTGGGTGGGCGTGGTCATTGTCCGCGGCCACCCCCTGCCGTCCGACCTGAAGGAGCGCACGGCGGCCAACCTCGGGGTCGTGGACGAGCGGGAGTTCTGGACGATGGCCGTGAACCGCGATCCCGGCCACCCGCCCCGGGATGCTGAGGACTTCCTCAGCTCCACGCTCATGGCCAACTGGACCGACGCTCTCGCCCAGGCGGAGGAGAACGACGGCGGGCAGATGTTCCTTGCCCGGGTGCAGAAGGAACCGGTGAAGTACGCCTGGTTCTACCGCCCCCGCTTCGACGGGGACTCGGACCTGCAGAACCAGCCGCTGACCGCGTACTTCCTCAACCTCGGGATGACCGGGATGAACTCCGACCTCGACGCGCGTGTACTGGACACCGTCGGCCTGACCACCCCCCTCGCTGCGCGGATGCCCCGGGACCCCGAGGGGCGCGTCGGGCACGACAAGTCCCTCGAGATCGAGTGGCAGGTCGCCGACACTGCCACGGACCTTGACAGCCTGCCCGACTGGGTGGACAAGGAAAAGGCGAAGCAGGCACGCGCCGCGCTGCGCACCCCGGCCCTCGCCGAGCTGCTCGCCTCCTCGCGCGAGCCGATGTCGCCGGCGCGGTTCTGGGCCAACGTGCGCTACTCCCTCGGTGCCGGTCGCACGCTCCAGCTTGACGACGATCCCTCCACCTACCTCGACGAAGACACCCTCCGCAGGATCGCCGACGGGGAGGATGTCGGCCGCGCGGGTGCCCCTGTGGCGTGGCCCCGTAGCCGGGGCTAGCGCAAAAAACAACGATTTGATAACATCGCGTTAGTTTTTGTCTGTCAAACACCCTGAGGGGGTCTTGTGAACGCGACTGGTACCATCAGGCGAGCCCTGATCGCACTGCTTGTCACGCTAGGAACTGCGCTCGGACTGGTGGCCACGGCCCCCAGCGCCCACGCGGACAATCGCGACTGGCTTCGCCCCGACAACACCGGCACCTGTGACTGGGATCCGGTGAAGTTCTGGGTTCAGCGCTGCGACGTCTGGTCACCCGCGATGAACCGCAACATCACCGTGCAGATCCAGCCCGCCACCCGGGGCGGCAACGCCGGCCTGTACATGCTCGACGGTCTGCGCGCCACCGAGGCCACCAGCGCCTGGGTCAACGACGTCAATGCCGCCCAGACCTACGACAACTCGAACATCACCCTCGTGATGCCGGTGGGTGGTGCCAGCTCCTTCTATGCCGACTGGGAGGCTCCGGCCACCTACGACTTCGACAACCCCGTCATCTACGAGTGGGAAACCTTCCTCACCCGCGAGCTGCCCGGTTACCTCGAGCAGAACTTCGGCGTCGCCCGCGACAACAACTCCATCCTCGGCCTGTCCATGGGAGCGACCGCCGCGATGAACCTGGCCGCCAAGCACCACGACCAGTTCCGCCAAGTCCTCTCCTTCTCCGGCTACCTCACCACCACGCTGCCGGGCAACCAGACCGCGCTGCGCGCCGCGCTCCTCGACGGAGGCCTGTACAACATCAACGCGATGTACGGCCCCGTGATCAGCCCGCGCCGATTCGAAAACGACCCTTTCCTCAACATGGAGGGCCTGCGTAACTCGGACGTCTACATCTCCGCCGGTTCCGCCGTGCCGGGCCCCGCGGACGCGGGTTACAAGCCGGAGCACGTCGCCTCCGGTGTCGCACTGGAGTCCTACTCCAACCTCACCACCCGCGTTTGGGCGCTGAAGGCCCGCGCCACCGGCCTCAACTTCACCGAGGTCTACACCCCGACCGGCCTGCACAACTGGCAGCAGTTCGGCGGCCAGATGGAGGCCACGCGCAACCGCGTCCTCGACGTCATGAACGCCTGGTAAGAACACAGGAAAAAGTTCAGCCCCACGCCGCCGCCCCCGGAGCAACCTCGTTTCGGGCGGCGGCGTTTCGCGCGCCTGGGGCATGCCCGGCAGGGGGTGCGTCCCTCCCAGGGGTGCCGGACGGGGTCGGCGCGGTCGCAGCAGCCCGGGGGCGCGAGTGGTGGATGCCGGCAAGCGTGGGCTCCGTGACGGGTGGCCCACCCCACCGGCTTGATGTCCCTCCTCGTCGTCGCACTCGCGCGGGTACGGCCCTTGCGCACCGTGTTGCGGGGTGGGGTGCCGCCGCGCGCGGCCTAAACTTCGGGAATGCTGGCGTGTCGTGCGTTAAAGTCTAAAGTTAGACTTAAAGTTTCGTGTACAGTAACGTCACGACCGAAGTAGCCGATATTTTCACCGTGCGCGTCCGCCGGGGGAGGGGAACCCTCGGAAGCCGGGTGCGATGGAAGCAATCTCACGCGACTTACAGCCGCGGCACCGATCGTGGCCCAGATCCAGGAAAAGGCAGGATAACCATGCGAGATCACCGTTCCCCGCGTCGACAGATGCGACGCACGTGGCTTGTGGCAGCCGCAATCCCCACCGCGGCGGCCGTGGGGCTGGGCGCCACCCCGGCAATGGCCCAGATCGGCCTCCCGTTGAGCTCCTCCGGTGGCTTCTCCGACAACATCCGCCCCTCCGATCCGCCGCAGCGCACCCCCATCGAGGTCGACCAGCACCCGCAGGTGCCCGGTCTGCCCGCCGGTGTGTCCGTGGACCGCATTGAATGGATCAACAACCGCCGCGTGGCGGTGTTCATCAAGTCCGCCGCAATGCCGGAGCAGCTCATGCAGGTGCAGATCCTCCTGGCCCGCGACTGGAACTCGAACCCGAACGCCAAGTTCCCCGAGGTCTGGGCCCTCGACGGCCTGCGCGCCCGCGACGACGAGAACGGCTGGACCATCGAGACCAATATCGAGCAGTTCTACGCGGACAAGAACGTCAACGTGATCCTGCCCGTCGGCGGCGAGTCCTCCTTCTACTCCGACTGGCAGCGCCCGGACAACGGCAAGAACTACAAGTGGGAGACGTTCCTGACCAAGGAGCTCGTCCCCGTCCTGGACAACAAGTTCCGCTCCAACGGCAAGCGCGCCGTCACCGGCATCTCCATGGGCGGCACCGCGGCGATGAACCTCGGTGAGCGCAACCCCAACCTGTTCGACTTCGTCGGATCCTTCTCCGGTTACCTGGACACCACCACTCCGGGCATGCCCGTGGCGATCCGCGCCGCGCAGAAGGACGCCGGCGGGTACAACACGGACGCGATGTGGGGCCCCGAGGGCTCCCAGGACTGGATCGACCACGACCCCAAGCTGGGCATTGAGAACCTCAAGGGCAAGACCGTCTACGTCTCCTCCGGCTCCGGGCGCGACGACTTCGGCAACCCGGACTCCGTGGCCAAGGGCGCGGCCAACCCGGCCGGCGTGGGCCTCGAGGTCATCTCCCGCATGTCCACCAACACCTTCCTCCAGTACGCCGCCAAGGCCGGGGTGAGCCCGATCGCCCAGTTCCGCCCCTCCGGCGTCCACTCCTGGGAGTTCTGGCAGTTCGAGATGGCCCAGGCGTGGCCGTACATCGCCGACACCCTCGGTGTGTCCCAGGCGGACCGCGGTGCGGAGTGCACCCCCGTCGGGGCCATCGCCGAGGCCACCAAGGACGGTGTCATCGGCTCCTGCGTCAACAACGAGTACGATCTCGCGGGTGGCAAGGCCGAGGACTTCCGCAACGGCCAGGCCTTCTGGACCCCCCAGACCGGCGCGCACGCCCTCTTCGGCGCGATCCTGGCGAAGTACAACACCCTCGGCGGTGCGACCGGCTGGCTGGGCTTCCCCACGACCGGTGAGACGAAGACCCCGGACGGGGTCGGACGCTTCGTCCACTTCGCAAACGGCTCCATCTACTGGACCCCGAATACCGGTGCTTTTGCCATCCCCGGCGACATGTTGCAGGTCTGGGGCGCCAGCGGCTGGGAAAGGGGAGACCTCGGGTACCCCGTCGCCGAGGCGCAGAGCGTGGGCGACGGCTACGTGCAGAAGTTCCAGGGCGGCTACCTCACCCGCAACCCGGGCGGCAGGGACCACCACATCGTCCACGGTGAGATCGCCAAGAAGTACGGCGAGATGAACACCGCGGCCTCCGGTCTCGGTTACCCGACGAGCGATGAAATCGCCGTCAACGGCGGCGCCTTCCAGGCTTTTGAGAAGGGCAACATCTACTGGTCCCCCGCGACCGGCGCGCACGTCATCTACTACGGCGACATCTTCGACGCGTGGGGCAAGGAGCGCTGGGAGCAGGGCCGCTTCGGCTGGCCCACCTCCGACATGAAGGACATCCCCGCGGGCGGAAAGACCATCGACTTCCAGCACGGCACCCTTGAGCAGATCAACGGCACCGTGAACGAAAAGAGGCGCTAATGCGGCTACGAGCCACGACATCCGCGAAAGCCGCGGCCCTCGTCGCCGTCACCGCGGCGGGTCTCGGGCTCGCCGGGTGCGGGGGCGAGACGGTGGACAGCTCGGACGTGACCAAGTCCTCCGCGCCCACGTCGGCGACGTCCGAGTCCTCCTCCGCGTCGTCGGCCCAGGCCACCGCGTCGAGCAACGTCACGAGCACCTCCTCGACGACGGCCACCTCCACCGTTACCCAGCCGTCGGCGGCCCCCGCCCCCGGTGCGGAGCAGCCGGCCCGCGAGGTCACCTCCATGCCCGAGCAAGCCTCCCACTACTCGGCGGACGAGCAGAAGTTCCTCGACGATGTCAGGAACAAGGGAGTCAACGTCAACGGCGTTGAGGACCAGCTCACAGCAACGGGCCGTAGCGTCTGCGACGGCACAACCTTCACCCGTGATGCGGTCGCCGGCCAGCTCGTGGAGCAGCGGCGCACCGACCTCGATCCCGCCGCGGCGGCACAGCTTATCGACGAGACCGCTCACGCCCGCCTCTGCTAAGGAGATCCATGCGTAAGCCCCTCATCGTCGGCGCGGTCCTCGTCGTGCTGGCCGTCATCGGCCTGGGCGTGTACCAGTGGCGCGGCGGCAACACCCCCGTCAACCAGGGGGAGCCGCCGATCCCGCTGCCTACGGAGGTGCTCAAGCCCTCCGAGCCCGACTGGTGCCCGGCCGTCGAGGTGGTTTCCATCCCCGGCACGTGGGAGTCCTCCGCCACGGATGACCCGTTCAACCCGCAGGCGAACCCGTACTCCTTCATGCTGACCATCACGAAGCCGCTGCAGGAGGCGTACCCCATTGAACAGGTTCGCGTGTGGACGACGCCGTACACGGCCCAGTTCCGCAACATCCAGACGGAGCGCGGCCGCGCGGAGATGACCTACGACGACTCGCGGGCCGAGGGAACCGCGCGGGTCAACGGGGAGCTGGCCTACGTCAACGACACCTGCCCCAGCACCAAGTTCATCGTCATGGGCTTCTCGCAGGGGGCGGTGATCGCGGGTGACATCACCAACCAGATCGGCACGCGCGCCAACGCGGTGGCCCCGGAGAAGCTCCTCGGCTCGGTGATGATCGCTGACGGGCGCCGCGAGAACGGCGTCGGGGTCAACCCCGGTGTCAACGTCCCCGGCATTGGCGCCGAGATCGCGCTGGCCCCCATCAACCAAATCGTCCAGGCGGTCACTCCCGGGGCGACGATGACGGGGGCGCGCCCGGGGGGCTTCGGCGAGGTCGCCGACCGCGCCTACGAGGTGTGCGCGCCGAACGACTCCGTCTGCGACGCGCCGCAGGACATGGGCACGCTCATCGCCCGCGCGGGTGACCTGATGCTGGCCAACGGCAACCACGCCAGGTATGCGACGAACCCGGACGTCATCCCCGGCACGACCGCCTCCGACTGGGCCGTGCAATGGGCGCGCGGCACCATCGACGCGAGGTAGCGCGCCGGAACCGACGCTCCCGCGAGCGTTCCGCGACGCTTACGAGAGCAAAATATTATACTTGGCAAAATATGCCCGTGTAACCCGTACACCTGCCGTACACCCCCTAAGGAGTCCCATGGACCTCAGCGTCATCATCCAGCGCTTCATCGACGAGGACGGAAACATCGTCCTCCCGCAGAACTTCACCATCCCGGCGCTCACGGAAATGCTCCACTTCATGGGCGCGCAGATGGGTCAGCTGGACGACACGAACATCCGGTACTGGGACTACTCGCAGAGCGTCGAGGGCGAGCTGCGCACCTACTCCCGGCGGGAGGTCAACACCCGTATCAAGGCCGTCGCGGCCCGCCTCATGCAGGTCGGCCAGCCGGGCGACAAGGTGGCCATTCTCGCCTCCAACTCCCCCGAATACCTCTTCGGGTTCATGGGTGCCATGTATGCCGGGCAGGTCCCGATCCCGCTGTACGACCCCAACGAGCCCGGCCACGGCGAGCACCTGCGCGCGGTCCTCGCCGATTCCGGTGCCTCCACCGTGATGACCAACAAGCAGGGCGCGCCCGCTGTCCGGGCGTTCTTCGCCGAGCAGCCGGCAGCACAGCGCCCGCGCATCCTCCTGGTGGACTCCCTGCCGGATTCCCTGGCCGAGTCCTGGGTCCCGCTCGAGGTCCCGGAGGGCACGGACACGGCCCACGACACGGCCTTCCTCCAGTACACCTCCGGCTCCACTCGCATGCCGGCCGGCGTGGTGCTGACCAACGAATCCGTGGTCACCAACGTCATCCAGATCTACACCGCGGTGGATCTGCAGCAGCCGCTGCGCGCGCCGCTGTGGCTGCCGATGCACCACGACATGGGCATCATCATCTCCATGCTGCTGGTGGTGCTGGGCAACGAAATCGAGATGATGGCCCCGCGCGATTTCATGCAGCAGCCGAAGCGCTACCTCAAGCAGCTCTCCCGCCGCGAGGACGATCCCGAGGACATCCACATCTACTCGCTGATCCCGAACTTCGCCCTGGATGTCGCCGCGCGCTACGCCAATCTGACCGAGGAGGACGGCGTGGACCTCTCCGCCGTCAAGGGCCTGGTCATCGGCTCCGAGCCGGTGACGAAGGCGGGCGTGGACGCCTTCGTCGAGGCGTTCGGGGAGTACGGCCTGAGCCGCGACGCCATCCGCCCGGGTTACGGCCTGGCGGAGGCGACCCTGATCGTCTCGATCGCGCAGACCCCGGACCGCCCGAAGTTCGTCTCCTTCGACCGCGCCCAGCTGGCCAAGGGCCGTGCGGTGGAGAGCGGGGACGGCGTCGTCATGGCCTCCAACGGGCAGCCGGTGCGGTGGATGAAGTTCGCCATCGTCGACCCGGAGACAAAGAACGAGGTGGGAGAGGGGACCATCGGCGAGATCTGGGCCCACGGCGCCAACATCGCCGGCGGCTACCTTGACCGGGCCGAGGAAACCGAGAACACCTTCTCCAACACCATCGGCGAGACCCTGCAGGACAACCTGCCGAGGGACGGCTGGCTGGCCACGGGCGACCTGGGCACCCTCATCGACGGGCAGCTCTACATCACCGGCCGCCTGAAGGACCTGATTGTGGTGGCCGGGCGAAACCACTACCCGCAGGACATCGAGATCACCGCCCAGGAGGCCACGGACCACGTGCGGACCGATTCGGTCGCCGCGTTCGCGGTGCCGGGTGAGAACGTCGAGCGCCTCGTCCTCCTCGTCGAGCGCACCGAGGGTGCGAGCCCCGAGGGAGACCTCGCGGCAGAGGACGCGATCCGCGCCGCGATCACCACGGTCCACGGCCTCTCCCCGGACGTCATCGAGTTCTACGGGCCCAACGAAATCGCCCGATCCTCCTCCGGGAAGATCGCGCGTCGGGTCAACATGAAGAAGTACCTGGAACGGGTAAACGGATAACGAATGCGTCACCGCGCGCGATAGTCTGGAGTGCTATGAGTGAGAACGAGCTGAGTGTATGGCTGCAGAAGTGGGTCGCCGAGGCCGTCGGTCTGGATCCGGCGGAGGTCGAACCCACCAAACCGCTAGAAACGTTCGGCTTGTCCTCCCGCGACGCGGTGATCATGACCGGCGAGCTGGAAAACCTGCTCGGCCGGCGCGTTGATCCGACCATCGCCTACCAGTACCCCGACATTGCGGCGCTGGCGGCCGCCCTCACGTCGACGGGGGAAGAGAAGCGCCGCGTGGTGCGTCGTGAAGCGAATGCCTCGCCGGGCGCGCACGACATCGCGATCATCGGCTCCGCGGGCCGCTTTCCGGGGGCCGGGGACAACAACGAGTTCTGGTGCCTGCTCATCGACGGCCGCTCCGCAACCGGGCCCCTGCCCGAGAAGCGCTGGTCGGAGTATGCGGGAGACCCCGTGGTGCGCTCCAAGATGGCGGAGGAGAATACCGCCGGCGGTTACCTGGAGGACATCGAGAGCTTCGACAACGAATTCTTCGGCCTCAGCCCCCTCGAGGCGACGAACATGGACCCGCAGCAGCGCATCATGCTGGAGCTGGCGTGGGAGGCCCTCGAGGACGCGAACCTGCCCGCCAACCGGTTGCGCGGCGAGTCCGTCGGGGTGTTCGTGGGCTCCTCCAACAACGATTACGGCATGCTCATCGCGGCCGACCCGTCGCAGGCGCACCCGTACGCGCTGACGGGGTCGTCGAGTTCGATCATCCCGAACCGCATCTCCTACGCCTTCGACTTCCGCGGCCCCTCGGTCAGCGTGGACACCGCGTGCTCCTCGTCGCTGGTCTCGGTTCATCACGCCGTGCGCGCGCTTCGCGACGGCGAGGCCGACGTGGCACTTGCCGGCGGTGTGAACATCATGGCGAACCCCTTCGCCTCCCTCATGTTCGCCGAGCTGGGGGTGATCTCCCCGACGAGCCGCATCCACGCCTTCTCCGAGGATGCCGACGGGATCGTGCGCTCCGAGGCGGCGGGTTTCGTGGTGCTCAAGCGCGTCGACGACGCCCTGCGCGACGGCGACGAGATCCTCGCTGTGATCAAGGGTTCCGCCACCAACTCCGACGGGCACTCGAACGGTTTGACCGCCCCCAACCCGGACGCACAGGTGGACGTGCTTGAGCGGGCCTACTCCGACGCCGGGGTCGACCCCGCCGAGGTGGACCTCGTCGAGGCTCACGGTACGGGTACCATCCTGGGCGACCCCATCGAGGCGACGGCGCTGGGCACCGTGCTCGGCGACGGCCGCGACAACGCACACCCGCTGCTGCTCGGCTCCGCCAAGTCCAACATCGGGCACTCGGAATCGGCTGCGGGTGTCGTGGCGCTGATCAAGGTGCTCGAGGCGATGAAGCACGACACCATCCCGGCATCGATCAACTACTCCGGCCCCAACAAGTACGTTGACTTCGACGCGCAGCACATTGAGGTCGTGGAGGACCCGCGGGAGTGGCCCCGCTACTCCGGGCGTCGCGTGGCCGGCGTCTCCGGCTTCGGTTTCGGCGGCACAAACGCCCACGTGGTGGTGACGGACTTCGATCCGGCCGACTACGAGGCCGAGGGCGCCCGCACCCCGGCCGAGCTCACCGGGTCGGGAACCATGTCCCTGCCCGTTTCCGGCCTCCTCCCGTCGCGGCGCAAGGATTCCGCCGCCGCGCTCGCCGACTTCCTCGAAGGCCGTCCCGATGCGGACCTGGTGCCCATCGCCCGTTCGCTGGCCAAGCGCAACCACGGCCGCTCCGCCGCGGTGATCCAGGCCGGCACCGTCGAGGAAGCCGTCAAGCGCTTGCGCCAGGTGGCGGAGGGCAAAGCCGCCCCGGGCATCACCTCGGCGGATTCCCCGGCAGCCCTCGGGACCGTCTTCGTTTACTCCGGTTTCGGCTCCCAGCACCGCAAGATGGCCAAGCAGCTGCTGGAAACCTCCCCGATGTTCCGCCGCCGCATGGAGGAGCTCGACGAGTACGTCAAGTTCGAGTCGGGCTGGTCCATGCTCGACATCATCCGCGACGACGAGCAGACCTACGACACCCAGACGGGCCAGGTCACCATCACCGCGATCCAGATCGCGCAGACGGACCTCCTGGCCTCCCTGGGCATCACCCCCGCCGCGACCATGGGCATGTCCATGGGCGAGATGGGTGCCGCCTACGGCGCGGGGGGCATCAGCGCCCGCGACGCCATCCTTATCGCCTCCCACCGCGCCCGGTTGATGAGCGAGGGCGAGGAGATGATCGCCGGCACGCCCCAGGAGGGCGCAATGGCCGTCGTGGAGCTGAGCCGCGAGGAGCTCGCGGAGTTCATCGCCGAGCACCCCGAGGCCGCCGGCGCCGAGCCCGCCGTCTACGCGGGCCCCGGCATGACCACCATCGGCGGCCCCTCGACCGCCATCGACTTCGTTGTCTCCCGGCTCGAGGAGCAGGAGAAGTTCGCCCGCAAGCTCAACGTGCGCGGTGCGGGCCACACCAGCATGCTCGACCCCATCATGGGCGACCTCGCCGCCGAGCTGGCGGGCCTGGAGCCTAAGCCGCTGAGGGTGCCCCTGTTCAGCTCCGTCGACCGCGGCGTGGTCTACCGCCCGGGTGAGACGGTGCACGACGCGGAGTACTTCCTGCGCATGACGCGCCACTCCGTCTACTTCCAGGACGCAACGGAGGCCGCCCTGGCGGCGGGGCACACGACTCTGGTGGAGATTTCCCCGAACCCGGTTGCGCTGATGGGCATGATGAACACCGCTTTTGCCGCGGGCAAGCCGGACGCGCAGCTGCTGTTTACCACAAAACGCAAGGTCGACGAGGTTTTGTCACTGCAGGACCTCGCCGCGAAGCTCTACGTCCAGGGCGTGGACGTGGACTTCACCAGCTTCTACGGGCCGGGCACCGTCATCGACGCGCCCCACACCCCGTTCCGGCGCAACCGCCTGTGGACCAAGGCGCGCCCGTCCTCGGCCTCCACGTCCCTGCTCGGGGCGAAAGTGACGCTGCCGGACAACACCGTCGCCTTCTCCACGCAGGCCGACCAGGTCTTCAGCCCCCACCAGCTCATCGAGTCGGTGGCGGAGGAGGTCTCCCCGGGTTCCCGGGTGGTCGCCACCGAGGAGCACGGTTACCTGCCCGCCGACGGCGAGCTGACCACCATTGTCTCCACCTCCCTCGGCGGGGCGAGCATCAAGGTGTACAACGGCCCCGAGCTGGTCATCGAGGGCTTCGCCACCGCCCTTGAGCTGGGAGAGTCCCGCGGCCTGCAGGGGGTGACGGAGGTCCGTCCCACGCCCGGCCCGGTGATGGTGGGGGACGACGACGTCGAGGCGGTGCGCTGGGACCCTGATTCCGGGGAGACCGTGCGCGAGCGCCTCCGCGCCATCGTGTCCGAGTCCATGGGCTACGACGCCGAGGACCTCCCGGACGAGCTGCCGCTCATCGATCTCGGCCTGGACTCCCTCATGGGCATGCGCATCAAGAACCGCGTGGAAAACGACTTCCAGATCCCCCCGCTGCAGATCCAGGCGCTGCGCGACGCCTCCGTCGCGGACGTCATCCGCATCGTCGAGGACGCCGTCGCGGGAAACCCGGATGCTGCACAGCCGCTGCCGTACAACTCCGACACCCGTGACCCGGCGGCAGCGGCGCAGCCCGCGCAGGCACCCTCCTCCGCGAACGCGCCACGCTCCCCCCAGGGCGTGGGCGTGCCGCCGCGCGATGCGGCGGAGCGGATGGTCTTCGGCGCGTGGGCGAAGTACGCCGGTGCCGCCGCCGCCGGGGTGACCTCCCAGCTGCCGGAGATCACGTCCGACCAGGCCGCCGAGATTGCCGCGCACCTCACCGACCGTTCCGGCATCGAGGTCACCGCGGACGACGTGCGGGGCGTCGCAACGCTTGAACCGCTGGCCAACCTGGTCCGCGAGGGGCTGGAGTCACCGGTGGACGGCAATATCCGGGTCTTCCGCGAGCGAGAGGAGGGCATGACCGCCCCCAGCGTCTTTGTCTTCCACCCGGCTGGCGGGTCGAGCAGCGTCTACCAGCCGCTCTCGCGCCGACTCGGTGAGAACGTGCCCGTCTACGGTGTCGAGCGCCTGGAGGGGACCCTGGAGGAGAGGGCGCAGGCATACATCGAGGACATCGAGCGTCTTTCCGACGGCCAGCCCGTCGTCCTCGCCGGCTGGTCCTTCGGCGGGGCTCTGGCCTACGAGGTGGCCAAGCGGCTCGGCAACGACAAGGTGGCGTTCATCGCCCTGCTGGACACCACCCAGCCCTCGCAGCCCACGCCGAACACGCCGGAGGAGACGCGCAGGCGCTGGGAACGCTACGCGGCCTTCGCCAAGGAGACCTACGGGCTCGACTTCCCCGTGCCCTACGACCTCCTGGAGACTGCGGGGGAGGACGCCGTGCTGGCCATGCTGGGCGACTTCCTCGCCACCACCGACGCTTCCGAGCACGGTCTGGCGGCCGGGGTTCTTGAGCACCAGCGGGCGTCCTTCGTGGACAACCAGATCCTCAACAACCTGGATTTCTCCAGGTGGTCCGAGGTGGACGTGCCCGTTCTGCTGTTCCGCTCGGAGCGGATGCACGAGGGCGCGATCATCCTCGAGCCGGCCTACGCGCACATTGACGAGGATGGGGGATGGGGCGCTATCGTGGACGACCTGAAGATTGTCCACCTGCCCGGTGACCACCTCGCAGTGGTGGACGAGCCGGCGGTGGGGATCGTCGGCAAGCACATGAACGAATGGATTGAAAATGTCGACCGCCTCTAAGCTCGCAGACCTGCGCGCGCGGCTGGAAAAGGCCCAGGATCCAGGTTCCGAGCGCGCCCGCAAGCGCCGCGACGATGCGGGCCAGACCACCCCGCGCGAGCGCATACACGCCCTCCTCGACGAGGGATCCTTCGTCGAGATCGGCGCCCTCGCCCGCACCCCGGGCGACCCTGAGGCCATCTATTCCGACGGTGTGGTCACCGGTTACGGCCGGGTCGACGGCCGCCCGGTGGCGATCTACGCCCACGACAAAACCGTCTACGGCGGCTCCGTCGGTGTGACGTTTGGCCGCAAGGTCACCGAGGTCATGGAGATGGCCATCAAGATCGGCTGCCCCGTCATCGGCATCCAGGATTCCGGTGGTGCCCGTATTCAGGACGCCGTGACGTCCCTGGCGATGTACTCCGAGATCGGGCGACGGCAGCTGCCGCTGTCCGGCCGCTCGCCGCAGATCTCCATCATGCTGGGCAAATCCGCCGGCGGCGCCGTCTACGCTCCCGTGACCACCGACTTCGTCATCGCCGTGGACGGCCAGTCCGAGATGTACGTCACCGGCCCCAACGTCATCCGCGAGGTCACGGGCGAGGACATCTCCTCCGCCGAACTGGGCGGCGCGCGCATCCAGGAGCAGTCGGGCAACATCCAGGCCGTGGTCGCCTCCGAGGAGGAGGCCTTCGATTACGTCCGGGACCTCCTGGCGCACCTGCCCACCTCCGCCTTCGACGAGAGCCCCACCGCGTGGGCCCCCGCCGACGAGGACCTCGATGACTCCGCCCTGGACACCTTCATGCCGGACGACACGAACGCCGGTTACGACATGCGTGAGCTTCTTGCCCAGCTGGGTGACGATGACGAACTCATCGAAATTCAGGCGAACTACGCCGAGAACCTCATCTGCGCCTTCGGTCGCATCGACGGCAAGGCGGTCGGCTTCGTGGCCAACAACCCGATGCATTACGCGGGCTGCATCGACGCGGACGCCGCGGACAAGGGTGCACGGTTCGTGCGCACCTGCGACGTGTACAACATCCCGCTCGTCTTCGTCGTGGACACCCCGGGTTACCTGCCCGGCGTGGACCAGGAGCGACAGGGCCTGATCCACCGCGGTGCCAAGTTCGCCTTCGCCGGCGTGGAGGCCACGGTGCCCAAGGTGGCGCTCATCGTGCGTAAGGCTTACGGCGGGGCCTACGCCGTGATGGGATCGAAGAACCTCTCAGGCGACCTCAACCTTGCGTGGCCCACCGCGCAGATCGCGGTCATGGGGTCGGCGGCCGCGTCGGTGATGATCCAGGGCAAGCAGCTCGCCGCCATCGAGGATCCCGTCCAGCGCGAGGCGATGAAGAAGATGTTCATGGACTTCTACGACGAGAACATGACCTCTCCCTACGTCGCCGCGGAGCGCGGTTACATCGACGCGATGATCCAGCCCTCGGAAACGCGCCTCGCTTTACGACGCGCCCTGCGCCAGCTCTCCACCAAGTTCGAGACCGATCTGCCCAAGAAGCACACGATCGCCCCGCTGTAGCGGGGCCGGTGTAACATTCCGGTAACGCAAAGCGTTAGTGCTACAGAAGTATCCCCTCCAGAAAGGCACCACCCCATGCTTTCCAGCGTCATCGACATCGCCGGCGATCTGATCAACTACGTCGTGTGGGCCGTCAAGGCCGCCTTCAGCACCAACCCGCTCTACAACCTGGGCATTCGTTTCCCGCGCCCGTAGTTTTCATGGGTGCGAAAGGGGCGCGGTCCGGTGTTTTTCGGGCCGCGCCCCTTCGTCTTTTTTGCGGACGAACGGGGAAGCAGTGAAACGATGGAGGACGCATGCCGGAGTTGGTGAGGCCCACGGTCGGTCTGAGGGAGTCGTTCCTCGGCGCCCTGGACGAGTGGGGTTGGAAGTACCAGGACGGGACCGGGATCCGGGACGCCGAGCTCCTGCGCTGCGAAAGCGGTTTCGCGCGGTGGGTTGACGCCCTGCTCGCGGAGGAGACGCAGCCCTGGACGCCGGGGTACGTCGCGTGCTCCTACTACTGGATCGTGGAAGAGGGCGAATTCGCCGGCGCGATCGCTTTGCGCCACGAGCTCACCGAGCACCTGCTCACCTCGGGCGGTCACGTCGGGTATTCCGTCCGCCCGTCCCGCCGACGCCGGGGCCTGGCCACATTCGCGCTCCGCGAGATCATTCCCATCGCCCGCGAACGGGGGATGGGGCCGCTCCTGCTCACCTGCGCGGAGGACAACGTCGCCTCGCGGAAGGTGATACGGGCCAACGGCGGCATCTACGAGGACACGCGATTCGGTCCGGACGGGCGCCGGATGATGAGGTTCTGGGTGCCGACAACCCCGTAGGCCAGCCCTAGGAGCGCTTGAGCACGAGCTTTGCGATGCCCCGCCAGCCCAGCATGAGCAGTGCGGACATGGAGCTTGCCACCACCACGAAGGACCAGTGGGGGAGCTTTTCGCGGTAGAAGCCCCAGATGACCAGCCCAACGACCAGGGTGATCAGCCAGATGAGCCAGCCCTTGTTCCGGCGCGTGGCGAGCCAGGCAAGCGCGAGCCCCACGGCGAAGGGCACGAAGGTTTCGAACCACCCGAAGAACGTGAAGGGCATCTCGTCGGTGCGGTGAGCGGCGCGCGCGAGGAGCGCAAAGGCGGCGATGGCGACGTAGTCGGCGGCGATGGCGTAGGGCTTTGAGATCATGCCGCACAGTCTATCGGCCGCCGGGTCACGCGGCGTGTCCCTCGCCCCCGGTGAGGGCGGGGGTGGGGGAGCCGAGCATGAAGCCGCGCCCCGCGTAGCGCAGGAGGTAGAGCACCCACCCAATGGCGGTGATGAGCAGGAAGGAGACCAGCCGGTAGACGAGGGTGGTTGCGGTGGCGTCGACAAGCGTCATGCCCGAGGCGACGAGGGTGGCGGCCGCGATGGTCTCGACGGTTCCCACTCCTCCCGGGGTGACCTGCGCGGCGCCGGCGAGCTTGGTCATCACGAAGGCGAGGGCGACGGCGCGCACGGTGGCCGCCGCGGAGATGTTGCCGCCGTGCACCCCGAGGACGGACCACGCGGCGAAATAGAGCGTGAGGGCGTCGAAGAGCCGGTTGGCCAGGGAGCACGCGGCGGCGAGGGCGAAGGTCCGCCCCGTCATGCGCACCGCCGCGACCTCGTCGATGAACTTTTCCAGGCGCATGGCCACGCGGGTGGGGACAAGGCGCACACCCCGGCGCAACACCTCGGGGTTGCGGGCGGCCCAGAACAAAGCGAGGGAAACCCCGACCGCGAGAGCGAGCGAGCCGGCGAGGGCGCCGACGGAGAGCTGGGCGCCCAGGAAGGCCACCGCGACGATGCCGATGACCACCAGCCACACTGTGGAGAGGGCGCCGGAGACGACGAAGAACCAGCCGCACAGTCCCGGGGAGGCGCCCCAGGAGCGGTGCACGCGGAAGGTGAGCCACGCGGAGATGGCCGGGCCGCCGGGGACGGTGGTGGACCACGCGTTGGAGGCCAGGGTGATGGAGGCGCAACGGCGGAAGCCGGTGATGCGGCCCTCGATGTTCATCAGCTGCTGCATCGCGGCGGCCATCGCCAGCACCGAGGCGACGGAGGCCGCGACCGCGGCCGCGACGGGGCCGGGGGAGGCGTGCCGCAGCGCCCCCCATGCCTCCCCAAGGAAGGGCATCTCGTCCCGGAAGAAGTACAGGCCGGCGGCGAGGGCGGCGAGCGGGAAGAGCCACCGGGCCCACGTCACCGCGGCACCGACGGAGCCGCGCACCGTCACTCGAGCTCGCGCGGGCGCTCGGACAGCCGGCGCATCAGCTCGTCGAAGGGAATGAGCTCGGAATCCTCGACCACGCTGCGTCCGCCGCGCACGGGCAGCGAGTCCACGACGGTGTTCTCGACGGCGATTTCCCCGGTCTCCGGGTGGGTGGGCACAGCCGGTTCGTCCGGTTCCTCCGCCGCGGGAGAGTCAGCGGGCGACGGGGGCTCCGTGGCCGGGGCGGCGACCGGGGCCGCGGCCGGCCGTGCGGAACCGGCGCGGACGGGAGCGGCCGTCGAACCCTCGGAGTTCTCCCCGAGGGAGGCGTACACCCGCTTGACCCAGCGCGGCGCCCACCAGTTGTCCTCGCGCAGCAGGTGCATCACGGCCGGCACGAGCAGCAAGCGGATCACGGTCGCGTCCAGGGCGAGGGAGAAGATCATGCCGAAGGCGATGTACTTCATCATCACGATGTCACTCATCGCGAAGGCGGCGGCCACGACGATCATGATCGCGGCCGCGGCGGTGATGATACCGCCCGTGTGGGCCGTGCCGTAGCTGATCGAGTCATCCGTGGAGGCCCGGTTGTGCCGGGCCTCCACCATGCGCGAGACCAGGAAGACCTCATAGTCGGTGGACAGGCCGTAGAGGATGGCCACGATGAGCACCAGCACGGGGCTCATCAGCGGCCCCGGAGTGAAGTTGAAGGCTCCCGATCCGATGCCGTCGACGAAGACGGAGGTGAGGAAGCCCAGCGTCGCACCGACGCCGAGCACGTTCATGATCACGGCCTTTGCCGGCAGGATCAGCGATCCGAACAGCAGCGCCATGAGGATGAACGTGGCGGCGACCATGTAGAGCGCCATCCACGGCAGCCGCCCGAGCAGCGCCTCGATGGACTCCACCTCCATCGCCGGGGTGCCCGAGACGTAGAGCTCGACACCCTCCGGGGCGGAGATGTTGCGCATCTGCTTGACGACGTCCCTCCCGCCGTTCCTGTCCGCGAGAGGCGCGGAGAGCACGGTGGTGCCGTCCTGGCTGGGGTGCGAGGGCGCCAGGGGCGAGGCGAGGCCGGTGACCTGGCGTGCCTGCATGACGACGTCGACAAGCTGGGAGTTGTCCGCCCCCTTGACCACGAGCTTGACCGGGTCGGTGCGGAAGGCGGGGAAGGACTCGTTGAACTCGTCCTGCGCCTGCCGGGTTTCCTGGCTCGGGGGGAGGTAGGACTCGTTGATGCCGCCGAAGGTGATCCCGATGATGGGCACCGTCAACAGGATGAGCAGGGCCGAGATGCCGGCTGCGACGAGCTTGGCGTGGCGCATCGCCCAGCGCGGGATGCGGTACCAGACGGTGTCCTCGATGCCGCGGCCGCGGCGGGACGTGCGGCGCACGGACCACTTGTCGATGTCGCGGCCCAGCATGCCGAACAACGCCGGAAGCACCGCCACCGAAATCAGGGCCGCCAGGACCACGGCGCTGATGGCGCCGTAGGCGACGGACTTGAGGAACGCCTGCGGGAACATGATCAGGCCCGACAGCGCCACGCCAACCATGAGCGCGGAGAAGAACACGGTCTTGCCGGCCGTGGTGGTGGTCACGGCCACCGCCTCCTCCACGTCGAGGCCCTTGTCCAGCTCCTCCCGGAAGCGCGAGACCATGAACAAGCCGTAGTCGATGGCCAGGCCCAGGCCGAGCAGGGTGATCACCGACTGTGAGAACACGTTGACCTGCTGGAAGCTGGCCAGGATGGACAGCAGCGACAGGGACCCGATGATGGAGAGGATTCCCACGACCAGCGGCATCGCGGCCGCGATCACGCCGCCGAAGACGAACAGGAGGATCACGGCGACGAAGACGAGCCCGATCTTCTCCGCGCGGGCGATGTCGTTGGCCATGCCGTCATCGAGGGCGTCGGCGACGGCGGTGGCCCCGGCGATCTTGACGGTGGCGCCGTCGGGAAGCGAGATGCCGCGCAGGGCGGGCTCTATGGTGCGGAAGTCCTTCAGTGTCTGCTCGCCGTCCCCCTTCAGGCCGATCGCCGCAAAGGCGCGGGTGCCCTCCGCGTTGACCTGGCGCGGGTTGGGGGAGTCGAAATAGCTGGTGACGTGGTCGATCTGTTCCGGGTAGTCGCGCGCCAGGGCGGAGATCTGCTTGTTCGCCTCGTCGAACACCGGCCCCCCGGTCAGGCCGGAGGGGGCGTCGACAAGCACGATCACGTCGCCCGAGCTGTCCCGGCCGAAGGTGTCCTCCTCGATCCGCGTCGCGGTGGTCGAATCGGCGTGCGGGTCCTCCCACCCCTCCTGGGACATGCGCTCACCCAGCTTGGAGCCGAAGAAGACCTGCAGCAGGACGATGATGGCGATGATGACCGCGGGAATGATCCGGCGGAACCGGTAGGCGAAGTGCCCCCACCTGTAAAACACGTCGCTCTCCTAGCTCTCTCGGCTCTCTCGGGGCTCCCGCGTCTCCAGGCTCTCGCGCGCATCCCGCGTGTTGTAGAGCAGCGAGGACAGCGGGCGGAACGGTTGGAGCCAGGCACCCTCCTCGGGCAGCCGGTCCAGGTTGACGCGCGGGAGGGGCTCACGGAACACGCCCGGTATGTCCTCGAGATCGACGAAGGTGATGTCCTTCGACGTCACGGCCCACGAGGCGTGCTCGTGGAAGCCGAGCACGGTGACGGGGATGCCGGCGGCGACGAGCTCCTCGATCGGCTCGAGGAAGTTCTGCCCGTCGGCGGAGGCGATGACCACCCCGCGCAGCACGCCCTCGCGGCGGCGGCGCTCGATGTGGTCGAGCATGTCGGCGTCCACGTCGGAGGCGTCATCCGTCTTCGGCTTGGCGAAGACCGCGAAACCGACGTTGCGCAGCGCCTCGACCCAGGGCCGGACCACGTCCGCGCCCTGGGCGGAGACGTTGGTGAACACCGTCGCCTCCGGCTCGACGCGGGTGCCCAGCTCGGCGGAGCGCTGCCCGGCCTGCTCGATGAGCCAGCGGCCGACGGCATCGAAGCGCGGGCGGTAGGCCGCGGTGGGGCGTCCACCGAGAATGGCGCCCAGGCCCATGTCCAGGTTGGGGGCGTCCCACACCAGCAGCACGCTCTCGGGGCCCGGGGCGGCACCGGGGGAGTAGGGGTGGGTCATTTCGTGCAGGTCCTGCATTGCTAGATCTTCTCCCAGAGGTACTCGCGGATGGTGTGGTCCCTGTCCAGGCCCTTGCCCTCGAACTTGGTGATCACCTGGCGGTCGGTCAAAAGGGGTGCGTCCTCCCACGGCCAACCCCGGTAGGCGAGGGAGGGTTCGACCTCCACGAGCTCGTCGATCCACTCGGCGTACCCGGCATGGTCGGTTGCGACGTGGAGCACGCCGCCCTTCTTCAGGCGTGAAGCGATGAGGTTCAGGGTTCCGGACTGGATGATGCGCCGCTTGTGGTGCCGCGCCTTGGGCCAGGGGTCCGGGAAGAAGATGCGGACTCCGTCGAGGGACTCCTCGGGGATCATCCGCGCCAGCACCTCGACGCCGTCGCCGCGGACCATGCGGATGTTGCCGATGTCGCCGCGCACGACGGCCCCGAGCAGCTTGGCCAGGCCGGGCTTGTACAGCTCCACGGCGATGATGTTGGTGTCCGCCTCGAGCGGGGCCATGGCCGCGGTGGAGGTTCCGGTGCCCGAGCCGATCTCGACGACTGTGGGGTGGCCGGAGCGGCCGAACCAGGAGTCGACATCGATGGGGTCGTCGGAAAGCAACTGCCCCAGGCGGGGCCAGTGCTCGTCGAAGAGCGCCTCCTGGTTCTCCGTGAGGGTGCCGCGGCGGAACGTCACGGAGCCGAGGCGGGGGTAATCGAGTCCTGTGCTGAACTCGGTTTGGGGTGGCCGGCCGGGCGGCAATTCGCCCACTCCGGGTCGTGCAATTTTAGGATTATCAGAACTATTCATCAGGTTAATTGTCCACATGACGTGGGCAAATGCAAGTCCTTACGCGCTGGGGCGGGGTGGGGGCGGGACGGGTTGATGCTCACCCCATTCCGGGGGTGGCAAACGGGGGTTTGGGTGCGGTTGACGTGTTTGACCCGGGCTGCGGGCGAAATCACCGCAGGTGAGGGGGTGAAAAAACGGTCCTCAACGGGAGATTCGGCACCCTTATTAGGGGGTGGCGTGACCCAGCTCCACCGGTCAATTCACGTGTGATGGGTCACTGGTCATAACCGCGTAACGAAACCCGGTGAAAGCGTTTAGCCACGATGTACGGCGTTTTCGATAATCTAGAGACCTACAGGAATACCTTTTCGGCACCCCGCTGGGGATAACCAGTTGGGTCGCGCCGGGACATGAAACAAACAGGAGAGCACATGGCCACCGCAGTTAAGGGCATGACGCAGCCCGCGCCGACCGACAACGAGGACCTCATCGCCTGGGTGAACGACGCTGTCGACCTCTTCCAGCCCGAGCGGGTGGTCTTCGCGGACGGCTCCCAGGAGGAGTGGGACCGCCTGGCCCAGGAGCTCGTGGAGAAGGGCACCCTCGTCAAGCTCAACGAGGAGAAGCGCCCCAACTCCTACCTGGCGCGCTCCAACCCCTCCGATGTCGCGCGCGTGGAGTCCCGCACCTTCATCGCCACCGAGAAGGAGGACGATGCCGGCCCCACCAACAACTGGATGAAGCCCGCCGCGCTGAAGGAGGAGATGCTCGAGCACTTCCGCGGCGCGATGAAGGGACGCACGATGTATGTCGTGCCCTTCTGCATGGGCCCGATCACCGATCCCGACCCCAAGCTCGGTGTCCAGCTCACCGACTCCGAGTACGTGGTCATGTCCATGCGCATCATGACCCGCATGGGCAAGGAAGCCCTGGACAAGATCAAGGGCGGCAACTTCGTCCACTGCCTCCACTCCGTCGGCGCCCCGCTTGCTGAGGGCGAGCAGGACGTCGCCTGGCCGTGCAACGACACCAAGTACATCTCCCAGTTTCCCGGGACCAAGGAGATCTGGTCCTTCGGCTCCGGCTACGGCGGCAACGCCATCCTGGCCAAGAAGTGCTACGCACTGCGCATCGCCTCCGTCATGGCCCGGGAGGAGGGCTGGATGGCCGAGCACATGCTCATCCTCAAGCTCAACTCCCCCGAGGGCAAGAGCTACCACATCGCGGGCGCGTTCCCGTCCGCCTGCGGCAAGACCAACCTCGCCATGATCACCCCCACCCTCGAGGGCTGGACCGCCGAGGTTGTCGGCGACGACATCGCCTGGATGCACCTGCGCGAGGACGGCCTCTACGCCGTCAACCCGGAAAACGGCTTCTTCGGCGTCGCCCCGGGCACGAACTACGCTTCCAACCCCATCGCGATGCAGACAATGGAGCCGGGCAACACCCTGTTCACCAACGTGGCGCTGACCGACGACGGCGACATCTGGTGGGAGGGCATGGACGGCGAAGCCCCCGAGCACCTCATCGACTGGCGCGGCAAGGACTGGACCCCCAAGTCCAGCCACGACGCCGCCCACCCGAACTCCCGCTACTGCGTCGCCATCGAGCAGTGCCCCGCCGCCGCGCCCGAGTTCAACGACCCGGAGGGTGTGAAGATCGACGCGATCCTCTTCGGCGGACGACGTGCCGACACCGTGCCGCTGGTCACCCAGGCGTACGACTGGGAGCACGGCACCATGGTCGGCGCCATGCTCTCCTCCGGCCAGACGGCGGCATCCTCCGAGGCGAAGGTGGGCACCCTGCGCCACGATCCGATGGCCATGCTGCCCTTCATGGGCTACGCCGTCGGAGACTACTTCCAGCACTGGATCGACATGGGCCGCAAGGGCGGGGACCGCATGCCCCCGATCTTCCTGGTCAACTGGTTCCGCCGCGGCAAGGACGGCCGCTTCCTCTGGCCGGGCTTCGGGGAGAACTCCCGCGTGCTCAAGTGGATCGTTGACCGCATCGAGGGCCGCGTCGGTGCCGAGGACACCCCGGTTGGCCACACCGCCCGCCCCGAAGACCTCGACCTGACCGGCCTGGACACCCCCATCGAGGACATTCGCGAGGCCCTCTACCCCGACCCCGAGCTGTGGGCCGAGGACATCGAGGATTCCCGCGGCTACCTCGAGGAGCTGGGTCGCCGCGTGCCGAAGGAGATCTTCGAGCAGCTGGACAAGCTGGAGCAGCGCACCGAGGCCGCGCGGGCGTAGACACCGGGCGCCTGCGCTTAGCGCTTGCGCAGCACCAGCACGAGGTTGGACACCCCGAATTCCCGCACCAGCGGGACGCGGGTGAGCCACCACGCCCAGTGCGGATGGTAGCGGGGAAAGCCCAGTTCAAAGGTGGCTTTCCCCGCTTTCTCCATGTCGCGGGCCCACCGCAACCCCGCGGCGGCGGAGACGGCGAACAGCGAGGTCCCCCAGACGTTCTTCGGCTCGCGGCCGTGCTTTTCGACGTACCTGCGCCGCGCGAACTCCCCGCCGACGTAGTGCTCCCACAGCCCCGTCTCGTGGCCCCCGAAGGGCCCGAGCCACACCGTGTAGGACAGCACGACGAGCCCGCCCGGCCGGCACACGCGGAGCATCTCGCCGCCCATCTCCCGCCAGTCGGGGATGTGCTCGGCGACGTTGGAGGAGTAGACCACGTCGAAGCTGGAGTCCGCGAACGGGATCGCGGTGCCGTCGCCGCGCACCGCCCCGTAACCGCTCAGGCCCGCCGCGCTCATCTCGGAGACCGACGGCTCCAGGCCCACGTAGAAGGTGTCGGCGAACTGGTCCGCAAAATACCCGGGCCCTCCCCCGACGTCGAGGACGCTGCGGCCGGCTACGCCCCGGCCGGTGAGGTCGCGGGAGAGGGCGTCGATAAGCGAATGCGTGTCCCGCGCCAGGCCGGAGTAGAAGATGCGGGGCCGGAACTGCTCGTAGGTGAAGGACCGCAGCAGGCGCAGGGAGCGGCGCAGTGTGGCCAGGCGGCGGGTACGGTACATAACCTATGAAGATACTTCTCCTCTGCTGGCGCGACACGACCCACCCGCAGGGCGGGGGTTCGGAGCGCTACCTGGAGCGGGTGGGGGAGTACCTGGCTGAACAGGAGCACGAGGTGGTGTACCGCACCGCGAAGCACACGGACGCGCCCCGGCGCTCGCGGCGCGCAGGGGTACGCTACGAGCGCGCCGGCGGGAAGTACGGGGTGTACATGCTCGCGCCGCTGTCGGTGTGGCGGCACCGGCCCGACGTGATCGTGGATACGCAGAACGGCATCCCCTTCTTCGCGCGCGCCTACTCGGGGGCGGACACGGTGCTTCTTACCCACCACTGCCACAAGGAGCAGTGGCCGGTAGCGGGGCCGGTGATCGGTGCGTTCGGCTGGTTCCTCGAGTCGCGCGTCGCCCCGCGGGTCTACCGGGGTGCGCAGTACGTGACCGTCTCCGAGGCATCGCGGGCGGACCTCGTCGGCCTGGGGGTCAGGGAGTCGGACATCGCCATCGTGGAAAACGGCGTCGACCCCCTCCCGGCCGAGGTTCCGGTGCTGCCGCGCGACGGGCGCCTGCACGCGGTGACGCTCTCGCGCCTGGTGCCGCACAAGCGCATCGAGCACGCAATTGACGCCGTCGCCGGGATGGACGGGGTGGTGCTCGACGTGATCGGTTCCGGCTGGTGGGAGGACAAGCTGCGCGCCCACGCCGAGCCCCGCGGCGACAAGGTGGTGTTCCACGGCCACGTCAACGAGGCGCACAAGCACGCCCTGCTGGCGCGGGCCGACCTGCACCTCATGCCGAGCACGAAAGAAGGGTGGGGAATCGCGGTCACGGAGGCCGCCCAGCACGGCGTTCCCACGGTCGGCTACCGCGGCGCCGGCGGCCTGCGTGACTCGATCGTCGACGGGGTGACGGGCCGGCTCGCTGACAGCGAGGAGGAGTTTGCGGGGATCACGCGGGCATTGCTTCACGACGCCCCTCTGCGCGCCTCCCTCGGCGCCGCCGCCCGGGAGCGGGCCGCGGCATTCTCCTGGCGCGAGACGGGCCGCAAATTTGCCCGGATACTCGAAAACCCCGGCGACCGTTGACCGGTTCCGGGGCGAAGAGTGGGCGGACGGGGCTCTAGAGAGCCTTATCCAGCTCGCCCTCGCGCAGGCGCTCGAGCATCTCGGCCTCGACCAGGACGGGGACGAAGTCCTCGATCACGGCCTCCTCGCGGTGCGCGGCAAGCACGCCCTCGAAGGTGCGGTCGATCCGGTTGGCGTCGTAGCGGTCGGACCACTCGTTGATGAGATCCTCGCGGATGTTGCGCAGTGCGCGCTCGCGGATCACGCTGAAATCGATGTTGTTCTTGTTGTACATATTTACTTCTCCTCCTCGCGCATCTTCGCGGCCAGAAGCTCGTTGGTCTCCGCCTCGGCAAGGACGGGGATGAAGTCGGGGATCGTGGCCGCCGCACGGTGGTGGGCCAGGACGTTGTCGAACGTCTCGGTGACCTCGGCGTCGCTGTAGCGGTCGCTCCACTTCTTCACGAGCCCGCTGCGAACGCGGCCGATCACCCTGTCGGTAACTGCGTTGGTCATTTTCAGATTCACCCTTTCCGTTCCGGTCGCTGTTACGGTCTGCCGCCACGGAAGTGGCGCTGGTGCGTAACCTTTTGTTTAACTGTTGTTTACCCTAGACCGCTTTGTTGACGCGTACAAGCTCCGCGGCCGTGGGCGGACGCCATTAATTGTGATCAGCCCATTAAAGATGACGTTTCAGCTGGTGAGAGGGTTTATAACAACATAGTAACGAAACGCGTGGGACGCCAGTGGGATTGCTGGTGCAGGTCCGGGGCGACCCGGGCGGAGGAGCGGTTACGGCGAAGTTAACGCGCGGCGGGCACCGCGTCTCACCCGCCCGCAGGTCAACGCCGCCTGGGCCAGGCCCGCGAGCGGAACCGCCAGCCAGAGTGCGAAAAACAGAAGGCCCGCGGTGGGGAGCCCGCGCGGGGGCGCACCCGTGTCCGTGGCGGTTCCGTCCGGGTGCACCACCACTCCGATGCCCAGGCCGCGCAGGGCCGCAATCTCGTCCGGGTGGTCCCGGGCCTCGCGCCAGCGAGGTGAGACCGGGTCAACCACCACCCCATCGACGACGAGCTCACCGGGCTCCACCACGTTCATCATCTTCGGAACCGGATCCACCACCGGCTGCCCGTCCGCGCGCCGGGAGAGGGCGGGCCGGTCGACGAAGAAGACGTCGCGGCCGCGGTCGTCCACGGGCGGCACGTGCAATTCCTCGACCGTGACGGGGGTGAGTGCCGCGACGGCAAGCGGGGCGTCCGGAACCTGGAGGAGCGCCAGCACCAGGGCCAGGGCGGCGCGCGTCGGCCGAAGCGCCCCCGCCGCCGAAACGAACGCCGGGAGGGCGAGGATGAGCCACTTCTGGGCGTCGCGCAGCAACCCGCCGCCGGGGAGCGCGGCCACGGCCCACCCCAGCGCCCCGGCCCAGGACAGGACCGCCACCGCGAACCCCGCAGCGGCGAGAACGAGGAGGCGCCTTTCCACCGAGCGCCACCCCAGGGCGAGGACGAGAAGCAGCGCGATGCCGAAGACCGCGAACCCCGCCGAGCGCGAGGCCGGCACTGCGGCACCGTTCCAGATCCCGCCGAGCCCCGCCACCGCGCCCAGCGTGCCCACCCAGCGCTCGGCGCGGGGGGCGAAGGCCGTGGCGGAGGCGGGGGAGGAGGTGCCGGATCCGGCCGCGAACCCCGCCGCCACCCAGGGCAGGCACAGTGCCGAGGTGACGATGAGCTGGGCGCGGGTGCGCGACATCAACACGGAAGCGATCGCGCCCGTCGGTGTCAGCGAGGCGAGCCAGCGCGCCACCCACGACCCCGAGACCGCAATGAGCGGCAGCAGCCAGGCGGCGACGGCCAGGGACCACTGGCCCTGGAGCAGCCGTTCCACCACAAAGGGGTTCCACACCGCGACGGTCATGGCCGCGCAGCGCCCCCAGGCGGTGGCGGAGCTGCGCCACCCCGCCCACGCGGCGCCGGCGGCCGCGGCCGCCACCATCACCCGGAGGGCGGCGACCGGGAAGGGGAGCAGGCCCAGGAGTGCGTCCTGGGGAACGTTGCGTGCGGCGAGGTCGCCGGCGCCGAGCGACGCGCGCGTGAGCGCCATGCCGGGCAGAACCATCATGTCGCGCAGAGCGAAGGCCTCACCCGGCACGAGAAACGGCCAGGTCAGGGACAGGACGAGCGCCGCGCCCACCAGCGGGGGCACCCCGCGCGCGGCACCCTTAGCGGCGCGCAAAGGCAACCGCCAGCCAGGCCAGCGTGAGCACCGCCGCCAGGCGGGTCACCCAGGCCAGCACCTGCAGGGCACGCAGCACACCGACCTCCCGGCGCGCGGCGCCGACGGCCTCGGCGCGCGAATCCTCCGAGAGGCGGAAGAACCCGTCTGCCGGGCCGCCCGAGGTGGTCCAGGTCTCGTCGAGCACCCGGCCCGTGCGCCGCTCCAGGTCGAAGATGCGCTCGGCGTGGTAGCCGCCGTCGGAAATCTCGGCGCGGTACTTGTAGGTCTCCAGACCGGCGACGTTGCCGGGCCCGAGGTAGTCGGCCGGGACGGCCTCGAGCGCGAAGGGGTCGGAGTAGGGGTAGCTGCGCCGCTCCGGCTGGTACGGGAAGAAGTAGGTCAACCCGCCCCTGTCGCGGACGGGGAAGGTGGTGGCCACGTTGGCGGTGTAGGAGTCGCGGTGCTCGGTGCCGTCGATAAGCAGGCGCGCGTTGATGTCGACCTCGTCCTTCTTCGCCCCCCTGGTGAGCGTGAGCTCCTGCGCGTAGGGCACCGGCCCGTCGTAGGTGGAGGCGAAGAAACCCTCGTGGGGCAGGGCGCGCTGGGCGGAGATGACCACGGGCGCGATGAGGTTCAGGGCGAGGCAGGCGAGGAGGATGGTTGCCGCGATGCGCGCCCGCCTGACTCCTACAATGAACACATCAGAAACAATAACCTACTGCCGGAACTCGAGGGCCTGCGCGCGGTGGCCTCCCTCGGGATCCTCGTGACGCACGTGGCGTTCCAGACCGCCACCGATTCAGCGGTCCTCGCCCGCTTCGACTACTTCGTCGCGGTCTTCTTCGCGCTCTCCGCGTTCCTGCTCTCCCGCGGTGCACCGCGCTCCGGTTATTACAGCCGCCGCTTCGCGCGCATCGCTCCCGCCTACGTCGTCTGCGTGACCGTCGTCGCCCTCGCCCTGCCCGAGCTTTCGCTTCTCGACGCTCCCACATTCCTCGCCAACCTCTTCCTCGTCCAGATTTACGTGCCCCATGCCCTGGTGGCGGGGCTGACGCAGATGTGGTCCCTGTGCGTGGAGGTGGCCTTCTACATCGTCCTGCCGCTCTACCTCGCGCGGGGGCGGCGGGGGCGGCAGGTGCTGCTCGCGGTGGCCCTGCCCGTCTCCCTCGCCTGGCCGTGGCTCGTCAGCTCCGTGAACTGGGTGAACATGCAGATCTGGCCGCCCTCCTACGTCCCGTGGTTTGCGGTGGGCCTGGTGTGCGCGGAGCTCGAGCGGGCGGGTGTGGCGTGGCGCGCGCCCGGGTGGGTGCGCTGGCCTGTCGCGCTGCTGGCACTGCCCCTCGCCTGGCTGGGGGGAACGCTCGGTCCGCAGGGCCTGGCGCACCCCAGCCCCGCGGAGTTCAACGTGCGGATCCTCATCGGCGCGGCATTCGCCGCCGTACTCGTGGCCCCCTTCGCGCTCGGCCCCCGCGACGCCGGGGTGCTGGCCTCCCCGGCCATGACGCACCTCGGCCGGTGGTCCTACTCCATCTTCCTGTGGCACGTCGCCGTGCTCTCCTTCGCGTTCCCGGTGCTCGGGATCCGCGTGTTCACGGGACACTTCCTTCCGGTGGCTGCGTTCACCGCCGTGGCCAGCGTGGCCGTCGCCTACGTCTCCTACGAGCTCGTCGAGGTTCCCGGGGCGCGTCTGGTGAGGCGGGCGGGTG
Organism: Corynebacterium sp. UBA2622; assembly: GCF_002339505.1. Lineage (GTDB taxonomy): Bacteria > Actinomycetota > Actinomycetes > Mycobacteriales > Mycobacteriaceae > Corynebacterium. Next base: position 80,045 of record NZ_DDJO01000012.1, read on the forward strand.
ACCGCCTGGGGCGGCAGGTGCGTGGGATGCGGCAGGGTCGGCGTCGGGAAGCGCCAGCGCCGCGAGGGCGGCACAGCCTGCAACGAGTGTGAGCACCGAATCCCCCGCGTAGTTCTCCTGCGGCCACGGTGCCCGCGCCAGCCAGAGGCCGATGAACGCGGCTGCACCCGCGGTCAGCGCGCGCGATGGGATGAGGGTGGTGCGCCGGATGGCCCACACGGCGGCCGCGCCTGCGGCGCCGGGGGCGAGGCCCACCACGGCTGCCCCGGCCAGCGGGAACACCCGGGCGGCGGCGCCCGACGCGCGCGGGGTCCAGGGCCCCCCGCGGCGCCAGGGCACGAGGAGACAGCCCGCGACGGTGAGCACCGAGACACCGCCGCCGAGAAGAAGGCTCACCCGGTACGGGGTCTCGCCGGCGAACGTCATGGAGAAGTCACCGCCCACACCGGCGGGGACGCGGAAGGCCTGCATCCCGGCATCGAGACGCTCCGGCTCGAGGGCGACACCCCCCACGCTCGCGCGCAGGCCGTCGTTGTAGGCGCGGGTGGTGAGGATGTGCCGCTCGCCGGACGCAGGGGAGACTGTGCCCCCGAACGGTGCCCACCCGGCGCCGGGAGTGGCGCGGCTGAGCATGAGGGTCTCCGCATCGGTGAGCACCTCGTGGGTGCCGGACTCCAGGTGCACGGTGCCCTCGGCCCGGACCCCGTCGACGGTGGCCGGGTGGGAGAGGCGCCACTCGCCCGGCTGCGCGGTGGTGAACCGCCGTTGCAGGACGTCCGTGGCGGGGAAGACCCGCTGGAAGAAGTAGGTGTCCGCCGTGCCGGGTACGTCGACGATGCGGCGCACCCCGGTGTCGAGCTCGGCGATGCCGACGGGCTGGGTGAGCGTGACCCGGATTGTTCCCCCCGGCGCGCTGAGGGTGCGCGGCTCCCCGGCGACCAGGGAGACTTCCTCGCCGCTGCCCTGCCCGCCGGCCCCCACGAGGACGGTGGTGTCCTCCGTGGCGGTGATGGTGGCGCGCCCGCCCTCCACGCTCGCCTCGATCCACGCGTGCGTGTCGCCCGGGGCCGGCCACCACGCGGTGTCCGCCAGACCGTCAAAGGCTGCGGTGAGCGAGCGTGAGGGGATGGCGCCGCCGAAGGCCGTCGCGTCGGCCGCGGAGCTCGAGGCGCGCGCGCTGCCATCCTGGGCCACCCCTGTGGGCGTGCCCGCGGAGGGGTAGTCCTTCAGGCGGTTGCGCACGTCCGCTCCCTCGGAGATGTTGTGCAGCTGCGCGGAGACCGGGGAGTCGAGCGTGCCGTAGTTGCGCGCCGCGAGCGCGGGGGTGTCGGTCACGATGTCCGGGTCCTCCCCGCCCAGGCGGGCCGGGAAGTAGCCCAGCTCCCGGTAGAGCAGGGGCAGCACCTCACCGCCGCCGTCGACGCGCACCGGATCGTCGCCGGTGATCATCATCCCGCGCGCGGGGTCGAGCATGTAGATGTCGATGCTGCCGAAGCTCACAGCCGGTTCCCCCAGGCCGGGGGGTACGTTCCCCGTCCCGGGCTGGCCCTCCCGGGGCTCCGCGGAGGCGGGTTCAAGGTCGTGGCGCACGAGCACCGCGCCCACGCCGATGGAGCGCAGTGCCTCGGCGTGGACCACCCCGGCCTGGCCGTCCAGGCCGCGGATCGCCTCCGGGTCGACCAGCGGGATCGCGTCGCGCACGGCGAAGGGCGCGGATGTGACGGCCTGGATCGGCTCGTCGCGGGTCCAGCCCCAGTCCTGCCGCGCGAAGGAAGCCGGCGGAACCACCACGGTTCGGGTCCCGGCGGCGTGCTCGTCGAGCCACTCGCCCGCGGCCACCCAGTCGGGTGACACCGCGGTCCACGTGCCCTGCGGCAGCAGGCGCAGCGACCACGCCGGGGCGAGCGCGACCACCGCGGCGGACACCACCCCCACGACGACGGGGCGGCGGGCCCGGGAGAGCACCCACCCCGCCCCCAGCGCCAGCGGGAGGCGCACCAGGGGGTCCAGCTTGTGCAGGTTGCGGAAGGGCGCGAGGGGGCCGTCGTAAAGCGGGAGCAGGTGATGGGCCGTGCCGAGAACAATGAAACCGGTGCTCAGCAGCACCACCAGGTAACCCCGCCACGGCATGTCCCGCCGGGCCAGGCCGGCGAGACCCGCGGCGGCGACGGCCATGGTGGCGAGGATGAACACCGGCTCAGAGACCAGCAGGAAGCCCGCGGTGCGCTCGGTGTCCACGAAGGGTGCCCAGCTGGTGGTTCCGCGCAGGATTTCGGCGGGGTTGAGCCAGTGGGTGGTGACGAAGGCCGACTCGATGAACTCCGTGAACGGCGGGGAGTAGCGGCCCAGCACGAGCAGCGGCCCGATCCACCAGGCGCTGACCAGGACCGTGCCGGCGCTCCACGCGCCCAAACGGGCCCATTCGCGGCGCCACGCCAACAGAAGGAACGCCGGCACGCAGGCGAGGATGGTGGCGGTGGCGTTGACGGCACCCATCAGGGCGACCGGGATGAGCGCGGCGGGCACATTGGGGCGGCGGTGGAGCAGCGGCAGAAGGGTCCACGGGACGAGCGCGACGGGCCAGGCCTCCGAGGAGATCGCGGTGAGGGTGGTGAGAATGCGCGGGCTCAGCGCATAGAGCGCCGCCGCGACCACGGGCGGAACCGTGCCGGGGAGCCCGATGCGGCGCGCAAGGAGGAGGGTTCCCGAGTAAGCGACACAGAGCAGCAGACTCCACCACAGCCGCTGCAGCACCCAGTCCGGCAGCGGGAGCAGGAAGAACGGACCCTGCGGAAAGAGATAACCGTAGGCCTGGTTCTGGATCTGGCCCAGGGTGAACTGGTCGGAGTAGGCGTGCGTGGCGCGGTGGAGGAAGGCCGCGGGGTCCTGAGTGAGGTCGAACTTCGTGTCCGCGCTAACCCGGCCGGGCGGCTGAAGGAAGGCGAGGAGGGTGAGGGCGACCCACCCGAGCCAGTGCTCGCGCGGGGGGCCCGGGGTCAGGAGCCGGCGGGGCCGGGGGGCGCGCACGCGGGGTCGCCGTCTACTGGCGGGAGCCGTACTCCGAGCCGCCGAGAACAGCCTGGTCGGCCGGCACGGCGTTGCCGGCGGGGACGCTGTTCTGACCCGAGAACGCGCTAATGCCGATCACGCCGACGGCTCCGAGCACGGTGCCGACGACGATGCTGGCCACCAGGGGGGAGATGGCGCGCCGGGCGGGGGGCTGGGTCACGTGCGACATGCTCGAAAGCTTAGCAGCGGGGCACACGTGCACGGGTTAAGTACAGTGGAGACGTTTCCGGGCGGTGTCGTCCAGCACCGGAGGGCCGAGGTGGGGGAGGTGAGCGGAATGGGGCATGGTGGTGCTCTCGCAGCGGGTGCGCGCGGTGCGGCACTCGCCGCCGTATGCGCGGCCGTGTTCGCCGCCTCGCTCGCGGCGTGCTCCCCCTCGCGCGATGCCGGCTCCCCGGCCCCGGGTGGGACGGACACCGCCGTGTCCCAGCCCCGGGTGGAGGACCCGAGCCCCAGCCCCCAGACCGCGCCCGCCCCGCCGGTGACGCCCTCGGCCGAGCAGCGCGTGCCCGCGGATCTGCGTGCCCGCGTCGCCTCCCTCATGGTGGTGGGCGTGGCCAACTACGACCAGGCCCGGGCCGCACTCGACCAGGGTGTCGGAGGCCTCGTCATCCCCTCCTGGGCGGACCCGGGGCTGCTCACCGAGGAGGGGCGCAACATCAATGCGCTGCGCGCCGAGTACCGGCGGCCCTTCTCGGTGGCCATCGATTTCGAGGGCGGCCGGGTGCAGCGCCACACGGAGGTGTTCGGCGGCTGGATGACGCCGGGTGATCTCGCCCACCAGCCGCCCGAGGTGATCCGGGGCAGCGGTTACGACATCGGCCGCTCCCTGCGTGCCCACGGTGTGAACGTGGATTACGCGCCGCTGCTCGACCTCGACGTCAACAACCTCGCCATCGTCGGTGACCGGGCCTTCAGCGACGATCCCGCCGAGGTCGAGCGGGTGGCCACCCTCTTCTCCCAGGGGCTCGTCGACGCCGGCGTCACCCCCACCTTCAAGCACTTCCCGGGGCACGGCCGCGCCTCCGGCGACACGCACCTCGCTCTCGCGGTGACCCCGCCGCTCGAGGATGTGCGGGGGCTGGACATGCTGCCCTACGGGCCGGTGCTCCACGCCTTCCCCCGCGCCAGCGTGATGATGGGCCACATGATCGTGCCCGGTCTGGGTGCCGAGGGCGTGCCGAGCTCGCTCAACCCCGAGGCCTACCGCATCCTGCGCGACGGCGACTACCCGGGCGGCGCGCCCTTCGACGGGGTGGTGGTCACCGACGACCTGTCCGGCATGCGGGGCATCCTCGACTACCGGCCCACTCCGGAGGCGGTCAAGGGCGCCATCGCATCCGGCGCCGACCAGGCGCTGTGGTCCTCCGGCGCCGACGTGCCCTACATCATCGACCTCGTCACCGCCGCGGTCGCCTCGGGGGAGATCCCCGCCTGGCGCATCGACACCGCCGCGGTGCGTACGCAGCAGCAGCTTATCGACGTCGGCCTCTAGCCTCCCGGTGCCTCCCGGTGCCCGTCGGCGGCCCCGGGGCCACTGCTGGGCACTTTCCCGGGCCTCGATTACCCTGGTGCGGGTGACTACGGTAAAGGCAACTTCGCGCGGCCGGAAAAGCGGCAGCCGCGCCGGGAAGATCACCCTCGCGGTGATCGTGGGCATCTTTGCCGTTCTCCTGGCGATCTACCTCGCCGACCTCGCGATGAACCGCGGCAACGTTCCCCGCGGTACGACGGTCGGCGGCGTCTCCATCGGCGGGATGTCCGGTGACGACGCCGCCGCCAAGCTGGAGCGCGAGCTCGGCTCCACCGCCGACAAGCCGGTGACGGTCCGAGCCGCGGACAAGAGCGCGCAGTTCGTGCCGTCCCAGGTCGGCCTCGGGCTCGACTGGCGCGCCACCGTGGCCTCGGCCGGCACCGAACCCGCCAACCCCGTCTCCCGCCTGCGCAACGCGCTGCACTCCCACGAGGTCGACGTGGTTCCCACCGTGGACGACGCGGCGCTGAGCCCGGAGCTCGACCGCCTGGGCGCGGAGCTGCACAAGGACCCCGTCGACGGTTCGGTGAGCCTCGAGGGGGGCCGCGCGAACGTGGTCGACCCCATCCTCGGCCAGGATGTTGAGCGCGCCGACCTGAAGGAGCGCGTGACCACTGGCTGGCTCAACCCGGACGGCGTCGAAGTTGATCCGAAACCCGTGCAGCCGGTCATCAACGACGGCGTGATCAAGGCCGCCATGGACGGCCCCGTCAAGGCGGCCCTCTCCGGCCCCCTGACGGTCCACGGCCATGACGGGGTCGACGGTGTGGTCTCCAAGGACCAGATGGGGGAGATCCTCCAGTTCCTCAACGTGGAGGGGCGCATCGCCCCGGAGGTCAACCGTGATCGCCTCGGGGAAATCCTCGGCGAGCAGCTCGCCCCGACCGTGACAAAGATGAAGAACGCCCGCGTTCTTCCGGGCGGCGGCGTTGAACCCAGCGTGGACGGCACTGAAATCGACTGGGATGCGACCCTCGACGGCCTCGACAACCGCCTCATCGGTTCCGGCCAGCGCACCTGGGACGCAACATACAAGCCGGTGCCTGCGGACTTCACCACGGAAAAGGCGCAGCATGCCACCTTCGACGAGGTGGTGGGCACCTTCACCACCGGAGGCTTCAGCTCCGCCTCGGGCACGAACATCCGCCTGGTGGCCAACACAGTCAACGGAGCCATCGTCAACCCCGGCGAGACCTTCTCCCTCAACGGCTACACCGGTCCCCGCGGCACCGCCCAGGGCTACGTAGAGTCCGGCATCATCCTGGAGGGCCACGCCGACAAGGCCGTCGGCGGCGGCATCTCACAGTTCGCCACCACCCTCTACAACGCTGCCTACTTCGCGGGCATGACGGACGTGGCGCACACCCCCCACTCCTACTACATTTCCCGCTACCCGGCGGGCCGTGAGGCCACCGTCTACGAAGGCGCGATCGACCTGCAGTTCCGCAACGACTCGCCCTACCCGGTGAAGATCACCACCAGCGCGGGCGACAGCGACGTGACCGTTAACCTCATGGGTGTGAAGACGGTCAACGTCGAGTCCATCAACGGCGGGCGCTGGGCGGAGACCTCCCCCCAGCCGCGCACGATCTCCGGGGCGAGCTGCTCGCCCTCGGGCGGCGCGCCGGGCTTCACCACCTCCGACACCCGCGTCATCTCGGACCTGGCGGGCAACGTCATCTCGCGCCAGACCCAGGCCACCGTGTACGACCCCCAACCGATCATCCGCTGCGGGTAGGCCACGGCGGCGGGGCGCGGCGGCTGGGCCGCTATAGTGGCGCCATGAACGCAACCGACACTGTCCACGATCTCGTCGAACGCACCCGTTTCTCCCTCGGCCAGCTCCCGGAGCTCGATGCCGCCGCCCTCAACGCCCACCCCGGGGGCCACCCCAACTCGGCGGCGTGGCTGCTGTGGCACACCGGCCGCGAGCTTGACATGCAGCTGTCTGCCCTGTCCTCCGCGGAGGAGGTATGGGTTGCCGGGGGCTTCCGCGACCGTCTCGCCCTGGGTGAGATTGGCGACACCATGGGCTACGGCCATACCCCCGATCAGGCCCGCGCCATCGGAGTGGACGACGCATCGCTCGTCACCGCGTACATCTCCGCCGTGCTCGACCGGGTGGACGGCTACGCCGCCGCCACCGCCGATTCCGCCTGGGACGAGGCCGTTGACCAGTACGAGGGGGAGGACGTCTCGCGCCAGGCGCGCGTGACCTCCATCCTCATCGACGCGCTCGAGCACATCGCCCAGGCCGCCTACATCGGGGGAATGACCGGACACTAACCGGGCGCAATCCCCACCCGAGCGGGGTTATCCGCGTTTTAGTTGCACAGGTGGCTCAACTGTAGGTTTAGACCCATGGATTCATGGCAACCTGTCCTTGGCGCAGGACCCCTGCTCGGCATCGCGGCCGCAGCTATCGCGCTCATTCTCTTCCTGGTGATCTACCTCCGGGTGCACGCCTTCGTCACCCTCATCGTGGTCTCCATCCTCACCGCCCTCGCGGCCGGCATCCCCGTCTCGGGCATCATGCCCACAATGATGGACGGCTTCTCCAGCACCCTCGGATCCGTCGCCCTCCTCGTGGGTCTCGGCGCGATGGTCGGGCGCCTCGTCGAGGCCTCGGGAGGCGCGCAATCGCTTGCCGACGCCCTCGTGCGCCGCTTCGGCGAGAAGAACGCCCCCTTCGCCCTCGGCCTCGCCTCGCTCATCATGGGCTTCCCGATCTTCTTCGACGCCGGCCTCATCGTCATGTTGCCCGTCATCTTCGCCGTGGCCCGCCGGCTCGACGGACCGTTGCTGGCCTACGGCATCCCCGCCGCCGGCGCGTTCTCGGTCATGCACGTCTTCGTCCCGCCGCACCCGGGCCCGGTGGCGGCCTCCGGGCTCTACCACGCCGACCTCGGCCTGGTGCTCATCCTCGGCCTCATCGTCGCGCTTCCCACCTGGTACCTTTCCGGATACCGCTGGGGCCTCTTCCTGGGCAAAAAGTACGACCTGCGCGTGACCGACACCCTGCTCGGCTCGGTGGACGAGGGCCACATCACCAACAAGCCCGCAAAGCCCATGACCGTCCTGGGCGTCATGCTCATCCCGATGGTGCTCATCTTCGGCAACACGGGGATGAATGCCCTGGCGACAGCCGGGGTCGTCGACAAGTCCGCGTTTATCGTGCGCCTGCTCATGTTCCTCGGGCAGACACCCGTTGCGCTGCTCATCACCACGCTGGTCGCGATGATTGCCGTGGGTGTGAACCTCGGCGTGCCCCGCGCCGAGGTGGAGCGCCGCATGGAGTCGGCCCTCGGCCCGGTCTGCTCGGTCATCCTCATCACCGGCGCCGGCGGCATGTTCGGCGGCGTTCTGCGCAAGTCCGGCATCGGCGACGCTCTCGCGGATTCCATGGCCAACCTCGGTGTGCCCGTCATCCTCGCGGCCTTCGTCGTCGCGGCGGTGCTGCGCGTGGCTCAGGGCTCCGCGACGGTCGCCCTGACCACTGCGGCGGCGCTCATGGTGCCGGCGGTCGAGGCCGGCGGCTTCAGCGAGATCCAGCTGGCCCTCATCGTCCTGGCCACGGCATCCGGTTCCGTGTTCAGCTCGCTCGTGAACGACTCCGGCTTCTGGCTCGTCGGCCGCCTGATGGGCATGGACGTGGCCACCACGCTGAAGACGTGGACCGTCAACCAGCTGCTCCTGTCCTCCATCGGCTTCATCTTTGTCTGCATCCTGTACGGAGCCACGCTTCTCTTCTAACCACCCGCCCGGCCCCGCCCTCCGTCTCGTACCCGAGACCGCGCAGTGGCGGGGCCGACACGATGCCTCCCTCTGTTGGCTAAGTTACAGTCAGCGCGCCGGCCCGGTGCGCGCACTCCGCCGACATTATGAGGGAGGCATTGTCGTGACCTCGGTAAACGCGGTCGTGGCCTCGTACCACGACGATGACACCGTCCAGCCGCCGCGCAAGGGCGTGTGGCGCATGTTCCTGTACAGCGCCATCGGGGCGCTCGTTTTCTTCTTCCCTGTGACGTACCAGGGCAAGAAGTCCATCCCGCTGGACCACATGGTCACCTTCATCCGCGAGAACCTCGGTGCCTTCGTTCCCTGGTTCATTCTCGCCCTCGCGGCCTACGGGGTCTGGCGCAGCATCGCGGGCAGGACGTGGAAGGAGGGCCCGCTCAAGGCGGTGTTCGCCGTGCTCAACGTCGCGGGCCTCGTCGTTGCCGCGCTCACCGTCGCCGATGCCCTGCCCTGGGTCCTGGGGGAGAAGGACCTGGTTCCCTTCCTCTGGGACAAGATCGCGGTGCCCGTCGGGCTCATCGTCCCCATCGGCGGGGCGTTCCTCGCCTTCCTCATCGGCTTCGGCCTGCTCGAGTTCGTCGGCGTGCTCATGCAGCCGATCATGCGCCCCCTGTGGCGCACCCCGGGCCGCTCCGCCATCGACGCGGTGGCCTCCTTCGTGGGCTCCTACTCGCTGGGCATCCTGGTCACGGACCGCGTCTACCAGCAGGGGGGGTACACGGCGCGCGAGGCATCGATCATCGCCACTGGCTTTTCGACGGTCTCCGCAGCGTTCATGGTGATCGTCGCCAAGCAGCTCGACCTCATGGACCACTGGGGCACCTACTTCTGGGTCACCCTGGTGGTGACCTTCCTGGTCACCGCGATCACCGTCTACCTCCCGCCCCTGCGCACGATCCCCGACGAGTACTACCCGGGTGCCACCCCGGACCCGGAGAAACCGGTGCACGGCAACCGCATCCGCGAGGCATGGAACGCCGCGCTCCACGTCCTCGAGCGCGTTCCGCCGCTGCGCGTCCTGGTGTGGGAGAACCTCCGCGACGGCGTGCGCCTCGCCGCGGCCATCGTCCCCTCGATCCTCTCCGTCGGCCTGATCGGCCTGCTGCTGGCGCGCTTCACCCCGGTCTTCGAGTGGCTCGGCTACCTCTTTTACCCGTTTGCCCGGCTGGTACAGCTCCCCGAACCGATGCTGGGCAGCAAGGCCGCCGCGATGGGTATCGCCGAGATGTTCCTGCCCGCCACCGCCGTGGCCGGGTCCGACTCGATGGTGCTGAAGTTCGTCATCGCGGTTGTCGCGGTCTCGGCCATCATCTTCTTCTCGGCGATGGTGCCGTGCATCATGGCCACGAAGATCCCGCTGAAGATCTCCCACCTGGTGGCCATCTGGTTCGAGCGCGTGGCACTGTCGATAGTCATCACGACCCCCATCGCACACCTCCTTTTCTGACCCTTGCGCCAGACCAAGCTGTCTACTATTGTGGGCGGTGCGATCAAGAAGTCCGACGCACAAAGCCTCCCGGCTCGTCGGCTGGCAACCGCGCACTCGCGCACGGTGCCCCCGGGAGAAGATCGGCCGGCGTTGCACACGCGCGCCGGAAGCGCGATTTCCAAGGAGCAACCATGTCCCTCGACATGTCCGCATTTCCTCCCGCCGAGCTTCCCGACGACTGGGTCCCCGGCGAATTCGGCAACCTCGACGCCGTCACACTGACCTTCACCGCCGGCGGAGAGACCCACCTCCGTGAGTTCGACAGCGCCCTGGCCGCGATGGGTGTCGTCCCCCTTCTGCTGGCCGGCTTCGAATTCTCGTTGTCCCGCAACGCAGTGCGCCTCGGCTCGGGGGAGGTCGTCCTCCTGCCGGTCCAGGCAAAGCCCCGCAAGCGGGTGGGGCCCGACGAGTGCACCCTGGTGGCTCAGGGGCACCGGCCCCACTGGGGTCCCGCGCTGCGCGCGGCCAACCGCCCGGGGGAGGAATGGGTGCCCGTGACGTTCCTGGAGGTGGACGGCAACCGGGTGACCATGCAGACCCCCACTGGTATCGAGGTAGTCTATGACCACAACCCCGACCGCCTCGTGACGGCGGTCGAATACAACGCGCGGTGGAGCATGCTGCGCGGGGCGTGGGACGGCCAGGGCCGGTGTACGGCGCACTGGGTGTCGCATGCACCGATAACCCCGTGTACGGCGTGATCCTCGCGCAGGCGGGGATCTGGGTGTGGGGTGACTGGGGTGCCACCGGCTGGCCCGACGCGCCCGCCGTGATATCACGGTTTACGTTCCCCGGCCCGGTGTGACCTGGGCAAACGTTGGCGCGGAACGCTGAAGCGTGATATCACGAACCGCGGTGGCGGGGGCCTTCGCGCCGAGCGACCGGAGCACCACCCGATGCCCACCCCGACGCGAAGCGGGCCACCCGAAGGTGGCCCGCCCGGCGCGTCAAACAGTGGAGCCGGCGACGAGAATCGAACTCGCACTCTCAGCTTGGGAAGCTGATGTTCTACCACTAAACTACGCCGGCAATGCTGGCCATATTAGCACCCGGCAGCGGGCAGACGAAAACGGCTGCCCGCTAGACTGGGCGACGTGCTTCTCTCCGATCATGACATCCGCGACGCCATCGATTCGGGCCGGCTGGGCATCGACCCCTACGACCCGTCTCTGGTGCAGCCCTCCTCGATAGATGTGCGCATGGACCGGTTCTTCCGCGTGTTCAACAATTCGCGGTATACGCACATCGATCCGAAGCAGGAGATGCCGGATCTGACCACCCTGGTCGACGTGCCGGAGGGGGAGGCGTTCGTGCTGCACCCCGGTGAATTCGTCCTGGCGTCCACCCTGGAGAAGTTCACTCTGCCCGCCGACCTCGCCGGCCGGCTCGAGGGCAAGAGCTCGCTCGGACGCCTCGGCCTGCTGACCCACTCGACGGCGGGATTCATCGACCCCGGTTTCTCCGGTTACATCACCCTGGAGCTGTCCAACGTGGCCAACCTGCCCATCACACTTTGGCCGGGCATGAAGGTGGGCCAGCTCGCGCTGTTCAACATGACATCGGCGGCTGAAACCCCCTACGGTTCCGGTGCCCTCGGATCGAAGTACCAGGGGCAGCGCGGCCCGACCCCGTCAAAGGCCTACCTGAACTTCCGCTAGCTCCGGACAACCGGCGACACCGCGCGTCGCGTGCCATGATGGAACGCATGCGTATGACGGTTATCGGCACCGGTTATCTCGGTGCGACCCACGCCGCCTGCATGGCCGAGCTCGGCCACGAGGTGATGGGCGTGGATGTGGACGAAAGCAAGATCGAGCGCCTCAGGAACGGCAGGGTTCCGTTCTACGAGCCGGGCCTGCCGGAGGTCCTGGAGCGCAACATCGGGGCCGGGCACCTCAGCTTCACCACCGATTACAGCGAGGCGGCCGAGTTCGCCCGCGTCCATTTCATCGGTGTGGGCACCCCGCAGCAGCGCGGCTCCTATGCGGCGGACACTCGCTACGTCGAGGCCGTGATCGACGATCTCGTCCCGCGGCTCACCGGTGACCACCTCATCCTGGGCAAGTCCACCGTTCCCGTCGGCACCGCCGCCGAGCTGCAGGAGCGTGCGAATAGGCTTGCCCAGCCCGGCACGACGGTCGAGATCGCGTGGAACCCCGAGTTCCTCCGCGAGGGTTACGCGGTCAAGGACACCATCGAGCCGGACCGCATCGTGCTCGGCACCCGCGCCGGCGACTCCCGCGCCGAGGGCGTCGCCCGCGAGATCTACGCCACGCCGCTGTCGAAGGGAACCCCCTTCATCCTCACGGACCTGCAGACCGCGGAGCTGGTCAAGGTCTCGGCGAACGCGTTCCTGGCCACGAAGATCTCCTTCATCAACGCGGTCAGCGAGGTCTGCGAGATCGTCGGCGCGGACGTCACCCAGCTCGCGGACGCGATCGGCCACGACGACCGCATCGGCCGCAAGTTCCTCGGGGCCGGTCTCGGCTTCGGCGGCGGCTGCCTGCCGAAGGACATCCGCGCCTTCATGGCCCGCGCGGGCGAGGTGGGCGCCGACCAGGCCCTGACCTTCCTGCGCGAGGTCGACGCCATCAACATGCGGCGCCGTCAGCGCGTCATCGACTTGGCGCGCGAGGAGCTCGGCTCCCTCATCGGCCGCCGCGTCACGGTCCTCGGTGCCGCGTTCAAACCCAACTCCGACGACGTGCGCGATTCCCCCGCCCTCGCCGTGGCGGGCCAGCTCTCCCTCGCGGGCGCGGACGTCCGCGTTTACGACCCCGAGGCCATGGACAACGCCCGCCGCGTCTTCCCCACGCTCGATTACGCGAAATCGCTTGACGACGCCCTCTCCGGCGCGGAACTGACCATCCTCGCCACGGAGTGGCAGGAGTTCCGTCAGATGGATCCGGAAAGGGTCGGCGGGCTCGTCGAGAAGCGGCTGCTCATTGACGGCCGCAACGTTCTCGACCTCCCCGCGTGGCAGGCCGCCGGGTGGGCCGTGAGGGCGCTGGGCCGCGCGGCCTAGTGCTGGTGGTAGTCGCTGAGGAAGTTGCCCAGGCGCTCGATGGCGTTCTCCAGCTGTGAGGCCCAGGGCAGCGTGACCACTCGGAAGTGGTCCGGGGTGGGGTAATTGAAGCCGGTGCCCTGGACCATGAGGATCTTCTCCGACTTGAGCAGATCCAGCATGAAGCGCTCGTCGTCGTGGATGTTGTACATCTCGGCGTCGATCTTGGGGAAGGCGTAGAGCGCCCCCTTCGGCTCGACGACGGAGATGCCCGGGATCTCCCGCAGCTTCTTCACGGTGATGTCGCGCTGCTTGGTCAGGCGGCCGTTTTCCGAGGTCAGCTCGTAGATGGACTGCCGCCCACCCAGGGCGACCTGGATGGCGTGCTGGCCCGGCACGTTGGCGCACAGGCGGGTGCCCGAGAGCAGGTCGAGGCCCTCGATGAAGCCCTTCGCGCGGCGGCGCGGCCCGGTGATGATCATCCACCCGGCGCGGTACCCGGCGACGCGGTACGCCTTGGACAGGCCGTTGAAGGTCACGGTGACCAGATCGGGGCCGACCTCCGCCATGGAGATGTGCTGCGCCCCGTCGTAGAGGATGCGGTCGTAGATCTCGTCGGCCAGCACTACCAGCTCGTGCTCTCGGGCGATGTCCGCGATGCCCTCCAGGGTCTCGCGGGAGTAGACGGCGCCCGTCGGGTTGTTCGGGTTGATCACCACGATGGCCTTGGTGCGCGGGGTGACCTTGGAGCGGATGTCGTCCAGCGAGGGGTTCCAGTTGTCCTCCTCGTCGCAGAGGTAGTGCACCGCCTTGCCGCCGGCCAGCGTTGAGGCGGCGGTCCAGAGCGGGTAATCGGGCGTCGGGATGAGAATCTCGTCGCCGTCGTTGAGCAGCGCCTGGGTGACCATGGAGATCAGCTCGGAGACGCCGTTGCCCAGGTAGACGTCGTCGATGTCGAAGTGGGGGAAATCCTCGATGACCTCGTAGCGGGTCACAACCGCGCGGCGCGCCGGGATGATGCCCTTGGAGGTGGAGTACCCCTGGGAGGTCGGAAGGGCGGCGATCATGTCGCGCATGATCACGTCGGGGGCATCGAAGCCGAAGATCGCCGGGTTGCCGGTGTTGAGCTTGAGGATGGTGTGGCCGTCACGCTCCATCTCCTCGGCCGTGGCGCTCACCGGGCCCCGGATGTCGTAGAAGACGTTCTTCAGCTTCTCGGCCTGGTCGAAGTGGCGGTGTTTGCGCGGCGCCCTCTTCGCCTTCTGGGCGTTGTCCTGCTTCGGTGTATCCGGTTCATCCTTCTTGTTGCTCATAGGCCAATCCTAGCCAGGGTCGGGGACACGGGAGCGCCCGTCGCGCGCGAAAGGGGAGAAAACCGGCCACGCGCCCGGAAAAAGGGGGGGGGTCAGCGGCGCCGCTTGAACCGGTTGACCGTCGATTGCGCGACGTTGATGGCATCGGTGGTCAGCTGGTTGACCTGCTCGCGCCGCTGCACCCGCTGCTCGGCGATCTCGCGGGCGCGGGAGGCTTCGATCTCGAGCTGCTGCACCCGGATGAGCTCGCGTCGGCGCTTCTCCAGCTGGCGCAGGCTGGGGGTGTACCAGGAATCCGGCCCGACCTTCATCACGTAGAGCAGGATGTACAGGGTGGGCACCACGAACAGCGCCAGCGCGCCGAGCTCGCTGACGGTGCTTAACGCGATCGTCGCACCCACCGCTCCCAGGGTGCCCAGCCAGAAGATGCCGGCCCGGGTGCGCTGGCCGCGGCGTCGCGACGCCCTGATCTCGTCCGCACCGTAGAGGGCGACCTCGGAGGAGGGGCCGACGCGCGCCGGGACCTGGGGCAGGTCCTCGAAGAGGCGGGTGAGGTCCTCGTGGAACTGGGCCTCGGCGACCGCGGTGCAGCGCCGGTCGAACTCGTCCATGGTGATGCGCCCCTCGCCGAGCGCGCGGCCGAGGGCGGTCATGGCGTCGGAACGCTCGGCGTCGCTGATCCGAAACTTGCCGTAGGAAGTGCTCACGCCCGCAAGCATAACCCGGGCGGGTGCCCTAGTTCTCCCCCGCGAACTGCGTCTGGTTGAGGCGCCAGTACGCGCCCCTGCGCTCCAGGAGCTCCGCGTGTGACCCCTGCTCGACGATGCTGCCGTCCTCCATGACGAGGATGAGGTCCGCGTCGCGGATGGTGGACAGGCGGTGCGCGATGACGAAGGAGGTGCGGTTGGACCGCAGCGCGTTCATCGCCTTCTGCACCAGCACCTCGGTGCGGGTGTCCACGGAGGAGGTCGCCTCGTCGAGGATGAGTACCGGCGGGCGGGAGAGGAATGCGCGGGCGATGGTGATCAGCTGGCGCTCACCGGCGGAGATGGAGCCCCCGTCCTGGTCGATTACGGTGTCGTAGCCGTCGGGGAGTGCGTGGACGAAGCGGTCGACATAGGTGGCCTTGGCCGCTTCGGTGACGTCTTCGTCGGTGGCATCGAGGCGGCCGTAGCGGATGTTCTCGCGGATGGTCCCCTTGAACAGCACCGCGTCCTGCAGCACCATGCCGATGTTGCCGCGCAGCTGCGAGCGGGAGAGGTCCCGGATGTCCACGCCGTCGAGAGTGATCGCGCCCTTGTCGACGTCATAGAAGCGCATCAGGAGGTTCACCAGCGTCGTCTTGCCCGCGCCGGTGGGGCCGACGATTGCGGCGGTCTGCCCCGGCTCGACGCGCAGGTTGAGATCACGGATGAGCGGCTCGTCGGTGTAGGAGAAGGAGACGTCGCGGAACTCCACCTCGCCGCGGGCACGTTCCCCGGTGCCGGGGCCGGCGGCGTCGGGGGTTTCCTCCTCGGCGTCGAGGAACTCGAAGATCCGCTCGGCGGAGGCGACACCGGACTGCAGCATCTGCGCCATGCCCGCGATCTGGCCGAGGGGCTGGGTGAACTGGCGGGAGTACTGGATGAAGGCGGTGGCGTCGCCCAGCGTCAGGGAGCCGCCGGCGACCTTGAGCCCGCCCACCACGGCGATGACCACGTAGGACAGGTAGGAGATGAACTGCATGAGCGGGCTCATCGAGTTGGAGAGGAACTGCGCTTTGGATGAGGCGTCGAAAAGCGCGTCGTTCTTGCGGTCGAAGTCCTCGCGCAGTGCCTCAGTGCGGCCGAAGATGAGTGCGATCTCGTGGCCGGAGAAGGATTCCTCGACGTGTCCGTTGAGCTCGCCGGTGGACTTCCACTGGGCGGCGAACTGCTTCTGGCTGCGGGTGCCCACGAGGGCCATCACCGCGCCCGTGAGCGGGATGGCGAGCAGTGCGACGAGCGCTAGCTCCCACGAGATCCAGAACATCATCACGATGATGCCCGTGACCGTCAGCAGCGAGTTGAACAGCTGGGACAGCGACTGCTGGAGCGTTTGCTGCACGTTATCCACGTCGTTCGTGGTGCGCGACATCGTGTCACCGCGCTGGCGGGAGTCGAAGTAGTTCAGCGGCAGGCGGTTCAGCTTCGCCTCCACGTCCTGGCGCAGCGAGTAGACCGCGGTCACGGTGATGCGGTTGAGGACCGCCCCCTGGGCCCACATGAGCAGGCTGGAGATGACGTAGAGCAGGAGCACCGCAACGATGAGGGTGCGCAACCGGTCGAAGTCGATGCCCTGGCCCGGGTGCAGGTCCATGGCCTGGGCCATGTCCGCGAAGCGATCCTGGCCGCCTGCGCGCAGCCCCGCAACCACCTGCTCCTTCGTCTGGCCGGCGGGAATGCGTTTGGAAAAGGCCCCGGAGAAGATGACGTCCATCGCGTGGCCCATAATGCGCGGGGCGTAGACGGCGAGGAGGACGGAGGCCGCGTTCATGGCGAACACGGCGGTGAGGCTCAGCTTGTAGGGCGCGAGCAGGCCGATGAGCCGCTTGGCCGAAGGCCAGAACTGCTTCGCCTTGCGCGGGGCGCGGTCGTGGTGGCCGCCCGCGGAGACGTTGTCGTCGAGGTCGTCGGTCTCGGGCGCGGCGGCAGCCCGGTTGTCGGTTGTCGGCTCGCTCATGCGTCCACCTCCATCTGGGAGTTGCAAATTTCGCGGTAGGTCTCGCTCGCCGCCATGAGCTCATCGTGGGTTCCGCGCGCGACGATGCGCCCGGCCTCCATGACGAGGATCTGGTCGGCATCGCTTATCGACGCCACCCGTTGCGCCACCATCAACACCGTCGCGGAGCTGGTGTAGCGGCGCATCGCCTCACGCACCCGCGCGTCGGTGACGGCGTCGAGGGCGGAGAAGGAGTCGTCGAAGATGTACACGTTGGGCCGTGCCACCAGCATGCGCGCGATGCACAGGCGCTGGCGCTGTCCGCCCGAGACGTTGGTGCCTCCCTGGGAGATCGCCATGTCCAAGCTCTCGACGAAGTCGGCCTGAGCCGTGCGCAGGGCCTCCCACAGCTCGTCGTCCGAGGCGCCCGGGTTGCCCATCCGCAGGTTGGAGGCGACGGTGCCGGAGAAGAGGTAGGCCTTCTGGGGCACCATGGAGACCCGGTCGACGAGGTCGGAGCGGTCCATGGCGGCGACGTCGGTGCCGTCGACAAGCACCGTGCCCCCCGTTGCCGTGTGCAGGCGCGGGATGAGGGAGAGCAGGGTGGTTTTCCCCGAACCGGTCGAGCCGATGATCGCGGTGGTGGTGCCGGGAGCGGCGGTGAAGGAGACGTCGTGCAGCACGGGGGCCTCGGCACCGGGGTAGGTGTAGGACACGTCCCGAAACTCGACGAGGCCCTCACGGCGATCGGGGTGCAGCGTGCGCTCCGGGTCGGGAGCGACTGGCTCGTGGGTGAGCAGCTCGCGGATGCGGCGGGCGCAGACGAGCGCGCGGGGCAGCACCATGGCCATGAAGGTGCCCATCATCACCGCCATGAGGATCTGCATCAGGTACTGCATGAACGCGGTGAGGGAACCGACCTCCACCTGGCCGTGGTCGACGCGGTGGCCGCCGAACCAGAGCACCGCCGCGGTGGCGAGGTTGAGGATGAGCATGATCACCGGGAAGAGGAGGACGAAGATGCGCCCGATGCTCAGGGAGATGCGGGTGATGTCCTCGTTGGCGCCCTGGAAGCGCTGCTCCTCGAACTTCTCACGGCCGAAGGCGCGGACGACGCGGATGCCGGCGATCTGCTCGCGCAGCACGCCGTTGATGTTGTCGAGCCTGCCCTGCATGGTGCGGAACATGGGCAGCAGCATCGAGATCAGGACGCCCACGACGGCGGTGAGGGCGAGCACGGCGACGACGACGAGCCACGACAGCCCAGGATCCTGGCGGATCGCCATAATGATGCCGCCGACGGCCATGATGGGGGCGGCCACCATGAAGTTGAGGAAGAGCAGGAACACCATCTGCACCTGCTGCACGTCGTTGGTGCCGCGGGTGACCAGGGTCGGGGTGCCGAAGTGCCCCAGGTCCTCCGCGGAGAACCCGTCAACCTTGGCGTACACGTCGCGGCGGATGTCGCGGCCGATGCGCATCGAGGTGCGGGAGGCGAACCACACCGCGGCAACCGCGGCGATGACCTGAACGAATGCGACGGCCAGCATGACGCCGCCGACGCGCCAGATGTAGGGCACGTCGGCCTGGGCGACGCCGCGGTCGATGATCCGGGCGTTGAGGTCGGGGAGGTAGAGGGTGGCCAGGGTGGTGATCAGCTGCAGGACGAGCACCAGCACAATCGAGGCCGTGTAGGGCCGCGCGGCCCGGGAGAGGATACGAATCAGGTCCAACGTACGGGCCCTTTCTGGGTGGGGAGTCCCGCCCATCCTATACCCCCCAGGTGACATGTCACCCAGCGTCGAAAGGCGCGGCCTTCAGGGCCTTTCCAGCTACTTACCGCGCGAGTGGCGCACCATCTCGTCCCACTCGACGATCTTCTTGCGCTCGCGCGGGTGCGTGGCGCATTCCTCGCCGGCGGTGCGCTCCGCCTTGTCCAGCTGGTACCAGCCGTCCCAGGTGGTGTACTCGATGCCGCGCTCCTCGAGCAGGCCGAGGATGGCGTCCGGGTCGGTGTGGGAGGGGGTGCGCAGCTTGCCGGCGTCGGCGTCTGCGATGAGCATGTCCGTGGTTTCCTTGGCGTCGGACTTGGTGTTGCCGATCAGCCCGACCGGGCCGCGCTTGATCCATCCGGTGACGTAGAGGGAGTCGGCGAATTCGGAGCCGTCCATCACGTGGCCGCCGTCGTTGGGGATGACGTTGCGTTCGAGGTCGAAGGGCACGCCCTCGACGGGCTCGGAGCGGTAGCCAATGGCGTGGTAGACCTGCTGGACGGGCCAATCGGTGAAGCTGCCGGTGCCGCGGATGCCGCCCTGGCCGTCGAACTCCTGGCGCTCGGTGCGGATGCCGACGACGGCGTCGCCCTCCTTGAGCACCTCCACCGGCTCCTCGAAGAAGTGGATGTGGATCTTGTGCGGGCTGTCGTCGGGCTCGCGCATCGCGTACTGCTCCAGCACCTGGCAGTTCAGGTCGATCGACTTGTCGGCGCGGCGCAGTTCCTCGGACTGCTGGTCGTAGTCGATGTCCTCGGGGTCGACGAGCACCTGGATCGTGTCGGACAGGTCCAGCTCGCGCAGCTCTTTCGGGGTGAACTTGGCCTGCGCGGGCCCGCGGCGGCCGAACATGTGGACCACCTCGGCGCGGTTGTTCTTCAGCGACTCGTAGACGTTGTCCGGGATCTCGGTGACAAGCAGCTCGTCGCCGGTCTTGGCCAGGATGCGGGAAATGTCGAGGGCGACGTTGCCCACGCCGATGACGGCGACCTCGCGCGCCTCCAGGTTCCAGGAGCGCTCGAAGCGGGGGTTGCCGTCGTAGAAGCCGACGAACTCGGCCGCGCCTATCGACGCGTCACCGCCCGGGATGAGCAGCTCGCGGTCGCGCACGGCGCCCGTGGAAATGACGATCGCGTCGTAGTACTCCCGCAGCTCCTCAATGGTGATGTCCCGGCCCACCTGGATGTTGCCCAGCAGGCGCAGCTGCGGCTTGTCCATCACGCGGTGCAGGGAGGTGACGATGCCCTTGATGCGCGGGTGGTCGGGGGCGACCCCGTAGCGGATGAGGCCGAACGGCGCGGGCATCTGCTCGAACAGGTCGACGTGGATGTCGTGCTCTTCGTTGCGGATGAGGAGGTCGGAGGCGTAAATGCCGGCGGGGCCGGCGCCGATGACGGCGACGCGCAGACTCATAGAGGGTGGGTTCCTTTCCACGGGGAAGCGGTAGTCGTGGCCATGATAGACCACACGGCAAACCCCGCCGACACCCGGTGGCGGCCGATTCCGCGCATCGGCGCAGGTGAGGGGCGGGGACTAGGGGATGCGCCGGGTCCAGGCGTCGGTGGCGAACTTCTCCTCCACCAGTTTCTCCGCGGCGGCGATGTCGGCGTCGTCAAGCTGCGCGCTGCGCGACGGGTAGCGCGACATGAAGGTGGACATCAGCGTCCCGATGACCTCCTCGCGCGCCACGCCCGTCTGGCGACGCAGCGGATCGACGCGCTTCTTCGCACTGCGCAGGCCCTTGTCGGCGAGCTTGACCTTGCCCACGCGCAGCACCTCCATCATCTTGTCGGCGTCGATGTCGTAACTCATGGTGGTGTGGTGCAGCACCGCCCCGGGTACCCGTTTCTGGGCGGCGCCGCCGATCTTGCCGCCGTCGGATGTGATGTCGTTGATGGGCACGTACCAGGCGTTGACCCCCAGGGACTTCAGTCCGGCGAGCACCCACGCGTCGAGGTACTGGTAGCTGTCCACGTAGCTCAGGCCCCTGACGATGTCCTCGGGCAGGTACATGGAGTAAGTGACGCAGTTGCCTCCCTCCATGAACATCGCGCCGCCGCCGGAGATGCGCCGCACGGGCACGATCCCGTGGCGTTCCACCCCCTCCTGGTCGAGCTCGTTGGAGTAGGACTGGTAGGAGCCGAAGACCACGGCCCGGTCCTCCCACTCCCAGAAGCGGAGGGTGGGGTTGCGCCGGCCCGCCCGGACCTCGTCGAGGAGGTGCTGGTCCAGCGCCACGTTCACCGGGGAGGGCAGGACGGGGGAGTGGATGACATCCCAGGTGTAGTCGGTGATGTCCTTGGCGTCCACGAGAGCGCGCCGGGCGGTCACCGCGACATCCCTGGCAGTGAACCCGTGCAGGTCCACCTCCCCCAGCTCGGCGAGGGCGCGGCCGATGCGCTCCTCCAGCGCCGCGGCGTCCTCCGCCACGCCGGCGCCGATGAGTGCCCGGTTGATTGCGTCGTAGGCTTCCTCGGGCTCGAGGAAGAAGTCACCCGAGATGACCGCGCCGGTGATGCGTTCGCCGTCGTCGGTGATGTCCGCGACGACGAGTTTGCCGTCCTTGACCTTCAGTTCGAAGTGGTGCTGTGCCATGAGCGCGACTATACGTGCGGAGGCGGACACGGCAGCCGGGCCACCGTGGGGCGGGCGCTACCCTTGGGGCCATGAGCATTCTTGTCGTGGCGGCCATGAAGGAAGAGGCCGCCGAGATCACCGCCCGCATGGACCACGAGGTCCTCATCACCGGGATAGGCACGGTTCCGGCCGCGATTGCGCTGACCAGGCGCCTGGCGCTGGGTCCCGCCCCGGAGCGGGTGGTCAACGTCGGTACGGCGGGAGCGCTCGTCGACCTCCCCGCGGGGGTCTACGAGGTCGGCGCGGTGCTCAAACACGACCGCAGGGTGCTCGACGTCTCCGGGCTGACGGACTTCGTCTACCCGCGCCTTTTCGAACTTGACACGCACACCGCGCTCCCGAAAGCCCGCCTGGCCACCGGTGACACCTTCGTCAACACCACCGCCCTGCGCGACGAGCTCGCCCGCGAGAGCGACCTCGTGGACATGGAGGGTTACGCCCTGGCCGCCGTCTGCCGCGAGTTCGACGTCCCCCTGACCATGCTCAAGCAGGTCTCGGACAACGCCAACGAGACCTCCAACGTGTCCTGGCCGGAGTCCCTCGCGGTGGCGGCCGTGCAGCTCAACGACGCCCTCGCTCTCCTGTAGACCATGGATGTCTCCTCCACCCGCACCTACGCCGAGGAAGCGGGCATCACGCTTTCCGACGCCCCCGCACCCCTCTTCCAGCTCCTCGTTCTGTGCATGCTGCAGGCGAAGCCGATCAAGGCGGCCGTTGCGGTCGAGGCGGCCCGCGGCCTGTTCGCGGCCGGACTGACCACGCCGGAGAAGATGCGCTCCGCCCGCCGCGCCACGCTCATCCGCATCTTCGGCGAGACCGGGTACAAGCGCTACGACGAATCCACCGCCACCCGACTGCGCGAAATGAGCGCGAAGCTGCTCGACGAGCACGGCGGCGACCTCCGCGCACTGCGGGGGACGGCTCCCGGCTGCCTCCAGGACTTCGACGGGGTCGGACCGGCCTGCGCCACCATGTTCGCTCGCGAAGCGCAGGGGGTGTGGCCGGAGCTCGCCCCCGTCTTCGACAAGAAGGCTCTGGAGGGGGCGGTAAAGCTCGGGTTGCCCACCGACCCGGGTGAGCTGGCGAAGCGCAGCGACGACCTGCCCCGCTTTGCGGCGCACCTGGTCCGGGCCGCGCTCGAACACTGAGGGGTTGGCCTCGGGCGCAGGGTTTACAGAACGACGCGCCCGCCGGCGTGTTTGCCGGCGGGCGCGTCGCGCCTGGCAGTCCTTACTTGGCGAACTGCTCGATAATCGCCTTGTTGAAGGCGGGCAGGTCATCCGGGGTGCGCGAGGAAATGAAGCCGTTGTCCACCACGACCTCCTCATCGACCCACGCCGCGCCGGCGTTGACCAGGTCGGTCTTGAGGGACTTGAAGGAGGTGAGCTTCACGCCCTTGATGGCGTCGGCCTCGGTGAGAATCCAGCCGCCGTGGCAGATGACGCCGACGGGCTTGTCGGCGGCGCGCAGGTCCTTGACGAACTGCACGGCGTCCTCATCGGTGCGGATGGTGTCCGCGTTGCCCGTGCCACCCGGCAGGATGAGCCCGTCAAAGTCGGTCGCCTTCGCATCGGCGGAGGTGAGGTCCACGGAGACGGAGGTGCCGTTCTTTCCCTCGATCTCGCCGGTCTCGGTGGAGATGACCTTGACGGTCGCCCCCGCGGCCTCGACGGCCTCCCTGGGGGAGGTCAGCTCGGAATCCTCGAAACCGTTGGTCGCGATGATCGCGATGTTCTTGCCGTTAAGATCAGCCATGAAGCCTCGTCCTTTCGTCTGTATGTGCTAACGGGGACAAGCGTAGGCAAAAAAGCAGCGGTGTGCAGAACCCCTGCACACCGCCTCTTCGGAGCGACCCGCAGCGCTTAGCGGTCGTCCTTCTCGATGGCCCGGGTCTGGCCCGGCTGCTCCGTGTCGAGGTCTGTCTCCCGCGCCTCGTTCGAGCGGGGGAGACGGGTGGAGCCGAGCGGCTGCCTGCTCCGCCCCGCCCCCGGAAGGCGGGTGCGGCGGCCCATGTCCCGCAGGTGGGCGCGTACGGCGAGGAAGGCCTCGCGCGAGTCCATGGTCTGGCTCTGCTGGGTGGAAATCTTGATGTCGTCAGCGGTGATCTCCCCGGCGCGCAAGGCCGTCATCTCCGCCCAGTAGCTCAGCCACACCGCGATCACGGCCGCGACAGGCACGGCGAGGAAGGCACCGACGATGCCGAACAGGGTGCCGCCGACGGTGACGGAGAGCAGGACGATGGCCGCGTGGAGACCCATGGCGCGGGACTGCAGGATCGGGGAGAGGATGTTGCCCTCGAGCTGCTGCACGGCGACAACCAGCAGCAGCGCGAGCAGGGCGTTCACCGGGCCGTTGGAGACCAGGGCGATGCTGATGGAGAGCAGCCCGGCGGTGAATGCGCCGATGATGGGAATGAAGCCGCCGAAGAAGGTGATCACCGCGAGCACGGGCCACAGGGGCACACCGAGCAAAAGCAGGCCGAGGCCGATAAAGACGGCGTCGACGGCCGAGACGATCGCCTGCGCGCGGATGAACCCGGCCAGCGTGTTCCACGAGCGCATAAGCACCTCGGTGAGGTGCCAGCCGGACTTGATGCCCACGTACTTGCGCAGCCAGGGCAGGAAGCGGTCGCCGTCCTTGAGGAAGAAGAAGGTGAGGATCAGGGTGAGCACCAGGGTGGTGCCCACGGAAGCCACGATGCCGATTCCCGACATCACCCCGGATGCGATGTTCGAGGCCTGGCCCCGGACGAAGTCCGTCACCTGCTGCAGCGTTTCCTGGACGCGGCTGCTGTCGAGGATGCCCAGGTTGAAGCGTTCCTCGGCCCACGCCACCGCGTCGGTGATGCCCTGCTGCGACTGGGTGATCAGCTGGCCGCCCTGATTCTGCACTAGGGGAGCCATGAGGGCGAAGATCGCGGCGATGAGGCCGAAGAAGACGAGCAGGACAATCGACACGGCGAGAGCGGGTGCCATTCCCGCGCGGTTGCGCAGCGCGCGCACCGGCGGCCAGAGAACCGTGCTCACCACCAAGGCGAGCAGCGCCGGGAGGAGGCCCACCCAGACGAACTTCAGCAGGTAGAGGAGGAGCGCGGAGGCCGCGACGATGATGATGAAGCGCAGCGCCCACGCGGCCGCGGTGCGACCGTCCGAGGCGATGATCTCGCCGCGGTCGATCGGGTCGCCCGCCATCTCTCGCGCGGCATCCGCCGGGGTGGGGTACATCTCGGGTTGGTGGACCGCGGCATCGAGCGCGCCGACGAAGTCGAAGTCGTCCTCACCGGTCCCGCCGGCGCGGTTGTCGCGGGGCTGCCGCCCGGACTGGGCCCTGTTGTTTTCGGGTGTAGTCACGGTGCGCAATTGTGCCAGACCACACGCTTTTTGGTGAAGAGGCGGGGGGCGTCGCAAAGCGAATGCCCGTGCCTCTGGCAACCGCAAGGTGACAGCGGTAGTGTGATGTGAACCATATTTTGCAAACAAAAGGACCCGCGCAGGCGGATCCCGATCAGGAAGGACACGCCATGACCGTCTACCCCAACCCGGGAACCGAGGGTTCCAAGGTCACGTTCCGCGAGCGCTACGACAACTACATCGGAGGGGAGTGGGTCGCACCGGTCGACGGCGAGTACTTCGACAACATCACCCCCGTCACCGGCGAGGTTTTCTGCCAGGTCGCCCGCGGTAAGGCTGCCGACATGGAGAAGGCGCTCGACGCCGCGCACAAGGCCGCCCCCGCCTTCGGGGCAACCCCCGCCGCCGAGCGGGCCCTGATGCTGCACCGCATCGCCGACCGCATGGAGGAGCACCTGGAAGAGATTGCCGTCGCGGAGACCTGGGAAAACGGCAAGGCCGTGCGGGAGACCCTAGCCGCCGACATCCCGCTGGCCATTGACCACTTCCGCTACTTCGCGGGTGCGATCCGGGCGCAGGAGGGGCGGCTCTCGCAGATCGACGAGGACACCGTGGCGTACCACTTCAACGAGCCGCTCGGCGTTGTCGGCCAGATCATCCCCTGGAACTTCCCGCTGCTCATGGCCGCATGGAAGCTCGCCCCCGCGTTGGCGGCGGGCAACGCCGTCGTGCTCAAGCCGGCGGAGCAGACCCCCGCCTCCATCCTCTACCTGATGGATATCGTGGGCGACCTCATCCCTGCGGGCGTGGTCAACATCGTCAACGGCTTCGGCAACGAGGCGGGCGTGGCGCTCTCGGGGTCGGAGCGCATCGCCAAGATCGCCTTCACCGGATCGACCGAGGTGGGCAAGATCATCAACAAGGCGGCCGCGGACAAGGTCATCCCCGTCACCCTCGAACTGGGCGGCAAGTCCCCGGCCCTCTATTTCGAGGACATCATGGACAGGGATGACAGCTTCCGCGCCAAGGCGGTCGAGGGCTTCGCCATGTTCGCGCTCAACCAGGGGGAGGTCTGCACCTGCCCGTCGCGCGCCCTGGTCCACGAGTCCATCGCCGACGAGTTCCTGGCCCTCGGCGTCGAGCGCGTGAGGAATATCAAGGTGGGCAACCCCCTGGACACCGACGTGATGATGGGCGCCCAGGCCTCCCAGGAGCAGATGGACAAGATCACCGGTTACCTCGAGCTCGGGCCGAAGGAGGGGGCGGAGACGCTCACCGGCGGCAACATCAACCGCATCGACGGCCTGGACAACGGCTTCTACATCGAGCCGACCGTGTTCAAGGGCACCAACGACATGAAGATCTTCCAGGAGGAGATCTTCGGCCCCGTCCTCTCCGTGGTCACCTTCAGGGACTTCGATGAGGCCATCCGCATCGCCAACGACACCATCTACGGCCTCGGTGCCGGTGTGTGGTCGCGCAACGGAAACACCGCCTACCGTGCCGGGCGGGCGATCAGGGCGGGGCGCGTGTGGGTGAACCAGTACCACACCTACCCCGCGCACGCGGCCTTCGGCGGCTACAAGCAGTCCGGCATCGGCCGCGAGAACCACCTGATGATGCTCAACCGCTACCAGGAGACCAAGAACATGCTGGTCTCCTACTCTGAGCAGGAGACCGGGCTCTTCTAGGCTCGGCCCGCTTGACGACGACCCGCCCGCTCCCTCTCCGCCGGGCGGGTTTTCGTCGCTGGCCAGCGACAACAAAAAAGTTGAGTGTGTCGGGAACAAATTTGGCGCGGCACCCGTTGTAGAGATTGAGTGCGATGGACTCAAGCGATCGCGGACGTTGTGTATAGTGGTTCGCGGAAGTTGAGTCCGGCTCAATCAACTTAAAGCGAACACAATTCCCACAGGAGGAAACAGAAAACATGGCACGTGCAGTAGGCATCGATCTCGGTACCACCAACTCCGTCGTCTCCGTCCTCGAGGGCGGCGAGCCGGTTGTCATCGCCAACGCGGAGGGCTCCCGTACGACCCCGTCGGTCGTCGCCTTCGCCAAGAACGGCGAGGTTCTCGTCGGCCAGTCCGCCAAGAACCAGGCGGTCACCAACGTCGACCGCACCATCCGCTCCGTCAAGCGCCACATGGGCGAGGACTGGACCGTCGACATCGACGACAAGAAGTACACCCCGCAGGAAATTTCCGCGCGCACCCTCATGAAGCTGAAGCGCGACGCCGAGGCATACCTGGGTGACGAGGTCACCGACGCCGTCATTACCGTCCCCGCCTACTTCGAGGACGCGCAGCGCCAGGCCACCAAGGAGGCCGGCCAGATCGCGGGCCTCAACGTGCTGCGCATCGTCAACGAGCCGACCGCCGCGGCGCTCGCCTACGGCCTGGAGAAGGCCGACAAGGAACAGACCATCCTCGTCTTCGACCTGGGCGGCGGCACCTTTGACGTCTCCCTCCTCGAGATCGGTGACGGCGTGGTCGAGGTTCTCGCTACCGCCGGCGACAACGAGCTCGGCGGCGATGACTGGGACCAGCGCATCGTCAACTGGCTCGTCGAGAAGTTCCAGGCCCAGAACGGCATTGACCTGACTAAGGACAAGATGGCCCTGCAGCGTCTGCGCGAGGCTGCCGAGAAGGCCAAGATCGAGCTCTCCTCGGCACAACAGGCTTCCATCAACCTGCCCTACATCACCGTCGACGCCGACAAGAACCCGCTCTTCCTCGATGAGACCCTGACCCGCACCGAGTTCCAGAAGATCACCTCGGACCTGCTGGACCGCACCAAGGCCCCGTTCAACCAGGTGATCAAGGACGCCGGCATGTCCATCGGCGACATCGACCAGGTGGTTCTGGTCGGCGGCTCTACCCGCATGCCCGCCGTGACCGACCTGGTCAAGGAGCTCACCGGCGGCAAGGAGCCCAACAAGGGTGTCAACCCGGATGAGGTCGTCGCCCTCGGTGCGGCACTGCAGGCGGGCGTCCTGCGCGGTGACGTGAAGGACGTGCTGCTTCTCGACGTCACCCCGCTCTCCCTCGGCATCGAGACCAAGGGCGGCGTGATGACCAAGCTCATCGAGCGCAACACCACCATTCCGACGAAGCGCTCCGAGACCTTCACCACCGCCGAGGACAACCAGCCCTCCGTGCAGATCCAGGTCTTCCAGGGCGAGCGCGAGATGGCCTCCGCCAACAAGCTGCTCGGCTCTTTCGAGCTGGCGGGCATCGCCCCCGCGCCGCGCGGCGTGCCGCAGATCGAGGTCACCTTCGACATCGACGCCAACGGCATCGTCTCCGTGTCCGCGAAGGACAAGGCCACCGGCAAGGAGAACACGATCAAGATCCAGGAGGGCTCCGGCCTCTCCCAGGAGGAGATCGACCGCATGATCCACGACGCCGAGCAGCACGCCGATGAGGACCGCAAGCGCCGCGAGGAGCAGGAGACCCGCAACAACGCGGAGTCCATGGCCTACCAGACCCGGAAGTTCATGGACGAGAACTCCGACAAGCTGTCCGAGGACCTGAAGACCCGCGTTGGTGAGACGGCTGATGCCGTGGACGAGGCGCTGAAGGGCACCGACCTGGATGCGATCAAGTCCGCCGTCGAGAAGCTCACCACCGAGTCCCAGGAGCTGGGCAAGGCGCTGTACGAGGCCGAGGCCAACGCCGGTGCCACCCAGGCCGATGCCCCGGCGGACGACAACGTTGTCGATGCCGAGGTTGTCGAGGACGACGACACCAACGGCTCCGCGTCCAAGTAGTCACCGGCGCAACCCACTCACCAACAGGAGGAGCAACGTACATGAATAACGTGAACCCCCAGATGCCCACCGACCCGGGCGCACCGGAGAACAGCGACGAGGAGTACGTCTCCCCGGACCAGGCCGAAACCCTGGTCGACGAGGCCGCGGAGTCCGAGGCTCTTGAGGCCGACGAGGATCCCCTTTCAGCGACGCTGGACGAGGACCTCGCCGACGTGCCCGCGGCCGAGGTGGCAGCCGATGCCGACGGTGACGGCGCTGTCTCGGATGTCGAGCTGCAGCTCGCGGAGCGCACCGAGGACCTTCAGCGCGTCAGCGCCGAGTACGCCAATTACCGCCGGCGCACGGAGCGCGAGCGCACCCAGATCACCGAGCAGTCCAAGGCATCCGTGCTCACCCAGATGCTGCCCCTGCTCGACGAGCTGGACCTCGCGGAGCAGCATGGAGACCTGAATGAGGGTCCCCTCAAGGCCTTCGCTGGCAAGTTCCGGACCCTCCTCGAGGGCCAGAAGGTCACCCCCTTCGGCACCGAGGGCGAGGAGTTCGACCCGGAGATCCACGAGGCCGTGCAGGACCTTTCCACCGGCGACCACAAGGTTATCGGGACCGTCCTGCGCAAGGGTTACCGCGTGGGGGACCGCCTGGTCCGCAACGCGATGGTCATCATCTCCGACACCACCGGCTCGGGTGACGGGTCAGCGGCGGCGGAGGGATCCGCCAACTAGCCCCCATTGAGGGAGGCTTTCGCGCCGGGGAGAGATCGCGCCGTACGACCGGCGGGGCTCACCCCGGCGCTTTACTTAGATAGAGACAAAATTCAACAGAATTAGCCACCCGCACACCCGTAACATTTTCTGAAAGGAGGGTGAAACCAATGGCCATGCAACAGGAATGGGCGAACAAGGACTACTACGGAGACTTGGGGGTATCCTCCACCGCGAGTGCCGCCGACATCAAGAAGGCGTACCGCAGGCTCGCGCGGGAGAACCACCCGGACTCCAATCCCGGCGACAAGGCCGCCGAGGAGAAGTTCAAGCGCGTAGCTGAGGCGTACGACGTCATCGGCGACGAAACGAAGCGCAAGGAGTACGACGAGCTCAAGGCCATGATCAACTCCGGAGGCTTCGGCCGATTCGGAGGGGCAGGAGGCCCGGGCTTCCCGGGAGGGTTTCGCACGACAACGACGCAGGGGGACTTCGACCTCGGAGACATCTTCGGAAGCGCCGCTGGTGGACAAGCTGCAGACGGCGGCCTTGGTGATATCTTCGGTAGCTTCTTTAACCGCGGCGGCAGTGCTGGCAGGAGCGCTCGGCCGTCGCGGGGGGCCGACGTCGAAACCGAAATAACGCTCGACTTCCGCGAGGCGGCCAGGGGCACCACCATCCCGGTGGAGCTCACCGGGGACGCTCCCTGCACCACGTGCCACGGTTCCGGCTCCAAGTCGGGCAAGACCACCACGTGCGACCAGTGCTCCGGCAGCGGATACATCCGGGAAAACAGCAACGGCTTCGGCATGGCGCGGCCCTGCACCAAGTGCGGCGGCACGGGCACCTACATCGAGGACCCGTGCCCGACGTGCTCCGGCAAGGGCACGGTGCGCCGGACCCGCTCGATCACCGTGCGTATCCCCGCCGGCGTGGTCGACGGGCAGAAGGTTCGCCTCGCCGGGCAGGGTGAGGCCGGGCCGAACGGTACTCCCGCCGGCGACCTCTTTGTCACCGTCCACGTCCGCGCCGACAAGGTGTTCACCCGCTCGGGCGACGACCTCGAGGTCACCGTCCCCGTCTCCTTCGGCGAACTCGCGCTCGGAGGAACGGTGACCGTGCCGACGCTGGACAACCCCGTCAAGGTGAAGGTTCCCGCCGGTACCCCGAACGGCCGCACCCTCCGGGTGAAGGGCCGCGGCGTGCCAAAGCGCTCCGGTGCAGGCGACCTGCTGGTCACCGTGCAGGTGAAGGTGCCGACAAACCTAGACCCCGCGGCCACAAGCGCCCTTCGCGCCTACACCCAGGCGGAGAAGGACTCTGGTTTTGATCCCCGCGCCGGCTGGGGCGGCCTGAAGTAGGAGGTGACGCACATTGGCTGCAGAGAAAAACCAGGAATACTACGTCATCTCCGTGGCCGCTGAGCTCACGGGCATGCACGCCCAGACGCTGCGCACCTACGACCGGCTCGGGTTGGTCACCCCCGCCCGAACCCCGGGAGGCGGGCGGCGGTACTCGGGCCGAGACATCAAGATGCTGCAGCGCATCCAGCGCCTCTCACAGGAGGAGGGGGTGAACCTGGCGGGCATCAAGACGATCATGGAGCTCACGAGCCAGATCGAGGAGCTCCAGTCCGAGCTCGAACACCAGCGGGAGCAGAACGACGCCTTGAGGCAGCGCCTCAGCGCCGGGTCGCGCCACGGTGGAGAGCTCGTCCACGTTCCGCGTTCGACCGCGGTGGTGGCGTGGGAACCCGCTTACCGACGCCGCCGCAGCTCCCGGTAAGAAACCGCGCACGCCACGCAGATGCGGCGAAACCGCCGGCCCACGTGTGTGGGCCGGCGGTTTTCTGTGATTACTTGAAGGTGATGGCGGCGGCGGCATCGATGTGGCGGATGTTGGCGCGGGCCAGATCCACCATGCGGCCGACGCCGCCGTCCAGCACGGATTTCACGCCGGCGGTGGTGAAGCCCTTCATCATGTCCCAGGTGATGTTCGGCGGGAGGGACAGGGCATCCGGGTCGGTCACGATGTCGACGAGCACGGGACCGTCGTAGGCAAGGGCCTCCTTCAGCTTCGGGCGCAGGTCCTCGGGCTTCTCGATGCGGTAGGCCTTGATGCCCGCCCCCTCCGCAATGGCGGCGAAGTTGACCTGGTCGTGGTCGGTTTCGTGGTCCGGGAAGCCCTCCACGAGCATCTCCAGCTTCACCATTCCGAGCGAGGAGTTGTTGAACACGACGGTTTTGATGGGCAGGTTATGCAGCTTCACCGTGAGTAGCTCGCCCATGAGCATGCCCAGGCCACCGTCGCCGGACCAGGAGATGACCTGCCGGTCGGGGAAGGCCGCCTGCACGCCGATCGCCTGGGGCAGGGCGTTGGCCATGGTGCCGTGGAGGAAGGACGCCTGCTCGTCGCGCTTGCCGTTCGGGGTGAGGTAGCGCGAGGACCAGACGTTGCACATACCGGTGTCGACGGTGAAGTAGGCATCGTCATCCGCGAGCTCGTCGAGCACGGACGCGGCGAGCTCCGGGTGGATCGGCACACGAGACTCGCGGGCTTCGGAGGTGTACTTGCGCACCACGTCCTCGAGGAGCTCCGCGTGGCGCTTGAGCATGGCGTCGAGGAACGAGCGGTCCTTCTTCTCCTCCACGTGGGGCAGAATGTTCTCGATGACGCTCTTCACGTCGCCCACAACCGGGTACTTCACGGTGGTGCGGCGGCCGATGTGGGTGCCGTCGATGTCGACCTGGCCCACGTTGCCGGACGGCAGCCAGTCCGTGTACGGGAAGTCGGTGCCGAGCATGAGGAACAGATCCGCCTTCTCGGATGCCTCATGGCAGGCGCCGTAGCCGAGGAGGCCGGACATGCCCACGTCGAAGGGGTTGTCGTACTCGATGTACATCTTGCCGCGGAAGGAGTGCCCCACGGGTGCCTTGATCTTCTCCGCGAGGGCGAACAGCTCCTCGCGCGCGTGGCGCGCGCCGTAACCGGCGAAGATGGTGACGGTCTCAGCCTCGTTGATCGCCTCGACGAGGCGGGCGGCCTCGGCGGGGTCGGGGTAAACGCGCTTGTTCTCGCCCGTGGCGTAGACCGAATCCGCGGTGTGCGGGCCCTTGGCCACGTCGGCGGCGAAAACATCGCCCGGGATAACCATGACGGAGACACCGTTGCCCGCCATCGTGTTCTGGAGGGCGTTGTGCAGGATCCGCATACCCTGGTCGGCGGAATTGACCACCTCGAGGTAGGAGGAGCATTCCTGGAACAGGTACTCCGGGTGGGTCTCCTGGAAGAAGGAGGAGCCGATCTCGAGGGAGGGGATGTGGGAGGCGATTGCGAGGAGCTTCGCACCGTTTCGGTGCGCCTCAAACAGCCCCTGCACGAAGTGGGTGTTGCCCGGGCCGCAGGAACCGCCGCACACGGCGAGTTCATCGGCGGCGAGGGAATCGGCCCCGGCGGCGAAGGCGGCGGCCTCCTCGTTGCGGACGTGAACCCACTCGATGTCGTGGTTGCGGACTGCGTCGGACAGCGGGTTCAGAGAGTCGCCCACGAGCCCGTAAATGCGCTTGACACCAAGCTCCTCGAGCTTGGACACCAGCTGCTCAGCAAAGTTTGTTGCCATCGTTCTCCCCGATTAGTGACGTTGATATGTGGATTATGTGCCCTTTCCATTCGTACACCCATTTGACCCGCCCGGGGGTTCCCCGATCGCGCGCAGCCAGTCGGGATCGGTGAAGTACGCGGAATGGCCGCCCTCCACGCCCCCGACCACGGCCGCCCCGAACGAGGGGTCCGATGGGGATGTGCCGTGCACGGCGCGCCCACCGCGGCGCAGGAGGGTGACGGGGTCGGAATCACCGTCAACCACGTACACCTGGGGGTTGTCGCCGTGGAGCCGGTAATCGCAGGCCGAGTGTGCGGGCACACCGGGGGAGCCGAGCAGCCAGACATCGTCGGCCCACAGTCCCGCCTCCGTGGCGGCCCGGGTGGCCACCACCGTGCCGTAGCTGTGGGCGACCACGGACTTGCGGGCGTCGGGGAAACGTTCCTCCAGCGCCATCTGGAACGCGGAGAGTCTCTCACCGCCCTCCCGGGCCGCGACGGGGTTGAGCCCCCCGGGAACATCGGGCGGGGGCCGGTACCCCTCCCACACCACCACCGCACCGCCTGTGGCCTCCGCAATCCTCAGCGCCTTCTCCACCTCCCCCGAAAGCTTCCCGGGTTTCCCGGTGGAGACCCCGGCGACAAGGGTGGTCACACGCTCGGGGTCGGTCACGTCCCCCACGATTACGGTGGTGCGGCCGGCGCCTGATTCGAGTATGAGCCCGCCCGCAGCCTCCACCACCTGCGCCGTCGCGGCGGGGACGGTGGCGAGGTGGGAGGCGTGAATGTCCGCGAGCGGTTCCAGGGGGCGGTGGACCAGCTCCTCGAACCCGCCGTCATCGCTGCCGATCAGCGCGGTGCGCAGGGCCCGCGCTGCGGTGGTGTCCAGTAGCCAGGAGAGCATGTTCAACCACTCGATGGCCTGCGTGTGCGGGACGTGGACCAGGAGGTCCGCGAAGCGGTCCAACTCCGCCTGCGCGGCGCCGGCGGCGGAGAGGATGCGGGCGGCGTTCGCCAGCAACTCACCTCGGGAGAGAAGGATGACGCCGAATCCAGTAAGGCGGGCCAGCCCGGCATCGGCGGCGGGACCCTCGAACCCGGTACCCGCGATCGCGCTGGCGGCACCGCGCGCGTCCGCTCCCCGAGCGCCGACAAGGGATGATGCGGCACCGACCAGCTCGGCGGCGCGGGCCAGCTCGGCGGGACGCAGGCGTGGGGTGTACGTGGCGGTCACAGGCCTCCTCCCAGGGCGGTGGCGAGATCCTCATCGAGGTCGCGGACATCTTCGGCGAAGTCGGCGAGGGCGGCGGTGTGGGCGCGGACTGCGGTGGTGGTGTCGTCGATAAGCGCCGCCCAGCGCTGCTGTTCCTCCGCCAGTGCCGAGGACAGCTTGCCCGGTGAAAGGTGGGCGGTGGGGAGGTCGGGCCAATCTGGCAGGGAGGTGCGGGCGGTGGGTGCGGTGTCCGAGCTGATCTGCAGGAAATCCATGTGGACAGGATGCGGGCGGCGTCGGGTGCGAACAAGGGTGCGCCCGCGGGGTTGTGGACAACTCATGGTGGGCCGCGTGTTTTCCACATATTGTGGCTGCATGAAGATTGCGCTGTTGCAGGTCACCACCACGGGTGATAAAGAAAAGAACCTCGAGCTTATCTCGCCGAAGGTCCGCGAGGCCGCCGGGGCGGGCGCGACTCTCATCGTGCTACCCGAGGCGACGATGCAGGCCTTCGACCAGGGGCGCCTGGACACCCAAGCCGAGGAGCTTGACGGTACGTTCGCCACGGCGATGCGCGACCTGGCGGCGGAGCTCGGCGTGACGATTGTGGCGGGCATGTTCCGCCCGGCGGACTCAAATGGGGAGCTCAACCGCGTGTACAACACCGCGTTGATCACGGGTGACGGTGTGCACAAGGGGTACGACAAGATCCACTGCTACGACGCCTACGACTACCGCGAGTCGGACACCGTGAAGCCGGGATCGGACCTGGTCACGTTTGCCCACGAAGGCACCGTGGTGGGGGTGGCCACGTGCTTCGACATCCGCTACCCCGAGCAGTTCAAGGACCTCGCCCGCCTCGGCGCCGAGGTCATCGTGGTGCCCACCAGCTGGGCGGACGGGGAGGGCAAGCTCGAGCAGTGGCGCACCCTGACCGTCGCACGCGCACTCGACACCGGGGTCTACATCGCGGCCGCCGACCAGGCGCGCCCCGGCGGGGAGGCGGAGGCGGGGGAGGCCAGCGGGCCGACCGGGATCGGTTACTCCGTTGTGGTGTCGCCGACGGGCAAGCGCATTGCGGAGGCCGGCTACGGCGAGGAGATCCTCTACGCGGACATTGATCTCGGGGAGGTCGCGGAAGCGCGCCGGGCGCTTCCCCTGCTTTAGGGGCGCTATTGGGCTGCTTCAAGGCGGGCGGAAAGCCGTTCACTCGTTCGGCCCGTACGCGAAACTGCTTAGGGTAAACTAACCGTTCGCTGGGCAAACGAAAGGTGGCCCGAACATGCGCGGATTGTCCACAATGTGCACCGTCCTGGCCAAGACTCTCTGGTTTCTTGTCTTTGTGTCGTTCCTGGTGTTTCTCATCACCGGGTACAGGGGAACCGAGACGAATTTCGGTGCGGCGGCCGCTTTCGTTCTGGGTTACGACCTTGTCCGTCTCGCCCAGGCGGTCACCCTGGCCCTGCTGGTTGCGTGGGCGTGGTCGCCTGCCGACGGCGGAGGGGGCACCACACTCCCCCGGCCGGGGTTCGTCTTACGGGTGGCAGCGGGGACCACTTTCTTCGCCTGGTTGACGTTGATGACCGATTTCCCCGTGACGAGTTCCCCTTCCATATACCTGCTGGCCAGCGCGGTCGTTACCGCCGCGCTGGCATTGGTTGTGTCCCGGATCCGCGCTGCGGGGGTCAAACAGTGCGGGCCGGAGTCACTGGCGTGACCGCGTCCAATCCACGGCCCAAGCGGGACCCCCGGGGCGGGCTCCCGTTCCCGAATGGCGGGCGCATCCTGCTCCGTTTCAGCGTGGGGTTCGCACCTGATCTGGGGGCTGACCGCGGTTGCTTTTCTCGCCTACGCGGTCATGGGCCACAAGGGGATGGACACGAACGTGGGCGGCGGACTCGCCCTGGTCGCGGCTCTGATTCTCACGCTCATGTCCGACGCTGTCACCCTGGCGATGCTTCTAACGTGGGTAGCCGCCCGGCCCACGCCGGGGAAAGCCGCATTCCACGGGGCGATCAGAAAGGTTACGTGGGTCGCCGCCGCCGTGACACTGCTCGGCACCGGGCTTATTCTCGTCCACTTTCCGCCGCTGAGTTACGCGGCCGTTTACCTTTACGTCTCCCTCGCGCTGCTTGCCGGCACCGCGGCTTTACTTTCCCGGGGTAGCGGCCGCGCACGTCGCCACCGCTGAGTGCGGTCCCCGGCAGGCACCGGCTGGTTCTCCCGCACCGGCTCCTTACCCTTCCCTAACCCCAGTCCGCCGGAGCATCGGACGCCAGCTCGATCACCTCCGCGGCACCGGATCCCCGCAGGGAGTGCGCGAGCGTGCCGACGCTTTTCGACGGCCCGCACACCGCCACGCGGCGCCCGCCCACCAGATCGAGAGCGAGAACCTCCGGAGATTCCGCCTGCGTCACCCGCAGCCACGGGTGCAGGTGTGCCAGAGCCCCGAAGACCTCCGTGTCGTACCCCGCATCGACCGAGCCGGCCCCGCCGGGCAGGAGGACGAGGTGAACCCGTGGCCTGGCCTCCTGTTCCAGGAAACCGAACACCAGGGCCTTGGCCGCCGCGGTGCCGGTGCCCGCCGCGACGATGACCAGCTGGTCGCCTTCCCCGCACGCGACCACGGGTCCGCGGGCGGCACCCAGCGTGACGTAATCGCCCACCCCGGCGGGCAGCTCGTCCGTGACATGGAACTCCAGCTGGCCGTAGGGGTTCGAGGGCAGGGCGGGGGCGAGGGTTGTCCACTCCCCGCGGCGGTCCACGTGCATCACCGGAACGCACTGGCCGGGGCGGTAGCCCAGGGGCATGCTCGCCTCGAGACGCACCACCTTGACGCGCCCACCGGGCCCGCGCCCGTCGACGGAGACGACCCGCGCGGCGGTGGCGGCGGGGATGCCGGCCAGGTCGGCGGCGGCGGCCTCGCGGGCCATCTCCGCGGCCGCGGCGTTGATCACCCAGGTGGCGCGCCCCATTTCGTCGGCGGGGGCGGGAACGGTGTCGGCCAGAACCCGGCCCGCCACCTCGGCGAAGGTGGGGTAGGCCTC
Source organism: Corynebacterium sp. UBA2622 (assembly GCF_002339505.1). Taxonomy (GTDB): domain Bacteria; phylum Actinomycetota; class Actinomycetes; order Mycobacteriales; family Mycobacteriaceae; genus Corynebacterium. The sequence continues at coordinate 117,026 of NZ_DDJO01000012.1, forward strand.
GGGCGGGAAGCCGAACCGGCGCAGGTCGAGCGCCGCGGCGTGCAGACGGCGGACTACCTCCGGGAACATCGGCCCGTCCGGGGTGTCGGGGTCCGTGTTCCGGAGCAGCCAGGAGAGGGCGTCGACAAGCGAGCGTGGAACTGCCGTGGAGGATTCGGGGAAGAAGCCGCGCGCGGCGGGGAACTCGCTGATGAGCGTCGTGAGGAACCGCTCCCGGAGCAATGGCGCGGCGGCGTCGAGGCGCCCTGTCAAAGCTGTGAAATCGCCCATGAATGCCAGGGTACTGATTGAGGGAAAGCCGCAAGGTTCAGTTAGGCTCACGTATATATCCGCTCAGTCAGGGGGCTCGCGGGCTCCCGTGTCTCCGGGAGGGACCGTCAATGGAATACACCCCGTACACGCTGCTGCTCGACATCGGCTGGATCTCGATCCTCCTCATCGTCGGCAACGCGCTGCGCAACCGGATCAAGCTGCTGCAGTCGCTGCTCCTGCCCGCGCCGATCACGGCCGGTCTCATCGGTCTCGTCCTAGGCCCGGAGGTCGCGGGTGTGATCGACTGGTCGGACCAGATGGGCACCTACACGACGATCCTCATCGCGGTGGTCTTCGCCTCGATGGCGTATTCCATGGACCTCGGCGGCTCGGTGGCCTCGGGTGCGCGCAACATGTGGGGTTACTCCACCTCGATGTTCATGGGGCAGTGGGGCCTGTTCGTCCTTCTCGGCCTCTACCTGTTCGCCCCTCTGTTCGGCACCGAACCCTGGTTCGGCATGATGCTGCCCGTCGGTTTCGTGGGCGGGTTCGGCACCGCAGCCGCCGTCGGTTCCTCGCTGGGGGAGATCGGGGTGGCCGACGCGTCCTCGATCGGTTTCACCTCCGCGACGGTGGGCACGCTCGTGGCCATCGTGGGCGGCGTGATCGTGGCCAACTGGGGTATCCGCAAGGGCAAGGCCACCGAGCTGCAGGGTAAGTTGCCGGAGGACCTGCGCACCGGTTACATCGGCAACCTCGACGACCGCCCGTCGATCGGCAAGGCGACCACGAACCCCTCATCGATCGAGCCCCTCGCCCTGCACGGCGGCTTCATCATCTTCACCGTGCTGATCGCCTACCTGGCCAACAGCGCGATCAAGGACCAGTGGTCCAACGTCTCCATCCCCTTGTTCGCCATGTCTTTCATCGTCGGGCTCGTCGGCCGCATCCTGCTGCGCGCGACCGGACGCCACGAGTTCCTGGACAAGGAAACCATCACCACCATCTCCGGCGCGGCGACGGACTACATGATCGCCTTCGGCATCGCCTCCATTGTCCCGGCGGCGTTGGCGGGGTACTGGCAGGCACTAGTGCTTATGTTCGTCTTGGGCACCATCTTCTGCGTGGCGTGGATGCTATGGGCCGGGCCGCTCTTCTTCGGCGAGTACTGGCTCGAGCGCGGCATCTTCGGCTGGGGCTGGGCCACGGCGGCCGTCGCCACGGGCATCGCCCTGCTCAAGATGGTGGACCCGAAGCTCAAGTCGGGCACCCTCAACGAGTACGGCGTGGCCTACGTCGGCTTCGCCCCCTTCGAGATCGGCATGACGATCCTCGCGCCCATCGCGGTCATCGCGGGCTTCACGACGGCATTCGGCTGGGCGTCCTTCGCCATCGCCGTGGCCGTGCTGGTGGTCGCATTTGCCCTGAAGTGGGTGCCCGCGGACAAGCACGGCACCGCCTGGAAGACTCGCGGAGAGGTGCTCGGCGGGCCCGACGGCGGCATCACGCGCGCCAAGTTGATCAACTCCGACTAGCGGCCGACCCTGCTTGCCGCCCCTCCGCCCCGGTGGAGGGGCTTTTTCGTGCCGCCTCCGAGCTTGAGCTGGTGTGGCTCAACTTTCCGCGAAGAAATTTTCTCTTGAGTGGAACACACTCAATTTGTGGCGCGTTACACCTAATGCGACAAACATTTAGAGTGAAAAGAACCCCGAGAAAGGATGATGCATTCATGGCATCTTTCAACCCCACGACCAAAACCCAGGAGGCGATCCAGCAGGCGCTCCAGCGCGCCTCCTCCGCGGGCAACCCGGACATCCACCCAGCCCACCTCCTCGAGGCCATCCTCACCCAGGAGGACGGCATTGCCGCCCCGGTGCTCAAGGCCACCGGTGTCGACCCCCTGACGGTGGCCCGCGAGGCCGGTGAGATCGTCGACGGTTACCCCAAGGCGGAGGGCCAGAACATGGCCAACCCCAACTTCAACCGGGACGCCCTCAACGCGATCAACACCGCCCAGGAACTGGCTAGCGAGCTCGGCGACGAATACGTCTCCACCGAGGTGCTCCTCGCGGCCATCGCCCGCGGAAGCGACGAGGCTGCCGAGCTGCTGAAGAAGCGGGGCGCCACCTACGACGTGCTCAAGGGCGCCTTCCCGTCTGTGCGCGGCAACAAGAAGGTCACCTCGCAGGACCCGGAGGGGCAGTTCCAGGCCCTGGAGAAGTACTCCACCGACCTCACCGCCCGCGCCCGCGAAGGCAAGATCGACCCGGTGATCGGCCGTGACTCGGAGATCCGCCGCGTGGTCCAGGTGCTCTCGCGCAGGACGAAGAACAACCCCGTCCTGATCGGTGAGCCGGGAGTGGGTAAGACCGCGATCGTCGAGGGCCTCGCGCGCCGCATCGTGGCGGGTGACGTCCCCGAGTCCCTGAAGGGCAAGACCCTCATCTCCCTCGACCTGGGTTCGATGGTTGCGGGTGCGAAGTTCCGCGGCGAGTTCGAGGAGCGCCTCAAGGCGGTGCTCGACGAAATCAAGTCCTCCGAGGGCGAGATCATCACCTTCATCGACGAGCTGCACACCATCGTCGGCGCCGGTGCGACGGGCGAGGGTGCGATGGATGCCGGCAACATGATCAAGCCGATGCTCGCCCGCGGCGAGCTGCGCCTCGTCGGCGCGACCACCCTGGACGAGTACCGCAAGTACATCGAGAAGGATGCCGCGCTCGAGCGCCGCTTCCAGCAGGTGTACGTGGGTGAGCCGACGGTGGAGGACACCATCGGCATCCTCCGCGGACTGAAGGAGCGCTACGAGGTGCACCACGGTGTGCGCATCCAGGACTCCGCCCTGGTGGCCGCCGCGGAGCTGTCGAACCGCTACATCACCAACCGCTTCCTGCCGGACAAGGCGATCGACCTCGTCGATGAGGCCGGATCCCGCCTGCGCATGGAGATCGACTCCTCGCCGCAGGAGATCGACGAGCTTGAGCGCGTGGTCCGCCGCCTGGAGATCGAGGAGATCGCCCTGCAGAAGGAGACCGACGCCGCCTCGCAGGAGCGCCTGGTCAACCTCCGGCAGGAGCTCGCCGACCAGCGCGAGAAGCTGGGTGAGATGAAGGCGCGCTGGGCGAACGAGAAGTCCGAGATCGACCGCGTCCAGCAGGCCAAGGAGGAGCTGGAGAAGCTGCGCAACGAGTCCGAGATCGCCGAGCGCGAGGGTGATTACGCCAAGGTCTCCGAGCTGCGCTACGGGCGCATCCCCGAGCTGGAGCAGGAGGTCGCCCATGCCGAGTCCGAGGCCTCCGACTCCACCCGCACCATGCTCACGGAGGAGGTCACCCCGGACGTGATCGCCGACGTCGTGTCCAGCTGGACGGGCATCCCCTCCGGCAAGATGATGCAGGGCGAGACCGAGAAGCTGCTCAACATGGAGACGGTCCTCGGCGGGCGCGTTATCGGGCAGGCCGAGGCGGTCACGGCCGTCTCCGACGCAGTGCGCCGCTCCCGCGCGGGCGTGGCGGACCCGAACCGCCCGATCGGCTCCTTCCTCTTCCTCGGCCCCACCGGCGTGGGCAAGACGGAGCTGGCGAAGGCGCTCTCGGAGTTCCTCTTCGACGACGAGGCCGCGATGATCCGCATCGACATGTCGGAGTACGGGGAGAAGCACTCCGTCGCCCGTCTCGTCGGTGCCCCTCCGGGATACGTCGGCTACGACGCCGGCGGGCAGCTCACCGAGGCGGTGCGCCGTCGCCCCTACTCGCTCGTGCTTTTCGACGAGGTTGAGAAGGCGCACCAGGACGTCTTCGACGTTCTGCTCCAGGTGCTTGATGAAGGTCGCCTCACCGACGGCCAGGGCCGCACGGTGGACTTCCGCAACACGGTGGTCATCCTGACGTCCAACCTGGGTGCGGGCGGCAGCCGCGATCAGATCATGCAGGCGGTCAAGGCGCACTTCAAGCCGGAGTTCATCAACCGCCTGGATGACGTCGTGGTCTTCGACCCGCTGACCGAGGAGCAGCTCGTGGGCATCGTCGACATCCAGCTCGGCTTCCTCGCCGACCGGCTGGCCTCGCGCCGCCTGACGCTGCACGTCTCCGATGCCGCGAAGGCGTGGCTGGCGGACCGCGGTTACGACCCGGCCTACGGCGCCCGTCCGCTGCGTCGCGTGATCCAGCAGGCAATCGGCGACCGCCTGGCCAAGGAGCTGCTCGCGGGTTACATCCGCGACGGTGACACGGTCGACGTGGACGTCGCCGAGGGCGGGGAGTCCCTCACCGTCGACGCCGCCTAGGGCATCACCGCAGCGGGGAGGGATCCGGCGGGGTCCCTCCCGTCTGCGGTACGGGAGGAGCTCCCGCGCCGGGAATTTCTATTGCGCGCCTAACAAAACGTCGTTAGCGTGGCGGGGACACCTTCCCCGAAACAAGGAGTTTTCCCATGTCCGCACCCACCTCCATGCGCGCCGCGGTAGTCGAGCAGTTCGGCTCCCCGCTCGCGGTCACCGAAATGGACCTCCCCACCCCCGGCCCGTTCCAGGCGCTGGTGAAACTGAAGGCCTCGGGTATCTGCCACACCGACCTCCACGCCGCCCACGGCGACTGGCCGGTCAAACCTGCCCCGCCGTTCGTCCCGGGCCACGAGGGCGTCGGCGAGGTCGTGGAGCTCGGCCCCGGTGAGCACACCGTCAAGGTCGGAGACATGGTCGGCAACGCCTGGCTCTGGTCCGCCTGCGGCGAGTGCGAGTTCTGCCGCACCGGCCGCGAGACGTACTGCCCGCAGGCGCAGTACGGCGGCTACACCGTCAACGGTTCCTTCGGCCAGTACATGCTCGTCGACACCCGCTACGCCCCGCGCATCCCGGAGGGGGTGGACCCCGTCGAGGTTGCGCCAATCCTCTGCGCCGGCGTCACCGTGTACAAGGGCCTGAAGGAGACCGTGACCAAGCCCGGGCAGTTTGTGGTCATCTCCGGCATCGGTGGCCTCGGGCACCTGGCCGTGCAGTACGCCCGCGCCATGGGCATGCGCGTGATCGCAGTGGATGTCGCCGACGACAAACTGGAACTGGCCACCCGCCTCGGAGCGGAGTTCACCGTCAACGCGCAGGAGACTGATCCGGCAGAGGCGGTGCAGGCCTTCACCGAGGGCGGCGCCCACGGCATCCTCGTCACCGCCGTACACCCGGAGGCCTTCGGCCAGGCGATCGGAATGACCCGCTCCAACGGCACCGTCGTCTTCATCGGCCTGCCCCCCGGGGATTTCCCGGCCCCGATCTTCGACATCGTCCTGCGCGGAATCACCATCCGCGGTTCCCTCGTGGGCACCCGCCAGGATATGGCGGAGGCACTGGACTTCTACGCCCGCGGCGAGGTCCAACCGCACGTCACGGAGTGCTCGCTCGATGACATCAACGATGTCTTCGACCGGATGGAGCGGGGTTCCATCGACGGGCGCATGTCCATCCGCTACTAGCCCGCAACCAGGGCCCCGGACGCGACCCGACCGGGCCCGCGCCGAAGCGCACCGGCCCCGGTCGGGTCGCGTCCGGGGCCCACGTGCACAGGGAATTGACGGCCCGCAGACTTGACCCACCGGCTAAGGTACGAACCATGCAGCCGACGACGACGATCATCACCCGCGTGGCCGTTCCCGGTGTGGAAAACGAGCACCTGGCGGCGCACCAGCTGGGCGAGAACAAGTTTGTGGTGGCCAGCGTTCCGTTCGTCGACACGACGCTCGCTCTCGGCGACATCGTCGAGTGTGTCCGCGTGAACCGCCACTTCCACGTCGACCGGGTGATCGTCCGCGGCGGGGCCTCGACGGTGCGCATCCTGCCTAACGAGGAGCATCCGCACGACATCGCCGAGACCCTCCTCGCCTTCGGGTGCCGCGTGGAGGTGGGTCCCGGCGGCATGCTCGCCGCCAGCATCGGCGCGGACTGCCCCCGGGAAGGAATCACCGAGTGGCTCGACGGCCTCGAGGACGACGGCGTCATCCAGCTGGCCCCCGGCTACACGGCGTGAGAGCGGGCAAAACCCTACACTGGGCCCCATGAGCGTTTTTGTCCCCGCTGAAGAACTGCGCGAGCGCATCCACTCCGGCCGCAACCAGGCCGTCATCGCGGCCCTCTGGGAACCGGAGGAGGGCAAGGCATGGTCGAAGTTCCAGTCGGAGCACATTCCCACCGCCATGTTCTGCGACCCGGCCTCGGAGCTGGCGGGCATGCCGGGCCGCCGCGTGGGACGCAACCCGCTGCCGAAGCCCGCGACGTTGCTCAAGGCCGTGCGCAAGTGGGGTCTTGAAAACGGCCACCCCACCTACATCTACGACACCGGGTCGGGGGTCTTCTCCGCGCGGCTGTGGTGGACCCTGCGCTGGCTGGGCATCGAGGACGTCCACATCGTCGACGGGGGGTTCGCCGCCTGGGATGGCGCCGGTTACGAAACCGTTGCCGGGCCCGGCAACATCGCCGTGTTCGGCAACGTGGAGATCGAACCCGGCAATATCCCCGTGGCCACCATCGATGAGGTCAAGGAGTTTGGGGGTCTGCTCATCGACGCCCGCGGGGCGAACCGCTACAGCGGGCGGCGCGAGCGGCTCGACCTCAAGGCCGGCCACATCCCGCAGGCCGTGAACCTCCCAGTCTACGACCTTTTCGACGACACGGCGCGCAAGGTCAAGGACGTCGACTACATCCGCGACCGCTTCTTCGGCATCGGTATCACCCAGAACACCGACCCCGCGGATGCCATCGTCTACTCAGGTTCCGGCAACCACTCGGCGCTCCTTCTCGCCGCGATGGAGCACGCGGGCCTGCCCGTGATCACGCACTACATCGGGGGCTGGTCGCAGTGGAGCGGCGATCACACGAACCCGGTGGCCAGTGATCTTTAGGCCCCCGACCACGAACTACAGTTAACCGCGATGGCCTACATACTTCTCTCTCTGGGCGCGCTTACCCTTCTCGCGGCCCTGGCGCTGCTGCTCACGGATTCGCGTCCCGCCAAGCCCGCCCCGCTTGACGACGCCCCCTCCACCGCCCCGGACACGGGCGCCCGGCCGGAGCCCGAGCCGGACGCCGACCTCTCCGCGGAAGAGGACGAGCCTGCCGTGGTTGAACCCCTTGAGGTTCAACCCGTCGAGCTCGATTCGGCCCCGCGTGAGGCCGTCGAGGGCGGTCCCACCCGGCCGGAGCCTGTTGAACCGGTGGCCGCCGAGATTCCGGGCAGCACAGAAGAGGACGAGGCCGGGGTGCCGGTGGAACCCGCGGAGCCGGAACCTCAGGCCGAGCCGATCACACTCCGCAAGTGGGAACCGCCGGCGGAGGAGACCGAGACCGAAACCGAACCCGAGCCTGAACCGGCCCCCGCCCCGCGCCCGCACCGCCGCTCGGGCCTGCAGCTCCCCGGTGCCTCGCGCCGGGAGCGCCGGGCGTGGGCGGAGCGCAACAACTTCGAGTTCGCCAAGCAGGACGAGTTCCTCAACGGGGAGTGGTCACGGGGCGCGGCGGCCTCGGGGGCCGTGGCCAAGGACATCGCCTCGGGGCTCATGTACGGCCACGACACCTTCGTCATGGACCTGGGCGGTGTGACCGTCATGGCCATGCGTACCGGCGAGGTCAGCGACGTGGTCGTCGACATGCGCCGGCGGGGGTTCAGTGCCGACTCCTCCGCGGACCTGGTGGAGATCGGTGAGGCGGAGGGTTTCACCGTCCACGCCACCGAGGTGGGCCCCGCGCAGCGCTTCCTGGACATCCGGGTGCGCACCGCGCTGGAGCGTCTGCCCGCGGCCGTGACAGCCGTGTGGTTCGAGTCCGAGTGGGTGCTCGCGGAGACCGGGCACGGCACCTCACCCGCGGAGTGGGACGCGATGCTCGCCCCGCTCGCCCTGCTCGCCGACGCGGCCCGAGTGCTGCCGCCGCAGACGTGGCAGGTCGTCGTGCCCGAGTACCCGACCCGGGAGATGGGGGAGAGGATTGATGCCGGGGTGGAGGTCGACAAGCGGGAGGAACCCGCGCCGAAGGTGCAGCGGCCCGAGGAACCCCTCGAACTGCCGACTCGCGCGACGGGCGCGGTGCGCGGTGTAATGGACCACCGCGCGGTGGGCGGCGACGAGGTCGAGGCCATCGCCGACGGCGCGGCGCGGGATGACGCGTCGGGTGATCTCACGCGAGTGCGCCGGGACCAGACCCCACCCTCGATCTTCGGTGACTAAGGTTGGTGGGCATGGGAAATGTGAATGAGGCCAAGAAGGCCGAGCTGGCGGAGCTGGTCAAGGAGCTCGCCGTCGTGCACGGCAGGGTGACGCTGTCCTCCGGCAAGGAGGCCGACTACTACGTGGATCTGCGGCGTGCGACACTGCACCACCGCGCGTCGAAGCTGATCGGCGAGTTGCTCACCGAGCTGACTTCGGACCTCGAGTTCGATTCCGTCGGCGGCCTCACCCTGGGCGCCGACCCCGTCGCCACGGCGGTGATGCACGCGGGCGGGCGCGGCGTGGATTGCTTCGTGGTGCGCAAGGAGGCCAAGAAGCACGGGATGCAGCGCCGGATCGAGGGACCGGGCATCGAGGGCAAGCGGGTTCTCGTGGTCGAGGACACCACCACCACCGGCAACTCCCCGCTCACGGCTGTCGAGGCGTGCCGCAACGAGGGGGCCGAGGTCGTCGCGGTGGCCACGGTCGTCGACCGGGCCACCGGTGCGAAGGAAGTGCTGGAGGAGGCCGGGTTGGAATACCGCTACCTGCTCGGGCTCGGTGATCTTGGACTCGCCTAGCGAGCAGCGCGGGCCCACCGAGTGGGCGGAGGGACGCCACGGCGTTGGCCCGTGGGAGGGGCCCTGGCCGCGGGATCCCCGTTACGATCCGGCGTTCCTCGCGGGGGGCGACACCCGCAACGTCGTCGACGCGTACCGCTACTGGTCGCTCGAGGCCATCAACGCCGACCTTGACTCCCGGCGCCACCCGTTCCACGTCGCCATCGAGAACTTCGAGAATGACATGAACATCGGCACGGTCGTGCGCACGGCGAATGCGTTCCTCGCCGAGGCCGTGCACATCGTGGGCCGGCGGCGGTGGAACCGCCGTGGCGCGATGGTCACGGACCGCTACCAGCACATCCACCACCACGAAACCGTGGCGGACCTGATGAAGTGGGCGCGGGATAGGGGATTGGCCGTGGTCGCGATTGACAACACCCCGGGCTCGGTTCCGCTGGAGACGGCCGAGCTTCCGGAGCACTGCGTCCTCGTGTTCGGGCAGGAGGGCCCCGGGATCACGGAGGCCACCCAGAGCCAGGCGGCGATGATCTGCTCCATCGCCCAGTTCGGCTCCACGCGCTCCATCAACGCAGGTGTGGCCGCCGGGATCGCCATGCACGCGTGGATCCGGCAGCACGCGAACCTGAAACATTCCTGGTAATTCTGGCAATATACATGGCAGCACCGTTATTTGGAGAGAAGGTAGCCTTGCCCGAAACGTGGTCCCACCGCGCTGACCTGGCGGAATCGGCCATCGAGGAGCGCCACGCCGCCCGCCTGCTGGGTATCCCCCGCACCAACCTGGCCCGGGTCGCCTGGCCCCCGAGCTGGAGGGAGACCACCTTCCTGCACTGGCACTACTGGTGGCAGGCCCACTACCTCGAGTGCCTCATCGACGCCGCCTACCGCCGCTCGACCAAGCTGCGGCGCAGGCGTATCCGCCACACCATCCGCGGGATCTACCTGCGCAGCCGGGGACGACTGACCGCGAACCGCTACTACGACGACAAGTCGTGGCTGGCCCTCGCGTGGAACCGCGCCCTCGCGCTCGAGGGCTTCACGCGCACCAAGCAGCTCACGGCCCTCGAATTCGACATCCTCGAGGGGATCGACCCGAACATGGGCGTGCTGCCGTGGCGGGCGAACGAGACCTTCTACAACGTCCCCTCCAACGGCCCGGCCGCGATCCTCTTCGCCCGCACCGGCAGGCTGGACAAGTCCCGCGAGATGGTGGACTGGATCTACGACAACCTCATGGCCGACACCGGCCTGGTGCAGGACGGCATCCGCATGCGCATGCACGGCCCCGAGATCGTCGACAAGATCTACACCTACAACCAGGGAACCGTCCTGGGCGCGAGCCTGGAGATCGCCACCGCCCTGCGCCACGACGTCGGACTGGCGGACGACGAGCCGATCGACTCCTTCGACCACTCCCACCGCGCGGACGCCTCCGTCTTCTACATCACCCACATCCGCGCCCTGGTGCGCGCCATCGACCGCAACCTCGCCACGCCGCGAGGGGTGATCATGTGCCCGCCGCACGAGACGCGCGACGGCGACGGGGGGTTGTTCCAGGGCATCCTCGTGCGCTACCTCGCCGACGTGGCCGTGCGCATGCCGGAGGACAGCCGGGAAAACCTCGCGACGAAGCAGCTCGCGGCGCGCCTCGTCATGGCCTCCGCGGAGTCGCTCTGGGAGCACCGCCTGGAGGTCGACGGCCTGCCGATCTTCGCCTCGGACTGGACGGAGGACGCGCGGCTGCCGCACAACTACGGGGTGGGGCCGTCGTCGATCAGCGAGGCCGTGGGGCTCGTGCGCATCGACGAGCGGGACCTGTCGGTGCAGCTCGCGGGATGGATGCTGCTCGAGGCCGCGGCGAAAGTGGCGGCTGCGAACGCCCGGTAAAGAAGGCATACTGGGGGTTGTACGCAACTCGCAAACCGGAGGTTTCCAGCATGCCCATTGCCACCCCAGAGGTCTACAACGCGATGTTCGACCGCGCGAAGGAGCAGGGTTTCGCCTTCCCGGCGATCAACTGCACCTCGTCGGAGACCATCAACGCGGCCATCAAGGGTTTCGCCGAGGCTGAGTCCGACGGCATCATCCAGTTCTCCCTCGGCGGTGCCGAGTTCGGCTCGGGCCTGGCGCTGAAGGACAAGGTTATCGGCGCCCAGGCGCTCGCGGCGTTCGCCCACGAGGTGGCGGACCACTACGACATCAACATTGCGCTGCACACCGATCACTGCCAGAAGGACAAGCTCGACGAGTACGTCCGCCCGCTCATGGCCATTTCCCAGGAGCGCGTCGACCGCGGTGAGCTGCCCCTGTTCCAGTCCCACATGTGGGACGGCTCCGCCATCCCGATCGATGAGAACCTCGAGATCGCCCAGGAGCTGCTGGAGAAGGCGCGCCGGGCCAACATCATCCTCGAGGTCGAGATCGGCGTCGTCGGTGGCGAGGAGGACGGCATCGAGGCGAAGGCCGGTGCGAACCTCTACACCTCCCAGGAGGACTTCGAGAAGACCATCGACGCCATCGGCACCGGTGAGAAGGGCCGCTACCTGCTTGCCGCGACCTTCGGCAACGTCCACGGCGTGTACAAGCCGGGCAACGTGAAGCTGCGTCCCGAGGTGCTCGACATGGGCCAGAAGGCGGCCGTCGCAAAGCTCGGGCTCAACGAGGGCGACAAGCCCTTCGACTTCGTCTTCCACGGCGGGTCCGGCTCCGAGAAGGAGAAGATCGAGGAGTCCCTGCGCTACGGCGTGATCAAGATGAACGTCGACACCGACACCCAGTACGCGTTCACCCGCCCGATCGCCTCGCACATGTTCGAGAACTACGACGGAGTGCTCAAGATTGACGGAGAGGTGGGCAACAAGAAGGCCTACGACCCGCGTTCCTACCTCAAGAAGGCGGAGCAGTCCATGTCGGAGCGCGTCATCGAGGCGTGCCACGACCTGCACTCCGTGGGTTCCTCCCTGAACAAGTAACGCCCGCTTATCGACGTCCCGCCGGCCCGCCCGGTGGGACGTTTTGCGTTGCCGGGCGGCGGGCTAGTCTAAGCCCATGGCCAAGACACGAATGGGCACCCGGGACCGCCTGCGGCAAATCGACAGCTCCATCCACGCGCGCGTGACCCGCGTGCGAAACCGGCTGCTCCCCATCACCCAGATCGCCGTCGCCGCCGGCTTCGCGTTCTGGATAGCCTCCCACGTCTTCGGCCACAAGCAGCCCTTCTTCGCGCCGATCTCCGTCATCATCGTCATCGGCATGATGGGCGGCGAGCGCATCCAGAAGGCCCTGGACATCTCCATCGGTTGCATCTTGGGCGTGCTGGTGGGGGACCTCATCTTCGCCCACATCGGCAAGGGAGGGTGGCAGATTGCCGTCATCGTGGGCGGCTCCCTGCTCATCGCGTCGTTCTTCTCCAAGTCGCAGCTGGTGAGCAACCAGGTGGCCATCGGCTCGATTCTCATCGCCACGATCATGCCGCCCGGGGGGGAGGTCACCGGGCTGGACCGCACGGTGGACGCCATCATCGGTTCGGTGGTGGCAATGCTCACCCTCGCGCTCATCCCGCAGTGGCCCATGTCGCGCGCCCGATCGGAAATCGCGGAGGTCCTGGGGCTCATGTCCTCCGTGCTCGACGACGTCGCGGAGGGCCTGAGGACCGGCGACGAGAAAACGATCACCGACGCCCTCGAGGCGATCCGCGACAGCCAGCACGATGTCGACGACATGGCCAGCGCCATCCGCTCGGGGCAGGAGTCCGCCAAGCTGTCACCGTTCCTCTGGGGGGCGCGACGCTACCTCCAGTCCCTCAACCGGGTGATCCTGCCCATGGACCAGGCGGTGCGCAGCACCCGCGTGCTCGCCCGGCGGGCGCACGTCCTGTGCGAGGACAACGACCGCGTCACACCCGCGCAGGTGGAGATCATCGACTCCCTCGCCCAGATCTGTCTGGACATCTCGGAGGTCTACGAGGTGCGGGCCCGCCGCATTCCCGCGAGCGTCATCCCGGATGCCGTCAACGAACTGCGCGCCCTGGGCCATGCTGCCGGCATGGACGTGGTGGAGAACGGGGCGGTGCTCTCCGCCTACGTCATCCTCGCCCAGTCCCGCTCCATCATTGTCGACCTGCTCCAGGTGTGCGGCATGTCCCGCGAATCCGCCGTGGCCGTGCTCGTCCCCACCTCCGAGACGCCGAAATACCCGCCGGAGATTTACCGCCCGGAGTAGCTGTTCGCGCTGGCGGACCCGGCTGGCGGGTGGGCCGGTGTAGGTGGCGCACGACGAAGCCCCCGAGCCGGTGGCTCGGGGGCTTCGCTTAAGGTGCGGGCTTCTTAGGACCCGGCGTGTTTAGCGCTTGTCGGCACCGAAGTCGGTGTCCGGGCGGACGTCGCGGCCACGGACATCGTCGCAGTGACGACCGTTGGTCTCGTCGACAACGTTGCCCTCGGTCTCGATGCGCTCCTTGGCGAGCTCCTCGGAAACGCGCTCGGTGCTGCGGACGGTGTCCTTGTCGAGGGAGACCTTCTCCACCGGCACGGACTCCTTGCTGACGTTCACGCGCTCCTCGTGGAGGGTGACGGAAGCCTCGTCGTTGCCGAGGTCACCGCGGAAGTTTGCGCGGTCGGCATCGGTGATGGGCTCGCGGGTCACGCGAACCTCCTCGCGCTCAACCGGAACCTCGACGGTCTCGGTCTCGTTGACGACGTACTTGCGCAGGCGGACCTGGCCGGTCTCGACGCGCTCCTTGTCGACGTTGAGCTGCTCCTCGGAGCGGACGATGCCGTCGGTGTTGTCGCGGCGGTCACGGTCGACGACGTCGTGGTCGCGCACCTCGCGGTCACGGTCGACACCGGCAACATCGCGGCGGCCGGTCTCGTAGGTGGTGACATCCTTGGTGCCCTCGAGACCGTAGTGGCGGTAGAACGCCTCCTGGTCCTCATTGGTCAGGTGGCCGTTCTCGTCCAGATCCGGAGCGTCCTTGATGCGGTCCTTCGGGAAGGCGAGGTGCAGCTCGCCGTCGCGCAGGCTGTGGCCGCGGAGCGGAACGATGGAATCGCCGCCACCGAACATGCCGTGGCTCACGGAAACGAAGTCCGGCTGGCCGGAGTTGTCGTTAACGTAGACGTCCTTGACGGAACCGATCTTGTCGCCGTCAACGTCGTAGGCGGTTGCGCGGGCAAGGTCTTCAATGCGGTTGTAATCAGCCATGAGTCGTTGAATCTCCTTTGTCTATGTGCGCGGTATCCACCTCTGCGTCCGGCTGTGGAGCCGGTCGCGGTGCGATCTCCGCGGTTCATGCGAACAAGGACCAACGTATGCAGGTTTCCGGGGCCGTGCAGCGGGGGTTGACGGATCGGGTCCCGTTACCGAAAAGTTAGTGGAACCGGCCGGGTACCTTCGGTACAATCCCCCCGTCGTCCCCTCTGAACTGCGAAAACGCGGATAATCTACGCCAACGTTCAGGTTTCTTTAGGCTGGAAACCGGCGGAAAATAGTGGCATCGAGCGCCTCAAACGGTAGGTGTGATTTAGTTCACACCGTGGCTACGGGGCTCAAGTTCACGCTCTGGAGGTCGCGCAAGTGGCGGTAGAAGGTGACGCGGTCCACAGGGCGGGGCCGTTCCACTCCGTCGATGGAAACGCGGATGCCCACGCCTCCGGACTGCACCGCCCGCCCCGTGAGGACGCTCCCGGGGTCCACCTGGCCCGGCGCGACGCCCGCCCGGCGGGTGAGCCACCCGCCCAGGGGGAGCCGGGAGAGCCTCTCCAGCTCCTCCGGGGAGCGGCGACCCCGCCGGCCACCGGAGGAAAGCGGGGTGACCAGGCGGGTCGCCGCAATGCCCGGGGCGGTGTTCATGGGAACGACCCTCGCGCCGAACGACCCGTGGAAACGGCCGGATTCCCCCGAATCCTCCCGGAAGAGAAGGACGGCGGAGTCGACGACGATCTCCCCGACGTACTCCTTTCCGGGGTCGATGTTGCTCAGCGTCGCGGAACCGGCGATCACCTCGGACCGGTCGGTGCGGATGCAGGGGGAGGGCGCAACCTCGGCCTCCACCGCCGCGTCCATCAGCTCGGCCCGGGCCAGCCCGGCCACGCCCCACACGGCGGCGGCGGCGGAGGTCGGGTCGAGGGGAATGTAGGCCACCTCGGCCCACAGGTAGTCCGCGCGCATCATGCGGGTGAGCACGGCGGCGAGCGCGGCATCCGAGCCGGAGACCACCACGCGGAGACGCTCGGCGGGGTGCTGCGGGGCCAACGTGGGCTCACCCATGTGGGCCACGGAGGGGGAGGCCGCGATCTCGTCGAGGGAGGGTGTCGGGTCCACCGGCAGGAGCTCCCGGGCCGCCTCATCCAGGAACCGCAGGTCCGCGCGGGAGGGCACGGCGGGAAGTGTGACGTTGGCCGCGCCGTCGATAAGCAATGGCGATGCGCACGCGCAATGGAGGAGCCGCATGGCCCTCACGCTACAATAACGCTGGCAAGCACCCTATTTAAGGAGAGGACATGTCCGCCATCGTCATCGTCGGCGCCCAGTGGGGCGACGAAGGTAAGGGCAAGGCCACGGATATTCTCGGCGGCAAGGTCGATTACGTCGTGAAGCCGAACGGCGGCAACAACGCGGGTCACACCGTGGTTGTCGGCGGAGAGAAGTACGAGCTGAAGCTTCTCCCGGCGGGTGTGCTCTCGGAAAACGCCACGCCCATCCTGGGCAACGGCGTGGTGATTAACCTGCAGGCCCTGTTCGAGGAGATCGACGGCCTGGAGGAGCGCGGTGCCAACGCGTCGCGCCTGCGCATCTCCGGCAACGCGCACCTGGTCGCGCCGTACCACCAGACCCTCGACAGGGTGCAGGAGCGGTTCCTGGGCAAGCGGGCCATCGGAACCACCGGCCGCGGCATCGGCCCCGCCTACGCCGACAAGGTTGCGCGCGTGGGCATCCGCACCCAGGACATCTTCGACGAGTCCATCCTGCGCCAGAAGATCGAGTCGGCGCTGGACGTGAAGAACCAGATGCTGGTGAAGATGTACAACCGCAAGGCCATCTCCGTCGAAGAGGTGATGGACTACTTCATGGGCTACGCCGAAAGGCTCAAGCCGATGGTCATCGACGCGGAGTACACCCTGAACACGGCACTCGACGAGGGCAGGCACGTGCTCATGGAGGGCGGCCAGGCCACCATGCTCGACGTCGACCACGGCACCTACCCCTTCGTCACGTCCTCCAACCCGACCGCCGGCGGCGCGTGCGTCGGCGCGGGCATCGGCCCGACGAGGATCACGGCGTCGCTGGGCATCATCAAGGCGTACACCACCCGCGTCGGCGCGGGCCCGTTCCCCACGGAGCTCTTTGACAAGTGGGGCGACTACCTCCAGGAGGTCGGCGGCGAGGTGGGCGTCAACACCGGGCGCAAGCGCCGCTGCGGCTGGTACGACTCCGTCATCGCCCGCTACGCCTCGCGTGTCAACGGCTTCACGGACTACTTCCTGACCAAGCTCGACGTGCTCACCGGCATCGGAGAAATCCCGATCTGCGTGGCCTACGACGTCGACGGCGAGCGTTTCGACGAGATGCCGCCGACGCAGTCCCAGTTCCACCACGCCGTGCCGATCTTCGAGACGATGCCGGCCTGGGACGAGGACATCACGGGCATCACCGACTTCGACGACCTTCCCCAGAAGGCGAAGGACTACGTCCTGCGCCTGGAGGAGCTCTCGGGAGCGCCGATGAGCTACATCGGCGTCGGCCCGGGCCGCGACCAGACCATCGTGCGCCACGACGTGATGCAACGCTGACATTCGCCCGCCGCCACCTTTTCGCTCCCGCCGCGCCCTGCGTTAGGGTGTGGTGGATATTTCAGCGAAAGGTGCAGACAACCACATGATCTCGGCAGAAAACAACCAGGTGCTCATCCTGGGGAGCGGGATGCTGGCGGAGGAGCTCGCGTCCTCGTTTCGCCGCCTCGGGTTCGTGCCCGTCGTGGGCAGCGTCAAGCTCGGCACCGCCCTCGGCGTCCCCGAGGGCGTGCGCCCCGCGCTGACCGTGGTGTGCGAGCCCGCCCCCGCCGACCAGCTGGCCGAGCTGGAGGCCGCGACCGGCACCGAGCTCATCCCCTCCGTCGAGGCCTGCCGCATCACCCGCAACCGGGAGGGCATCCGGCGCACCGCCGCCGAGGAGCACGGGCTGCCCACCATGGCGTACGAGTTTGTCAGCACCTTCGATGACCTGGAGCCCTGCGCTGACCGGGTGGGGTACCCGTGCGTCGTGAAGCCCTGCACCTCGACCGGGGGAGAGGGCCAGACCGTGGTCACCGGCCCCCAGGACCTCGCGGCGGCGTGGGAGAAGGCCTATGACCCGGAGCGCGACGGCCGCGTGGCGGTGGAACGCTACGTCAACTTCGACTACGAGTGCACCATCCTCACCGCCCGCTCCATCGACCCGGTGACGGGGCACCTGTCGACGTGGTTCTGCGAGCCCATCGGCACCCGCCACGAGCAGGGCCGCCTAGTGGAGACGTGGCAACCCGCGCCCCTGTCAACGGCGGCGATGGAGAACGCCCGCTCGATCGCGGCGCGCATCTCGGGCGCGATCGGGGTGCAGGGGATCTACGCGATCGACCTATTCGTCGACGGCGACGAGGTCTACTTCTCGCAGGTCAGCCCGCGCCCGAGCCTCGACGGGATGATCACGGGGGCGACGCAGCGCATCAACGAGTTCGACCTGCACGCCCGCGCGGTCCTGGGGCTGCCCATCGATGTCACCCTCGTTTCCCCGGGGGCCGCGCGCTACGTTCCGGCCGGGGATGTGGGGCGCGCCGGGCTCGCCCGGGCGATGGCCGTGGAGGAGACCGGGATCGTTTTCGTGGGGGACACCGTCATGGTCCGCTCCACCGCGGACACGGTCGGAGAGGCCCGGGAACGCGCGGCGCGCGCCGCGGAGGCGTTGGCGGAGGTGCCGGTGTAGGCGCGGTCTCGGGTGCGCCACCTGCGGATACGTCACTGCGGGGTTTAACCTGTGACCTTGTTCACAGGTATTTTGCTATCCGAAAGTTATCACCCGGTTAGACTGGGGCCGAGTTTGTTCGTCCCGCCCGTGCCCCGCCTTACCTGCGGGGCGCGGAACCGAAAGGTTGATAAATGGCAGCTTCACAGTCCGTACTCCTGACCCTGGCCAACCGTAACTTTGACGGGATTGACCTGGAACAGGTGGCCTCGCAGAACGGCTTGCGCCTGGTGCGCCTCGATTCCCTCGGGGAGGACGCCACCGACCTCTCGGCGGTCTACGCCCGCGAGCCGCTTGCCGACGGCCCCGCCCTCGTCGCGGGAACCGGCGACCTGCCCTTCGACGCAGATCTCGCCTCGGCGCTCGGCGTGCCCGTCGTGATCCTCGCGGACAACGCGGGGAGGGCTGGCCTGGCGCAGCGCCGGGCGGCCGAGCTGGGGGCGACGGTCGCGGCCGTGGTCACCGCCGACGGCCTCGCCGATGCCCTCGCGGAGGCGGGGGAGGCGGGGGAGGCGGGGGAGCCCGGGCAGGTGATGTCGCCGGTGGTCTTCGAGTCGTGGCTGCTCAAGCGCGCGAAGGAGAAGCAGGCGCACATCGTCCTGCCGGAGGGCGAGGACGACCGGATCCTGCAGGCGGCGGGGGAGCTGCTGGCGGGGGGCGTCGCCAAGCTGACCATCCTCGGCGAGCCCGCAGACATCACGCGCCGCGCCGGTGAGCTCGGCGTGGATCTCTCCGGGGCCGACGTGATCAACCATCTCGAGTCCGACCTCCTCGAGGAGTTCGCCGCGGACTTCGTGGAGCTGCGCAAGGCCAAGGGGGTCACGCTCGACCAGGCGCGCGAGACCATGCGCGACATCTCCTTCTTCGGCACCATGATGGTGCACAAGGGTCTCGCGGACGGCATGGTCTCCGGCGCGGCCCACACCACGGCGCACACGATCAAGCCCTCCTTCCAGATCATCAAGACCGCCCCGGGTTCCTCGGTGGTCTCCTCCATCTTCCTCATGGTCATGCGCGGGCGGCTCTGGGCGTTCGGGGACTGCGCAGTCAACCCCAACCCCACCGCTGAGCAGCTCGGCGAAATCGCCGTCGTCTCGGCGAAGACGGCGGCGCAGTTCGGCATCGACCCGAAGGTCGCCATGCTCTCCTACTCCACCGGCACGTCCGGTTCGGGCCCGGATGTGGACCGCGCCGTCGCGGCCGTCGAGGCGGCGCGTGCCGCCGACCCGCAGCTCAAGGTCGACGGGCCCCTGCAGTTCGATGCCGCGTGCGACCCGGGCGTGGGAAAGAAGAAGGCCCCCGACTCCCCGGTGGCGGGCGAGACGAGCGTCTACATCTTCCCGGACCTCGAGGCGGGCAACGCAGGTTACAAGATCGCCCAGCGCACCGGCGACGCGCTCGCGGTGGGCCCGATCCTGCAGGGCCTGAACAAGCCGGTCAACGACCTCTCCCGCGGCGCGACGGTGCGCGACATCGTCAATACCGTGGCCATCACCGCCATCCAGGCAGGGGGAAATTAAATGTACTCGCTGGTCATCAACTCGGGTTCCTCCTCGATCAAGTTCCAGATCCTCGACCCCACCGCCGACGCGGCGCAGCCGCCCCTCGTCTCGGGCCTGGTGGAGCAGATCGGTGAGCCCTCCGGGCGCGTCACCATCAAGCATGCCGACGGCAAGGAAGTCACGCAGAAGCCCATCCCGACGCACAAGGTGGGCCTGCAGGAAGCGTTCCGCATCCTGGACTCCAGGGGCCTCGGGCCGACGCAGCTGGACATCACCGCCGTGGGCCACCGCGTCGTTCACGGCGGCATGGTCTTCTCCGAGCCGGAGCTCATCGTCGACGAGGTTGTCGAACGCATCCGCGAGCTCATCCCGCTTGCTCCGCTGCACAACCCGGCCAACATCGACGGCATCGAGGTGGCCCGCGAGCTGCTGCCGGATATCCCGCACGTCGCGGTGTTCGACACGGGTTTCTTCCGGCACCTGCCGCCGGCGGCTGCGGTCTACGCCATCAACGCCGAGGTGGCCGGCCGCAACCAGATCCGCCGCTACGGCTTCCACGGCACCTCGCACGAGTTCGTCTCCTCGCAGGTGCCGGGCATCATCGGCCGCGACCCGCGCCACACCCGCCAGATCGTGCTCCACCTGGGCAACGGCGCCTCCTGCTCGGCGGTGGCCAACGGCCACCCGATTGACACCTCCATGGGCCTGACCCCGCTGGCCGGCCTGGTGATGGGCACCCGCAGCGGCGACATCGACCCGGGCATCATCTTCCACCTGGCGCGCCAGGGCGGGATGAGCATCGACGAGATCGACAACCTGCTCAACCGCCAGTCGGGCGTCAAGGGCCTGTCGGGCGTGAACGACTTCCGCGAGCTGCGCGCCATGATCGACGAGGAGAACCAGGATGCCTGGCTGGCGTACAACGTCTACATCAACCAGCTGCGCCGCTACATCGGCTCCTACATGATCGCCCTGGGCCGCGTCGACGCCATCACCTTCACCGCCGGGGTGGGGGAGAACGACAAGTTCGTGCGCCGCGATGCACTGGACAACCTGGAGATGTACGGCATCAGAATCGACCCCGAGCGCAACGACCAGCCCAACGACGGCCCCCGGGTCATCTCCGCGGACGACTCCGCCGTCACCGTCCTCGTGGTGCCCACCAACGAGGAGCTCGCCATCGCGCAGAAGGCCGCGCACCTGGCCAAGGCCCTGTAGCGCACCGGCCCGCCGTTTCCCGGCCGCCCCCGGCTCAGAACCAGGTGGGCGGCCGCACCTTGTTGGCCATGTCCACCAGCGCGTAGCGGTGCTGCGGGTACGGGGCCAGGCGCGCCTGCTCCCGGAGCGTCACCGCGAGCCCGCGGCGCAACCCGCGGGAGGTGAAGGGGTACTCGAAGAGGTGGTGCTCCGATGCCGCCTTCTCCACCCCGGCCTCGCGCAGGAAGGTCAGCCCGGCGCGCAGCACGTACACCTTGATCTGCAAAAACCGTGGCTCGTTGTTGGGGATCTCCTCCAGCCGCCGCGCCGCGCGGCGGATGCGCGACTCCGTCAGCTCCGCCGAGACCAGGTCGAGGATGGAGGTCAGTTTGGCCATGCGGTGGTGCCGGGAGGACTGCGGGACGCGGTCGAGCGCCGCGACGGCGAGCTCCACCTCGGACTCCGCCATGAGAAGCCGGGCCAGGCCGAATGCGGCCGAGACCGTGGTGGGGTTGGTCTGCCACACGAGGGCGTAGAGGCGCAGGGCGTTGTAGCGCAGGATGGCGGGGTCGTCGCCAAGCAGCTCCCACCCGGGGGTGAGCAGGCCGCGTTCCTCCCACTCCTCGAAAACGGAGTTTGGCAGGTCGGCCAGGTTGGTGCGGATCCCGGCGGTGGCGCGGGCGATGTCGTCGCGCAACAAGTCCGTGGTGTACGGGCCGGTCTGCTGGCAGATCAGCTCGTCGATGGCGGCGATGGCGAGCTTCGGCGCCGCCTCGCCGGGGACCTGGTCCAGCACGCGGGTGAAGTCGCGCTGCGCGTCGCGGTATTCGCCGAGCAGTGTATTGATCACCCCGGAGTACCACGGGTAGCGCCAGTTGTGCACGAGGTGCTCGGTCAGCGAGGCCAGCCAGGTCCGGGCCTGGTAGGTCAGGCCCATGTCCAGCATGGCGCGCACCAC
Source organism: Corynebacterium sp. UBA2622 (assembly GCF_002339505.1). Classification (GTDB taxonomy): domain Bacteria; phylum Actinomycetota; class Actinomycetes; order Mycobacteriales; family Mycobacteriaceae; genus Corynebacterium. The sequence continues at coordinate 138,700 of NZ_DDJO01000012.1, forward strand.
TCCGAAGGGGATCTCGGTGGACTGCTCGTACTGCGGGGTCTGCATCGCCTGGCGCAGGTTCTCCAGGGTCTCCTGGGGCTCCTGGTAGGAGGTGCCCTGGATCATCGATGCCCCGACATCGGTGCGGTCGATAAGCGGGGAGGGCAGGGCCGCCACGACCTCCTGCGGGGTGATCTCCACCGTGCGCGAGATGCCGTCGATGAGCTGGTCGGTGCGGAACACGAGGTGCTTCGTGCCGAAGGTCGTACGTTGCGGGGAGAACAGGGAGTGCTGGGCGGGGTAGGTCACACCGTCGCGGATGGCGAGGCACTCGCGCAGCACACCCAGCATCTGCGCCTCGAGCTCGCGCACGCTGCCGAAGCGGAGCGCCGGGTCGGGGTCGCAACAGCGCATGATCAGCCGGTACAGCGAGAGGTACCGGCGGAAAGTCGGCTCGTGCGTCGGCGAGGGGATCCCCGGCGCGTAGGCCTTGCCCTCCCGCGGCAGGTCCACCACGAGCGCCGCGAGCGTGCGGCCGACCGTGTAGATGTCGCTGCTTATCGACGGCCCCTCCGACACCACCTCCGGCGCCTGGAACCCCCTGGTGCCGTAGATGTAGCCGAAGGCCCCGATGCCGGAAACCGCGCCGAGGTCGATGAGTTTGACCTGGTCCTCGGTGACGATGATGTTGTCCGGCTTCAGGTCGTTGTAGACCACGCCGCGCGAATGCAGGTACCCGAGCGCGGGCAGGATTTCCAGCAGGTACGCAATGGCCACGTCCACCGGGAGAAGGCGGCTGGGCTGCTCGTTGCGGCGCTCGCGCAGCGACGGCCCGCCCACGTACTCCATGACGATGAACCCGCCGGGCACCCGCGGGTCGTCGATGAAGTTGAAGATCTTCACGATGCCCGGGTGGGTCACGTCCGCGAGGAACTCCCGCTCCGCGGCCGCCGCGGCTGCCTCGTCCTCGTTCTTTGCCGAGTGCAGGCCCTTGAGCACCACGACGCGGTCGGCGACGTGGTGGTCGTGAGCGAGATAGATCCAGCCCATGCCACCGTGGGCGATGACACCCATGATCTCGTACTGGCCGGCCACGATGTCGCCGGGGTGGAGCTGGGGCATGGGGATACCCTTCTCCACGTGGGCGACCTCCGGCTCGCGCAGTGCGTCCCTCGGGTCACCGGGCGGGATCCAGGGCAGCTCCACCATTCCGTCGGCGACGATGCGGGAGGCGCGCTTGGCCCCGCGCAGCTCGCGGAACTTGTCCAGGGCCTCGCGGCGCGAGCGCTGGGAGGAGCTCTCCCGGGCGCGGGCCTCGCGGAGCTTATCCAGGTCCTTGAGCAGGCCCGCCATGTCACCCAGGCCGGCGTATTCCTCGCCCGGGGCGCTGTCGACGTGGTGGCGCTCGGTGTCCTCGTCCTCCCCGTCATCCGCATCATCCGCGAAGGGGTCGTAGGGGACGGCCTCGGTGGCGGGGTCCTCGTCGTCGGCGAAGGGGTCGAAGAGCACGGCCTCGGTTGCCTCGGGGGCTGCGGGGGCTTCGGGTTCGGGATTCTGCGCTTCGGGGTTCTGCGCTTCGGGGCTATCCGCCATTGCTGCCTCCCTCGGTCTCGTTCCGGTAGTGCGCGGGCGGGGTGTCGGAGCTGGAGAGGGCATCGCCAAGCCACTCGTTGTGCATGCGTTTCCACGTGCCGTCGGCGCGGATGCGCTCGAGCGTGGAGTTGACTTGGCGCACGAGCCCATCCTGGCCCTTGCGCACCCCCACGGCGTAGCTCTGCGAGCCGAAGGTTTCGCCGAGGACCTTGGTGTGCGGGTCCTGGGCGCTCATCCCGGCCAGGATGGCGTCGTCGGCGAGGACGGCGTCGGCCTGGTACTGCTGAGTGGCCACGAGGCAGTCGGCCCAGGTACGGGTGCGCAGGATGTTCGACGACGGGGTCACCTCCCGGGCCAGCTCGAGGAGGTTGGACCCGTCCACGACGCAGACGGTCTTGCCGCCCATGTCGGCGATTCCGTTGATACCACGGTTGAGGGGGGTGAGCAGCCTCACGGAGCTGGTCAGGTAGGGCACGGAGAAGTCCACCCGCTCCGCGCGCTCGGGGGTGATGGACATGGTGCGCACCACGATGTCCACGTCCTCGTCCTCCAGGGAGGTGAGACGCTTGCCGGAGTCGACGAAGCGGAAGTCGACCTTGCCCGGGTCGCCGAAGATGTCCCGGGCGATTTCGTGGGCGAGGTCCACCTCAAACCCCCGAAGGTCGCCGACGGAGGTGTCGCGGAAGGAGAGCAGGTACTGCGACTGGTCCACGCCGACGACGATGCGGCCGCGGCGCACGATGTCGGGGATGCGGTCCTCGGGCGCGGCCGCGTCGGGGCGCAGCGAGCCGGACCAGCCGGTGTCGTCCGAGAAGCCGCGCCGGGGGTGCACCCCGGCCGGGTCGAGCTGGGCTCCGGGCGGCAGGGGCAGGCCGGCGTACCCCAGCGGCGGCGGGGAGGGCGGGGCGCTGCCGTGGGTGGCGGGCCCGCCCGCGCAGGCACTGAGAGAACAGGCGCAGAGCAGCGCAAGAGGGGCGAGGACGCGGCGGGTCATCACAGGTACTCCCTCAGGCGCCGGCGGATGCCCAGCCAGATGGACACGATGGACAGGAGCGTGAGCACCAGGACCACGCCCGAAACGGCGCGGGTGGCGTCGAGGGAGGCGCTGATGTACTCGCGCATGTTGCCGCGGGAGTTGTTGATCAGCTCGGAGAAGACGGAATCCAGCTGGGAGTACGCCGCCGCCGAGGAGGCCTGCCCGCTCTGCAGGTTGGTGTCGGTGAGGATGTCGATGGCGTGGTCGAAGCGCCCCTCGTTCAGGGTGGTCACCAGGTCGTTGTGCGAAACCGACCACTGCTCCAGCGCGTCGCGCCCGGACTGGATGAGCTGCGGGTCGGCGGTCGGTGCGGCGGCGTCGAGGGCCTGCTGCACCTCACCGTAGGTGGTGTTGAAGGAGGTCTCCGTCTGGTCCACCGACTGGCGGCGCAGGAGGGCGAAGATCTCGTCGGTGCGCGTCTCCTGGGCGTTGATGCGCGCGGTGGTGAGCTCCTGCCACGGGTTGGAGGCCTTCTCGAACCCGACCACCCCCGACTGGAAGGCGGCGTAGTTGGACACGCTGACCCAGGTGATCGCCACGATCATCATGGCGGTGGCGGCGAGGAAGCCCTTGTTCAGCCGGCGGCGGAAGACCTTCCAGAGCCACAGCTGCGCCAGGACGAGGAAGCCCAGGGCCGCCACCAGCCCGGAGAGGGGGATCCACTGGGGGGAGGAGAGCCGGGCCATCTCGTCGCCGACCTGCTCGCGGCTGAGTTCGAAGAGGGAGGAGGCGTCGTCAAGCATGCGTTCGCGCATCATCCCGGACGCCTCGGACATGTAGGCCACACCCACCGGGTTGCCCATCCGCTGGTTGGTCTTGGCGCGCTCCATGAGCCCGGCGTAGACGGGCACGTCGCGCTGGATCTGGGTGACCAGCGTGCGCACCTCCTCCCGCTTCGCGTCAGCATCGGCGTCGACGGTGCCCTCCAGCACCTCGTTGGCCGCCACGACCCCGCGGTCCAGGGAGGAGAGGTAGAGCTTCATGTCCTCCTCGGAGACCATCCCGGGGGAGATGAAGCTGGTGGTGGAGACAGTGTCCGCCTGGGAGAGGGAGGTGAACAGCACGTGCGCGGAGTTGCTCATCGGCTCGGTGGAGTTGATCAGCACGTTGAGGGAGTCCTGGCGCTGGGCCATGGACTGGCTCATCGCCCACCCGGCGGCGAACAGTGCCAGGGTGAGCACAGTCATCATGGCGATGATGCGCCCCGGGGTGGTGACGGTGAAGTCGAGGAGGCGGCGCACCCAGCGCAGCGGACCGGTGAAGGTGTCGGTGACGAAGGAGCGGGCGCCGCGGTTCTCCGGGCGGGCCTCGAGGGCGTCGAGCCACTCGTCGCCGGTCGTGTCCAGCTCCGGGCCGCCGTCCCGGGCCTGCTCATCGAGCGCGTCATCCCAGGAGGTCCAGTCCCCCCAGGCCTGTCGGTCGGGCCAGGGGCCGCGCGCGTCGTCGGGTTCGGCCAGCGCGTTTCCGGGGCTCTGCGCGCCGCGCGCGGGGGCGGCAGCGGCCTCGTCGCCGCGCCGGGGACCCGTAGCCTCACGCATAACGACCAAGAATATCGTGGCGCGGTGGGCAGGTGGCTGTTTTGCCTATTGTGGGGGATATGGAAGGCGACGGCAACGGCTGGGTTCCCGGCCCGAACGGACAGAAGATGTGGGGGCGCTTCGGCGCCGCCGGGCTGTTTCTGCAGGCGGGAGACCTTGTTCTGCTGCAGCACCGCGCGGTGTGGACCGCCCAGGGCGGCACGTGGGGCCTGCCCGGTGGTGCGCGGGACTCGCACGAGACGGTCGCCGAGGCCGCGCTGCGTGAGGCGGTGGAGGAGTGCGCCATCGACCCCGCCCTCGTGGAGGTCCGCGGGGAGCTGGTCACCTCCGGGCCGTTCGAGTCCGGGTGGAGCTACACCACCGTCATGGGAGTGACCTCTACGGGTGAGCCCATCGGGGTCACGCCCAACGCCGAGAGCGAGGAGCTGCGGTGGGTGCCCATTGCGCGGATGCGCGAGCTCCCGCTGCACCCGGGGCTGGAAGCGTCGCTGGGCACGCTGCTCGAGCGTGTCGGGTCCCATGATTGAGGCGCGCGGGCTGACCAAGGTCTACGGCCGCGTGCGCGCCGTCGACGGACTGAGCTTCACCGTCGCACCCGGCGCGGTCACGGGCTTCCTCGGGCCGAACGGGTCCGGAAAGTCCACCACGATGCGCATGATGGTGGGCCTGGATAGGCCGACGGAGGGAACGGCGCTTATCGACGGCACCCCCTACCGCAACCTCCGCAACCCCGCCCGCACCGTCGGCGCACTGCTCGACGCGAAGGGCGTGCACCCGAACCGCTCCGCCCGCAACACCCTCCTGTGGCAGGCCCGCGCCGCCGGGATCCCCGCGGCGCGTGTGGAGGAGGTGCTGGATCTGGTGGGCCTGGGCGGCGTGGCTGAGAAGCGCGTCGGTGGCTTCTCGCTGGGCATGAGCCAGCGCCTCGGCATCGCCTCCGCCATGCTCGGCGACCCGGGCGTGCTCATCCTCGATGAACCGGTCAACGGCCTCGACCCCGAGGGAATCCGCTGGGTGAGGGGGCTCCTGCGCTCGCTTGCCGACGATGGGCGCACCGTCCTGGTCTCCTCCCACCTGTTGGCCGAGATGGCGCAGACCGCCGAGCGCCTCGTGGTGATCGGCCGCGGCCGCCTGGTCGCGGAGGCCTCGGTGGCGGAGTTCGTCGCCTCGGGCTCCGCCGTCGCCGCGGTGGCGCGGCCCTCCTCTCCGCCGGCGCTGGAGGCCGCGCTCTCCGCCGAGGGGGTCGCCTACACCAGGGAGGTGGACGGTGCCGGGCGCGCGGTGTACACCGTGGAGGGGCGCACCAGCGACGAGCTCGGCGCCCTCGCCTTCGCGCACGGCGTCCAGCTAGGCGAGCTCGGCGAGCGCCGCGCCTCCCTCGAGGATGCCTACATGCTCTCCACGGAGGGCCAGACCCAGTACGCCTCCCGGGAGGGCCGCGATGCCTGACACGATGTGCGCCGAGTGGACCAAGCTGCGCTCCACCGCCTCGTTCTGGTGGACCAGCGCGCTGATCCTCCTCATTCCGGTGGCGCTGGCGGGGGTGTTCGCCGGGTTCAACACCGGCAACCCGCTCGAGTTCCTCCCGGTGAGCGTGGTGACGCTCTCCGCGATCCCCGTCCTCATCATCGTCACCGTGCAGGCCGCAATGACCGTCACCACCGACTACCGCTACGGCGTGCCTGCCACCACCTTCCGCCTGACCCCGGTGAGGTGGAGGGTGGGCGTCGCCAAGCTCGTGCTCTACGCGGTTCTTGCGGCCGTGCTCGTGGCCGTAGGGCTGCTGCTGGCGTTCCTGCTGGGCGACGTCGTGGCGGGTCGCGGGACCGGGTGGACCGGGAATCCGACCGCGAACCGGGGACTGTGGGCCCTCCCGCTCGCCGCGGTGCTGGTGACGGTGTTCTCCCAGGGGCTGGGGTGGATCACCCGCAACACGGCGGGAGCGGTGGTCCTCGTGTTCGCGTTCCAGTTTGTGCTGGACTCCATCGGGGGGCTGCTGCCGGGTGCGGGCGGGCGGCTCGCGCGCTACCTGCCCTTCTCCAACCTCTACGCCTTCCTGTACGACAATCCCGTGGCCGGGTTCACCGTCGGCGCGTCGCTGGGAATTTTCATCCTGTGGGCGGCGGGGTTGTGGATCGCGGGGCTGGTGGTGCTGGAGAGGCGCGACGTCTAGGGGTTATCCACAGACAGATCGGCCCGGGTGTCACTTTGTGGGACGGGCGGCCATGGTGGGGGCATGGATTTCGCATCGCTTCCCGACGTGCCGCGGTACCACATCCCTGACTGCCCCGAGCTCCCCATCTGGCGACAACGGGCCGTGCAGGCGTACGCGGTGGGGCGTGGGCTCACACGGGGGGTATTGGTGCTCCGGGCGGCGGCCCGCCTCACGGGCGTCTGGGTGGCGCCGACCTCCGCGGAGCTCGTCGAAATCGCGCTGCCAAGCGGGCGAGCACCTGGCCACCGGATGCATCGGGAGGGGCGGCGGTACGTGAAGCTGGCGGTCCGCGCCGACGACATCCTGGATGTTCAGGGGGTGCGCTGCCTCCACCCACTCCACAACGCCCTGGAGATTGCCCGAGCGTACGGATTTGCCGAGGGCGTGGTTGCAGTCGATTCGCTCTTCCACGGCAAATCAATCGAGGAGCAGCGGGTCGTGTGGGTGGAGCTGCACGCGCGGTGCGAGCGGATGAGGGGGCTGCGGGGGGTTCGGTACGCCCGGCAGGCGTTGGAGCATATGGTTCGCAATTCCGGCTCGGCACCCGAATCCTATCTTCGTGCCCGCTTGATTGAGGCCGGTATCGGCCCGATCGAGGTGCAGCACCGGGCGGGTCGCTACTACATTGACCTGCTGGTGGGACAAACCGTCGCGGTTGAGATTGACGGCAATGTGAAGTACCTGGCTGATGCCCGGAGCACTGAATCCGCGGAACGCCAGCGGGAAAAACAGATCCAGAACAAGGGCTACTACCTCCTGCGCTTCAAACCGTGGGAACTGTTTAACGATCTGCCGGGCGTTCTTGCCCGGATCCGCACAGCGTGCGAGGTGGAGCGTGCCCGCCGGATTTCCCCGCCTCCCGGTTAAATAGGGGTGCTGAGCGGAGGGCCAAAACTAAAAGGCCAAAACTAAAGGGCCAAAACCCCAGGTCGCAAAAAACGCCGAAAAACCCGACCTGGGGTTTTGGCCCTTTAGTTTTGGCCCTCTGGCGCGAAACCCCCCAAAACCACCCCTACTGCAGCGCCGAGGTCAGCTTCATCACGTTGTCGATGTAGCGGCGGTGCCACGGGCGCCGAGCCCACCGCTCGAGGGTGAGCTGCCGGGACACTGAGAGGTACGCCCGGGAGAGGGCGTGAACGTCGTCGAGGAGCGGACCGTCGCAGACGAACAGCGAGCTCTCATAGTTGAGCGTGAAGGAGCGCATGTCCATGTTCGAGGAGCCGATGACGCCGACGCACGAGGAACGGCCCGGGTCCGCCAGGGCGAACTTGGTGTGCAGCACGTAGGGGGCGGGGAACTCCCAGATGCGCACGCCCGCCTCGAGAAGCTGCTGGTAGTAGGCGGACTGGGCGTGCTGCACCATGAACTGGTCGGAGCGCTCGCCGACGAGGAGGTCGACGCGCACGCCCCTGAAGCAGGCGGTGGTGATGGCCTCGAGGAGCGTGTCGTCGGGGACGAAGTAGGGGGAGCAGAGGATGATGTGCTCGTTGGCGTGGTGCACGAGGGTGTTGAACATCCGCAGGTTCGGCTCGGCCTGGTATCCGGGCCCGGAGGGAACGAGCTGCACCACGCTGGAGCAGCCTTCGTCGGGGGCGCTGGGCGGTTCGAGCTCGATGACCTCGCCCGATTCGGTGAACCAGTCCACCGCGAACATGGACTCGAGTGAGGCGACGATCGGCCCCTCGAGCTCCACGAACGCGTCGACCCACTGGCGGCCGGCGCTGCGGTGCTTGCGCAGGAGGTAACTGCGGTCGATGAGGTTGATGCTGCCCAGAAAGCCCACGCGGCCGTCGACGATGATCACCTTGCGGTGGTTGCGCAGGTCGGGGCGTCGCCACCGTCCGTGAAACACGTCAAGCGGCAGCATGCGGTGGAAGTCGACGCCGATGGCGGTGAGGCGCTTGCGCAGCCGGCGGTAGCCGGGGTACTTGAGCGAGCCGATGTGGTCGTAGAGCAGGCGCACGTGCACCCCACGGCCCACGGCGCGCTGCATGGCGCGGAACACCGGATCGGTGGTGTCGTCCCAGGCCACGGCGTAGATCTCGATGTCTACGTAGTCCTCGGCGGAATCGATAAGCTCGGCGATGCGCGCCATCGTGCGGTCGTAGTCGGACCACAGGTGACGGGCGCGGCCGTGGACGGCGGGAAAGCCGGTGAGCCTGCGGTTGAGCCGGACGATGGCCTCGGTCTCGGGAGAGTCGAGCTCTCCGGCGGGGTAGTCGTCGACCCCGAGGTGGATATTGTTGAGCTCGGCGATCGCGCGCTGCTGGATACCGTGGCGGCGCCGCGAGACGTAGTTCGAGCCCATCATCAGGTACAGCGGCAGGCCCACCACGGGCAGCAGGAGGATGAGCAGCAGCCAGGCGTTGGCGCTGGAGGGGCGCCGGTTGGACGGCACGACGCCGATCATCACGAACTTGATGCCGTATTCCAGCACCATCAGCAGGAACTGCCAGAGCGAAATGTCGAGGGTGGGCATCATTTGACGTCGTCAAGCGAGAGCGTGCGCGTATCGTAGTCCGCGATGACGGGCGCGTGGTCGCTCGCACCCTTGCCGCGGCGCTCGTCGACATCGACCCAGGCCTTCGCTAATCGACGCCCCAAAGGCGGCGTGACCAGCTGGAAGTCGATGAGCATTCCCTCGTTCTTCTGGAAGCGCATGGACTTGTAGTCCCAGAAGGAGAAGCGCTCGGCGTGCGTGACGGGCTCCAGACCCGCCTCGGTGAGCATCTGGAATGCGGCGCGCTCCGGCTCCGTGACGTGCGTCTTGCCCTCGAACCAGGAAATGTCCCACACGTCCTCGTCGCGCGGGGCGATGTTGAAGTCGCCGCCGTAGACGGCGGGTACGGACGGGTTGATGCTGTCGCCCAGGCAGTAGAGGAATTCGAGCTTGTAGTCGTAGTGCGGGTCACCGATGGAGCGACCGTTGGGCACGTAGAGGCTCCACACGTCCACCCCGCCGCAGGTGGCGCCCACGGCGCGGGCCTCCACGACAGGGTCACCCGTCTTGGCGAAGCTGGGCTGGCGGGGAAAGGAGCCGCGCACGTCGTCCAGGCCGACGCGGCTGGCGATGGCCACCCCGTTCCACTGCGAGTGGCCCACGTGGGCGACCTCGTATCCCGCGGATTCGAAGACGGAGCGGGGGAACTTGTCGTCGGAGACCTTCGTCTCCTGCATAGCGAGCACGTCGATGTCGTTCCGCTCGAGGAAGGCCGCAATACGCTCGGCGCGGGTGCGGACCGAGTTGACGTTCCAGGTGGCTATGCGCATGTTTTACACCCTAACCCAGCCGGGCGTAGCGGTGCCGGTGGTGCTCGATGAAGCCGGCCTTGCGGTACATCTCCACTGCCGCGGTGTTGGACACGCGCGTCTGCAGGTAGGCGGCCTGCGCCCCGTTGGCCGCACCCCAGGCCAGCAGGCTGCGGGTCAGCTCCGTGCCCAGGCCCCGGCGGCGGTGGGCGGGGTGGACCTCCACGGCGGAGTAGCCCAGCCAGACGCGCCCGTCGGCGGACTCGGTGAGCGTGGCGCGGGTGACGGCGACGGTTTCACCGCCCTCGACCAGGCGGGCGAAGGCGATGCGGCCGTCAATGCGCTCGGACAGGGCCATGAGCGCGGGGGCTGGCAGCGTCCGGCCGCGGTAGTGGTACATGGACAGCCAGGCTTCATCAGGGGAGTCGTCGGCGCGGAAGCGCGCGGAGATCTCTCCAGCGTCACCGGCGTCCAGGTGGTGCGTCATCACCAGGATTTCCTCGCCGAGGGTCCAGCTCTCGTCGAGCAGCTTCAGCGCGGGCTTGCCGATGCGCTCCGGGATGAGCAGCTGCACCGGCTGGCCGTGCGCCGCGTAGAACTCGCGCAGCGCGTCCAGGGGCGCGGGGTTGAAGCCCGCGCTGTGGCCGATCGGGACGGCGGAGTTGGAGCGCTCAGCGATGTCGGCGCCGGAGCGGGCGAGCCAGCCGTCGATAAGCTTCTGCTCCTGACCCGGGAAGGCCTTGGCGTACGCGGTCTCGACGGCGCGGATGTCGGAGTTGCGCACCGTGCGCGGCGAGAGCTTCTTCACGATGTGCGCCTCGCCGATCTCGATGGCCTCCCTGAACGAGGGCAGGCCGCCGACCTCCTGCGGGCGGACGACCAGCGGATCGAGCGTGACGACGTGCCCGATCACGTCGCTGGCGTGTTCCCCGCGGCGCCGGCGTACCACGACCCGGTCGCCGACGGCGATGTCGTCGGAGCGGAAGAAGCGCGACATCTAGTGCCCGAACGGGTCCTCGTCCGTGCCCGGCAGCCAGGTCAGCCCCGGGACGGTCCAGCCGTTGTCGCGGATCACGCGCTTCGCCTCCCGCTTGTAGCGGCCGGTGAGCACGTCGGTGTAGACGAACCCGTCCAGGTGGCCCACCTCGTGCTGCAGGCAGCGGGCGAAGAAACCCTCGCCCTCGACCTCGATGCGGTTGCCGTTTTCGTCGAGGCCGGTGACCTTCGCCCAGTCCGCGCGGCCCGTGGGCCAACCCTCACCGGGAACGGACAGGCACCCCTCGTCGTCCTCGCCGTCGTCGCGGGGCATGGTCTTGGGGATCTCACTGGTTTCCAGCACCGGGTTGATCACGGTACCGCGGCGGATCTCACCGTCATCGGGGCAGGCATAGACGAAGAGGCGCAGCGGCACCCCCACCTGGTTCGCGGCCAGGCCCACACCGTGGGCGGCGTCCATGGTCTCGTGCATGTCGGCGATGAGCTCCTGCAGCTCCTCCACGGGTTGCTCCACCAGCTTGGTGGGCGTGTGCAGGACTGGGTCGCCGTGAATCACGATGGGTCGAATTGTCATGCCTAATATATTAGGCATGCTCACCCCGGATGATTTAGCGGTGCTCGACTTCGAGGCCACAGCCCCGCGCAGCCTCGGCGCGAAGGAGGAGGCCATCCGGCACCGCCTCGGGATGGCTCCGGTGCGCTACTACCAGCGGCTGAACAATCTGCTCGATTCCCCCGAGGCACTCGCCGCACGCCCGCAGCTGGTGCGGCGGCTCCAGCGGATCCGCGACGCGCGGTCGTAGACCGCGTTTTCCGCTTCCCTGTGTCCCTCCGGCGCGTCGCTTTCGCCACCTCCGCCACACCGAACTAGAGTGGCGCATGTGACTAATGTGAATCCTGGGAACGAGGGCCGCCGCTTCCGGCGCGGCCCCAAGCGCGACCACTACGCCGATTACGACGACATCGATGACACCCCGTACAACGATGCCGATTTCACGGAGTTCGCGGACCCCGACGCCGAACACGTCGAATACGCCGACGCGGAGTACGAGGAGTACCCCGAGCAGGGTTACAACGAGGAGGGCTATCGCGACGACGGGTACCGGGGGGCCCACCGCGTGCGCCCGGAGGAACCCGCTGAGGGTGCGGTGGACGAGGACGGCGCTGCCCCCCTCGCCGCCGGCGGGAGCACCGCCGCCGCAGCCGGTGGTCTGCCAAAGCGCGGCCTGGGGATGATCCTCATCGCCGTCGGCGCGATTCTCCTGCTCTGGGGCCTGTACGCCCTGACCCAGCGCGACGCCGAAACGCAGAACGCGGTGGCCACACCGAGCGCCAGCCAGAGCGCCCCCGCCAACGGCCAGTCCGCCCCCCAACCCGCGCAGCCGGGCCAGGCCGCCCCGAGCGGCCAGGCGAGCCCCTCCGGTCAGTCGGCGCCGAACGGCCAGCCGTCCCCGAGCGGGCAGCCCGGTGAGCCCGGCCAGCCCGCCGCCCCAGCCCCCGCGCAGCCGGGTCAGGCCGGTCAGCTGACCCGCGAGAACGCCGAGGTCTCCGTCTACAACAACTCACCGACCCCGGATTTGGCCGGCACCACCGCCCAGAAGTTGGCGGGTGACTTCAAGGTGAAGAACAAGTCCGCGGACGCCGCGCAGATGAACCTGCCGGAGCAGACCTACGGCATCTTCCCGCAGACCTTCGTCTTCTACGACCCCTCCGTCGCAGGTGCCGAGCAGGTGGCCGCTGACGTGGCCCAGCGCGTCGGTGGTGCCCCGCGCTCCGTGCGTGACCTGCCGCAGGGTGCGTCCCTGCCCCGCGAGGTGGTGGGCAACGGCAACGCCGTCACCGTCGTCCTCGCCGGTTAACCACCGGTCGACCGACAGTTAGGCCCCCACTCCGCCGAACCGGCGGGGCGGGGGCGCTAAACTTCTCGCATGGATCCGTTCCGCGAGTTCACCCGGTCACCGCGCCCCACGCTGGGGGTTGAGTGGGAAATCTGTCTGACCGATCCCACCACGCGCGACCTGGTCCCGCGCGCGGACGAGGTCATCGAGGAGGTCGCCGCCCGCCACCCCGATCTGCAGCTGGAACGAGAGTTTCTGCAGAACACGATCGAGCTGGTCACCCCCGTGTGCGACAACACGGGTGAGGCGGTGCGCAACCTCGCCGACACTCTGACCAAGGTCCGCGAGGTCACCGAGGAGAAGGGCATGCGCCTCTGGGCCGGCGGCGGCCATCCGTTCTCGGACTTCCGCACCCAGCCCCTCAGCGCCAAGGGCACCTACCAGGAGATCATCGACCGCACCCAGTACTGGGGCCAGCAGATGCTTCTTTGGGGCATCCACTGCCACGTGGGCATCCGCCACGAGGACCGCGTGTGGCCCATCATCAACGCTCTGCTGACCAAGTACGCGCACCTGCTCGCCCTCTCGGCCTCGAGCCCGGGCTGGGACGGCCAGGACACCGGCTACGCCTCCAACCGCACGATGCTCTACCAGCAGCTGCCCACCGCGGGCATGCCGTACCAGTTCCAGAACTGGGAGCAATGGGTGGAGTTCATGTCGGACCAGCGCACGTCCGGGGTGATCAACCACACCGGCTCCATGCACTTCGACGTCCGCCCCGCCGCAAAGTGGGGGACCATCGAGGTGCGCATCTCGGACGCCACCTCCAACCTGCGCGAGCTCGCGGCCGTCGTCGCGCTCACGCACTGCCTGGTGGTGCACTACGACCGGATGATCGACGCCGGCGAGGAACTGCCCACCCTGCAGCCCTGGCACGTCGCGGAGAACAAGTGGCGGGGTGCCCGCTACGGCCTCGAGGCCCTCGTGATCACCTCGCGGGAGACACGGGAGCGGTGGGTCACGGAGGAGCTCGCCGAGCTTGTCGACGTCCTCCAGCCCGTCGCCCGCGACCTCGGATGCGTGGAGGAGCTCAACCTCGTTCTGGAGATCCTCGAGCGCGGTGCCGGCTACCAGCGCCAGCGTCGCATCTACCAGCGCGAGGGGGACTGGAAGCCCGTCGTGGACGCCTCCTGCCGCGAGATGGTGGAGCTGACCTGGCCCTAACGGAGCGGCCTATTCCCGCTCGCGCGGGGCATCTTCCCCTCGCGCGGGGGCGACGGGCAGGCGCGGGTGGTGCTGCGCCGGGCGCTGGTTGACGGACATGACGGAGTCGTCCCCGTAGAGCCCCTCGCGCCGGGCGATGCGGCTGAGGCGCTGCGCGGTTACGGGGTTGGTCATCAGCGCGAAGACCACGAGCAGCAGGAGCACGCCGACATCGCCCCGGTTGTGCGGGCTGAAGTCGGGGTTGCACACCACGCGGATGACGGTTCCCACCACCATGAGCACCAGACCCGTGGTCTGCGGCTTGGTGACGGCGTGGATGCGCGCCATCGTGGACGTGAAGCGCACGGCGCCCACGGCCGCGGAGAAGACCATGAACGCGCCGGGCAGGATGAGCAGCAGCGATACCACGTCCGCCACGAAGTGCCAGTTCACGCTCACAGCGAACCATCCCTCTTGCGGAAGCGGGCCACGGCCAGCGAGGAGATGAACCCCAGCAGGGCGATCACCATCATGACGGTGACCACCGTGGTGTCCAGCGTCCAGGCGATGTAGAGCGCCAGCACGCACTGCAGGGAGGCGGTCACACCGTCGTTACCGATGACGCGGTCGAGCGAGTCGGGGCCGACGATGATGCGCCAGCAGAGGATGAAGAACCCGACGACGAGGAACGCCGCCGCGATGGCGAGGAAGACGGTGTAGAGGGTGGTGTCCACGCTGCTACCTCCTGCTTTCGAAGATGTCGATCATTTGCCGCTCCAGCTTCAGCACGTTGGCTATCTCGCGTTCGATGTCCTCGTCCGCGTGGGCGTCGAGGACGTGGATGGTCCATTCGCGGTTGGCGATGTCGATGTCGGAGACCGTCCCGCCCGGCTGCAGGTTGTAGGCGCAGGCGGCCAGGTAGAGCACCAGCTCGCTGGACACGCGCATCGGCACCCGGAGGATCGCGCTGCGGGGCGGATCCTCCCGGCGCAGCGCGAGCCACGCCACCTTCACCGAGGCGAGGATGAGGTCGCCGAACCAGATGCAGAGGAACCGGATGAGACGGCCCCAGTGCACCTTGTTGCCGCTGCGAGGCACCGGCGGCAGCGGAAGCACCACCACGACGAGGGTGCCAAGAGCCAGACCCGCGAGGACGTTGCCCACGGTGAGCTCGCCCTGGAGGAGCACCCACATGAAGGCCAGCCACAGCACGAAGGCGGGGCGGAGGCGGTTCAGGAATCCACTCATGGTCACCGCTCACCTTCCCCGACGTTGCTCTTGGCGTCGATCGGCGCGGGCACCGGGAACGTCGTCACGCCCGTCGATGTCGGCTGGGAGCCGTGGTCGATGACCGTGTCCCCGGTCTCACCCATGTGTTGGGCGGGGTCGTCAAAGTCGCCGCGGCTGTCGCCGTCGACGGGGTCGTCGTTGCGGTCCAGGTGCCGGGTCGGCTCCCCGTCCTCCGGGCGCAGCACGGAGCCGCGGTAGATGGTGCGGTCGTTAGCGGACTCCGCGGCGCGGTCGGTCACCGAGGTCATCGGCCCGGCGAGCACGGTGATGGACAGGGAGGCGAGCACGAGCATCGCGGTGGACAGCAGCATGCCCATGGGCAGGCGCCCGACGTCGTCACGCTCCTCCATTGACACCGTCTCGTTGAAGTCGGACAGGGCCGATGGGCGGGCGACGGCGACATCCCCCTCGGGTGCGTCGGCCCGATCGCGCAGGAACCCCTTGGACCAGACCAGGACCATCACGTAGAGGGTGAGCAGGGAGGTGACCACCGCGCCGGCGATGAGCACCCAGCTGAGCCATGATCCCTCGTTGGCCGCGGCCTCGATCAGCATGATCTTGCCCAAGAAACCGGAGAAGGGCGGGATGCCGCCGAGGTTGAGCGCCGGGATGAAGTAGAGGATGGCGATCACCGGAGCGGTGTAGAGCAGCGAGCCCAGCCGGCGCAGCTGCGAGGTGCCCGCCTGGCGCTCGATCAACCCCACCACCAGGAACAGGGAGGTTTGCACCAGAACGTGGTGCACCGCGTAGAAGATCGCCCCGGACAGCCCCTGGAGGGTTCCCAGCGCAACGCCGAAGACCATGTAGCCGATGTGGCTGACCAGGGTGAAGGAGAGCAGACGCTTGATCTCGTTCTGGGCCAGCGCGCCCATGATGCCCACAATCATGGTTGCCAGCGCCACCCACATCAGCATGGTGTCCAGCGAGCCGTCGGTGAACACAGTGGAGCGCATGCGGATGATGGAGTAGATGCCCACCTTGGTCAGCAGGCCCGCGAACACGGCGGTGACCAGCGAGGCGGCGGTGGGGTAGGAGTCCGGCAGCCAGGCATCGAGGGGGAAGATGGCGGCCTTGATGCCGAAGGCGATGAGCAGGGTGGCGAAGATCGCCGAGCGCGTCCCGGCCGGAATCCCCTCCATCCGCATGCCCGCCTGGGCCATGTTCACCGTGCCCACCGCGGAGTAGACCAGGCCCAGGGCCAGCAGGAACACCAACGAGGACGCCATGGACACCATCACGTAGCTGATGCCCGAGCGCACCCGCCCCGGGGAGGCGCCCAGGGTGAGCAGGATGTAGGAGGCGACCAGGAAGATCTCGAAGCCCACGTAGAGGTTGAACAGGTCGCCGGCGAGGAACGCCACGTTCACACCCATGGACAGCAGCATGTAGGTGGGCAGGAAGACGGCGACCGGGTCGTCCTCGTCGCCGTCGCGAAGCCCCTGCGAAATCCCGTACCACATGACGGCGAAGAGGACGATGGAGGAGACGAGCAGCATGATGGTGGACAGGCGGTCTGCCACGAGCGTGATGCCGATGGGCGCGTCCCACCCGCCGATCTGCACCGTCTGGATGCCGTAGACATCCGCGATGAGCAGCAGCGTCGCGGAGGCGACGGTGAGCGCGAGGAGGGCGAAGAACGCCACCGTGCGCTGCAGCTGCACCCGCTTGCCGGCCACGAGGATGACGGCCGCCGCAACGGCGGGGAAGAGAACCATCAGCGGAATGAGCACGTGCGCGTAGGGCTGGGCCCACGCGGCGTAGGAGACGAGGCTACTGGTCATCGTCGGCCTCCTTGACGGGCTCCTCGAAGCAGCGCGGGCCGAAGTTGTCGCCCGAGGGGTTCATGCGCCCGGTGCGGGGATCGTCGGAGGCGTCGTGGTCCGGTGCGGCCGAGGGGGTGGCCGGGCGCGCTGCGATGGCCTTGTCCTCCTCGTCGCGCTCGATCACGTCCGCGGTGCGGTAGCGGTACTGCCGGTACGCCAGCGCGAGCATGAAGGCGACCATCGCCATGGAAATCACGATGGCGGTGAGGATCATCGCCTGCGCTAGGGGGTCCGCAATGCGGTCGCCGTAGAGCACGCTCTCGCGCCCGCGGATCGGGGGCGAACCCGCCCGCCCCCCGGACTGGAGGATGAGCAGGTTGGCGCCGTTGCCCAGGAGCATGATGCCGATGATCATGCGGGTCATGGCGCGGTCGAGCATGAGGTAGACCCCGCACGCGATGAGCACGCCCGAGCCGATGAGCAGGAAGAGGTTCGCTTCCATCTAGCCATCCTTCCTTTCGCTTGTCGACGCCCCACCTGACGCCGCGGTAACCACGGTGGACCCGGCCCGGGCCTCCGCCTCCCGCTCGGCGGCGCGCTGCCGGCGCTTGCGCGCCTGTTCCTCGCGCCGCCGCTCGTTCTTGGCCTGGAGCTCGCGGGCGCGGCGCCGCGCCCGGTCCTTGCGCACCTGTTCCTCGTAGTCCAGGTGGGCACCGAGGGAGGTGAGCACGTGCATGATCAGGCCGATGACGATGATGTACACCCCAGCGTCGAAGAACAGCGCGGATGTCACGGTGACATGGCCGATGAGCGGCAGATCGGGCTCGACGTAGCCGGAGGTCAAAGGGGGGTAACCGAGCGGCATCGGTGCGACGGCGGCGGCACCGGAGATGAGCAGGCCTGAACCCAGCAGCTTGGCGGGGTCCACCGGCAGCGCCTCCTCGATCTCCCGGCGCCCGCCGGCGAGGTATCGCAGGGCGAGAGCCAGCGCCGCAACGAGGCCGCCGGCGAAACCGCCGCCGGGGGCGTTGTGGCCGCCGAAGAAGAAGTAGAGCGAGAGCATAATCATGGCGGGGAAGAGCAGGCGGGTGGCTACGTCCACCATGATCGAGCGGTTCTGCGCCGTCTCTGAGTCGACGCTTGAGGCGAGCCAGCGCGGCTTGTTGGTCAGAAGCACGGGACGGCGGGATTCGCGGTCGAAGGAGCCGGTGCCGAAGATGAGGCTGGCTACGCCGGTGGCGGCGATGACGAGCACCGAGATCTCGCCGAAGGTGTCAAAGCCGCGCAGGTCCACCAGCAGGACGTTGACGGTGTTGCGGCCGTGGCCGATGTCGTGGGCCAGGTCGGGCATGGCCGTCGAGATGGGCTCGGCGACGCGGGCGGACATGGCGGTCATGGCGACGATGACCACGGAGATGCCGGTGCCGATGGACAGCCACGCGCGCAGACGGTTGTCCTCGCGGCGCGGCTCGAGCTCGGTGGGCATCTTGCGCAGTGCGAGCATGAACACGACCATGGAAATGGTCTCCACCAGCACCTGCGTCAGCGCCAGGTCGGGCGCGCCGTGCAGCGCGAAGAGCAGCGCCTGGGAGTACCCGGTCAGGCCCACCATGATCACGCTGGACAGGCGGTTGCGCTGCACCGTGGTGGCCACGGCGATCAGCGCCATGAACACCACGACCATGCCCTGCAGCGGGCTGTCCCAGACGATCATCCGGATCGAGTTGGAGCGCCCCAGCGCCAGCGCCGCCAGCGGCACGGTCATGAGCACCGTGAAGATCACCGCGAGGTTGATGGCCAGGGAGCCGCGCTGGGTGGAGGCGGTGAGTTTGAGTGACCAGGTGCGCAGGTGCCCGATGATGGTGTCCCACACCGAGTCCGCGTCACCCAGGGCCGGGGTCTCGAACTGCAGCTTGGCCACCAACCCACGCTGCCAGAACATGATCGCGCCGAGGGTGACGATCACCACGGTGAGCAGCAGCGGTACCGTGAACCCGTGCCAGAGCTTCAACGGTGAGCCCTCCACGTCGGGGAAGCGCACGTCGAGGTACTCGCCGAAGGGGCCGGACAGGCGCGCCGGGAAGAGGCCGTAGAGCACGGTCGCGCCCGTCAGAAGGAGCGGGGAGATCCACAGCCTCGGGCTGATACGCTCCATGCCGGCCACCGCCGCGGAGACCACGCCGTCGCCCTTGGTGGCGAAGGCCCCGTGGAGGAAGTACAGCGAGTAGGCCATGGTGAGCACCGAGCCGGCGACGAGACCCACGAGCATCATCTCGCCCGGCATCCCCCGCAGCAGCTCCTCGTGCAGGACCGACTCGAGCGAGGCCTCCTTGGCCACGAAGCCGAACAGCGGCGGGATGCCCGCCATCGACGCCGCGGAGATCACCGCCAGCGCCATGAGCAGCGGCTCGCGCCGCCCCAGCCCGGAGAGCTCGCGGATGTCGCGGGTGCCGGAGGTGTGGTCGATCGCGCCGACGATCATGAACAGCGCGGCCTTGAACAGAGCGTGCGCGAAGGTCAGCGCCAGCCCCGCCAGGGTCGCCTCCCGGGAGCCCACGCCAATCACCGCGGTGATAAAGCCGAGCTGGGAGACGGTGCCGTAGGCGAGGATGAGCTTCAGGTCCTTCTGCTTCAGGGCCATCCAGCCGCCCAGGAGCATGGTGAAGATGCCGGTGCCGATGACCACGATGTGCCAGGTGGTCACGGCCGAGAGATCGGGGGCAAGCCGGGCCACGAGGTAGATGCCGGCCTTGACCATCGCCGCGGCGTGCAGGTAGGCGGAGACCGGGGTGGGCGCGGCCATCGCGCCGGGCAGCCAGAAGTGCCACGGCGCCTGGGCGGATTTGGTCAACGCGCCCAGCATGATGAGCACGATTGCCGCGGAGATCGCCGGGGTGGCGGCGATGTCGGAGAACAGCGGTATCTCGGAGAGGCGCCAGATCCCCGTCTGGCGACCGAGGAGGATGATGCCCACGAGCATGCTCAACCCACCGAATGTGGTCACCAGCAACGCCTGCAGGGCGGAGCGGCGGGCCGAGGCGCGCTCCCCGTAGTAACCCACCAGGAGGTAGGACAGGACGGAGGTGAGCTCCCAGAAGACGTACATGAGCAGGAAGTTGTCCGAGATGACCAGCCCATACATCGCCGCCGCGAAGGCGGTGAGCTCCCCGCCGAAGACGGCGAGGCGCCGCGGGTTGGAGTCGAAGTACCCCCAGCAGTAGAACAGCACGAGCGCGCCCACGCCCAGGATGATCAGGCTGAACAGACCCGCGAGCGCGTCGAGGCGGAGCTCGAAATTCAGGTGGGCGCTGGGCATCCACTCGTAGACGGCGTAAATCTCGCCACCGTCGCTGAATACGCCGCTGTGGAAGAGGCTGGCCATCCAGATGAAGCCGCCGAGAGGCACCAGCGAGAGCAGGACGAAGGCGACCCTGCCGAACCGGCGGATCAGTGGGGGTGCGGCGAAGGTCGCGGCGACAAGCGCGGCCAGCAGCGTCAGCACGTGGTGGGCCCTCCTAGTGCGGTTCTAGTGCATGGGGTGCACGGGTTTCCGGGATGCGACCGAGCACTCTCCGACAACCACCCGCGGGGGCGTGAAAACATCACCACAATAACTTGCGTTTGAGTTATACAAGATAAAAGGCGCGTCCCGTCGTGGCGCGGCCAACTGGGTCGATTCTAGCGTTTGGGCGGGCCTTTGGCGAAGGCCCAACCCCCGGTCCCGGTTACAGGTTGCCGTAAATGCGCTGAGCCCCGGAGGACAGCGCTGCGGCGACCGAGTGGGCGGGGGAGGGCCCGAAGCCGATGGCCCAGGAGGTGCGGGTGTGGTCGACCTGGTGGCAGACCTCGACGCAGGTGACGGTCGCCTCGTAGAGCTCGATCTGGTGGAAGGAGAGCATCTCCACGTAGCGGCCACGCTCGTTGAGGATAGCGCTGACGGCTGCGGCGGGGCCCGTCGCCGTGACCTCGGCGGTGGAGGTGTGCGCCGCCCGGGTCTTGTAAAGCTCCGCGACGGTCGCGGTGTAGCGGTTGTCCAGCCAGGACACCTTGTCGGTGGAGATGATGCCGATGTGCAGCGTCGGCGCGGGGGCGTAGGTGGCCATGAACAACCCCCAGTCCATTCCCTCCGCCTCCTCGCGCAGTGCCCGCGGCAGCTTCGCGTCGATGTCGTAGCGCGCCTGGAGGGGGTCGCGGGTTTCGCGGAAGACCTTGGTGGTGTGGCGCTGGGTGTGTGACTCGTCGTGGAGCGCCGTGCCGAACTGGGACTCGAAGTAGCGGGTAAAGGAGTCGAAATCGGTCAGGGAGGTGGGCTGGGTAGCCATGGTCGAAACATTCCTTCTGTGGCGGGGAGGGTGTGGATGACCGGTCCAAACGAGTTCTGGTTTTGCTTACCGACTACTTCCCCGAGCCACATGAACCGGCTATGTGTGACCGGGGTGCGTAGCCTGAATTACCTGAATTCGGCTAGCGGAGCCGGCTAGCTTGGCTAGCTCTACGCCCCAGAGAAGGATTGCTCGTGTCATGCAGGTCACATTAGCGCGGAAAAAGGTGACCTGCAACACTTCAGTTTCGCTTTTCGACGTTCCCCCTGCTCACCCGGCGGAAATTCTTTCTCACTGAGTGAGCACAACGCTCCCTAGGAGTAGCGCTGCAGGAAGAGCGCCTCGGCCACCGCGATGCGCTCGATCTCGGTCGGGTCCACGGACTCGTCCACCCCGTGGATGCCGCACACCGGCTCCTCCACGCCGTACAGGGCGATCTCCGCGTCCGGGAACTGCTCCTGCAGGGTGGTGGTCAGCGGGATGGAGCCGCCGGATCCCACGACAGCGAGGTCCGAGGTGCCGTACGCCTCGCGCAGGCACTCGCCGAGAAGCTTTGCGACGGGCTTCCCGGCGTCCGTGGCGAAGGGCTGGGCGACCTCGGAGATCGCCACTTCCACCTTGGCGCCCCAGGGTGTGTGGGCGAGGATGTGCTCCTGCATCTTCTCCGCCACGAAGGCGGCGTCCATGCCTGCGGGTACGCGCAGGTTGAACTTGGCCTCGGCGCGGGGGTTGACGGCGTTGACCGCCTCGGCCACCGGGGTGGAGGTGAAGCCGGTCATGGTCACTGCAGGGCGGGCCCAGACCATGTCGGCGGGTTCGTCCTCGACGGTGCCCAGCAGCTGCACGCCCTCGAGGACACCGGCGTCGTCGCGGAAGTCCGCGCGGGAGTAGGGGTCACCCTCCCACTTCTCCAGGCAGTTCACTCCTTCGATGGAGGTGCGGCCGTGTTCGTCGAAAAGCGAGTCCGCAATGCGGACCAGGGCGTGCGCCGCATCCGGGGCGGCCCCGCCGAAGCCGCCGGAGTGAACCGCGCCCTCGAGGGTCTCCACCGAGACCTTCAGCTGGGCCCCGCCGCGCAGCGAGGTGGTCAGGGTGGGAACGCCCACGGCGACGTTGCCGGAGTCGGCGATCATGATCGCGTCCGCGCGGAAGAGCTCCGGGTCGGCCTCGATGAGGCGCACCAGGCCGTCAAGCCCACCGGCCTCCTCGGAGCCCTCCACGACGACCTTGAGGCCCAGGTCGGTTCCGCCCTGCTCCTCGAGAAGGCGCAGCGCCTCCAGGTGCATCGCGACGTTGCCCTTGCAGTCCGCGGCACCGCGGCCGTACCAGCGGCCGCCGCGCTCGGTCAGGGTGAACGGGTCGCTGGTCCACGCCTCCGGGTTGTTGGCGGGCACGACATCATAGTGCGAGTAGAGCAGCACGGTCGGGGCTCCACCGACGGGTTCCTTCACCGCGATGATGGTGTCGGCGTTGTCCACCGTCTCGTGGCGGGTGACCTCCAACCCGCGCTCCTTGAGTGCCGCGGCCACCCAGGCGCAGGCTGCCTCGTGCTGGCTCGCGAGCTCCGGGACCGAGTGCGGGGAGTTGAAGGAGACGAGGGCGGAGAGGTCGGTGAAGATGCGTTCGCGTTGCGGCTGGAGATCAGACATGCCCCCGAAACTACCACCGTGGATGGGGCGGGTTTTATCGGCTCAAATGCATAATCAAAGGTGGCCGGGGTTACAATTTTCGGGTTCATTTCCCTATATATGAGGAAGGCCTCACCATGGCTGAATCGGGATCGGCCGCGGGCTCCACTGCGGCATCGACATCCGCGCCGGGAGATCCGGCATCCCTGCCCAGCACCCGCGAGCTCACGCTGCGCGGCATCATCATCGGTGGTCTGATCACCCTGGTGTTCACCGCCGCCAACGTGTACCTGGGCCTGAAAGTGGGCCTCACCTTTGCCACCTCGATCCCGGCAGCCGTGATCTCGATGGCGATCCTGCGCCGCTTCACCGGGCACAACGTCCGCGAGAACAACATCGTGCAGACGATCGCCTCGGCAGCCGGAACGCTCTCCGCCATCATCTTCGTTCTGCCGGGCCTGGTCATGGTGGGCTACTGGTCCGGGTTCCCGTTCTGGGTCACGTCCCTGGTGTGCATCATGGGCGGCGTGCTCGGCGTGATGTACTCCATCCCGCTGCGCCGCGCACTCGTCACCGGGTCTGATCTCCCCTACCCGGAGGGCGTCGCCGCGGCCGAGGTGCTGCGCGTGGGTGACTCCGACAACGAGACCTCCTCCGCGGCCCACGAGGAAAACGCGAAGGGCCTGCGGATCATCGTGCTCGGCGCGCTGGCCTCCGCGGGGTACTCCCTTCTGGCCGCGATGAAGGCCGTGGCCGGTGAGGTGATGGGGTTCTTCCGCTTCGGCAGCGGCGCGACCATGCTGGGCGGCTCCCTCTCCCTGGCGCTGATCGGCGTGGGTCACCTGGTGGGTCTGACCGTGGGCATCGCCATGCTCGTGGGCGTGTTCATCTCCTTCGTCATCCTCCTTCCCATGCGCACCTCGGGTGACCTCGGTGGGGGAGTGGAGCTGGCGGACATCGTCTCCACCACCTTCTCCTCCGAGATCCGCTTCATCGGCGTGGGCACCATGGCCATCGCGGCGCTGTGGACCCTGGTGAAGATCTCCCGCCCGGTCGTCTCCGGCGTGACGGCCTCCCTGGCGTCGTCACGCAAGCGCCACGACGGTGAGGTCGTCGACATCACCGAGCGCGACATCCCCTTCCCGGTCGTCGCGGGCGTGATCGCCGCGTCAATGCTGCCGATCGGCCTGCTGTTGTGGGATTTCCTCTCGGGGACGGACATCCACCAGCACGCGGTCTCGCTGATCCTCATCTCGGTTGTGTTCATTCTCGTCGTCGGCCTCATCATCGCCTCCGTCTGCGGGTACATGGCCGGCCTGATCGGCGCCTCGAACTCCCCGATCTCGTCCGTGGGCATCATCGCCGTGCTCTCGTGTGCGCTGCTCATCGCGGCCTTCATGTCCGGCTCCGGCGCCAACCCGGCATCGCTCGTGGCCTACACGCTGTTCACTGCGGCGATTGTCTTCGGCATCGCGACCATCTCCAACGACAACCTGCAGGACCTCAAGACCGGCCAGCTGGTCGGCGCCACCCCGTGGAAGCAGCAGGTGGCGCTGATCATCGGCGTCGTCTTCGGCTCCCTGGTCATCCCGCCCATCCTGCAGCTCATGCTCAACGGCTTCGGCTTCCAGGGCATGGAGGGCGCCGGCCCCGACGCCCTGGCCGCGCCCCAGGCCGCGCTCATGTCATCGGTGGCTAACGGTATCTTCTCGAACTCCCTGGACTGGAACCTCATCTTCCTCGGGGCGGGCATCGGTGCCGTGGTCATCCTCATCGACGAGATTCTCACCCGTACCACCGGGAAGTACTCCCTGCCGCCGCTGGCGGTGGGAATGGGGATGTACCTTCCCGTGGCCCTGACCGTGATCATCCCTGTGGGCGGTTTCATCGGATGGTTCTACAACCGTTGGGCCGCCGGGCGCGCCCGCCCCGACTTTGCGAAGCGTATGGGCACCCTGGCGGCGACGGGCCTCATCGTCGGCGAGTCCCTCTTCGGAGTGGTCAACGCCGCGATCATCGGCGCGACCGGTGGCGAGAGCCCGCTGGCGATTTTCTCCGGTGGCACGGGGGCGAACGTCCTCGGGGTCATTGTCTTTGCCGCGCTTATCGCGCTGGTCTACCGGGCCACCGCGTCGCGCGCGGCCGACAACCCCGGGGAGGGCACCGGACCAGCCACCGAGGCGGGCACCGCGGCCTCGTTGCACTCGTAGGTCGGGAGTGCTAAAAATGGTGTCTAGCACTCGAGCCATTTAAGTGCTAACACCTGAACACTTAAGCGGGTGAGGCTGACACCACTCATCAGCCGGGCCGTCGCGGGCGCCTGCTTAGCCGCTGACGATCGCCCAGCCGCTCCCCGCAGGGAGAGGGGCCGGGCGGTGGAGTGTCGTCGCTCAACACAAACTCTCACTAGCTAAGAGGAGCAACAAACTCACATGGCAAAGATGATCGCATTCGACGAGGAAGCGCGCCGCAGCCTGGAGAACGGCCTGAACACCCTCGCCGACGCCGTTAAGGTCACCCTCGGCCCCAAGGGCCGCAACGTCGTTCTGGAGAAGTCCTGGGGTGCCCCGACCATCACCAACGATGGCGTGACCATCGCGAAGGAAATCGAGCTCGAGGACCCCTACGAGAAGATCGGCGCCGAGCTGGTCAAGGAGGTCGCCAAGAAGACCGACGACGTCGCGGGCGACGGCACCACCACCGCCACCGTCCTAGCCCAGGCGCTCGTGCGCGAGGGCCTGCGCAACGTCGCGGCCGGCTCCAACCCGATGGGCATCAAGCGCGGCATCCAGGCCGCCACCGAGAAGGTCTCCTCCTACCTGCTCAACAACGCCAAGGAAGTCGAGACCCAGGAGCAGATCGCCTCCACCGCCGGCATCTCCGCCTCCGACCCGGAGATCGGTGCCAAGATCGCCGAGGCGATGTACGCCGTGGGCAACGGTGCGGTGAACAAGGAGTCCGTTATCACCGTCGAGGAGTCCAACACCTTCGGCGTGGACCTCGAGGTCACCGAGGGCATGCGCTTTGACAAGGGCTTCATCTCCGCCTACTTCGCCACCGACATGGAGCGCGGCGAGGCCGTCCTCGAGGACCCGTACATCCTCCTGGTCTCCGCGAAGATCTCCAACGTCAAGGAGCTCGTCCCGGTTCTCGAGCAGGTCATGCAGTCCGGCAAGCCGCTGCTCATCATCGCCGAGGACGTCGAGGGCGAGGCCCTGTCCACCCTCGTGGTGAACAAGATCCGCGGCACCTTCAAGTCCGTCGCCGTCAAGGCACCGGGCTTCGGCGACCGCCGCAAGGCCATGCTCCAGGACCTCGCCATCCTCACCGGCGGCCAGGTCATTTCCGAGGAGGTCGGCCTCTCCCTCGAGACCGCCGGCCTCGAGCTGCTCGGCCAAGCCCGCAAGGTGGTCATCACCAAGGACGAGACCACCATCGTCCAGGGTGCCGGCGAGCAGGCCCAGATTGACGGCCGCGTCAAGCAGATCCGCGCCGAGATCGAGCACTCCGACTCCGACTACGACCGCGAGAAGCTGCAGGAGCGCCTGGCCAAGCTGGCGGGCGGTGTTGCGGTGATCAAGGTCGGCGCAGCCACCGAGGTGGAGCTCAAGGAGCGCAAGCTGCGCATCGAGGATGCAGTGCGCAACGCCAAGGCTGCCGTCGAGGAGGGCATCGTCGCCGGCGGCGGCGTGGCCCTGCTGCAGGCCGCGAAGGAGCTCGAGGGCGACCTCGGCCTGGAGGGCGACGAGGCCACGGGCGTGAAGATCGTCCGCGAGTCCCTCGCCGCACCGCTGAAGCAGATCGCATTCAACGCCGGCCTTGAGCCCGGTGTCGTGGCCGACAAGGTAGCAAACCTTCCCGACGGCCAGGGCCTCAACGCGGCCACCGGCGAGTACGTCGACATGATGGAGGCGGGTATCAACGACCCGGCCAAGGTCACCCGCTCCGCCCTGCAGAACGCTGCGTCCATCGCCGCGCTCTTCCTCACCACCGAGGCCGTCGTGGCGGACAAGCCCGAGCCGGCCGGCGCTGGCGCGGGCATGGACCCCGAGGCCATGGGCATGATGTAAGCATTCGCTTATCGACGCTCAAAAGGCGCGCACCCCGTCACCGCGGGGCGCGCGCCTTTGTCGTGCGTTGATAGGAAAAGAATGGCGGGCATGGAATTGCGGCAAACTCGTAAAGACAGTGTCTGCGCGTCATTCATTCTGAGGGATGGCATAGCTCATGAAGGCAGCAGGGGTAGTGCCTCCTTCCACATTTCGTCGACTTTTTCCGGGAAAGCGTCCGCCCAGATCGTAATAAACGCTTGAGCCACCGAGTCTGCCGGAAGAAAGTCCAAATCGTCACCCACCTGCGCAAATAGTAGGTGGGGATCCTGGTTAGTGTTAAGCCGTGTGATAATTGACTCTTTAACGCGCTCTTGCGATTCGGTATTTAGCATTAAGCGTTGGGTCAGTTTGCCCAGGACCCGTGCGCCCGTTTCTAAATTAGAAGCAACATCTTCAAAAATCGCCGCCTCGGGGTGTGAATCGCCGGGGCCGAAAACTAGGTCATGGCCTGATCTCTCGCCAAACTGAAGAACTTCTGGTTCAAACCCATCGGCTTCGCGCTGGTCGCCATCGAGAAACCCAATCGCTGGGAAACCAACAGAAGGGTTGTTGCGGTGGAACCGCACGTGATCCCTGACTTGGGCCGCACCACCCATGGCGTAAATTTCAATGGAGCGGCGTTTGATATTGTGCTTAGGAGTCAGAAATCGAAGCGTTAGGTCTGCTAGCAATTCCCCAAATCGATCTTCTGTGAATATTGCGAGCTCGCAATCGACCTCCCCTGTCAAAACGCGCAGGGCCTCGACATCAAGCTTCCCTTGATTCAATTCTCCTCTGAAACATGCCCAAACAGCTATTTCGGGGAGGGGCGCAAGTGCTGCGTTCGAGTGGGTCGTGAAAATCACCTGGCAGGACTTTCGAAGGGCGACATCGATCAGATATTCGACGAGTTTCATGGTTGCGACGGGGTGCAAACCATTCTCGATTTCCTCAATCAGTATCAAACAGTTTGCAGGTGCCGCTTCAATCTGCGTAACGATGCGAATGATGCTGGCCTCGCCAGCTCCAAAATGAAACTCAGAATAGTTTCCACTGGAGTCCCCAGAGTCGCGCAAGGCAAAAATTTCAGTTTTACCCCGATCTGCCCTCACCGATAGGTAATTGCTAGCCGATTTTCCCAGGATGCGCCGTACAGCCTTTACTACTGGGTCACTAAGCTGCGTTTCTGCAATTCCCCTGAATTCGGCTCCGAGGAACTTGTATAAGTCTTTTCGCTCGCTCGCTGGCAAAGTTCGGTTGATGCCGATAATTTGAACCGAACGCTCCAGGGCATCTCGATTCCACTTGGCTTTCAAATAACTCGCCGTTCGAGTCAACATGCTCCCTGGTTTGTCCGATTTTCCCGGAGAATCTAAGACGTTGTACTCAATTTTCCAGTCACGCATCGAGTCATCGTAGGAGCCGCTTTTAGCGAAAAATCGACGAGGCTGCACATCACGGTAAATTAAACCCGCGGCCCCGAGTACCGTGGTCTTTCCGGCCCCGTTTGGGCCGATGAGAGCAGTGACGGGGAAATCGAATCGGATCGATGCACCCTGGAAGCCGCGGATTTTTAAGAGACGCATGCTCTTGAGGTAATTGGCGTATTTCTCTTCGCGAACGCGCCTCTCGAGCTTATGAATCGTGCTAGGACGGATTTCAGATTTGTACTGTTGCACGGTCGGGACACCTTCCAACTATTTATGATTCGCTACAAAACTGTGCGTCAGTTAGTGAAGGCGAACCGGTGTATTGATGAAATCACCGACACTCAATTTCGAAGAGTGATAACGAAAGGCGTTGACCAGAAGTGGCCTTATAGGGACTTTCGTAGATTGAGGACCGAGTGATCACTTGCTCCACTAATCATCTCACACTCAAGACACTTGTTTCAGCCGTTTAGTGCCGAAAGCCACTCGCGCTGCAGCTCGTAACTCTGCGGAACGGTGTCGCTGTGCGTGGCGTCCGCGATCTCGCGGTACTCCACGTCCGCGCCACCCGCGGAGGTCCACCCCTTGATCACGGTCTTGAGGGACTCGCGGTTGATGGTGGTGTCCTGGTCACCCGCCACGATGAAGACAGGACCCTGCGGGTGCATGAGCTCCAGGCGCTGCTCGTCCAGGAGGTCCTGCATCGGTTTGGTGTTGGCCTTGGAGATGAACAGCTCACCGCCGGAGGTGTTGGCCACCTCGTCGCGAAGCTGCGGCAGCGTGAGCTGCTCGGCCTTCTCCACGAGCTCCCTGCCGCGCTCGCTGAGGAAGTCATCGGGGTGGACGCCCTCGAAGGCGTTGAGCGCGCCGGCGATGACGATGGGGAAGAAGCGCACCGCAGTGCCCTTGAGCATGCGGGCGACGTCCACGGGGCGCACTCCCATGATGCGCAGGTTCTTGTTCACCAGCTCGGTGTCACCGGGCGCGATGGCGACGGTGGCAGCCATTCCCTCCGTGGGGTTGTCCGCGGCGGCCAGCGCCGCGTAACCGCCCTGGCTGAACCCGACGTTGACCCACGTCCCGCTCCCGCCGAACTTGTCGCGGGACTCCTCCACGAGGCGGTTGATGGAGGATGCCAGGGACGCCTTGTGCATGTAGGTCGCACCGACTTCCTCGACTCCGAGACCCTCGTAATCGGGCTGCGTGACCACGTAACCCGCGTCCACCCAATGTTGCAGGTACTGCGTCCAGGGGGTGATGTAGCGCTCGATGGAGTCGCCCGAAACGTGCAGTGAGGGAGCGCTGTTGGTGGACAGGCCCGTGGTGCCGTGGGCCCAGCTGAAGATGGCGCCGTCCTCCCGGCGGTGTGCCGGTACGGTAACCAGGCCCGTCATCGGCACCGGGCCGCGCGCTCCCTGGGCGGTGTAGCGGACACGGAATGTGGCGGCACCCCGCGGTGCGGCGGGCACCTCGTCAGTGGACACCTCGGACCATTGGGCCTGCTCTGTCATCGCTCATCCTCCGTGAATTGTCGACGTTTGGGGGTTTAGCCACCCGTACGAATTGTTCCGCGTCACACTCTAGGCTCTGGCTGCCCGGCAAGGGGCCGTTTGACCGGGTGGCACGGAGCCCGTGGTGGGAGTCGGGAGTGGCCAGGCGGCCCTTAGCACCCCCACTTTGGGGGCATATGTTGGGGTGTGCAGGGGCGGACGAGGGTTCAAGAAATCGGGTGGCCGGGAGAAACCATTACGTAGCGGTTGGCGATTTAACGCACTGTTCACCCGTCCATGGTCAACGTCCCAGGTCAGGGCTGCGGGCTCTGCTCGCCCGGTAATGGCGATTTACGCATTTGTAACGTTCGCGTGACGGGATTATGTGAAATCCATGAGCGGAAAGCCTTGACGCTGGCAGGAACTGTGGCACAATGATCCGCGTGACGCTCTCCGGGGTGTCAGACACTGTCAAGTCCGCCAGATTATCTGGCACCTACTCCATAAGGGGAAAACATGGATCTCTCTACCATCAAGATGCACCTCGACAACTTCGTTGACACCTGGCAGGGCTGGGGCAAGATCTTCGACGGCCTCACCTCCTCCGCTTACGGCGAGAACCGCCTGACCGGTGCGATCAAGGCTATCACCAGCATCTTCAGCGCCTCCTCCACCCCGACCAAGTCCTAAACCCCCCACCCTCTTCCAATAAGGAGAAACTCACATGCAGACCCTTTCCGCTCTCGGCTCCTCCGCATTCCAGCTCGGCAACGCCATCACCGATCTGTGGAAGCCGCTGGTTTCCATCGCTGACGGCATCTCCCAGCTGATGGGCATGTTCGTCAAGTAATAAAGCATCGCTTTCCTCCACCCCGTCCGGGGTGGAGTTTTTTTATGGCTGTGTTCTCCGATTGGCCGCAGTATCAGGCGCAAATGTGTGACGTGCTTCTGCCCTTTTGACCGGCGCGCGAACGTTGGCGCACGTATCATCACCTGTATGGCTAGCAACGATGATGACATGCCGATGCTCGACCTCGCCCAGACCGAGGGTTACTGGGTCGACGACTCCGACGAGGACGATCCGGTTCTCCTCCGAGCGGACGGCACACCCATCGAGACGTGGCGCGAGAACTACCCGTACGAGGAGCGCATGAGCCGCGACGAGTACGAGAAGACGAAGCGCGCCCTCCAGATCGAACTGCTGAAGTGGCAGAACTGGACCAAGGACACCGGCCAGCGGCACGTCATCATCTTCGAGGGCCGCGATGCCGCCGGCAAGGGCGGCACGATTAAGCGGTTCAACGAGCACCTCAACCCGCGCGGAGCGCGGACGGTCGCGCTGGAGAAGCCGTCGCCACGCGAAAGCACCTCGTGGTACTTCCAGCGCTACATCCAGCACTTCCCGTCTGCTGGCGAGATCGTTTTCTTTGACCGGTCCTGGTACAACCGCTCCGGCGTCGAGCGTGTCATGGGCTTCTGCACCGAGTCGCAGCACGCGGAGTTCCTCCGCGAGGTGCCCATGCTGGAGAACATGATCCTCGGCTCCGGCATTTCGGTGACCAAGTTCTGGTTCTCCGTGACGCAGAAGGAGCAGCGCACGCGCTTCGCCATCCGCCAGGTGGACCCGGTGCGCCAGTGGAAGCTTTCCCCGATGGACCTGGCCTCCCTGGACAAGTGGGATGACTACACCCGCGCGAAGGAGGAGCAGTTCCGGTACACGGACACCGACGAGTCGCCGTGGATCACCATCAAGTCGAACGACAAGAAGCGCGCCCGCATCAACGCGATGCGCTACATCCTGAGCAAGTTCGAGTACACCAACAAGGACCATGAGGTGGTGGGGGAGCCCGACCCGTTGATCGTCAAGCGCGGCCGCGACCAGATCGGCGATTAAATGTTGGTCACCACAGAGGCGCGCGGTGATGTCGCGGTCCTCACCCTCAACCGCGACGAGAAGCGCAACGCCATCAGCGTCGACCTCGCGCAAGCGCTTATCGACGCCCTCCGGGCCGCGCAGGAGACCTCCCGCTGCGTCCTCCTCACCGGTGCCGGCTCCTGCTTCTCCGCGGGTGCGGACCTCGGCGAGGACAAGCTGGCCGGGGGCTTCTTCGAGGTCTTCGATGAGCTGGTCGGCGCGGTGCGAGGCTGCCCTGTGCCCGTGGTCGCCTACGTCAACGGGCCGGCCATCGGTGCCGGAATGATGGTTTCCATGGCCTGCGACATCCGCGTGGCCCATCCCTCCGCGCGCTTCCGCATCCCGCTGGGTGACATGGCTATCGGGGTCAACGAGTGGACCGTGCGTGCCCTGATTGAGCTCATCGGCGGTTCCCGGGCCCGGGCGATGCTGTTCGGCGGCCTGGAGATGGACGCGGGGGAGGCTGTGTCCGCCGGCTACGCCGTGCGGGGTTCCTCGTTTTCGGACGCCCTGGACGTTGCGCAGCTGCTGTCCTCGAAGGCGCCCCTGACCCTGCGTGACATCAAGATGGAGTTCGCGCCCGATCTCTTCAGCCGGCAGGAGCGCCAGGCGGCTCAGGACGCGGCCTTCGCTTCCGAGGACGTGCGCGAGTCCGCCCGCGCCCGGGCAGAAAAACGCGCCCCGCGCTTCACCGGCAGGTAGCGGCGGGAGCGAGGCGCGTCGGGGGAGGGGCCGTTAAACTGGCTGGACCTGCTGCCCGGTGTGGGGCGCAGCGTGCTGGCCGGCGAGGTGCTCCGGTTGGTGGTGCGACTCGTGGCGGCCCTGCTGTCCGGCGGGGTGGTGGCGCTCCGAGCGGTCGAAGGCCAGCATGACCAGGCCGGTGGCGATCCACAGGCTGAGCACCCACCACGCGCGGGTCGCGCCGCCGCCGGCGAAGTAGGACAGCGACCGGATGAGGTAGCCCGTCGCGCCGATGGGCATGGACTGGCCCAGGGTGGACCAGCCGGCTGGCAGGAACCACGGGCCGGTGGCCAGACCCGACAGGGGGTTGGACACGAAGATGGTGAGCACCGCGCCGATGGGTACACCCGCCGTACCGATCAGCGCCGCGAGGCCGGCGGTGAGCATGGAGGTTGCGGCGATGCCCATGGAGATGCCGAGCCACTCCTCCCACGCGTTGCCTCCGAGGGTGCCGTAGACGTGGTGAAGCATCCACACCGCGATGCCGCCGCCCAGTGCCGCGATGGCGGGCAGGGCGGGGAGCTTCAGCCACTTGTGGCCGCGCAGCAGGAAGGTCGCGCCCGCGGCGGAGATGATGCCGCCGAAGGCGAGGGGCAGGCCGAGGAGGGTCAGGCCCGAGGTTTGCGGGTCGGCTTGGGTGGTGGGGGCGAGGTCGGTGACCTCGACCTGCTGGCCGGCCGCGCGCATCTGCTGTGCCATTCCATTGAGGATCTGCACGTAGGGCGCGCCGTTGCCGGTCGCCGTGTAGATGGTTGAACCCTGCGGGGCCATGACCACGGCGCCGACGACCTCGCGGTCGTGGATCATGCGCTGCGCGTCCCCGTCGCTGTCCGCGCGCACGAAGTCGGGGTGCTTTTCCTGCTGCTCCGCCTGCTGGGTGAGCTGAGTGACAGCCTGGTCCGGGCCCACGATGGCGATGGGTACGCCGGTGGGGCCGGAGTGGAAGGTGGGGGCGAGGAACGCCCACAGCATCAGCCCGATGATGAGGGGGATGCCGAAGGTGATGCCGAGAGCCTTGCCGACGGTCGCCCTGTCCGGCCCCGCCTTCACCGGCTCGGTCGTGGTGGGTTCCGCCTGGGGAGCCGTAACTACTGAGGTGCTCATGTCTGCCTCTGTTTTCTCTGAGTGTGGAACCGTTGCTTCAGTGCCGTACCGACCATGTGGAACACTGTGTTCCGATAGACTAAATGGAGCATAGTGTTTCATTTTTGGGCGTGTCAACCTATCCTGAAGCCATGAGGAAGGATGCCGCCAACAACCGGGCCGCGATCGTGGGGGCGGCACGGGAGCTCATTGCCCGCGACGGCGTGGAGGTGTCGATGCGCGCCATCGCCAAGGAGGCGGGAGTCGGCGTCGCCACGGTGACGCGCCACTTCCCCGACCGGGCCTGCCTGCTGCACGCGGTGGTCGAGCAGGGGCTGGCCAGCGTCGACGAGCTCGTGCAGGCGTCCCTGCCCCGTTTCACCGATAACCCGGAAGATGCCTGGAGGAGCACCATCCACGCCATCGTCGGCCTCTCCCTCCCGATCGTTGCCCAGCAGGTCATGCCCTCCCTCGCGACGGGTCTCGACCCGGAGCTGGTGGTGCGCAAAACCTCCATCCTCGAACGCATCTACCGCCCCTTCCTCGTTAGGGCCGCCGAGCACGGGTTCTGCGCGCCCGATCTCGACGCCGTCCACTTCCACCTCGGCATCATCGCCCTATCGCGGCCCCTGCCGCCACCGGCGGACAAGATTTTTCCGGACGAAATGAGCTGGCTGGTCGACGTCTTCATTGACGGCCTGCGGTAAGAGTCTTTACGGCTTGAGTTGGCCGGGTGCATCTGAAGAAGGCGTGGAGCGGGTTAGAAGGACCATGCCGACTGCGGCATTGTGCACTCATCACCTAGTTCGGACCGCGTTGCATCCATGAGCGTTTGCTGATAATTTCATGCTCAAAATCTCCGTGCTTTGTGCAAAGTCGCGTAAAACGAGCATAAAGTGCTGGGCGCCCTCATTTCAGGTGGCGGAGCCGTTTCGAAAGGTAAAAACCTAATATGCCTGCAGTCTCACCCCGCTCTTGCAATGGAGCGGCTCGAGCAGCATACGCCATGCTCTCCGCACTGATTGTTGCCGTGGTCCTCGTCGTGGCTCCCGCAGCGCCACGCGCCCACGCAGCAACGAGTTCCACCAACTTGGGCGACTGCTCTTTCCGCAAGGGGGCGGGTGCCGTCCGAACCCAAAGGTGGGCCAACGAAATCTGCTGGATAGACGCCTCCGGGCTTACCGCCACGTCTAAAGGAGTCATCAAGAAGATCGGCGGGTACACGCTGACGTTCGACACCGCCGTAGCCACAGACGGAAACCTGGGTACTGCGACCAATCCGAGCTGGGATCAAGCGGCGTTCGGCAAGGTTGGCACGGGTTTCTTCGAGCGGTACCAAAGCTCCACCGTCAACGATGTCCTCCAGTTGACGGCGAAAGGCAGCAACGCCTCCAGCCGCATCACCCTGAACAACGTCACCTTGACCGACCCCAGCGGCAAGGCCGTTCCCGACTTCAGGCTGATGGTCGCGGATGCGGAATCAACGGGCGCCGGTGGGCCGGGAGAGCTCATAAGCGTTGATAATTCGTCGGGCGGGGTAGAGAAGCTGGACCGATTGACACCGTCCGGCTCCCGCGACGCGTGCCCGGGAATGTATGGGGAAGGCAACGAGCCCGGTTCGTGGGCCTATGCCGGAGGACGAAGCCGCGATTTTGTCTGCTACAACCGATCAACCGGCACCTACGGAACCTTTGTTGCCTCGGCACCCATGACCGGAAACAACCCGAGCGTGGAGATTTCCATGGGGACGAACGGTCCCCGCGGTGCGCAAGCTATCGCGCTGGGTATTGGGCTGGGCCGCGTCGCCGCTGGCGCAAATGACCAGTTGGCGACGGTGGATTCGGCCTTCGAAAAAGCCACAGCCGGCACTGCACCCTCTGCCGACTACGCACTGTTTCTCCGTTCGAAGAGCGGCGATGCCCCCCTCAACGTTTCCCCCAACTCTACTGTGCCCGTTGTGAGGCAGTTCGGGGCGGAGGGTGTGCCGCTCGACGCGTTCGTGTTCAAATCGAAATTGAGCACACAACGCCCCGCCGATGCCTTCAACCGGTACAACCCGGTGTGGTCGTGCACTTTGACCACAGCCAGCGGCGATGCATCCACGTTCGCGGTACAGGAAGGATCCGTGCCCGCAGGGTTCACCTTGAATAAGAACCAGGACACCGGAACTTCGGAGCTTGTCGTTTCGGCTCCGGAAAACCGTCAGGTGGACTGCTCCGTCAAATGGCAGTCCCGGTTCCAGCCTGCGAGTTTGGAATTGGGGAAGAATGTGGCGGGAAACGCTGCCGGCTTCCGGGACATGCTCGCCACGAGCTTTGATCTCACATATGCTTGCAAGGATGTCAACAGCGGGGGGATCAACTTCAGCACCGCTTACCCGGATGTCAAACTCACGAACACCGTGCGTGTGGATCGGGGAACGTCCCAGACGGTTTCACTCCCCAAGGGAGCTCAGTGCACGGTGACGGAAAAGACGTCGTCGCCACCGCCGCCTGGAACCAGCCTGGATCTGCAGTGGAACCAGGCGACGCTGCCCGGCACTCCGCCGGCGAGCCCGAACAATGGAACCAACCCGTACCAGGTGACTCTCGGGTCCCAGCAACCCTCCAACGCGGTCGACAAGGCGGCCGCCACCAACCGCTACGACTACCGCTCGGGGACCCTGACGCTCACCAAGGGGATCGTCGGCCCCCCTGTCGATGATGGTTTCAGGATGCCGGAATACCGGTTTGAGCTGTTGTGCCCCGCTACGAACATGCCCAGGCGGGAAGAAGTGATGACCATGTCTGGGGGGACCCAGGGTTCGGTCGTATTCCGTAACGTCCCCGTTGGACAGAGCTGCACTATTCGCCCACTCACCGACCTCACGGATGAGCAGGGTAAGACTTACCGGTTCGTGTCCAGAACTGCGACGTTGAACGGCAATGAAATTCTTCCGGACCGCTCGGCCAACAACGGGTACCCATTCGTTCTCCCCGACGTTCAGGGGGCATCTTCAACGATGCACTTCTCCACCGCATACGCGTACCAGGTGCGGGACATCACCGTCCACAAGAATATCGACGGGCCGGCGGCGAGCAGCAAAGATTTCGACAATCTCTCTTTCACCGTCAATTACAAATGCACCACTCCCGCCCGAAAAGAATTCACGGGGACGGTGGTCCTGACGGGCGATCAGGGTGAAAACGTCATCAAGGACATTCCCGTCGGATCTGACTGCAATATTTGGGAGGAGCCGCAGGGCGACACCGCCAACACCCAGTACAAAGGAACTGTCTTGACCTCAGCGGACGGTTCCGAAAAGGTCACCACCGTCAACAACAGCGAGGGCCAGAAAACGGCCGTCCTCAAGGTGTGGCCGTCTCAGGGCACCCAGAGAAACCTGGTGAACGTCACCAACACGTACGACTACAAGCTGACTCCCGTCACGCTGAAGAAGAATGTGGACAGCCACGTACCCGTCGGCGTGCCCAGCTCCTTCACGTTCCGGTTCGACTGTGGTGTCCGAAACATCGGCAGCCAGGTCGTGCCCCTTACCGGCACCGCGATCGTTCAGGGCGGCCAAACCGTCACCCTGTCCGCGAACGACAACTCGGCAAACGACTCCGGCCGGGCAATGCAGGTGCCCTACGGGAACACCTGTACTTTCCGGGAGGACCAGCCCGCCGTTGGCCCCGGAATTGTGATGTCCTCCGACGCGGCGAACAAGAAGCTGACTGTCGGCGCTTCGTCGTACTCCGTCGAAATGACCAACACGTTCAACGGTGCCGGTAACGGGCTGACTATTTCGCAGTCCTTTGTGGGAGAAACTTCGATCTTCCCCAATCCTGGCGAGATCGCTTATACCCTCACCTGCTCGGCTGCTGCGGCATCCCCCACATTGGCGCGGAACGAAGCTGTGCCGGAGAAAGATCAGAAAGACGGGGATCCTGTTGACGGCGAAGCCAACGCGGAGGCGGTCGGGGCGTTCGCAGCGGCTGCGCCCACCGAACTCAGCCCTCTGAGGATCGCATTGAAGAACGGGGAATCCGTGCACATCGATGCCGACAGTCTGCCCAAAGGCAGTACCTGCGTACTCCAAGAAGAAACGCCGGACAATCTGGTGCGTACAAACTTCAAGGGGGAAACCTACAACATCGATCGTGAGACTACTGTCACGACGAGCGATCCGGAGGGTGTAGGCCTCGGTGCGCCCTTCGTGATCGGCAGCCAGTCCGTCATAAATATCACCGACACCTACAGCTATAAACCTTCATCGATTTCTCTCACCAAGCATGTCGCCATCGATCCGGTTACAGCGGAGTATTTTTCTGATGGCCGAGTGGCATCCAAACGGGAGCGGTTGTTCCCTGTCAAGATGTGGTGCAAGAGTCCCGCTGGGGACGACGAATTCAACATCTCTACGTCGGTCAAAGACGGCCAGGTGATCGAGCAGCAGAACATTGTTCCCGAGGGGTCAGTGTGCGGGGCAAACGAAGGATCCACCACCACCTCGACCGGCGTTTCCCTGGCGACGTCCGTGAAAGTGGATATGAACAACGGGCAGGCTATCGCGAAAGATGGCCCAGGCATTGAGTTCACAGCCTTCGAGGGCAATGACACCATCACTTTCACCAACCTCTACACCCGCCAGGTAGCGGACGTCTCGATGGAGAAGAAGGCATTCTTCCCCGGAAATATCCGCCAGGAGTACGGTTCGCAGGAGGATCTCCAGCAGATTCTGAACACGCACACGTTCCAAATGTCGTGCTTCGACCCTGGATACGAGGGAGAGGGGCCGATCTTCACCGCGACCAGCTACATCAAGGGTGAAGGCCGAACGACATTCCCGGGTGTGCCTGAGGGGGTCACCTGCAAAATCACCGGAGACCACTTCGGATCCCTTCAACTCCAGCCCCGGAAGAATGCTGCTGGACAAGATTTGACCGCGTACATCAAACCAGCGTATGTCGACTGGGTGACTGATCCCGCCGGCGGCGACGCACAGGAGAACCTTTCGGACGACACAACCACGTCACCCGACTTCACCGTGAACGACCCGACGGCGAGCCCGAATCAGATTGCGCTCACGAACCACTACGAATACCAAATGGCGCCCGTAACCCTGCGGAAGACGGTCGCGGGCAATGACGCTGACCTGAAGTTGCTTTCCAAGGACACCCAATTCCATTTCGCCACCAAGTGCGAGGTGATCGGGTACCAGACAAACACGCTCGGTGGCGGGAACGAGACTATTCCGACGTCGCTAGGCGTACATGATCTGTCGTCCGGCAGGACCTTTGTTTCTGGAAGCGCCATGGTTCCCGCCGGGTCACTGTGCACGTTCACCGAGCTCTCACCTTCGGGCGTGCCGGAGGAGCTGGGGATGACCATCGAGGCAGGATCGAACGAGGATCCAGATAGTTCAGTGCGGAAGCCGAACGTGGCGGTGGGTCGCGCGCCCGCGCCCGAAGCTGCCCAGCCGACGGAGTTCGCTTTCGTTGACACATTCAAGCGCCAGGACCGCACTGTCCGCGTTGTCATGAGACAGGGCGGCTACCTGGCAGGAGCGGACGCTTCCGGCTACTCCGCCACCTTCACCTGCGACGGCTCGCCGCAAACCCTGACGGTTCCCCTGAGCGATGTCGCAACCGGGCAGTTGCCCACGAACGGTGCACCTGTCGCCGGCGGGTGGAATGCGCAGCTGCCGGCTGGCGCGAAGTGCCAGGTGAGCTTCGACGGCAGCCCCGCGCTCAACCCCCGGGGCCAGATTGAAGTGGTTGACGGGAATCGGCGACCTTACATGCGGTACGCCTCGTGGACGGATGGGCAGTACTCCGGTGCTGACCGGCAACTGCTGAACACCCCGTTCAAGGACGTCAAGAAGACAGCGTCGATGTACACGTACTCCTTCACTGTCCCCTCGAGCGCAGCCACGGAATTCGTCCTCGGTGCCGAATTCTTCCATCCGCGGGCAAAATACGATGTTGCATTCCGCAAGCTCTCCAAGGGATCGGAAGGCGAGGGTAAGAGATTCGAATTCAGCGCCGCCTGCGGTGAATCTAACGGCGATGGCACTTTCGCTCTGAAAGACGGGGAAACCCGAATGATCAAGCAGGTGCCCGTCGACAGCACGTGCACCATCGCGGAGACTACCGATGGCAACGACGAGGTCAACTCCGTTCTGTCCGCGCAAGCGGATGACGACGGCTCGCTTCTGGGAAACATCGGAACGAACAACCAGCCGTCCGCCGAGCAGGGGACTGAATCGACGAGAGAGGTCTCTTTCGTGGTGAACCCCACGTCCGGGGCGGACACCGCCACCAGCGGTTCGAGGTGGGCTCTGACCGCCACCAACAGTTTCCCCGGAATGAAGGTGGAGAAGCGAATACCAGGCGCGCCTATCAGCGCGGTGACCGGCGCGGTGGCGGACCGGGCACTTCTGGGAGAAAAAGCGGCCTCCTTCGACATTTCCTACACGGTGTCCAACTCAGGAGTGATGGACATACGTGAGATCCAGCTGAAGGAACCCACTTTGGCGGGCCGGACAGTAACCTCGACAACCGGAAAGACGTATGTCGTTGGGAGCGACGGAGTGATCCCGTCCGACGTTTGCATCGGCCTGTCGGGGACACTGGCACCGGAAGCCACAACCTCCTGCACCATCACGGTTGATATTTCCCAGGAACCCACGGACAAGAATTTCAGTTATTTCGGTGCAGTGGAGGTGTCGGGCAAGGTTGACAATCAGACGATTGCCGCGACGGATAGCTTCGGCGTTCTCCGGCTCTCCGGAGTGCTCGGTGCCCTGCTGCCCGCTACGGGTGCCCAGACCCTGGTCTGGTTGCTGGTGTTGGGCCTGCTGGTGTTCGGTTACGGTGCCTACCGCGTGCTGCGCCGCAACGACGATGAAGATGCAGTGGAAGACAGGGGGCACTATGGGACCGATTAAGACCCGAAAGCACCTGTGCTGGCTGCGTGCCATGACGTGGCATCGCCCCGAACGGTCACCCCGAACAACCAATAAATCCCAGGAGCTCGCCAGCGGGAGACGCCGCCCGGAGCTCCCCTGAACTCCCCATAAAGGAAACGATCATGTCCCGTATCGCAACCAAGTCCATCGCACTCGCAGCGACCGCCGCATTCACGGTAGCCACCCCCCTTGCGTTCGTCCCCTCGTCCACGGCTCAGGAAACCCCCGCCGCCACGACGACGGCGGCGCCCAACGCGCAGGCGATCGACATCAACCGGACTGGCCGCCTCACCATCGACAAGCGGAACGGCGAGGTGGGCAGCACGACCCCCCTTGAGGGCACCACGTTCCGTCTCGAGCGCGTCACCACCGGGCCACTCAACACCGCGGCCGGATGGGCTGACGTGTCACGCATTGCGGGGGGCGCCGTGAGTGCGGCAACGATTGAGGGCACCCCCATTGAGAAGACAACCGACGCCGCGGGTCAAGCTGTCTTCGGCGATCTCGCGGTGGGAATGTACCGCGTCACCGAGCTTGTCAACGGCAAATACACCGTGGCCGCCCCGTTCTTCGTCACCCTTCCGTTGATGGACAACGGCACCCCCAACTACACCCCGACGATTTCCCCCAAGAACCAGGAGATCAAGCCCACCAAGGGCGCCCAGGACACCAACGTCAACGTGGGCGACAACATCACCTACACCATCAACGCGCCCGTCCCCGCCGGTGACGTCCTCCGGGACGGCACGCGCACCATCTCCGAGTTCTCCATCACGGATCCGCTGCAGTCGGACCTGTCCTACGCCGCGAACACCGCAACGGTTACCTACACCGGTGCAAACGGGCTCACGGACCCCGTGGCCGACACCGACTACAAGCTGACCACTAATACCAATAACACCGTCAGCGTCGTGTTCACCCCGGCCGGCCTGGCGAAGCTGGCCACGGACCGCGCAGCAAACCCCGGCCTGCAGGTGGTGCTGAAGTTCCAGGCACGGGTCAACTCGATCCCGGCCAACGGCCAGATCAACAACACCGCCGAGGTGAAGCTCCCCAACCGCCCGCCGATCCAGACGGTGCCGGAATCCACCAACGACGGAACCGGCAACGACACCAGGACCACCTACGCCAACGTCCAGGTGACCAAGACCCTCAACGACAACGCCGTCGACGACAACGCCAACGGTGCCGGTGCCGAGTTCCAGATCTTCGCCTGCACCGGGGCAGACGGGAAGTACACGGTCGAGGCTGGCGCCCAGCCCGTGGTGGGCACCATCGAAACGGGCAACGAGAAGGCCGGTGCCACCCTCACCGCGCAGGGAGCCGTTCCAAGCGCGGCCGTCGCCAACGGCTACGCCCTGCAGTTCGATCCGGAAAAGACCTACTGCGCCGTGGAGACCAAGGCTCCCGCGAAGTTCCTCATCAACCCGGACCCGAAGCCGCTCTCCCAGACCGGAGCAACCCCTGCGGGACGACCCCTCTACACCGTGACCGTCAACGACGTCCGCGACAACATCTGGGGCCGTCTCCCTGCGACAGGTGAGCGCACAATGCTCATCATGCTCGCCCTCGGCCTCGTGCTGTTCGGCGGCGGTGCCGCCTACCAGCTGCGCCGCAAGAACGCCTAAGGCACGCGCAGCGCACCACCGGGGAAGAAGGAAACGTCCATGGTCCGAGATCTACGGGGTCTCACGGCGGCGTGCGCCGCAGCCGCCATCGCGGTCGGCGCCGCGCCCGCCGTTGTGCCCGGTCCGGTTCCGGCCGCCCACGCGCAGGCGGCCGGTTCGGTTCGGGTGAGCCTCGTGGAAGCGGTCGGCGAGCAGTGGTTCGAGTCCATCGGTGACCGCACCCTGATCCTTAGCCGCGCCCCCGGCCTCGACCCCACGAAGGTCCCGTGGGGCGGCGGGGGAGAGGTTGATCTTCCGGCAGGCACGAAGCTGGAGGAGGTGGCCCGGACGACCACCGTCGACGGGGTCGCGGAGTTCACCGGCCTCGCCCCGGGTGTGTACTACCTGACGGTGGAGGACAGTCCAACCGGTGATGCCCGTGTCTCCTACGCGCCGATGGTGCTCGCTCTCACCGCCAAGAGCCCCAGCCTCAGCGTCGCCCCGAAGGCGCAGGTGCTGGGTATCAGCTCCGAGCCCCTCACCGCGTGCAACACCCCCGCCTGGAAAGACGCGGCAGCCCCGGGCACCTACGTCGAGTACGACTACACGGCATCGGTGCCCAACCCCAGCTACAACGGAACCATCGGCGTCTACGCCCTGACGTTCGAGTTCTCCGTCGGCCACACTGTGCAGTGGAAGAAGACGGAACCCGAGACCTCCATCGAGGCCGTCGCTGCCGCAGCCGGCCATCCGTCCTTCACCTTCGCCGCCGCGGCATCGCAGCAACACGTGGAGGCGGAGGGGGAACCGTGGTGGACGAAGCTGATCGGGAAGTCGCGGAAGGACGAGAACGTCGTCAAGCTTGAGGCTCCTACCCTGACCATGACGGGCGACGGGGACACACGCACCCTGGCGGAGGGGGTGGATTACACCGTGACGCGCTCCGGTAACGATTCCGCGACGTTCATCCTCACCGATGCCGCGCGCGCCGAGCTGGCCAAGCTGCGGATGGAGGATCCCAACACCACGGTGCATATCCGCGTGCCCGCAAAGGCCAACACGGAGGGCCCGTGGGGAACGGCGGTGAGCGCAAACGTGCTGGGCACGCTCGAAGCCACCGCCACGCTGCGCACGGACGGAATGGATGCGAAGCGCACGCCCGTGGAGGTGGCCAAGACGAGCCACATCAACGTGGTCAAACGCGGCCTGTGCTTCCTCAATGCGGGGGACGCGAACAACCCGCCGGTGCCGGGTGACGGCTCCTCCTCACGCCCGTCGAGGAACCCGTCCAACACAAGCGGCGGCGACAACGCTGGTTCGGACGGACGCGGCGGCAACAACACCGGCAACAACGGCAGCGGGGTGTCGCAGAGGACCAGCTCCGGTAGCGGTGGCTCCGGGAGTCGGGGTTCCAATGACGGCAACGGCGGTGGTGGGGCGTCGAGTAGCGAAAAGCGCACCGGCCCCCTCGCGTCGACCGGTGCGAGCGTGCTCGGCCTCGTCGGGGTCGCCGTACTGCTGATCCTCCTCGGGCTGTGGCTGCGCCGCCGCCGGAACGGGGATGGCGAATGAGCCACGCCGACGCGCCGAAGCCGGCGAAAAAGAAGACGCGCGGCGACATTGTCTCGCTGCTCGTCCTGCTCCTGGGTGCCGCGCTGCTGCTCTACCCGGTGGTCTCCACCCTGGCGAACCACCTGACCCAGATCCGCCAGAACGAGGAGTACGCGGGCGCGGTGGAGAGCCTGAGCGACGAGCAGAAGGCAGAACAGCTCCGCCTCGCCCACGAGTACAACGACTGGCTGCTGAAGACGGGCACCCACGCCCGCGCGCCACGCCCCGGCGACGACGGCTTCGACTACTACATGTCCCAGCTGGTCCTCCCGGAGAACTTCAGCGTCATCGCGCGCATTCGCATCCCGGCCATCAACGTGGACCTGCCCATCTTCCACACCACGGACCCCAAGGTGCTTTACGACGGCGCCGGCCACATGTACGGGTCCACCCTCCCCGTGGGTGGCGACG
Source organism: Corynebacterium sp. UBA2622 (assembly GCF_002339505.1). GTDB lineage: Bacteria > Actinomycetota > Actinomycetes > Mycobacteriales > Mycobacteriaceae > Corynebacterium. The sequence continues at coordinate 182,681 of NZ_DDJO01000012.1, forward strand.
GCACCAACTCGGTAATCTCCGCGCACACCGGCATGGTCAACGCATCCATGTTCGACCAGCTGCCGATGCTCAAGGAGGGCGATGACATCTACATCGACGTCATGGGCGAGCGCCTGCGGTACCGGATGGTCAGCCGCGAGGTCGTCAAGCCCGACAAGTACGACGCTGTGACCTACGAGCCGGGGCAGGACAAGATCACGCTGATCACCTGCACCCCCTACGGGCTGAACACGGACCGCCTGCTCGTGCACGCGGTGCGCGCGCCGCTGGATCCGAACGCGCCCGAGCCGGACGTGGGCAAGTGGGCGTGGTCCTGGTGGATGATCGCGGTGGTGCTGCTCGTTCTTATCGTCCCCCTGCTTATCCTCTGGCGCGAGTGGCGCAGGCGGCGCAAGAAGAAGGCCGCCCAGAAGGCGGCCGAGGCTAGGGCCGCGGAAGCCTCCGCAGCGTCCGAGGCGGAATAGGCCCCGCAGCGCTGGCCGCGGGGCGTCGCAAAGCTCCTAAATGCGTGAGAACGCCTCGAGGTCCTCGGGGCTTCCCGCCACCACGATGAGGTCGGTGGGGGAGAGGTGGTCGCCCGTGAGCAGCGGTTGCCACTCTCCGGGGCCGGTGCGCACGGACACCATGTGCACGTGGTGCTTGCGCCACACGCGCTCGATGTCCACGGGGCCCTGGAGTAGGACGCGCGGCGGGGTCAGCTTAATCACGCCGTAGTTCTCGTCCAGCTCGGCGAAGTCCTGGAAGCGCCCACCGAGAAGGTGCGCCACGCGGCGGCCCGTGTCGCGCTCGGGGCGCACAATGTGGTGCGCGCCGATCTGGCGCAGGATGCGCGCGTGGGACTCTGAGTCGGCCTTCGCCCAGATGTCCGGCACCCCGAGCTCGACGAGGTTGGAGGCGGTGAGGATGGACGCCTCGAGGTGGGTGCCGATTGCCAGCACCACGCGCTCCATCTCGTCGATGCCGAGCTGGCGCAGCGCCTCCGCATCGGTGGTGTCGGCCACCGCGGTGTCGGCCAAGCCAGCCGCGTGGTCGCGCACCAGGCGCTCGTCTGCGTCGATGCCGAGAACCTCCACGCCATAGCGGGTCAGCTCGTCGGCGAGGGCGCCGCCGAAGCGGCCCAGGCCGATGACGACAACCGGGGGGATGTCGATCTTCTGCTTACTCCGCAACAGGGAGCCGGGAAAGTTAGCCAATGAAGGGCCTTTCTACTGGGTAGTCGAACCTGCGGGCAACGTTTCGGGTGGCCAGGGCGGCGACGAGGGTGAACGGGCCCACGCGGCCCAGGTACATGAGCAGGCACAGAATGAGCTGCGCCGGGGTGTTCAGCGACGACGTGATCCCGGTGGAAAGCCCGGAAGTGGCGAACGCCGAGATGACCTCGAAGCTGATCTGGTCCGCGGTGAACTGCGGTTCCAGGATACGCAGGGCACCCACCGCGAGCGTGACGGCACCGACACCCGCCGCCGCGACGGTCATGGCCTGGCGCACCACGGTCTTGGGCACGGTGCGGTGGCTCACGGCGGTGTCGTTGCGGCCGGTGAACTCCGCGACCATCGCGGCGAGGAGCACGATCACAGTGGTGATCTTCACGCCGCCAGCGGTACCCGCCGAGCCACCGCCGATGAACATGAGTACGTCGGTACCCATGAGAGTGACCGGGTTGGCCTGGCCGTAGTCGATGGAGTTGAAGCCGGCGGTGCGCGGGGTGGCGCTCATGAAGAAGGAGTTGAGGATCTTCGAGTCGAAGGACATCCCGCCCAGCACCCCGTGCCACTCGAAGACGGAGGCCATGAGCATGCCGGAGACGATGAGGAAGAGCGTGCCCACCAGGGTGATGCGGGTGGTCACGGACAGCCTGCGGGTGCTCACCGGCTGGTTGTAGAAGCGCCCGCGGAGACGCTCCTTGAGGCGCACGATGAGCTCCACCAGCACCGGGTAGCCCAACCCGCCGATCATCAGCGCACCGGCCAGGGGGATGAGGATCCACCCGTCGGTGTTGTAGGAGATCAGGCTGTCCTCGCGCAGGCCGAAGCCGGCGTTGTTGAACGCGGACACGGCGTGGAACACACCCTCCCACGCAGCCCGGCCCGGCGACATGCCGTACTCGACGGCGAAGCGGGTGCCCACGATGACGGCGACGGCGAGCTCGAAGAAGGCCGTCAACGCCAGCGTGGAAAAGAGCGTCTTGCGCACGCCGCCCTGGGAGAGCGGGCGCCCCTCGGCGGCGGCGGAGTGGCGGGCGCGAAGTTTCACTCGCCCGGTGATGAGCATGCCCGTCAGCGAGGTGATGGACATGATGCCGAAGCCGCCGGTCTGGATGAGCAGCAGGACGATGATCTGCCCCCACACGCTGAAGTGGCTGCCGGTGTCCACCACCACAAGTCCTGTCAGCGTGGTCGCAGATGTCGCGGTGAACAGTGCCGACATTGGCGAGGTCATCGACCCGTCGGCGGAGGAGAAGGGCATGCACAGCAGGAACGTGCCCGTGAGGATCAGGATGAGAAAGCCCGCGGCCGTCATCCGCGCGGGAAGCAGCCAGCCGGACGAAGTTTTTCCTTCCACTAACGGAATCTTAATCCAGCCCCGGCCCGGAGGGAACTGAACGAGCGCTTAAACCGGTTCGATGGGGTTGCCCTGCCACGCCGTCCCGGCTGGAACCTGGTCGCCGCGCATCATCAGCGACCCGGGCCGGACGGTCGCCCCCGCGCCGATCGTCGACGCGGGCAGGGCCACCGAGTGGGCGGCGAGGGTCGCACCGGGCCCGATGGTGACGGTGTCCAGGCTCATCACGCGGTCCTGGAACAGGTGGGTCTGCACCACAGTGCCGGGCCCCACGCTCGCGCCCCCGCCCACGGAGCAGAGGTCCGTCTCGGGGAACCAGTAGGAATCCACCCACGCGCCGCGTCCGACCTTCACTCCCAGCGCACGCAGCGCGAGGTTCATCTCACCCGTGCCGTAGGCGTGGACGAAGAACCACGGCGCCGCGACCAGCTCCACGAACTGGTCCTGCAGCTCGTTGAGCCAGACGAACCAGCTGTAGAGGGGGTGCTCGCCGCGCACGTGCCGGCCCACGCACACCCACTTGGCCACGCACGTCATGGCCAGCGCGCCCACGGCGCACGCCATGTACACGAGCCCGCCCAGCGCGTAGGCGGCGAACTCGAGGCGGACCAGCGCGGTGTGCACCCCGGCCAGGAACGCGGCGACCAGCATGGCGTGCCCCATCGGCGCGAGAAGGCGCATTGTCTCGATCACGCCGCGCTTGCGCTTCACGCTTGGCGACGGCCTGTATGTCAGCGACTCCCCGCCCTCGGCCTCAACCTCCACGCGGCGCATCCGTTCCGGCGGCGAGCCCCACCAGTTCGAACCCGCCTTCGACTTCTTCGGAGTGGAGGACAGAACCGCCACCAGCGAGTTCTTGGCCAGCTTGCGGCCGGGGGCGGTGATGCCGGAGTTGCCCACGAAGGAGCGCTTGCCCACCGTGGTCTCACCCGTGCGCATCCACCCGTGGCCCAGCTCATAGGTGCCCACAAGGGTGTCGTCGGCGAGGAAGGCGCCGTCCTTGACGGTGGTCAGCGTGGGGACCATCACCGCGGTGGAGATCTCCACGTCCTCGCCCACGGTTGCACCGAGGGAGCGCAGCCACCGCGGGGTCAGGGCACCGGCGTAGAGGGGGAAGAGGCGGGTTCGGGCGTCGTCAAGCAGGCGCGTGATGGTCCACAGCCGCCAGCCCTGCGCCGAGCGCACCGGGGTCACGCCCGGGCGGACGCGGCGGGAGAGTGCGCGCACCCCGCACCATGTCAGTGCGATGGAGACCCCGAGGTAGACGAGCCCTCCGAGCGGGGCGAACAGGAGCGCACCCAGCACGGGGTTGCCACCCGTCAGGGAGATGAGGGCGAGGGCAACCGCGACACCCGCCGCGGCCGCCGCGACGGGCAGCGCGGCGAGGATCAGGGAGGTCACCCCGTAGATCCACACCCACCACGCGCGGCGCGGCGGGCGCTCATCGGGGAAGCTGTGCTTCGAGCGGCCGACCTTGCGGGCGGGAGAGCCCGCCCAGCGCGCGCCCTTCTTCACCGGTTTGTCACCGGTGACGGTGGAACCGGCCTCGACGTGCGCGTCGGCGTGGATGTCCGCGCCGGGCAGCAGGGTGGAGCGGGCGCCGATGCGCGCCTCCGCGCCGATGGTGATGGCGCCGACGCGGAGGATGTCCCCGTCGAGCCAGTAACCGGTGAGGTCCACCTCGGGCTCGACGGCAGCACCCGGGCCCAGGGTGAGCAAGCCGGTGGTCGGCGGCAGGGTGTGCAGGTCCACACCGGAACCCACCTTCGCGCCGAGAAGGCGGGCGAAGTAGGCCACCCAGGTGGAGCCGGAGATGTTGAGCGCCCCGGAGGCGAGGACCCAGCGCTCCGCCGCCCAGAGGCGCAGGTGCGTCGCCCCCCCACGCGCGTACTCCCCGGGGGCGATGCGGCCCCTGATCAGGCGGGCGCCCAGGGCGCCGACGTGCAACCGGCCAAGGGGGGTGCACAGGACCACGAAGAGGACGGCCAGCGTGACCCAGCTCAAGTGGAGCAACCCGAGCGCGTTGGCGAGGATGGCCCACCACGTGACGTAGGTGGCGGCGTGGAGCGTCATCGCCGGGATCTGGATCAGCGTCTGGGCCACCCGGGTGGCGGCGCCCACGGGGGCCACGGGGCGTTCGCGCACGGCGGCGGGGGAGGTTGCGCCGAGCGAGTCGATGTAGGTGGCCAGTGCCTCGAGCCGGGGGTGGTCGTAGAGGTCGCGCACCGCGATGGTGGGCACGCGCTCGCGCAGCTTTGCGACGAGCGAGGCGGCGGCCAGGGAGGACCCGCCGAGGGCGAAGAAGTCCGCGTCGCGCGACTCCACGGGCGCACCGAGCGCGTCGAGCCATACCCGGGCCAGCCAGGTCTCGGTGGGCGTCATGCCCTCGAGCTCCGCGGAGGCGGGGAGGGGCCACGGCAGCGCTTTCTTGTCCACCTTGCCGGAGGTGCGGATGGGCAGCTCCTCCATGACGTGCAGCCGGGGCACGAGCGCCGCGGGCATGAGCTCCGCGAGGCGCTCCCGGGCTTCCGTGACATCCCACGGCTCGTCAGGGCGGTCCAGGGAGACGTACCCGACGAGGACCTTGTCGCCGGCGCCGGTGGTCTGCACGGCCACCGCGGAGTTGTACACCCCGTCGAGGGAGGCGACGTTGGCCTCCACCTCGCCGAGCTCGATGCGCCGCCCGCCGATCTTGACCTGGTCGTCGGCGCGGCCGATGAACGCCAGGCCATTATCTGTCACGCGCACGTTGTCCCCCGTGCGGTAGGCGCGTTCCCAGTCGTCCAACGGGGCGTATTTCTCCGCGTCCTTCGCCGGGTCGAGATAGCGGGCCAGGCCCACGCCCCCGATGACGAGCTCCCCGCCCTCCCCTGGGGAGGCCTCAAGGACGCGGAGATCCCAGCCGTCCAGGGGCCAGCCGATGGTGACGGGCTCGCCGGGGCGCAGGCGCGCGGCGGAGGCGACCACGGTGGCCTCGGTCGGCCCGTAGGTGTTCCACATCTCCCTGTCCGGGGTGGCCAGGCGGTCGACCAACTCCTGGGAGCAGGCCTCCCCGCCGACGATGAGCAGGCGCACGTTGTCCAGTGCCTCGGCCGGCCACAGACCGGCGAGGGTGGGCACGGTGGAGACAACGGAGATGTCGCGGCGGATCAGCCACGGCCCGAGGTCCTGCCCGGAACGGACGAGGGAGCGCGGGGCGGGGACGAGGCAGGCGCCGTGACCCCAGGCGAGCCACATCTCCTCGCACGAGGCGTCGAAGGCGACGGAGAGCCCGGCCAGAACACGATCGTCCGGGCCGAGCGGCTCCTCGCGGCAGAACAGCCTCGCCTCCGCGTCGACGAAGGCGGCAGCGCTGCGGTGGCTCACGGCCACGCCCTTGGGGGTGCCGGTGGAGCCGGAGGTGAAGATGATCCAGCAGTCATCGTCGAGCTCCGGCAGGCCCGTGTCGCCGGAGCGGGGGGCGGTGAGGGGGCGGAAGCCCTCGTCGGTGAAGATGCCGTTGATCCGGGCCTCCCCGAAGACGACCTCGGCGCGCTCGTCGGGGTCGTCGGCGTCGACCGGCACGTAGGCGCAACCGGCCCACATGGTGCCCAGGATGGCGACGTAAAGCTCGCGGGAGCCGGAGGTCATGCGCACGCCGATGCGGTCGCCGCGGCGGATGCCCTGCTCGTGGAGAGAGGCCGCCACCTCCCGCACACGCTCGATCAGCTCGGCATAGGTGAGTACGTCCCCGTCGTCAATGGCTGCGGCATCCGGGTAGCGCGAGGCGGTGGCGGTGAGGACGTCGATAAGCGTGCGCGGCGGAGGGGCGAGGTGACTGCGCTGGAGCTTATCGGTGGAGGTCATGGCGCACAGAATATCCCGTAATGATGGAGAGTGGAAATAGTTGGCCCAGTTCCAGTAAAGGGGTTACTCGCCGTCCTGGAGGATCGCCTTGGAGAGCTTCTTCAGGCTCTTGAGGTGCTTCTGTGACGAGGCATCCAGCGCCCGCTCCTCCGCGGCGGCGACGTTCGCCGCCAGCTCGGCCTGCGCCTTGCTGCCTTTCTTGGTGGGGGTGACGATCTGCCGGCGGCGATCCTTCGGGTCTCGGTCGCGCGTGACCCAGCCGTGCGACTCCAGGGAGTCGATCAACCGCACCATGTCGGAGGCGTCGATGGCGAGCAGCTCGGAGAGCTGGGTCTGGGAGCAGGGGTTTTCGCTCACGCACGTGAGGATCCAGAACTCGCGCATGGTGGAGTTGTGGGTGGCCAGCGTGCGCTCGACCTCGTCGCGCGTGTGGCGGCGGATCCGCTCGATCTGGAAGGACGGGGACTTGGTCAGACCGGAGGGAAGCTCAACAGACGATGCCATATCGCCAGCATAGCGCGGGTGTGGGGAAGGGCAAAAAATGGGAGGTACCCATCATTGGGGCAATGCACGCGTAGACGGTGCGGGCGACCGGCGGTCGCGTGGGTGTCTGCCGCAAACCGGGCTTTGAGTGAACCGGGCGCGGCGCGCTCCGGATGGCAGCGGGCCTACTCCGTGGGCAGGCCGGCCTCGACCCACGCGCCCGTGCCGCCCTCCACGTTGATGGCGGAGTCCCAGCCGAGAGCGTGCTCGAAGTACTCGCACGCCTGGGCGGAGCGCCCGCCGGCCTGGCAGATGACGTAGATGTCGCGGTCGGGGTCGATGGACCCGTACTGCGCGGTCAGCTCGCTGAGCGGAATGTTCACGGCGTTGGCGGCGTGGACGACTGCGTACTCGCCGCGCTCGCGAACGTCGATGAGCTGTGCGTCGGAGGGGACTTCGTGAACCGAAACGGATTTCATTTTTCCGATGCTACAGGCGGGGCGCTGTCCGCAGCGCCGGTGAGAGGCTAAAGTTGCAAGTGAGACTTTATTTCGGGCCGCTGGTCCTTCCCGGGCCCGCCGCCCCAACATCGAGGAGTTTGGCACCATGACGCGCACCCGCACTTCCCTCCTGGCCGCAGGCATGGCCGGAGCGCTCACCCTCGCCGCCGCCCCCGCCGCGCTCGCCGAGGAAACGTCCGGCCCCGCGCCGAGCCCGGCTGCCGCCACCGGCCAGGAAATGCCCGCCACGGAGGTCACCTCCCCGGCAGGCGAGGGGACTCCGGCTGAGAAGCCCTTCTCCAAGGGGGATGCCACCGACAACGGCCAGCCCGTCGCCGCGGGCCTCGTCGCCCTGCCCGACGTGCTGACCATCAGCGGGACGACGTACTACCTGAACAAGGACGGCCAGACGTACGTCACCGACATGGGGCGCATCAACGCCGAGCCCACTGCTGCCGAGGTCGACGCCTCCAAGGCCCTGCTGGCCCAGAACAGTGCCGAGGCGGCGCGCCAGGCGATCGCCGAGGCCAAGGCGGGCGAGCGCAAGGCGGCCCCCGCAGCGGGTGCAGCTCCGGCTGCGGCGGCAACGGCGCAGGCCACCACGCCTGCGCAGGCGCCTGCCGCCGAGACCGCACCCGCCGCCCCGACCACCCAGGTCCCGGCGGTCGAACGCGGCATGGGCGCGCAGACCGGTTCCAACACCGCGGCGCGGGGCCTCTTCGCCCTGGTTTTCGCCTCGGTCGCCGGTGCCGCGCTCTTTGCCTTCGCCCGCCGCACGCTCATCTAGGCCCGGCCATTTACGTCCCCGGGGCGTGTCCCGAGCGCTCCCGCCACAGCGTCTCGCGCTACCGTTTTGCCATGCCCTGCTTCCCGGTGAAACGCCATGCCTGACTACGGCTACGTTCCCCGTACCCCACCGCGGGTGACCCCCGGCCCCCGTGCAACGCACCCGCAACCCCGCCGCACCCAACCGGCGCGGCGGGTCTTCCTCGTGCGCCGCGCCGTCGCGCTCGGGGTTCTCGTGCTTCTGCTTCTCGTGCTCCTGAGCCGGTGCGCGGGCGGGGGAAGGGGTGCCACCGCCACGCAGGAGCCGCCGCAGCCTCCGGTGGAGCCCAGTACCAGCAGCGCACCCGCCTCACCGACCTTCACCGCGCCGCCGGCGGTCGCCCTGCCTACCGCCACCACGGTCGCGGTGAGCCGCCCCGTGGAGCTTGCGGTGCCGTCGATAGGCCTCAAGGCGGACGTGGAAAAGAAGGACTGCCACGTCTCCGATGACGCGATCGACCCGGCGACGCTTCGCGAGGCCTGCGCGTACACGGCCCCCGACCGCCCCTACTCCCTGCCCGGCAGCGACGCGCCGGATGTCGTGGTCATCGCGGGGCACACGGGTGCCGGGGTATCCGCCGTGTTCAACCCGCTTTACGACGGCAAGGCCAAGCGCCACAACGTCAGCATCGGCGATGTCCTCTACGTGCGCACGGAGGCGTCGGGAAGCGACTGGCTCGCGTACACCGCCACAGACCTCCACGAACCGAAGAAGGAGGGACTCGCGGCGTCGAAGGAGATCTGGGGGGAGGGCGCCACGCCGGGCCGTCTGCTCACCATCAGCTGCATCCAGCCGGCGAACCCGCTGGCGGACTCCGTGCAGAACGCCGTGGTGGGCTGGCAGTTCAGCAAGGTGGTGAGTGAGGGGCAGGTCAAGGCGAACATGGGTGGCTAACCCCGGATGGGGGTAAACCTGAAAGTTACTGCTGTGACTAATGTGATTTCGGTGGACTTACCATACATTTGGGCTCGACCCTAAACCCTCGCTTGAGACTTGAGGTTTCTCGAGAGGTTGGACTGACCCCTTGGAGCTACCGATGAAGCACATCACCCTTCCCGCCCTCGCCATCGCGGGCGCCATGACCCTCGCCGTCGTCCCCGCCGCCGACGCCCAGTCCTCCGGTGGCAGCAGTGCCGTCTCCGCCGGTGCGACGACCACCACCGCGTCCACGACGGCTGCAGCGCCGCTGTCCTCCGCCACCGGTCAGGAGGACATGAAGCCGCTCAATCCCTGGGTGGCCGGCGGTGTCGCCGGACAGTGGGAGGGTGTGGACTGGTACTACCACACCGACAAGCAGCACGTGGTGCTCAAGATCGAGGATGTCGCCAAGGACCTTAGCGTCGTCAATCCCGATAATGTGCTGACCGTCAAGGACTTCGCCGACCAGGCCGGTTACCAGCGCCCGGGAACCACGTCCGAGCCCACCACCTCCCCTGCACCCGCCTCCTCCCAGCTCTCCTCCGAGATGCTGCCCTTCGCCCGCGTCGGTGAGGTGGTGGGCGAGCTCAACGGCTCAAAGTGGTACTACAACCGGGACATCAACTACGTGGTCAACTCCCAGGACCTCGTGAACCGGACCGTCACGCAGGGCGAGGCCGGAGTGAAGCTCACCATTGATTTCGCCCGCGAGATCCAGCGGAGCCTGCCGATCAACGTCGTTGTCGACGGCCTGTCCAGCAATCCGGCGCCCGGCACGCCGACCGCCCCGGCAGCACCGCAGGGATCCTCCGGCAACGGGACCCAGCGCACCGAGAACACCACCGAGACCACGAACGGGACCACCAACGCCCAGCTCAACGCAGGCAGCTCCCAGCTCGGCCGCCTCGTGCAGGTCGCCCTGCCGGCCATCCTCATCATCGGCGGCATCTCCTGGTTCCTCAACAACGACGGCATGACCTACATGCAGAGCTCGTCGCGCACCGGTGAGACGCCGACCGAGCAGGAGCGCGCTTCGTCGATGAACATGCTGAGCAGCAACCGCTCCGAGGTCCAGCGCCAGTCCTCCGCGCTCGGCTCGTCGGCCCTCGGCTCCTCGGCTCTGGGTTCCTCGGCGCTCGGCTCCTCCGGCCAGGGCTCCAACAACGGTGACCAGACCCAGGCCACCGCCGAGGACGAGTTCCGCGGTATCGGTGCCGAGACCGGCTCCAACGGCTTCGCCCGCGGGTTGTTCGCCCTGCTCCTCGCCTCCGTGCTGGGTGCCGCGGCGTTCCACTTCGGCCGGAAGCAGCTCGTCTAGGGCAACCGCCCTCCGCACCCCGCCGGGACAACCCGTCCCCGCGGGGTTTCGCGCGCTCAGAAAGTCAAAGGGCCAAAACTAAAGGGCCAAAACGCCAGGTCGCCATTTCGGCGGATTTTCTCACCTGGGGTTTTGGCCCTTTAGTTTTGGCCCTTTGTGGTGGGCGGGTTCCTAAGAGGCACTCCGGGCGGCCGCGGGGGCCGTCGACAAGCTAGTTGCTGGTCTTGGCTTCCTTCTCTTCCTCGAGGGACTCGCGGGAGTTGTCACCGACCTTCTTGAAGTTGTCCAGGGACTCCTGCAGGATGCGCTCGGCCTCCTCGCGGTTGCCCCAGCCGGACCCGCTGACCTCCTTGTTCGGCTCTAGGTCCTTGTAGTGGACGAAGAAGTGCTCGATCTCGTCCTTGGTGAAGTCGTCGATGTCGTCGATGTCCTGGAAGGACTCGTAGCGCACGTCGTCGAGGACGCAGAGCAGCTTGTCGTCGCCGCCGGCCTCGTCGGTCATCTTGAACACGCCGACCGGGCGGGCGATAACGGTGACACCGGGGAAGACGGGCTCGGGGGTGATCACGAGCGCGTCCAGCGGGTCGCCGTCGTCGGCGAGGGTGTTGTCGATGAACCCGTAGTCCGCCGGGTACGCCATCGGCGTGAACAGGTAGCGGTCCAGGAAGATCCTGCCGGACTCGTGATCGACCTCATACTTGTTGCGGGAACCCTTCGGGATCTCGACGATGACCTCAATGCTCATGTGCTGCTCCTTTTGTCTGCCACCGTGGCACTCCGCCAGCGGATAATCGCCCACCATCATACGTGGGATAATCTTTAGCCCGATGAAGGTATGGACATGGGTCGTCGGCGCCGTCGCCGTCCTCGGGGTGGGCACCGCCGCCGGGGTGGGCGTGACCGCGCAGCAGCAGCGCGCCAACCTCGAGCACGCGCCCGCGTTTGCCCTCCCCACGCCGACGCAGGTCATTGAGCCCGCGAGCCCGGCGCCTGTCGACGTCGCCCAGCGCGATGCCACCCTCGCGCGGCTCGCCGACAACCCCGCCCTGGCCACCTTCCACGCGCGCATCTCCTCCGCCGACACCGGGGACGTCGTCTTCGACAAGCTCTCCGCGGAGCCGCTGCGGCCCGCCTCGTCGACGAAGGTGCTCACCGCCTCGGCGGCGATCCTCGAGCTGGGCCCGGACGACCGGATCACCACCGACGTGGTTGCCGGCACCCACCCGGGCGACGTGGTGATAAAGGCCGCCGGCGATGTCTGGTTGGACGAGGACAAGCTCGACAACCTCGCCCGCCAGATCGGCTCGGCCCAGGCGGTGTACGTCGACACCTCGGCGTGGCCCTCCGAAACCATGCTGTCGGGGTGGGACCCGGCGGACATCGACGGCGGATTCGTCGCCCCGCTCGAGCCGATCATGCTGCACGGCGCGCGCATCGGCGCCACCGAGGGCGACGTGCCGCGCTCGCACACCCCCGCCCTTGACGTCGCCCGGGCACTCGCGGACAGGGTGGGCGCGGAGACCGTCGGCTTCGGCCCCGCCCCCGCCGGTGCCCGGGTGGTGGGCAGCGTGCAGTCGCCCGACTTGATCACCCGCCTGCACGCGATGATGAAGGACTCCGACAACGTCATGGCCGAGGCCATCGGCCGCGAGATCGGCCGCCACCGGGGAACGGGTAGCCCCCAGGGCGCCCTCGACGTCCTGGTGCAGAACGGCTACGACCTGTCCTACGTCACCCTCTCCGACAGCTCGGGGTTGTCCACCAACAACCTCATCCCCCCGCGTCTTCTCGATCAGCTCATCCTCGACGCCGCGCGCAAGGACACGCTCCGCCCGCTCCTGGGTACCCTGCCCGTCGCCGCCGGCGAGGGAACGCTAGAGGACCGCTACACCGACCTCCCCGGGCGCGGCTGGGTGCGCGCGAAGACGGGCACCCTCGACGAGACCTCGGCCCTGGTGGGTACGGTGACCAGCCGGGTGGGCAACATCTACACCTTCGCCCTGATGTCCAACGGCAGCGATGTCAACGCAGCCCGGCAGGCGCTCGACGAGCTGGCATCGGCGCTGCGGGAATACTGATGCGCCCGTTCTGGCCGCGCCGTTCCCCGCACTTCCTCGAGTGCCGCCGGGCGGTGCGGCCCTTCGACGGACCCGCTGTGATCGGGTTGTCCGGGGGCGCGGACTCCCTGGCCCTCGCCGCCGCCGCCGCGGCGGAGGGCAAGAACGTGCGCGCGGTGGTTGTCGACCACGGGCTGCAGGACGGCTCCGCCGGGGTCGCCGAGGCCGCCGCCGGGAAGGCCCGGGCGTGGGGCATCCCCGCCGAGGTCGTCCGGGTGCAGGTGGGGGAGGGGAACGTCGAGGCGCAGGCGCGGCGGGTGCGCTACGCTGCGCTCCTCGAGCCCGGCTGGGACGTCTGGGTCGCCCACACCGCCGACGACCAGGCGGAGACGCTCATCCTCGGGGCGCTGCGGGGAAACCCCTCCGGCATGGCCCCGCGTGCCGGGCGGGTGGTGCGTCCCTTCTTGGGCGTCCGCCGCGCGGACACGGCCGGGGCGTGCCGGGAGCTCGGGGTGCAGCCGTGGGAGGACCCGATGAACGCGGATCCGGCCTTCCGCCGGGTGCGGGTGCGGCGCGAGGTGATACCGCAGCTCGGGGAGCTCATCGGGGGAGACGCGGTGCCGGCGTTGGCGAGGACGGCGGACAGGATTGCCCGGGACGGGGAGCTGATTGCGTCGATAAGCGAGCTCGGACCCACCGACAGCTGCGCGGAGCTCGCCCTGGACCCGGGGCCCGTGAGGAGGCGGAGGATCGCCGCGTGGCTCGTCTCCCACGGTGTGGCGGTGGAGGGTTCGCAGCTCGCGGCGGTGGAGGCGCTGGTCACGGGCTGGCACGGGCAGGGCCCGGTTGACGTCGGCGGGGGTCGGGCGGTCCGCCGGGTGGGCGGGATGCTGGAGTTGGTCCGGTGCCGCTGACGAACCCGCTGGTGGTTGTCGGCAGTGCCGGGTAGGTGGCAAGATGAGGAAGTTACGCGACACGCGCGGGCTTGCGAGAAAGGGCACCGATGACCGAGCTGCACCAGGAGCTGCACCACGAGCTGCATGACGGACTCAACGACGAGCTGCACAACAAGAAGGACTTCAACGTCCCCGCCCACCGTTACGGCGACGATGTCGAGGCGGTGCTCATCTCGGAGGGGGACCTCCAGGCGCGCATCCAGGAGCTGGCGGACATGGTCACGGAGCGCTACCGCGACACCCCGGACGACCTCATCCTCGTCTGCGTGCTCAAGGGTGCGGTCTTCTTCCTCACGGATTTCGCGCGCAAGCTCGGTGTGCCGTGCCAGCTGGAGTTCATGGCCGTGTCCTCCTACGGCAACTCGACGACCAGCTCGGGTGTGGTGCGCATCCTCAAGGATCTGGACAAGGACATCCAGGACCGCGACGTGCTCATCGTGGAGGATGTCATCGACTCCGGCCTCACCCTGTCCTGGCTGATGAAGAACCTGCGCGGGCGCCAGCCCCGCTCGCTCAACGTGATCACCCTGCTGCGCAAGCCCGAGGTGCAGACAGCGAAGATCGACCTCATGGCTGTGGGCTTCAACATCCCCAACGAGTTCGTCATCGGCTACGGGCTCGACTACGCCGAGCGCTACCGCGACCTGCCCTACGTGGGCACGCTGCACCCGCGCGTCTACGGCGGGGAGACCGCCGAGCCGGCCGAGACCGGGGCAGTCGGGGACGCCGCGCCCCTGGAATCCGAAATTTAGACTTCCCCCGAACAACAGAACCCAGGACTACATGGACAACAAAAAAGTATTGCGGTGGGGCCTCACCGGCGCCGTCGCCCTCATGGTTCTCTACCTGTTCACGCTGATAGGGGACGACACGCGCACCTACCAGACGGTGGACACCTCGGTGGCCATCGAGCAGCTGCAGGGCCACAACGCGGAGAAGGTGCAGATCGACGACCGCGAGCAGCGCGTCCGCATCGACCTGCGGGAACCCATCACCGTCAAGGACCATGACGGTGTGAAGTCCGTCATGGCGCAGTACCCGGCCCGCACCACACCCGAAATCTTCGACGCGGTGCGCGACTCCGGCGCGGACTCCTACAAGACGAAGGTGACGCAGGAGTCCTTCCTCATGTCCATGCTGGGCTTCATGCTGCCGATGGTGCTTGTCTTCGGCCTGCTGTCCTTCTTCATGTACCGCATGCAGGCCGGGGGCGGGATGTTCGGCATCGGCGGCTCCAAGGCCAAGCAGCTGACCAAGGACCACCCGACAAACACATTCGCGGACGTCGCCGGCGCCGACGAGGCCGTCGACGAACTGCAGGAGGTCGTGGACTTCCTGCAGGACCCGGAGATCTACGAGAAGCTCGGAGCGAAGATTCCCCGCGGCGTCCTGCTCTACGGACCTCCCGGCACGGGCAAGACCCTCATCGCCCGCGCGGTGGCCGGCGAGGCCGGGGTGGCGTTCTTCACCATTTCGGGCTCGGACTTCGTGGAGATGTTCGTCGGCGTCGGCGCCTCCCGCGTGCGCGACCTGTTCAAGCAGGCCCGTGAGAACGCGCCGTGCATCATCTTCGTCGACGAGATTGACGCGGTCGGCCGCCAGCGCGGCTCCGGCGTCGGTGGCGGCCACGACGAGCGCGAGCAGACGCTCAACCAGCTGCTCGTGGAGATGGATGGCTTCGGCGACCGCGAGGGCGTCATCCTCATTGCGGCTACCAACCGCCCCGACATCCTCGACCCGGCCCTTTTGCGCCCCGGCCGATTCGACCGCCAGATCCCGGTGACCAACCCCGACCTGGCCGGGCGCCGGCAGATCCTCAAGGTTCACGCGAAGGACAAGCCGCTCGGCCCCGATGCCGACCTCGATTCCCTGGCCAAGCGCACCGCCGGCATGTCCGGCGCCGACCTGGCCAACGTGCTCAACGAGGCTGCGCTGCTCACCGCCCGCATCGGCGGCAACGTCATCACCGCCGACGCGCTCGAGGAGGCGACGGACCGCGTCATCGGCGGCCCGCGCCGCAGCTCCAAGATCATCTCCGAGAAGGAGAAGAAGGTCACCGCCTACCACGAGGGCGGGCACACCCTCTCCGCCTGGGCGCTCAAGGACATCGAGCGCGTGTACAAGGTCACCATCCTCGCGCGCGGCCGCACCGGCGGGCACGCCATGACGGCGCAGGAGGACGACAAGGGCATGTACAACCGCGACGAGCTCTACGCCCGCCTCGTCTTCGCCATGGGTGGCCGCGCCGCCGAGGAGCTCGTCTTCGGCGAGCCCACCACCGGCGCCAGCTCCGACATCGAGCAGGCCACCAAGATTGCCCGCGCGATGGTCACGGAGTACGGCATGTCCAGCGTGCTCGGCACCGTCAAATACGGCTCCGAGGACGGCGACCCCTTCTCCGGCCGCGGTGGCGGGGCCGCGCTCGACTACTCGCCCGCGGTCGCCGAGACCATTGACAGGGAGGTGCACGAGCTTCTCGACGCCGCCCACGAGCGCGCGTACTCAATCCTCGCCGCCAACCGCGACTACCTGGACAAGCTGGCGTCCGCGCTGCTGGAGAAGGAGACGCTGCGCCGCCCCGACCTGGAGGCCATCTTCGAGGGTATCGAGCCGCAGAGCTCCGGCCTTCCCGCCGTGGACATGCGCTTCACCGCTCAGCCCGGCCGCGAGCCGGTGCAGACCCCCGTGGAGATCGCCGAGGCCCGCGGTGAGGAACCGCCGAAGAAGGTCACCCTCCTGGAAATGTCGCGCCAGGCCCGCGAGCGGCGCATGGCTGAGCGGGGGGACAGCACCCGCCCCGGGCCCGGTGGCGGACAGAACGGGTCCACCAAGTGGCGCCCCTTCTCCGCGACGAAGCCTGCCGGCACACCCGAATACGGCGGGCCGAAGCCCCCGCCGGACTGGACGTACACCGGGGGCGAGGAGCGCACGGTGCAGCTGCCGCAGCAGCCCGCGCAGCCTCCCCAGGAACCCGGCCAGCCGCAGCAGAACCCGTACCCCGGCCAGCACCCCGGGATGCGCAACTACGGCCAGCCCGCCCCGGAGCAGGGGTACCGCCCCGAGTCCGCACCGCGGCACGCCGCACCCGCCCGACCGGCGGAGCAGCAGCCGGGGGAGCAGCAAACACAGCGCGGCGCGAATGGGGAGCCGCTGATCGGCTTCCACCTGCCCGAGAACGAGCGGCCGAGCAGGGAGACCGGCCCGTCCGATTACCCGACGTCGGAGATCCCCCGGGTGGACGCGGGGGACGTCGCAAAGCCGGGGAGCTCCCACCCCGAACCGCCGCGGGACGGTGCCGATGACTAACCCCACGTTCGACCGCGACCGCGCCGAAGCCGCCGTGCGCGAGCTCCTGCTGGCCGTGGGCGAGGACCCGGAGCGCGCCGGTCTGGAGGAGACTCCCGCCCGCGTGGCCCGGGCCTACGAGGAGGTCTTCGCGGGGCTGCACACCGACCCGACCGAGGTGCTGGACAAGAGCTTCGCCGAGGACCACACCGAGCTCGTGCTCGTGCGTGACATTCCGATCTACTCCACGTGCGAGCACCACCTCGTGCCGTTCTATGGCAAGGCGCACATCGGTTACATCCCGGGTGGGGAGGGCAAGGTCACCGGGCTGAGCAAGCTTGCCCGGCTGGCAGACCTCTACGCCAAGCGGCCGCAGGTGCAGGAGCGGCTCACGCGGCAGATCGCGGATGCGCTCGTGGACAAGCTCGGGGCCCAGGCGGTGATCGTGGTCATCGAGTGCGAGCACCTGTGCATGGCGATGCGCGGCATCCGCAAGCCGGGGGCCGTGACCACGACCTCCGCCGTGCGAGGCGGATTCAAGACCAACGCGGCCTCGCGCGCCGAGGTCATGAGCCTGATCAGGAGCTGACCCATGACCACCGTGCAGGACCTCACCGTGCCCGGGCGCACGACCGTCATGGGCATCGTCAACGTCACGGAGGACTCCTTCTCCGACGGCGGCCGGTGGCTACACGTCGACGATGCCGTCGAGCACGCCCGCGAGCTGGTCTGCCAGGGTGCGGACATCATCGACGTCGGTGCGGAGTCCACGCGCCCAGGTGCGACGCGGGTGCCGGCCGAGGTGGAGGCGCGGCGCGTGCGCCCCGTCATCGAGGCACTGCACGCGGAGGGCATCCGCACCTCCGTGGACACCATGCGCGCCTCGACCGCCCTCGCCGCCGCCGAGGCCGGGGTGGACCTGATTAACGACGTCTCCGGCGGGCTCGCCGATCCGGACATGTACCGGGCGATGGCCGAGACGGAACTGCCGGTGTGCCTCATGCACTGGCGTGCCGAGGCCTTCGTCAACGCCTCCGGTGCCGCCGACCACGGCGGCGACGTGGTGCGCGACGTGCACACCGTCCTCGCGGACCTCGCCGGCCGTGCCATGGAGGCGGGGGTGTCCCGCGAGCGGATCACCGTGGACCCGGGCCTGGGCTTCGCCAAGACAGCCGAGGAGAACTGGGCGCTGCTCGAGGCGCTGCCCGGGTTCGTCGCGGGTGAGTTCCCGGTGCTGGTGGGGGCCTCGCGCAAGCGCTTCCTCACCGCCATCCGCCGCGACCGGGGGCTCGCACACTCGCCGATGGACGCCGACCCGGCCACGGCCGCGGTCACCGCGCTGTCCGCCCAGGCGGGCGCCTGGTGCGTGCGGGTGCATGAGGTGGCGGTCTCGCGCGACGCTGTCGACGTGGTCGCCGCGTGGAAGAACGGGGGCCGCTGAATGGCCGACCGCATCGAACTGAAAGGCCTGCGCGTCTACGCCCACCACGGCGTCCTGGAACACGAGACGCGCCACGGGCAGGCGTTCACGCTCGACATCACCTGCTGGCTGGACTTCTCCGCGGCCGCCGCGGACGACGACCTGACGCGCACCGTCAACTACGCCGAGCTCGCGCAGCTGGCCCACGACATCGCCGCGGGAACCCCGCGCCAGCTCATCGAGACCGTGGCCACCGAGATCGCGGAGGAGGCGCTACGGTGCTACCCCGTGCTGCACGCCGTGGAGGTCACCCTGCACAAGCCCCACGCCCCGATCCCGCTGACCTTCGACGATGTGGCCGTGGTCGCCCGCTGCTCACGGAAGGCCCGTCCGTGCGCGCAGTGATCTCCGCCGGCTCCAACATGGAGGATTCCCGCGCCCACCTGCGCAGCGTGGTCGAGGAGTTCGCCGCGGATCTCGTCGCCGCCAGCCCCGTCTACGCCACCGCCCCCTGGGGAGGCGTGGAGCAGCCGGACTTCCTCAACCAAACGCTGCTTATCGACGCCCCCGGCACGCCCCGGGACCTGCTCGCGCGTTGCCAGCGCCTGGAACGGGAGGCCAACCGCGTGCGCGACGTGCGCTGGGGCCCGCGCACACTGGACGTGGACATCATCGACATCGAGGGCGTGACGTCCGACGACCCGGAGCTCACCCTCCCGCACCCGCGGGCGGGTGAGAGGGCCTTCGTGCTGATTCCCTGGCTGGACGTGGACCCGGAGGCCCGCCTCGGCGGGGAGAAGGTCGCGGGGATCGTCGAAAAGCGCCGCGAGGAGTTCGCCGCCCAGGGGGTGAGGAGACTGTGAACCGCACCTCCACCGCCGGGCTCACCGCGCTCGCCGGGTTCCTGGCAGCCGCGACGTTCATCCTCGTCCGCCGTTTCTACGGTCTGCTGACCTCGGTGGACCTCACCTTCTCCATGCCGCTGTGGATCGTCGCGGCGGTGTGCCTGTTCATCGCGTTCATGGTGAAGAAGCGCCGCGAGGAGGGGAAGGTGGGCCTGGACCGCTCGCAACTCAACCCCCTCATGGCAGCGAACTTCATGCTGCTGGGCAAGGCATCGGCGTGGTCCGGGGCCGTGTGCGGGGGCATCTTCACCGGGATGCTCGTCTACATCGGCCCGCGGGCCTCGACGCTCCTCGCCGCGGAGGCGGACCTGCCGGGTGTCATTTCCGGGGTGCTCGGCGGGGTCGCGCTCGCCGTGGCGGGGCTCGTGCTGGAGCGCACCTGCGAGGTGTCGCCGCCCACCGAGGGTGAGGGGGTTCAGTAAGGTGTTGGGCATGAATGCCGAGACCTCGCCGCGCGACAATGGAAACCTCTGGGTTGTCGTCCCCTTCGTGCTCGCGTTGCTGGGAACAATCGTCATGCTGTTCACCAACTCGGCCAACATGCTCAAGGTCTCCCTCATCCTCGCCCTGTGGGCGGCGGCGGCCGGCATCATCCTCACCAGCCGCCTGCGCCGCGACCGCGACGAGGCCAAGCGCCAGCTCGACGATCGTGAGGAGCGGCACAAGGCCGAGCTCGAGGCCGCCCAGGCCCGCGGGGAGGCCGACCGGGCCGCGCTCGCGCTGGCGCGCAACGACGAGGACATCCCGGTAGGGGTCGACGTGCAGGTGCTGCGCGAGATCCAGGCGGAGCTCGCGGCCCTGCGCGCGCAGCTGGAGGAGATTTCCGGCCGCCAGTTCGAGTACGAGCCCGCGGCCCTGCGGGCGGAGGCCCGGCGCATCGCCGAGATCGGCGCGCCCGAGCCTGTTGCCTCCACGCCGCGGGAGCAGCGGACGGAGACCGTGATTCCCGAACCCGCCGCCTCCGACACCTCGCGCCCCTTCTCCTTCGGCGAGACCCGCTCGACCGGTGCCTCCGCCGGCAGCTCCTTCCGCTCCTCCAACCCCTCCCCGGTCGGCGCGACGGATGCGGCGGAATCGGTTGATGCCGCTGACAAGCCCTCCGCCGCCGACACCACGCGAATCCAGCCCGTGCGCGAGACCGCGGAGCCCAAGCGGCGCCACGGTGGACGCCCCGCCGGGGCCCCCACCTCAGATGCCATCTCCGGTCGCCTGGGCACGCAGCCCAGCGCGCGCTCGGCGCAGCACAACCCGCTGTCCCAGCTGATCAGCGAGCGCCAGACGAAGGAGACCCACCACGGAGCCCACGAGGCACCGGAGGGTGCCTCCACCGGGTGGAAGCCCGGGCCGCAGCGGCCCGCCCCGGTTTCGCGGCCGGCCGCAGCCAAGCCCGCGGAGCCCGCGCCTGGTGCATCGCAGCCCGTCAAGACCCNNAAACCCCGCCGATACCGCCAGGCCCGCGGCCCCCAAGCCCGCCCCCGCCGCGACTTCGACCCCCGCTCCCTCCGCCGCGACGGAGCAGGAGCGCCGGGGTGGCCGCCGCCGCCGCGACGAGCGCTCCGGTGCCGTCTCCGTTGCCGAGCTGCTGGCCCGCCGCGGCAAAGAAAGCGAGTAGATGGCACCGCGTCTGCGCGTCTGCTCAGTCGGTCCCGTCCGGTCCAGCCCGCTTGCCACGCAGCTGGAGCGGGCGGGACACAGCGTGTTCCAGCTCGCTGAGCCGCAGGACATCGGGGGAGCCGACCTCGTCCTGCTTGACGGGGATGACCCGGAATGGGTGCGCGGGAGCGTCGAAAAGCTCGTGCCCTTCATCCGCCGCAGGCAGATGTTTGTCCATTCCTGTCTGCAGGAGGGCGTGCAGCTGCTCGACGACGCCGAGCTCGAGGGTGCGGTGGTCATGGCGGCCTACAACGTGTTCGGCTCCTACTGGCTCACCTCCGCCGCGGACGAGATGGGGGAAACGATCATCGGCCTTCTCATCGGGGAATCCGGCGGCGTGAGCTTTCCCATTGAGGACGCGCAACGCCCCCGCATTCTCGCCGCGCAACGGCTCCGCGGCCTGGAAGGGGTCCTGCGCTGGGACTCCTTCGAGCTGCTGCGCTCGGTTGTGCCGGATGCGGAAGTGTTCATGGGCGAATACCTCGCTTCCCCGCCCGGCACCGACATGGGGGCCCGGCCGGTGGCGCAGTTGGAATCCGCGTACGGGTCGATTGAGGATCCGAGCGTGGCGCGGCTCTTCGTGGATCTCGAGCGCCGCCAGGCGGAACGCGCCGGCCAGCTCGACGCGGAACTGTGGGCGATTTCGAAGACGGACATGCAGAAGGACGGCGAATAGATGGCTTTTGAACCCGGTGCGGCAGTGGTGGTCACGGACCCCGCCCGCTTGGCGACGTACGGGCGGGCGTTCCGCAAGGTCGGCAAATCCGTGGTGGTCGTTCCCCTGGGCCGGGGCGTGCACGCGGGCCACGTGCAGTTGATTCGGGCGGCGCGTTCGCTGCTCGGCTCCGTGGTGATGGTCACTTACCAGGGTGAGGAGGTCCTCGATGTCTTCGCCCGCGAAAAGGTCGACGTCGTCTTCCACGGCCAGCTGGGTGCGGGGGCGCGTGTGAGTACCCCGATGAACCACCTCGAGGATGCCGGTGAGGTCTCCGCGCAGGTCGCCGGGGTGCTGGCCGCAGTCAACGCCACGCACGCCACGGACGTGGTCCTCGGGGAGAAGGACTTCGAGGTGCTCGTCGCGCTGCAACGGGCTGTCTCCGCCCTGCGCGTGGAGGTCAGGCTGCACAGCGTGCCCACCGTGCGCACCGCCGATGGTCTGGCGATGTCGCTGCGCAACGGTGATGTCGCAGAGGAGCACCGTGAGGCCGCCCTGGCACTGCCCGCGGCGTTGACGGCCGGGGCGCACGTCGCGGAGCGCGGCGCCGGCGCCGTGCTGGAAACCGCCCGCGGGGTGCTGGCCGCCGCGGGCGTGGAGCCCGCCTACCTGGAGCTGCGCGACCTCGCCTTCGGCCCCGCGCCCCGGGAGGGGGACGCCCGGCTGCTCGGGGCGGTGGATCTCGGTGGCGTGCGGCTTACCGACAACGTCGGGGTGCCGGTGGGCATCGGGTTCGCCAACCTCGCGTCGTGAGCCCGGGGTGGCTGGCCTTGTGGGCCGGTCACGTGGGGCCGCTCCGAGGAGCGCCTCCAGCTGCCCCTGTGCCCGGGGCAGTAGCAGCTCGCGCGCGGCAGGCACTACTCTATGAGGACGTGACTACCCAGGACCTCTCAGAGCAGCAGCAGTACCGCCGCGCGAAGCGCCAGAAGCTTATCGACGAAGGCCGTGATGCCTACCCCGCCGTCGTCGACCGCACCGACTCCCTCACCGAGGTGCGCGGGCGCTACCACGTTGCCGCCGAGGGCGAGGAGACCGCGGCTCCGGAGGGCGCGACCGTGCTCGAGGCCGGTCAGGAGACCCAGGACGTGGTCGCCGTCGCCGGGCGCATCATGTTCAAGCGCGACACGGGCAAGCTCTGTTTCGCCACGCTCCAGGAGGGCAACGGCACCCAGCTGCAGGTCATGCTCTCCCTCGCCGAGGTCGGCGAGGAGGCCCTTGCCAGCTGGAAGGAAGACGTGGACTTGGGTGACATCGTCTCCGTTCGCGGACGCGTCATCGCCTCGCGCCGCGGGGAGCTCTCCGTCATGGCGCAGTCCTGGCACATGGCATCCAAGGCGCTGCGCCCGCTGCCGGTGGCCTTCGCGGACATGAACGAGGAGCAGCGCGTCCGCAACCGCTACACCGACCTGATCATGCGCGAGGCGGCCCGCGACAACGCAATGACCCGTATCAGGGTCATCGCCGCCGTGCGCAAATACCTTGGTGGCCTGGACTTCGTCGAGGTGGAGACCCCGATGCTGCAGACGCTGCACGGCGGTGCCGCCGCGCGGCCCTTCGTCACCCGCTCCAACGCCCTGGACATCGACCTCTACCTGCGCATCGCCCCCGAACTGTTCCTGAAGCGCTGCGTGGTCGGCGGGATCGAGCGCGTCTTCGAGATCAACCGGAACTTCCGCAACGAGGGCGTGGACTCCTCCCACTCCCCGGAGTTCACCATGCTGGAGACCTACCAGGCGTGGGGCACCTACCGCGACTGCGCCGAGATGACCAAGGGGCTGGTGCAGTTCGCGGCCCGGGAGGTCTTCGGCTCCGAGAAGGTCACGCTCGCCGACGGCACCGAATACGACTTCGGTGGCGAGTGGAAGGTGCTGGAGATGTACCCCTCCCTCAACGAGGCCCTGCAGCGCAAGCACCCGGGCCAGCCCGAGGTCACGATCGACTCCACCGTGGAGGAACTCACCGGCATCGCGGAGGCCATCGGGCTCAAGGTCCCCGACAACGAGGGTTGGCTGCACGGCAAGCTCGTGGAGGAGATCTGGGAGCACCTCTGCTCGGACCAGCTCTACGAGCCGACCTTCGTGACCAACTTCCCCGTCGAGACCTCCCCGCTCACCCGCGACCACCGCGAGAAGCCCGGCGTGACCGAGAAGTGGGACCTCTACGTCCGCGGCTTCGAGCTCGCCACCGGTTACTCCGAGCTGGTCGACCCCGTGATCCAGCGCGAACGCTTCGAGGACCAGGCCCGCCTGGCGGCACACGGCGACGACGAGGCCATGGTCCTCGACGAGGGCTTCCTCGCCGCCATGGAGCAGGGCATGCCCCCGACCGCCGGCACGGGTATGGGCATCGACCGCCTCCTCATGGCGCTCACAGGCCTCGGCATCCGCGAAACCGTCCTGTTCCCCCTGGTCAAGCCCGAGGTCAACTAGCCTCGGCGTGGGCCTGCGGGCATCGCTTCACGACGCCCCCGCGCCCGCCTCCCCGGAGGCGGAGGTGGGGCGTCGATTAGTGCTGCGCGCGCTCTGGTTCGCGGCGGTGGTGGGCGTGGTGCGTACCGTCTTCATCGCCTCCCGGGCGAACCGGGGCACCGACTTCGAGCCCATTTGGGCGGCGGTGCAGCGCTACGTCCACGGTGTGCCCGTCTACAACGAGGACTACTCCACGCTCGACCCCCACTACCTCTACTCCCCGGGTGCGAACGTCGTGCTTGCGCCCCTGGCGCTTTTCGGCTCGTTCTCCATCGCGCGGTGGGTGATGATCGCCGCGACCGTGGTGTCGGTCATCACGGCGATCTGGATCGCCGCACGGCTGCTGACGCGGACCTGGGCGGTGCCACTCGCGCTGTTGGCAGTCGGGGTGTTCTTCAACACCTCCGAGCCGGTGCGATCAACCGTCGAGTACACCAACATCAACGGCTTCCTCCTGCTGGTGATGGTGACCTTCGTGTGGGCGGTGGCAGCTCTCGACGGGCCGATGAAGCGGCAGTTCGCCCGGCCCGAGACGTACCTCGCCGGGGTTTTGCTCGGTTACGCGGTGACCATCAAACCGCAGTTCGTCGTTCTCACCGCCCTTCCGGTTCTGCTCCTGCAGTGGCCGGTTCTGCTGGTCGGCGGTGGGTTCTACGGTGCGCTTCTCGCCGTGGGGTGGGCGACGACCTCCGAGGTGCAGTGGTACACGGAGCGCCTGGTGCCGTACCTGAAGCAGCCCCGCGGTTACGACAACGGGTCTCTGCGGGCCGTGGTGGGGGATCTCGGGTTCTCCGGCGCGGTGCAGTTCGCGGTGATGGGTGTGGTGCTGGTGGCCGTGGCTGTGGCCGTCACCGCGCTGTTTCCGCTCCGGAAGCGCAACCGGGCGGCGTGGTCCTTCACCACACTCGGCGTGCTCTTTGCGGGGGTCTTCCTCGCCGGCGGGTTGCTGCAGGGGTACTACGCGATGTGGCTCATCCCCATGGCGCTGACCATCGTCTGCCCCCACACCCCGATGCGGTGGGCGATGATGTGGATTGCCCTGCTGCTCACCCTCAGCGGGTTGTCCGGCCTCTTCACCGAGGGAGTGCTCGCCGACTCGCGGGAGAGTCTCGGCCCGACGGTCGGCTGGGCCCTCGTCCCCGTCGTGGTGGCGACGTGGGCCGTGCGGGAGAACCGGATCACCCGTCGGCGGTGAGCGCCACGACCGGATGGCAGTCCAACTTTCGACGGTACTGCGCCGGTTCCCCGGACAAGGGCGGTGCAAGCGGTTACAGTCTCGCACATAGAGATTCTTGACAGGAGCTGCGGATTACCTGCCGGTGACCCGTAAGCCACGAGCGTGGATGTGTTGAGGTGATGAGTGTGGCGGGGTGTCGTGGCAGGAGATCTGTGGTTGTCGGGAGCGTCGTCGTGGCCGCCGCCGCAGCGGGGTGTGCCCCGCAGACGGCGGAACCCCTGGCCGAGCCCACGGTGGAATCCCGGGCGGGCGACTCGTCGCAGGCACCAACGTCCACCGATGCCACCTCCAGCAGCTCACCCAGTTCAGCGACGGGGTCGTCGTCGGCATTGACGTCCACAGGGGCGATGCGCTCCGAGCCGAGAACGCCCCCGGTGTGTGATGACGCCGTCCTGCACCAGACGCCCGGATTGGCAAAATTCACGTTCCTCGGGAAGGACTGCACGAGTGAATTCCAGGAAGTGGGGATGCCGGGCACGGACGCGTTAGCAATCGCGCGGTGGGACGGGCAGAAGTGGGAGAGTGTGGTCCCGGATGGTCGGACGGAGGGCACCGGTATGGAGGTCCCCTGCTGGGAGCCCGGCAAGCTCCGGTCGATGGGCGTTCCCGAGGCAATCGTGAAGAAGAAGGCGGAGTGCAGTGTCCACTAGGCAGTCCTTGGGATCTCTCTCAGCGGGGGCCGTCTTCGCGGTTGTCGCACTGACGGGGTGCGCAACGGACGGTCTCGCCGGTGACAACCGGGACGTGGTGCCCATGTCCACCGCCACCGTGGTCACCGATGCAGGGTCCACCTCCTCATCTGGGGCCAGCACCACGTCTACGGGGACGACGCGCGCGACACCGGCGACACCCCGGCCCGATGTCCCCGTCAACCCCGGGGATTTCGAGCGGGCCGGCATGAGCGTCTTCACCTACATCGTGGGAGCCCGTACGGGGACCTGTGCGATTAGCCCGCACGGTGCCACGTGCCAGGGAACAACCCCGTCAGACGCGCCGGTGGTGACGGCCGTCCCCCTCCCGCCCCGTAAGGCGGATGCGATCTACGTGGGTGAGGACGGCATGCATTACACGGTCTTCGAAGGCGTGGGCCCCTCTCAGGGGACCCTCGACCATGGCCGGTCGATTTCCGTGCGGGAAAATTTGTGCCGCTACCCCGATGACAATACCTTGACCTGCATTTCCGGCATGGGTTCTTTCACCATTTCCGCCGACGGCGCGATCGCTCCCCACGGCCAGCTCCACGACCCCCCAGTGTGGACGCTGCCCGATTATTATTGATTTTCCCGGGGATGCACAGTGTCCTATCAGTTAATCTTGCCCTAGCATCATTCGATTTACCCGCCACCGTCCCCGACACCGTGGCAGCCGTCCTCTAGAAAGGTTCCGCTTACAGTGGCCCACTACAATCTCTATTCCTCGCTCGGTTTGGACCGCGGCATGGATTCGAAAACGATCGCGGCGGACCTCCAGAACCGCATGACCTCCGGGCTGGTCACCAACCCCGGGGGAACTGAGGAACTCTCGATTGCGTCCCGGATTCTGGGTGATCCCCGGCGTCGTTCCCTATATGACGCAAAGCTCGACGATTCCACCGCGCCCGACATCACCATCGGCTCCCTCCGTGAGTTGGCGGATGCGGATCTCGGTCCGCAGCCCGGGGGATCTTCCGTGTGCGGCTCGGACGCAGCCCCGGGACCCGGTGCAGGGGTGCCGGCGGGCGGGAAACCGAGAATCAAGGACCGGCTCAGTGGGAGCACGGCGGTGTTCTCCCGGCGCGCCCGGGAGGCCCAGGAGAAGCTGGCGCCCACCGTCGATAACACCAGGACCGAAATCAAGCAGTCCTCGAAGCGGGTCATCATCGGCACCGCGTTGGTCACAGCCGTTGCCATGCTCCTCCTCGGTGGTTTGATCAGCTTCGGGTTCGACCGCACCGCAGCCGGGGAGAGAAAAGTGGCGAAGTCGGCCAATCAATTCCTCCGCCTGAACGATCGGGAGAAAGCGGAGAAGTGGGTTAAGGACAACGCCGTCTTCGACGAGCAGGACGAGATCAGTGATGACATCGACCTCTCCGATTTCAAGGGGGTGGACCGGGCGCTCGGAACGGAGGGTCCGAGCGTGGGCGAGGTTGTCGACTTTGCTCCCACCTTCCGCGCGCTGAATGTGTACGACGACGACCAGTGGAAGGACGCGCTTGACCGGGAAAACCTTGACGGGCTCTACATGGTCCGCGTCAATAACAAGAACGGTGGTGACAGCAAGAAGCGCCTCACGTACGTGGTCCAGGATGGGCATGCAAAGCTCGTATCCATCGGTTCATCGTCAAACACGCCCGACAGCATTGTGAACAACTTGTCTTTCTGACGAGTACCCACAACCAACCCTGAACTGAAGGCACAACATGTCAGAGCCAACCCTGCCCGACCTCCTCCAATCCGAATACGGTTTGTACCAATTAACCGAGGTATCCCGGACTCCGGAGTCGGTCGTCTACAAAGCGTCCAACCAGTGGGGAAACCGCAAGGTAGAGGTTGAGTACGCGAATGATCACCCGGATGAAGCGGTTGCGGGCGCAATCGAGGAGCAGGCATCGTCGCTTGAGCGCCTCCGACATCCCGCGGTCGCTCGAATGGAAGGTTTGGGAGTAGTTGACGGCAGGGTTTTCGTGGTCCGGGAACCGGTTTCGGGGGAAACTCTCCGGGATCTTGTAGGTACCCGCTTGAAGTGGTCCAACCCCTTCACAGGTGAGGAGGCGGCCCAGCTTCTGCGGCCACTTGCGGAGGCCGCCGACCAGTTCGAGCGGGAGGGGTGTGCAGGATTTCTGGGCAGGTCCTTGACACCGGACACGATCGTGGTGCGTCGGCAGGGTGCGGACGTTTCCCTCCAGGCGGCAAAGACCGGCCCGGCACCCCGCCACCCGGACTCCCCGGTCAACAGCCGGGAAGCGATTGCCGAGCTGTACGGTTTCATGACCGGTTCGCCCGTGGACGGTGCGAAGATCCAGGGCGCGTCCACCGCCACCGGCCTCCTCGACGCGCTGGTGCCCCCCGCCGCGCCCGCGACCATCGACTGGGGAATCCCCGCCGCGGCGGAGCCCGCCCCAGGATCGCATGCCGTGGAAACGGGGCCTATCCAGTATTTCCCCGACACCGACCCGGACATGGCGCGGAACCAGCAGTGGGGCACTCTGCCCGCCACAGGTACCTACGACACCATGGAACCGGACACCGCCGCCGCAATCGCTGCTCCGGTGCAGCGGAAGAGTCGCCGGGGGCTCGCACTCTTCACCGTTCTGTTGCTACTTCTTGTGGCAGCTGCCGCGAGCGGGTATTGGTGGTGGAGGAAAAACGAGGTCGGAGACGCCTGGCGTGGCGGGAACGCGAACCTGGCGCGGACGTTCCCCGACATCATCTCCAGGGGTGACGGCGCCCGGGGCTGGGAGAGCCTTCCCTGTTCGAGCCAGAGTGCTGATCAAGACCAAAAGGCCAAGATCCGGTGCGCCGACAAGAACCTGGGAGTCACCGTGGCGGAATACGGCGACAAAGGTGCCCGCGACGCCGCACTTCCGCAGACGGATACTCGGGTGGTTTTGCAGTCCGGTTCCTGCAAGGTCGATCAAATCGAGCTGCAGGGTCAGAACCCGCCCGCCTACATCCTCGCCCCCGAGGACACGCTGGACCGCTACACAATCACCATCAACGGGAATAACGCGGCCGACAAGCTCCTCTACTTGCCCATCTGCAAATAACAGAACTGCCCCGGTGTCGCTGAGGCGGCCCCGAGTCCATCGGGGCCCTGTAGAAGCGGGAGCCCGCAGGGCGGAATTAACAGGGTTGGGAGAAGTCGCCCGCGGTGTTCAGGGAGCGGGGGTTCGCAACACGCCCTCCGGCAACCCAGGCCGCGCAAAGTGCGCTGACATCGGACCCGAAGTCGCGGTAAACGGGGTAAATGTCCTGTCCATCTACGCGCGCGCGCATCGAAGGGCACGCTCCGGGAAGTGCGTACTGCGCCTGCGGGTAGGCCCCCAGTGCGCGGGATAACTCTTGCGGGGTCGCATCCCCCTGTCCATAAACGGATTCGTAAATGAGGATCCAGCGGCCGTCGCACGCGGGGGCAGATGGAGCACGTCCATTGCT
Source organism: Corynebacterium sp. UBA2622 (assembly GCF_002339505.1). Classification (GTDB taxonomy): domain Bacteria; phylum Actinomycetota; class Actinomycetes; order Mycobacteriales; family Mycobacteriaceae; genus Corynebacterium. The sequence goes on from NZ_DDJO01000012.1 coordinate 211,963, forward strand.
CGCGGTGTAAAAGCGGGGATCAGTGGGCTGGCTTTTCTCAGCCGGGGAGGGGGAGGAAACCTGTTCTGCTGCCTGGGTGGGAGCGGGCGCTTCCTTCTCCGTCTTGGCCTCCCGGGTCGGACTAACGGAAGCCGTAGTACTGGGCTGCTGGAGCGTTTCGATCGGTCGAAACGCGGGCTCTTGGGGGGTGTCGCTACCTGAGCAGGCAGCAATAGAAACTGGAAGCGACAATGCGAAAATTGCGATCGCCGGTTTAGCATCTCGGAACACGGTACGGCTTCTCCCAACATGAACGGAAAATTACCCAGTTGTACGGATACTAGTGGCAGGGTTCCAGGTTCGCTCCGGTTTCAAAGGAGCTGGGTGACTTGATCCAGCTACTGACGCTGATTCCGGCCGCGCGGCGACCGCTACGAGCCCGGAATGGACTCTGCCTCCTCCCAGACGGAGGGGAGATCGGGGGCCCCGAGGATTTTCCTCACCCTCAGCGGGTTGTCGGGGTTGTTTTCCTTCGTTCCTCAAGGGGCCCTGCGCTGGAGCCTCGGGCCGACCATCGGGTGGATGCTGGTGCCCGTGCTGGTGGCGGCGTGGGCGGTGCGGAGGTTACGGGTGCTCCGGAAGGGGCCTCCGCTTGCCGACGCCCGAGCGGGCGCCGCCCACCCCCAGCGGGTGCGTCGCGGACGAGCGGCCGGAATCCCCGGTGGAGGGGTGTAGACGGCCCCGGTGGCCACTGAAGGTGAGATAGGCCGCGTAGCCGATGAGTACGCAGGTCAGCAGGAAGTCATCGTTTCCGATGATGTGCTGCCACGCGGACCAGTGGTCGGTGGTGCTGTGGTGGGGAGGCACCAACCAGTGGCCCCGGGCGACGAGCACGGCCCAGGTGAGCCCGGCGGCGGCGCGGTGCCCGGTGGCGGCCATGACAGCGATCGCGAAGGTGAGCCACACGAAGTGGTGGGACCATGAGATGGGGGAGCACAGCAGGGCGGCGCTGGAGGCGAGCAGGACGAGCCCGACGTCGCTGCCGCACCGCCGGGCGGCCGCCTCCATGATCACCCACAGGACCGCCACCACCACGATGGCACCGATGGCCCACAGTGTTCCGGCCCCGCCCGGCTCCAGTCGCGTGAGTACGCCGCGCAGGGATTGGTTGGCTGCGTAGCTGGCGTTCCCGATCCTGTCGGAGTGGCGGAGGGTCTCCGTCCAGTATTCGCGGGAGTTGCCCGGCGTAACGGCGAACCCGAGGAGCCCGCAGGTAATGAACGACGCCACGATGGTGGCGAACATCCTCCACTCGCGGCGGACGAAGGGGACCGCGAGGAACACGGCGGGGGTGAGTTTGACCGCCATCGCGATACCGGTGAGACAGCCGCGCCACCGGGACCCCCGGGGAACGGCAAAGAAATCGACGAGCACCAGGGCGGCGAGGATCAGGTTGACCTGGCCGAAAAAGAGGGTTTCCGTCACGGGCTCGGTTAGGGCGCCGGCGAGGGTCGCCCACAGGCTCCACGTCAGGTAATCCCGGTGCGGAATGAGCTCGCGCAGGAGGAGGAACATGCCGAGCCACAACGCGAGCAACGACACCAGCGTGACCGCGGCACCAGCTCCCCAGAGCGGCAGCGGGGCCAGTACCGTGCTCAGCAGGGCGGAGAACGGCGGGTAGGTGAACGGCAACGCGAAGTTGATTGAAAGGGGGAAGTAGGACGAGTAGAGGTCGGCCCCGTCGAGGAGGGCCCTGCCCCCGACCCGGTAGACATCGACATCGATGTGGTACCTGGGGTGGAACGCACGCCCGGTACCGGACGGTTGGACAAACCAGCGTCCTACCGCGAGCGCCAGAAGCACCAGGGGGGCTATCCGTCGGTAATTCACATTGCGCCTCCACGCCCGTCCAGTTCCGGTGTACCCGTGAAAACTTACTGGCGGTCAGCCGCCCGCCCCGGTTTGCCCCGTGCTTTTCGGGCGCCCGATGCTGTTCGCTAACGGTGAACACGGCCAGTGAGCTGGGGAATCACTGGGTACGTGCGGGCGCGAATACGGAACCCGGGAAGGGATGTCATACCCGCGCGTTATGGTGGGTGACAACTTTTAGCGAACCTAACTTTGAGAGAAGGGTAGCCACATGTTCGAGCGGTTTACCGACAGAGCCCGCCGCGTCATCGTCCTGGCACAGGAAGAGGCCCGCGCGCTCAACCACAATTACATGGGCACCGAGCACATCCTGCTCGGCCTGATTAAGGAAGGCGAGGGCGTCGCCGCCAAGGCTCTCGAATCCATGGGCATCAACCTGGAGGATGTGCGCCGCGAGGTCGAGGAAATCATCGGCCACGGCAGCCAGCCCGTCACCGGGCACATCCCCTTCACCCCCCGCGCCAAGAAGGTGCTCGAGCTGTCTCTCCGCGAGGGCCTGCAGATGGGCCACAAGTACATCGGCACGGAGTTCCTTCTGCTCGGCCTGATTCGCGAGGGCGAGGGCGTCGCGGCTCAGGTGTTGATCAAGCTCGGCGCCGACCTGCCGCGGGTGCGCCAGCAGGTTATCCAGCTGCTCTCCGGTTACGAGGGCGGGGAGGGCCAGAACCCGGAGGCGCCCCAGCAGGGTGGTTTCGCGGGCGCGGGTTCCGGTGCGGGATCCATGGGCGGGCCCGGCCCGCGCGGCGGCGGTCAGCAGGGGGAGCGCTCCAACTCGCTCGTCCTCGACCAGTTCGGCCGTAACCTCACCGCGGCCGCCCGTGAGGGCAAGCTTGACCCGGTGGTGGGCCGCGACAAGGAGATCGAGCGCATCATGCAGGTGCTCTCGCGCCGCACCAAGAACAACCCGGTGCTCATCGGTGAGCCGGGTGTGGGCAAGACCGCCGTTGTGGAGGGTCTGGCCTTGGACATCGCGAACGGCAAGGTCCCGGAGACCCTGAAGGACAAGCAGGTCTACTCCCTGGATCTCGGCTCCCTGGTTGCCGGCTCCCGCTACCGCGGTGACTTCGAGGAGCGCCTGAAGAAGGTGCTGAAGGAGATCAACCAGCGCGGCGACATCATCCTGTTCATCGACGAGATCCACACCCTCGTGGGTGCCGGCGCGGCCGAAGGTGCGATTGACGCGGCTTCACTGCTAAAGCCCAAGCTGGCACGTGGTGAGCTGCAGACGATCGGCGCCACGACGCTGGATGAATACCGCAAGCACATCGAGAAGGATGCCGCCCTCGAGCGCCGCTTCCAGCCGGTGCAGGTTGACGAGCCCTCGGTGGAGGACACGATCTCCATCCTCAAGGGTCTGCGCGACCGCTACGAGGCGCACCACCGCGTTTCCTACACCGACGACGCTCTCGCCGCCGCCGCGAACCTCTCGGACCGCTACATCAACGACCGGTTCCTGCCCGACAAGGCCGTCGACCTCCTCGACGAGGCCGGTGCCCGCATGCGCATCAAGCGCATGACCGCCCCCGAGGGGCTGCGCGAGATTGACGAGCGCATTGCGGAGGTCCGCAAGGAGAAGGAAGCGGCCATCGACGCCCAGGACTTCGAGAAGGCCGCGGGTCTGCGCGACACCGAGCGCAAGCTCGGCGAGGAGCGCTCTGAGAAGGAGAAGCAGTGGCGTGACGGCGACCTCGAGGAGATTGCCGAGGTCGGGGACGAGCAGATCGCGGATGTGCTGGCCAACTGGACCGGCATCCCCGTGTTCAAACTCACCGAGTCCGAGTCCACGCGTCTTCTCAGCATGGAACAGGAGCTGCACAAACGCATCATCGGCCAGGACGAGGCCGTGCGCGCCGTGTCCCGATCCATCCGCCGCACCCGCGCCGGCCTGAAGGACCCGAAGCGTCCCTCCGGCTCCTTCATCTTCGCCGGCCCGTCCGGTGTGGGTAAGACGGAGCTGTCCAAGGCTCTCGCCGAGTTCCTCTTCGGCGACGAGGATTCCCTCATCCAGATCGACATGGGTGAGTTCCACGACCGCTTCACCGCCTCCCGACTCTTCGGTGCCCCTCCCGGATACGTCGGTTACGAGGAGGGCGGCCAGCTCACCGAAAAGGTGCGCCGCAAGCCGTTCTCGGTCGTGCTTTTCGACGAGATCGAGAAGGCGCACAAGGAGATCTACAACACGCTCCTCCAGGTGCTGGAGGAGGGCCACGTCACCGACGGTCAGGGTCGCGTCGTCGACTTCAAGAACACCGTTCTGATCTTCACCTCGAACCTGGGCACCAGCGACATCTCCAAGGCGGTGGGTCTCGGTTTCTCCGGGAACACCGCAACGGATGCCGACGCGCAGTACGACAGGATGAAGAACAAGGTCAACGACGAGCTGAAGAAGCACTTCCGCCCCGAGTTCCTCAACCGCATCGACGAGATCGTCGTCTTCCGCCAGCTCACGCAGGAGGAGATCGTCCAGATGGTCGAGCTGCTCATCGGCCGGGTGGACAAGAACCTGGCGGCCCAGGACATGGGCATCGAGCTCACCGAGAAGGCGACCAACCTGCTCGCCCTGCGCGGCTTCGACCCCGTGCTCGGTGCCCGCCCGCTGCGCCGCACCATCCAGCGCGAGATCGAGGACGTTCTCTCCGAGAAGATCCTCTACGGCGAGATCGGTGCAGGCGAGATCGTCACCGTGGACGTAGAGAACTGGGACGGCGACGTGGAGGCCGCCCGCGCCGCACGCGGCAAGGCCGCCGAGGACGCGAAATTCACCTTCACCCCGAAGCCCAAGCCGCTTCCGCCGGAGACCTTCGACGTGGAGGAGGAAGAGGAGGTCCGCGACATCGAGCCGTCCCGCGAGGGAACCGCGCCCGAGGGTTCCTCCGACTACCCCGATGCCCCGGAGGACTCCCTCGAGGGGGACCAGGTGGGCCCCGAGGATGAGCCCGCGGGCGGCGCCGTCACCGAGCGCAAGCCCGGCGACGGTGACGAGGGCACCGGAACCGCCGGGGCAGGCCAGCCCCTCTAGGGCGGGCCCCGATGCCCGCCCACCCGGGCAGGGCACGCGCCCGCACTGAATGAAAGAGAGCCCAGCCGCGAGGCTGGGCTCTCTTCACGTTCCCGGCCTAAAACGTCCCGCAGTTGGACCCGGCCGGGACACCGGTGAATCGGTCCATCACCCACTGCATCGACGGCACAGCCTGGGTGAAGATTCCCGTGGCATGGTTCACCCCGATCTTGATGCCGGGGGTGATGGACGGGATGTGCTCGTTGAGCAGGGATGCCGGCGCGCCTGCGGCGCAGTAGTCGCGCGCAAGTTGGATGGCCTGCGGGGTGGGTACCAGCTCATCGTTGCCGCCCGTGGATACGAGAACTGGGCTCGTGGGCACCCGTCGGCCGAGCTTCTGTGAATCGAAGATCTTCTGGATCACCGGTTCGCGCGCCACGATGTCGCCGACCGATTCACCGTTGGCGGTCAGGGTCCGGCTGTCGGTCAGGCCCCACCTCAGGGCGTCGTCGGGGATGCAGGAGTTCGCGGTCTGGGCAACGAAGGCGCGGCCCCGGTCGTTGAGCTGGGGTTCGACGATCTCGCGCAGCTCCGGGTAACGGTCGTACCAGCCGTTGAGTGCGTAACCTAGTACCGCGGTGATTCCGGACGCGTCCACGCCCTGCATGGTGGCCAGCAGGTCCGCCGGGGGAGCGCCGGCGAAGGTGCCCCGCAGGTTGATGTCCGCGCCGTAGGACGGCTGGAGCTCCGCCGCCGCGGCCGCCGCGCCGCCGCCCTGGGAGTAACCGTAGAACGCGACCGGGTCGCCCGCCGGAACGACGGCGCGGGCGGCGTCGATGAGCGCGTGGCCCTCCTCGTCGTTCAGGACGTAGGTGTGCGCGCCGGGCGTGCCGAGGCCGATGTAGTCGGCCACCACCACGCGCATCCCGAGCAGGGACGCGGCTTCGTAGCTGGCGAGCTCGTAGTTCACGCCGAGCGCGGGTACGAGGGTGTCGATCTGCGCCGTCATCCACGGTCCGCGGGAGGGGGCGCACGCGTCACCCGCGCCGCGGGTGCCGGGAGCGAAGACAACCGTCGGCACCGGCCCCGGCCCGCGCCACGGGTTGGCCGGCTCGATGACGAAACCGGAGGTGGCCACCGGGTCGCCGTGGACCGTGGTGGAGGTGTAGAGAATTTTCTCGGCGTAACCGGGGAAATCCGGGCCGAGGATGTTCAGCAGGTGGGGAGCGGGTTGCGTCCGCAGGAGGCTTCCCGGGGCCCCGAGCTCGGCGACGGGGTCATCGTAGAAGGGGTCATAGCCCGCGATGGGGCTGTCGGTGGGGGTGGTGGCGGCGTGGGTGAGGCCGTCGGAAAGCTGCTGCGGGGTCGTCGAACTCTGTGCGGAGGCTGGCGCTGCGGCGCACACGGCGAGGGCCGCGGCCGCAATCATCGAGGTCAGGCGGGAAAATGCTGGCATGCAAGGGATACTACTAAGATTAGCCCGTCCAAATACTTAGTTTGAGGAGCAGAATGCACCACGACCCCGCTGCGATCGCCACGGCCTTCGTGGTCACCCTCCTGGCTGGCCTGTCGATGGGTCTCGGAGGGCTGCTTGTGGCGCTCAAACGCGAGCCGAGCAGGCGGTTCTTCGCCGCCGCGCTGGGTTTCGCGGCCGGGGTGATGCTCTACATCTCGCTGGGAGACCTCCTCGCGCACGGTTCGGAGGAGGCGTCCCCGGCCTCCGCGGTCGCCGCGTTCTTCGTGGGGCTCGCGGTCATCGCGCTTGTCGACGCCCTCGTGCCCCACGGCCGCCTCTCCTCGGGCGCGGGCGCGATGACGGCCCTGGCCTTTGCCCTGCACAACGTGCCCGAGGGGCTGGCCACGTTCCTCGCCACGCTGGAGGACCCCCACGTCGGCGTGCCCATCGCCATTGCGGTGGCCCTGCACAACGTGCCCGCGGGCATCGCCGTCGCGGCCCCGATCCGGCACGCAACGGGGCGGAAGTGGCGCGCCGCCGGGTGGGCGACCGCCGTGGGTCTGGTTGGGCCGGCTGCCGCCGCGCTGGGTTACCTGCTCCTGGTGCAGTTCGTCTCCGGCACGGGCGCGGGCGTGAACTCCGGGCTCGTCCTCGCCGGTGTCGGCGGCGCCATGGTCTACATCGCGGTGTCCAAGCTCCTGCCGGAGGCCTACGACACCGACCACCGCGAGCTCGCCGGGTGGGGAGCCTTCGCCGGCATGGCCGTCATTGCCGTGGGTGTCCTGCTGCTCCACGAGCACTAGGCGGGCCCCGGCGCGCTAGACTTTCCTCCCATGGGAATCCTCTACCGCGACAAGAAGAAGCTGGGCAAGAACTCCTGGCTCAACATTTCCAAGTCCGGCGCGTCCGTGTCCACGAAGATCGGGCCGGTCACGCTGAACTCGCGCGGTGGTGTGTGGGTCAACCTCCCGGGCGGTGCCGCCTACCGCGGCAAGTGGAAGTAACCGGCGCTGTCCTGCGCGGCGAGCCCGTCGTCGAGAAGCGAGTAGAGCGCGCGGGAGAGCTGGGCCCGGTCGGCCCACACCGCGTCGACAGTTGAGCGCGGCACCGGTGCCTCCGCTTCGCGCAGCACCTTCATGATCCGCCCGCGCACCTGGCGGTCCGTCCCCGCGAACTTCTGCACCTTTTTCCGGCGCAGTTCGTCCTCGCCCGGTGCCGGCATGCCCGCGGCAACCCAGGCGCAGTCGGCCCTGAGCGGGCATTCCCCGCAGCGTGGGCTGACCGCGGTGCAGACGAGGGCGCCGAGCTCCATCAGGCCGGCGGAGAAGACGGGCCCGTCGGAGCGGGGGAGCAGAGCCGCCACGTCCGCGAGTTCGCTCCTGCGGGGCGCGGCCAGGAAATGCCCCTCGACGGCCCGGGTGTAGACGCGCCGCACGTTCGTGTCCACCACCGCGACGTTCGCACTGTACGCGAAGCACGCCACCGCCCGCGCGGTGTAGTCGCCGATGCCCGGCAGGGCGAGGAGATCGTCGACATCCGACGGCACGGCCCCGCCATGCTTCCCGACGATCACCCGGGCGCACTCCAGCAGCCTCAACGCCCTGCGCGGGTACCCGAGCGTGCCCCACGCGCGCAGCACCTCCTCCGGTGAGGCCGCGGCGAAGGCTGCCGGGGTGGGCCAGCGCGCGATCCACTCCTCCCACACCGGAGCCACGCGCGCGACGGGAGTCTGGTGGCTCATCACCTCCGACAGCAGAATGCCCCACGGGGTCGTGCCGGGCGCGCGCCAGGGGAGATCGCGGGCGTTGCGCCGGAAATACTCGGTCACCTTGTCCTGTTGAATCACAATAAATGCCAGAATAGTTGCCATGATCACCGCAACCACACCCGCAGAAATCTGGGAGCAGCTCCTGGAGGGCAACGCCCGCTTCGCCGACGACTCCCTCAAGCGCCCCAACTCCGACCGCAACCGCCGCGAGGAGCTGCGCGGCGGCCAGGCCCCCGTCGCCGCCATCCTCTCCTGCTCCGATTCGCGGGTGCCCGTCGAGATGCTTTTCGACGCCGGGCTCGGCGACATCTTCGTCATCCGCACCGCCGGCGGCTGCGTCGACGCCGCTGTGTCCGGCTCGCTCGACTTCGCCGTCGACGCGCTGGGGGTCAACCTCGTGATCGTGCTCAGCCATGAGGGCTGCGGGGCGGTCGGCGCCGCAATCAAGGCCGTCGACGCGGCCGAGATCCCGCTCGGGCTGCAGCGGGTGTTCGTGGAAAAGATCGCCCCGAGCGTCATCGAGGCCCAGGCGCACGGCCGGCGGGAGAGCTCGGAGATTGAGAAGGCGCACGCGGGCATCACCGCCGAGCACCTGGTGGACCGCATCCCCGCCATCCAGGAGGGGCTGCGCGCGGGCACGCTGGGAGTTGTCGCCGCACGATACCGCCTCGAGGACGGCCGCGTCGAGACCGTTTCGCGCCACTTCTAGCGCTAAGGTAAGCCCCGTGACGTACCATTCCCCAGACCCCCGGAAAGACCGCAGGCCGCTGCCACCCGAGATCTACCTGCGTCGCCGCGTCGCCGCGCTGGTGATCCTGCTCGTGCTCGCGATTCTTCTGGTGTGGGGAATGACCGCGGCCGCGAAGTCCGGTTCGCAGTCGGGGGCGGGGCAGACGACCTCCGCGCTGGAGAACATCACCACGGAGCCGACGGTGCCCGTTCCGGGTGAATCGACCTCCTCCAGCACCTCGGGCACGGCGACGACCACAGCAACGTCCGGGACGACCTCCCCTTCCGGCTCGACCACCGCGACGACCACCCCCAACGCGGCGGCCGACAAGAAGACCTGCGAGCTGACGGACCTGGCGATCACCGCGCGCACGAACGCGCCGAGCTACGCCTCCGGTGAGCAGCCGACGTTCTACATGAGCGTGACCAACCCGACCGCCGCGGACTGCACCATCGACCTGAGCAAGGACCAGCTGCGCTTCGAGGTCTACGACATGGCAACCAACCAGCGCGTCTGGTCGGACACGGACTGCCACCCGGCCGTCGTCACCGGCGAGGAGAAGTTCCTGCCCAACAAGGCACGTGACTTCGAGGCGATCTGGTCGCGCAAGGACTCCGCGCCGGGGCACTGCTCCAGCCGCGCGGATGTGCCCGCCGGCTCCTACTACCTGCACGCCGTGATCGGCGACCACGCCTCGGACCCGGCGGACTTCACGCTGAGGTAGCCGGTTCCGGCGCGGTGGTACCTCAGGCGAAGCGCCGCAGCCCGTCGTAGATGTGGCGGGCCCACAACGGCGAAACGTTGTCGGCCGCCGCAATCTCGTCGAGCTCCGCACCGACCAGGTTCGGCAGCTCCCCGAACGCCGACACGACCCGGTCCATGAGGAACTTCTGCACGCGCGGGATGCGCGAGAGTGCGCGGTAACCGCGGGGGACCACGTCCTGCATGAGGTTCTCCTCCGTTGCGGGCAGCCCCAGCGCGCGGGCCAGGGCCGCCGCGTTGAGCAGCTGGGAGTCGGGCAGCTCACCGAGGCCCGCCATGACCTGCGCGATCTGCTCGTCGTCCGGGATGGTGTCGGCGGCGATGTAGTCGCGCACGAGCATCTCGATGTCGTCCACGGAACCCCGCAGCTCGGAGAGCTGGAGCGTCAGCTGGCGGGCGTCGACACCGAGCTCCACGATGTTCTCGTCCATGTCATGCGCGGCACGCTCGAGCATGATCTGGCGCTGCAGCACGTTGAGCACGTCACTGACGGTTGCGTAGTTGTTCATCTCCGCGACGAAGAGGCGCTGGTTGGCCAGGTCCAGGCGGGAACGGTAGCGCTCGATGGTGGAAAGCGCCTGGTTGGCGCGCTGCATGAGCACGGTCGGCTCCTCGAGGAGGTGGCGCTGCCCCTCCGCGTAGAGGGTCAGGGTGTTCATGGAGGCCGAAACCGAGACCACCGGCACCCCCGTCTGCAGCGCGGTGCGCTCGGCCGCCCGGTGGCGGGTGCCGGACTCGACGGTCGGGTAAATCGGCGAGGGCACGAGCTGGACGTTCGCGCGCAGGATGCGCTCCCCGTCCGCGGAGAGGATGACCGCACCGTCCATCTTGCACAACTCGCGCAGCAGGGTGGGCTGGAAGGGCACGTCGAAGGTGATACCGCCGTCGCACAGCTCGACCACCTCCGGACCGTCGCCGATGACGATCAGACCGCCCGTGTGTCCCCGCTGGATGCGCTCCAGGCCGTCGCGGAGGGGCGTGCCGGGCGCGAGGCGCTCCAGGGTTTCGTGCAGCTGGCGGGGGGCGGTTTCGGTCATGGGATGACATTCTATCCGCCCGCGGGTGCGGTCCCTCGCCCGTAGGAGGACCGGTTAACCGCCCACCGCCTCAATCGCCTCGCGGAGGGTGTGGGCCGAAGAGATGCGCAGGCCCGGAACCCGTGGCTTCTCCCCCGCGGGGACCACCGCGCGGGTGTATCCGAGCCGCGCGGCCTCCTGCAGGCGCCGTTCCAGGCTGGGAACGCGCCGCAGCTCCCCGGCGAGGCCGACCTCGCCGACCACCACCGTTTTGGGGGGCAGGGGGCGCTCGTGGAGGCTGGACCACGTGGCCAGGGCCACGGCGAGGTCGGTGCCCGTCTCCGTGATCTTCACGCCCCCGACCGTGGCCACGTAGGCGTCCTTGTCGTTGGTCCGCTCACCGCACCTGGCCTGAAGCACGGCCAGGACCATCGGAACCCGGTTGGAGTCCAGGCCGGTGACCACCCGCCGGGGGCTCTTGTTCACCGGCTCCACCGTCAGCGCCTGCACCTCCGCCAGCATGGGGCGCACGCCGTCCATTGCGACGGTCACCGCGGAGCCATCGGGGGTCTGGCCCCGGTGGGAGAGGAAGAGGCCGGATGGGTCGGGCACCTCCCGGATGCCCTCGGCCGTCTGTTCGAAACAGCCGACTTCGTCGGTGGCGCCGAAGCGGTTCTTGATCCCGCGCAGCATCCGCAGGCTCGACTGGCGGTCACCCTCGAAGTTGAGCACGACGTCGACAAGATGCTCGAGCACGCGGGGGCCGGCGACGTTGCCGTCCTTGGTCACGTGGCCGACGAGCAGGATGGGGAGGTTAGTGGTTTTCGCAAGCGTGGTCAGGGCCGCGGTGACGGCCCGCGACTGCGCGACCCCTCCCGGAACCCCCTCCACACCCGGGGCATGCATGGTCTGCACGGAGTCCACGATGAGGAGCGAGGGCTTGACCTGTTCAACGTGGCCGAACACCACGTCGAGGTTTGACTCGGAGGCGAGGAAGAGGGTCTCGTTCAGGGCGTCGGTGCGCTCCGCGCGGGCGCACACCTGCCCCGCGGATTCCTCCGCCGTGACGTAGAGGGCGCGGCGGTTGCCCAGCTTGGACCAGCGCGAGGCAACCTCGAGGAGCAGCGTGGACTTGCCGACGCCCGGTTCACCCGCCATGAGAACGACCGATCCCGGAACCACGCCGGAGCCGAGAACCCGGTCGAGCTCGCCGATTCCGGACGGGGTCGTGTGCGCGGCGGTCGCGTCGACAGTAGTGATGGGTGTGGCGGGCGAGGTGGGGGTGAGCGCCTGCATCCGCACCGGGCCGGAGGAGACCGCCGAGGAAGCCGAGGCAAGGGGGGTCTGTTCCTGCAGGGTGCCCCAGGAACCGCACTCGGGGCAGCGGCCGAGCCACTTGGGGGAGGAGTAACCGCACTCGGAGCACGTGTGCAGGGTGCGCTGTTTTTTCGCCATGCGCACACTCTAGGACACGGGTCGGACACGACCGCCCAGGCGATCGGGAAAGGTGGCTGACCGGCGACAACAAACCCGTAAACCCGTAAAACTACAACGGTAAAACCGCAGGACGGAGAAATCGGACGCTGGGGCATCCTGGGGTTTTACCGTTTTAGTTTTACTGGTTTGACCGACACCCCTGAGCCCCCGAAACCGCACCGCACCGCACCCACGAAAAACCGCCGCCCCGCGCAGCGCGGGACGGCGGCTGAAAACGTGAAGCTTGAAAATGAACCCTAGTGGGCCTCGACGTCCGACGGGCGGCGGTCGGACTCGCCCGAGGTGAGGTGCGGGGCGGAGACGGTCGCGTCGGCGTCGACAATGCCGGTGTCGAACTTGAAGGAGACCGGGACGTTGCCGCCGAAGGCGAAGTTCTTGTTCTGCAGAGCGGTGGCGACGTACTTGATGCAGCCGTCCTTGGACTGCGGCATGGCCTTGAGGGCCTTGGCGGAGTCACCGACGAGGCTGCAGCGGGCCTGGATCTCGGCGGGGCCGCCGAGCTGGACCGGCGTGCCGTCGACGGTGACGGACTCCAGGGTGTGGGGCTTGCGGGCCTCGTTCTGGTTGACGGCGGTGAACTTGAGCGCAGCCTGGCCGTTCTCGTCGAGGACCACGGTGACGTCCTGGACGGCAACTTCGTTGTTCTCGCTCTGGGCGCTGGCACCGTCCACGGCCGCGACCTGGTCGGAGGTCTGGGTGATCTGACCTGCGGAGCACCCGGCGAGGAGCAGCGCGGATGCGGCGATTGCGGAGACGGCGGCGGCCGACTTGAGGGACTTCACGTGAGTGTCCTCCATAGCTGTAGTTCACGTATTTATCTCCGTTCACCTTAGCCGGTGGCGGGGTGTTTTTCCCAGTTTCGTCCGCCTGGGCGGGCACCGGCGGGAGACACGGTGGGGTCAATCGGGGGTAATCCCCCGTCAACCGGTATGACGGCGGTCACGGGTCACGGCAGCCGATGAGACGGCCGGCACGGCGGTGGGGCCAGCTCAAAAACCGCCGGACGCGCGCGTCGCTGCGCGATGCTAAAGTGGCGTGGTTGTATAGAGCGTCCGAACCGCCCGGACGCACCCCCGCGCCGGGGCACCCCGCGCCCACTGCCAAGGAGAGTTGATGGAATTCAAAGTCGGAGAAGTTGTCGTCTACCCGCACCACGGCGCGGCGCGCATCGCCGACATTGAGCAGCGCGAGATTGGCGGGGAGAAGCTCGACTTCCTCGTGCTGAACATCCTCCAGTCCGACCTGGAAGTCCGTGTCCCGGTGAAGAACACGGAGTTGGTCGGCGTGCGCGATGTCGTCAATGAGGAAGGCCTGCAGAAGGTCTTCTCCGTGCTGCGCGAGACGGACGTCGAGGAGGCCGGAAACTGGTCCAGGCGCTACAAGGCCAACCAGGAACGGCTCGCCTCCGGCGACATCAACAAGGTGGCCGAGGTCGTCCGCGACCTGTGGCGCCGCGACCAGGGCAAGGGGCTCTCCGCCGGCGAGAAGCGCATGCTCGGCAAGGCCCGCCAGGTGCTCGTGGGCGAGCTCGCCCTTGCGCAGCCGGTGGACGAGAAGAAGGCCGACAAGATGGAGGCCGAGATCGCGAAGATCATCGAGGCTCAGGTCGCGGCGGGCATTTCCGTCGATCCGGACGCCGGCTTCGACGAGGACGACGTGGATCTCGACGACCTCAGTTTCGACGACGTCGAGGACGACGAGAAGTAGGCGAGAAGTAAGCGCGTGAGCCGGCCCGTTGTCGCCCTCGTCGCCGCGGCGGGCCGGGGAACCCGTCTCGGCGCGCCCCTGCCGAAGGCGTTCGTGGAGCTGCGCGGCCGCACGTTGCTCGAGCGTGCGGTATCGGGCGTCGAAAAGGCGGGCGTGGTCGACCGGGTCATCGTTGTCGTTTCCCCCGACATGGAGCCGCTGGCGCGCAAGTCCCTAGGCGGTCACCGCGTGACCTTCGTCCACGGCGGGGCCGAGAGGGCGGACTCGATCTACAACGGTCTGCGCGCCGCGCGGCTGGAGGACGCCAACGTGCTCATCCACGACGCTGCCCGCGCCCTCACCCCGCCGGAGATGATCGCCCGCGTCGTGCGCGCCGCGGCGGAATCCGTGGCCGTCATCCCCGTCGTGCCCGTCGCGGACACGGTCAAGGAGGTGGCGGGGGAGGTGGTCGTCGCCACGCCCGACCGTTCCAGGCTGCGCGCGGTGCAGACCCCGCAGGCCTTCGACCTGCGCACCCTCCTGCGGGCCAACGAAAAGTACTTCTCGACGCGGCCCGACTTCACCGCCACCGACGACGCCAGCCTGATGGAGTGGTTCGGCGAGCGCGTGACCACGGTGCCCGGCGACCCGCTCGCGTTCAAGATCACCACCCCGCTGGACATGCGACTGGCCGAGGCGCTCACCGGGGGCGGACCGGCTATGGTGGGTCAATGAGCAACCTCCGAGTCGGAAACGCGTTCGACGCCCACCAGAACCAGGCGGGCAAGGAGTGCTGGATCGCGGGCATCCTCCACGAGGGGGCCGACGGCTGCGAGGGGCACTCCGACGGCGACGTGGTCAGCCACGCGATCGTTGACGCCGTCCTCTCCGCCGCGGGCCTGGGCGATCTCGGCTCCTTCGTCGGGGTCGGCCGCCCCGAGTACGCCGGGGTCACCGGTATCCGCCTGCTCGAGGAGCTCAGGGAGCTTCTCGACGCCCACGGGGTGCGGGTCCTCAACGCCTCCGCCCAGCTGATCGCCCAGACGCCCAAGATGGGCCCCGTGCGCGAGGAGGCCGAGCGCGTGCTCTCCCAGGCGCTCGGTGCCCCCGTGTCGGTTTCGGCGACGACCACCGACCACATGGGCTTCACCGGCTCCGGTGAGGGCAGGGCGGCAATTGCCACGGCCCTGGTTGAACTAAGCTGATGGCCGTGAATCCAGGTACAGGCACCGCAGACCAGCCACACAACCAGCGCATCTTCGACACTGCGACGCGTACGCTGCGCGCGTTCGAGCCGCTGCGCCCCGGCCACGTCTCCATCTACCTGTGCGGGGCGACCCCGCAGTCCGACCCGCACATCGGGCACCTGCGTTCCGGCGTCGCCTTCGACATCGTGCGCCGCTGGTTCATGGCACAGGGCTACGACGTCGCCTTCGTCCGCAACGTCACCGACATCGACGACAAGATCCTGGACAAGGCCGCACAGAACAACCGCCCCTGGTGGGAGTGGGTGTCCACGTACGAGCGCGAGTTCACCCGCGCCTACTCCACTCTCGGGGTGCTGCCGCCGTCGGTGGAGCCGCGCGCGACAGGCCACGTGACCCAGATGGTCGAGTACATGCAGCGCCTCATGGCCCGCGGTTTCGCCTACCCCGCCGACGGCTCCGTCTACTTCGACGTGGATGCCTGGGTGCGCGCGGAGGGTTCGGACTACGGGTCGCTCTCCGGAAACAGGGTCGAGGAGATGGAGCAGGGAGAGAGCGACACCCACGGCAAGCGGGACCGGCACGACTTCGCCCTGTGGAAGGCCGCCAAGCCGGGGGAGCCGAGCTGGCCCACCCCGTGGGGCGACGGCCGCCCGGGCTGGCACCTGGAGTGCTCGGCCATGTCCACCTGGTACCTCGGGCCGGAGTTCGACATCCACGGCGGAGGGCTCGACCTGCAGTTCCCGCACCACGAGAACGAGCAGGCGCAGTCTCACGCCGCGGGCGACGGCTTCGCCCGCTTCTGGATGCACAACCACTGGGTCACCACCGCCGGGGAAAAGATGTCCAAGTCCCTCGGCAACGTGCTCTCCATCGACAACATGCTGGAGACGGTCCGCCCCGTCGAGCTGCGCTACTACCTCGGCTCCGCCCACTACCGCAGCGTGCTCGAGTACTCCCCGGAAGCTCTCCGGGAGGCGGCCGCCGGTTACCGGCGCATCGAGGAGTTCGTCGCCCGCGCGGGCACGCCCGAACCCACCGCATGGACCGAAGATTTCGCCAGCGCGCTGTACGACGACTTCGGGGTGCCCCAGGCGCTCGCCGAGATCCACAACACCGTCCGCGCCGGCAACAAGGCCCTCGCCGCCGGGGACACCGCCGCCGCCCGGGAGCACGCGGGCGCCGTCCGCGCGATGGCCGCCGTGCTCGGCATCGATCCGGGGGAGTGGGCCGATGGGGCGTCGACAAGCGATGCCGCAACCGGCGCGCTCGACGTGCTCGTGGGGGCGGAGCTGCAACGGCGCACGGACGCCCGCGCGGCGAAGGACTGGGCCACCGCGGACGAGGTGCGTGACCGCCTGGCGGCGGCGGGCATCGAGGTCACCGACACCCCCGACGGCCCGCAGTGGGCACTGAAATAAGGAGAATGTAATTTATGGCGAAACCGTACCAGCGCCCCGACAAGCAGAAGACCAGCAAGAAAGGCGCCCCCAAAGGCTCCGGCGGCCAGCGCCGCCGCGGCCTGGCGGGCAAGGGGGCGACCCCGAAGGCGGAGGATCGCGTCTACCACTCCGCGCACAAGCGCAAGATTGAGCGGGAGCGCCGCTCCGCCGGGCGCCACGAGCGCGAGGGCGTGGACCTCGTCGTGGGCCGCAACCCCGTCGTGGAGTGCCTGCACGCGAAGGTTCCCGCGGAGGCGCTGTACGTCGCGCAGGGCACCGGCCACGACGACCGGCTCAGCGAGGCCGTCACCCTGGCCAACTCGAAAGGCCTGCCCGTGCACGAGGTGCCGCGGCGCGACCTGGACAACATGACCGGCAACGGCATGCACCAGGGCATCGGCCTGAAGATCCAGCCGTACAAGTACGCGGACGTCTTCGATCTCATCGGAGGTGTGAAGGACCGGGGCGAGACCGGTATGTTCGTCATCCTCGACAACATCACCGACCCGCGCAACCTCGGTGCCGTGATCCGTTCCACCGCCGCCTTCGGCGGCCACGGTGTCATCATCCCCGAGCGCCGCTCCGCGCAGGTCACGGGCGTCGCCTGGCGCACCTCCGCGGGTACCGCGGCGCGCCTTCCCGTGGCGAAGGCCACCAACATCACCCGCACACTGAAGCAGTTCAAGGACAACGGCTACATGGTCGTCGGCCTCGACGCCGGTGGGGAACACACAATCGACACCTTCGACGGCGCAACCGACCCGGTTGTCATCGTCGTCGGCTCCGAGGGCAAGGGGATTTCGCGCCTGGTGCGGGAAAACTGCGACGTGATCATGTCCATTCCCACTGCGGACTGGGTCGAATCGCTCAACGCCTCCGTCGCCGCGGGCGTGGTGCTCAGCGAGTTCGCGCGCCAGCGTCGCGTCAAAGGCTGAAGAACCGACCCACCAGCTCCGCCCCGACGACGAGGTCGGTGCCGGGGCCGAGGCGCTCGTCGAGCGCCACGGGAGCGGGTACGACGTGGCCCATGCCTTCGACGGACCACAGCTCCACGGGAGCTGAGCCACCGGACCAGGTGTCGCGCCGCAGGCCCGGAGAGGGTTGCTCCACCGCGTGCTCCCCGGAGCCGCTGAGCGCGGCCAGAAACGCGGCGCTCTGCAGCGCACCGGGCCGCTCACCCGGGAGGTAGGGGACCAGGGGATCAGCGGTGCCGTGCACCGAGAGAACGGGTGTGGGTACCCAGTTTCCCGGCCGGGCCGGCATGGTGTTCAGGGCGGGAAGGGGAGTGCCGAAGGTGGCGATGCCATGGAGGGCCCCGGGGGCGTCGAAAAGCAGGCGCACCAGCATCTGGCCACCGTTGGAGAACCCGCACCCGATCACGCGCCGCGGCCTGTACAGGCCGATGAGCTCGGTGAGGAAGCCGACGTCGTCGGAGCCGCTGCCCGGGTCGAGCGCGTTGAAGCGGCGGTGCAGGGCATCTGGGTAGACAACCGTGCACCCGCGCTCGGCGAGGCTGTCGAAGGTGTGGCCGGTGAACGCGCGGGCCACGTTGCCGGACTGCCGCAGACCGTGGAGGAAGAGGACCAGAGTGTCCCCGTGGCCGTCGACCTCCACCCACGTGCGCACGACACCGTCGAGGGTGAGGTTCCGGCGCCGTGGGTTCACGCGCCCAGCTTAACGGGTGCCCGCCGGGCGCGGGAGCCGGCCAGCCGGCACACGGCGTAGATGGCGAAGGAGATGAAGGCCACCACGACGCTCACGGGAAGGCCGGGGGTGAGGGAAAGCACCAGCCCGCCGACCGAGGCGAGTTCGGCGAAGATGACGCTCCACACCACGGCGGCGCGGGGGTTCGCCGTCACCGCGACGGCGCTCGCGCCGGGCGCGATGAGCAGGGCCATCACCAGCAGAACGCCCACGACCTGCACGGCCTGCGCGGTGGTGATCCCGAGGAGCACGGCGAAGACCAGGGCGAGGCCGCGCACGGGAACACCGGAAGCGGCCGCGACCTCGGGGTCGGCCGAGGCGAAGAGAAGCGGGCGCCAGAGCAGGCCCACCGCGGCGGCCACCAGCAGCGCCGCCAGCGCCAGGGACCGCACCCCGGTGCCCGTCACGCCGACGATCTGCCCGGTGAGCAGCGCCATCGCCCGTGTGGAGTTACCCGGGTACAGGTGCAGGCAGAGTACGGAGATGCCCATGCCGAAGCTCATCACCACCCCCACCGCGGCATCGTTGCCGCCGCGCAGCCCCAAGAGCGCGAGGAGCACCGCGGCGCTCACGGAACCGGCCACGGCCCCCAGCCCGAGGTTGACGCCGAAGAGCAGGGCCGCGGCCGCCCCCATCAGGGCGAGCTCCGAGGTCGCGTGCACCCCGAAGGACATCCGCCGCAGAACCACCAACGGTGCAATGAGCCCCGACAGCAGGCCCAGCAGCGCCGCCGCGGCGAGGGCGGAGGCGACGAAATCGAAACCGAGCAGGTAGCGGGTCTGCGCGATGGCGCCCGCGAGGGTATGCATCAGGTCTGCCGGGGTCACACGATCACCGTCCTGCCCCGCACGGTGAGCACGTCCACCGGGGAGCCGTAGAGCTCGGTGAGGACGCTGGAGCGCAGGACCTCGCGGGCAGCCCCCAGCACGTGCCCGTGCGGGCCGATGTAGAGGACGCGGTCGACCATGTCTGCCACGGGGTCGAGCGAATGCGTCACCAGCACCACGGCGGCCCCGGTCTCCCGGAACCTCCGCGCGCTCTCTCGCTGCCGGGAAACGTCCAGGGAGAGGAAGGGTTCGTCGGCGAGCAACAGCTCCGGGCGCCTCGCCAGCGCCTGCGCCTGCCGCACGAGTTGCTGCTGCCCGCCCGAGAGCGCGCCCACGCGTCGGTCCGCGAACGCCAGTGCGCCGACGCTTTCGAGAAGCTTGTCGACGTCCCCCCGCCGCCCCGCCCGGCCGCGGAGCACCCCGTGGCCCAGGGCGAGGGACACCAGGTCGCGCGCCCGCACAGGCAGGTCGCGGGGGAACATGCGCTGCTGGGGGATGTACCCGAGCCGCCCGCGGGTCTCCACGGTGCCGCGGTCGAGGCGCCGGGTGCCCACGAGGGTGTTCAGAAGGGTTGACTTTCCTGAGCCGTTGGGGCCGAGGACAGCGACCATTTCCCCGGGGGAGACCTCAAGGTCCAGCCCGTCCCAGAGGGGATTGACGGCGGCGCCGCACAGCCGGGCGATCACTGCAGCGACCGGGCGAGCTCGCGCGCCACGCGTAGGAAGTAATCCAGGAAGTTTTCCCCGCCGGGCGGGGTCTCGTAGACCTCCACGACGGGCACCCCGGCGGCCTTCGCCTCGTCGACGATGCGTTGGGCGGAACCGTTCGGGCTCTGGGGGTCGGAAATGAGCGCGTCGACGTGGCCCGCCCGCAGCTCGTCGATGAACTCGGCGACGGCTGCCCCCGAGGGCTCCGTCTCGTCAAGGGAGGCGGCGCGGTAGGCGTCGGGGGTGACCTCCTCCAGCGGGGATTCCTCCACGATCGCGTCGGCGATCGGGTGAACCTGCGCCACCCGGGCGTCCGGGAGGGCGGCCAGCGCGGACGCTATCTCGCTGAGGCGGGTGTTCAGGGCGTCCGTGCTACCGCCGGCGGTGTCGGCGACCTTGTGTCCCACGTCCGCGAGCGCGGTTGTGGAATACCAGACGTGTTCGTTGTCCCCGTGGCCGTGTTCGTGGCCCTCTCCGTGGTCGTGCCCGTGCTCATGGTTGTGCGCCTCGGTCAGGGGCAGCGCCGAGATGACCTTCACCGGGTCGGCGGTGGAGTACAGGGCCGCGTCATAGACCCCGCCGTTGGCCACCACGAGCTCCGCCGAATTGACGCGGGCGTGGTCTGCTGCGGTGGGTTCGTACTCGTGGGGGTCGGTGGAGGGGTTGGAGATGATCGCGCCCACGTCGTGGCCGAGAACGGATGCGGCCACGTCGGCCCACACCTTCGTCGTGGCGACGGTCTCGCCGTGAGCGTCCGCCGAGGGGGACGGTGAGCTGCCGGAACCACCCGATTGCCCGCATCCGGTGAGGCCCAGGGTGGTCAGGGACGCTGTGAAAAGGCACGCTGCGGCGCGCATGTGCTTAATGGTCATAATTTTCATTAAAGCACTACTGAAAATTACTTTCAATTGAGGGTCTGTGCCCCCGGTGCGGGCCCGGGCAATACGATGGACCCATGCCACGCCGCCCCGCCGCCCGGGCAACCCTCGCCTCCATCGCCGCCGAGCTCGGCGTGTCGCGGACCACCGTCTCCAACGCCTACAACCGCCCGGACCAGCTCTCCCCTGAGCTGCGCGAGCGCATCCTCGCCACCGCCCGGCGCCTCGGTTACGCCGGACCCGACCCCACCGCGCGCTCCCTGCGCACCAGCCGCGCCGGCTCCGTGGGGGTCATCCTCACCGAGCGCCTTTCCTACGCCTTCGAGGACCACGCCTCCGTCGACTTCCTCGCCGGCCTCGCCTCGCACGACGACTTCTCCCTCAGCCTCATCCCCGTCGGCCCCGGCGAGAACTCGGCCACCAGGGCCGACATGGTTACGGGGGCCATCGTGGACGGTTTCGTGGTCTACTCCGTACCCGCGGGAGATCCCCACCTGCGCGCCGCCCGGGGCCGCGGCCTGCCCGTCGTGGTCTGCGACCAGCCCGCCAACCTGACCGGGGTGCCCTTCGTCGGCATCGACGACTTCGCGGCCATCCAACCCGCGGCGCGCGCGCTCGTCAGCGCCGGTCACCGACGCATCGGCATCCTCACCAAGCGTCTCTTCAGCACCGTCCGCGACGGGCCCGTCACGCCCGGCGAGGTGGAGGCCTCGGACATGTACGTCCAGCGCGCCCGCGTGCGCGGTGCCCTGGAGGTGTTCCGCGGGGCGGGGATCGGGAACGTGCCCATCGTCAACAGGCACTTCAACGACCTCGCTTCCGCCACCGGCGGCGCCCGCGAGCTCCTCGGTGCCCACCCGGACCTGACAGCCGTGCTGTGCACGACGGACTCCATGGCCCTCGGTGTCCTCGAGGCCTACGGCGACCGGGTGCCCCACGGCCTGTCGGTCACGGGCTTTGACGGCATCGCCGCCGCCCGCTACCTGGGCCTGACCACGGTGGATCAGCCGAACCGGCTCAAGGGGGCGGAGGTGGGAAAGGTGCTCGGCTCCCTCATCGGGGGTGCGCCAGTGCCGGCGCGCACGATACTTCCCACCGACTTCATTCCGGGTCGTACCGTGGGCGCCCCGCCAGGCGGGACCGGGCCGACGCGAGATCGGTGAGGAAGCCCGCCATGTCGGCGACCGATGCCAGGCGCAGCCCGGCGGCCGAGGGCTTCCCGCCGACCTTGATGCCGACATCCCCGGCCCCGAGTACGGCGATGGCGGTCTCGTCGGTGGTGTCGTCGCCGGCGAAGAGGGTGACGGTGAAGCGCCGCTTGTACCCGGCGAGCCAGGTGCCCTTGGTGGTGTCCACGGCCGAGAACTCCACCACGTTGCGTCCCTCGGTGACGGGGCGCCCCCCGGCGTCGATCTCCCGGGCGCGGGCGAGAACCGCCGTCGCGGCATCCGGGTCGGACTCGGCGAGCGCGGCGACGTGGATGACGCGCTGGTAGGGCTTGACCTCCACGTAGGCCGGAGGCTCCGCAATGGCCTCCAGACGGGACTGGATGCGCTCGAGGTAGTCGAGATCGTCCGGGGAGAGCTCAGGGCCACCCTGGCTGGGCTCGGCGCCGTGGGATCCGACGAGCACCACGGGGTCTCCGAGCGGGAGGACGCTGCGCAGGCCCTCGAGGTGGCGCCCGCTCAGTACCGCGACCTCTGTGGCGGGCAGATGGGCGAGCACCCGGATCGCGGCGAGGGCACCCGGGTGGGCGCGGGCGGTGGAGGCGTCGGTGACGATCTCGGAAATGGTGCCGTCGAAGTCGAGGCACACCAGCAGAGACTCAGCCCCTGCCAACCGGCGCAGCGCACCTGCGCGGTCGGTCACGGCTTCATCACCCGGATGGCGGGTGCGTTGACCTCCCCGCCGCGCCGGGTCAGCACCGCCTCGGCGTCGCCGAAGTGGCGGACATCGAACTCGGCGCCCGAGGTGAACAGGCCGGCAAGCTGGTCGTGCACGTGGCGCGCGCCGCCTTTGCAATCGCCTGGGTTGTCAATGCGCACATCGTCCAACCGCAGGGAGTCGCCCTGCGAGCTGACCTTCGCCTGCAGCGGGGCGCATCCGGTCTGGCCGTGCATCGAGGTGCCGCCGAACGCAAGCGTGGCCCGCCCGGCGGCATCCGCCGGAAGGTCCGCCGTGTTGTCCGGGTCGGTGTAGATGCCCACGATCTGCCAGGTTGGGCCGTTCAAACCAGCGGTGTCCCCCCGGGATGCGCACCCCGGGAGGGTGCCCGCGAGCACCGCACCCGCCACCGCGACCGGCGCCACCGCGGTGCGGGGCCTCACAGCGCCTCCAGGAAGGCCTTCGCCCACCGGTCCACGTCGTGTTCGGACACCCAGGCGTACATCTGTTTCATCGCCTCCGGGTTGCCCTTCACCGCGCCGAGGATGGCCTCCTCCACGGAGGGCAGATCGAAGGGGTTGCACAGGAACGCCTGGCTCAGCTCCCCGGCCGCGCCGGCGAACTCGGAGAGGACGAGCGCACCGTCACCCTCGGGATGGCAGGAGACGTACTCCTTGGCCACAAGGTTCATGCCGTCCTTGAAGGGGGTGACCAGCATGACGTCGGCGGCGGCGTAGAAGGTGCCCAGGCTCTCCTTCGGCACCGGGCGGTGTATGTAGTGCACCACGGGTCGCCCGACCGTGCCGAAGCGGCCGTTGATCCGTCCCACGGCCTCCTCCACCTCGCGGCGCGTTTCCCGGTAGTGGTCGATCCTCTCGCGCGAGGGGGTCGCCAGCTGCACGACGGTGACGTCGTCAAGCTTGCCCTGCTCAAGCAGCTCCTCCACCGCGAGCAGGCGCTGGAGGATGCCCTTGGTGTAATCGAGGCGGTCCACGCCGAGCATGAGCGTTGCCGGGTTGCCCAGGCTTTCGCGCAGCTTCTCGACGTCCTCCCGGCCACCCCGGACTATCGACTCCGGGTCGATGGAGATGGGGAAGGTACCGGTGCGCGGCCCGTCCTCGCCGACGAGCGCGCGGAAGTTCTCCTCGTCCTCCCCGCGCTGGAAGCCAATGAGGTCGCAGCCCTCCAAGCCCTGGGTGATCTCCTCGCGCCACGGCAGCTGGCGGAACAGGTCGGGGGAGGGGAAGGGGATGTGGAGGAAGAAACCGATGGTGAGGTCCGGGCGCATCTCGCGCAGCAGGCCCGGGACGAGCTGGAGCTGGTAGTCCTGCACCCACACCACGGCGTTGTCGTCGGCGGCGCTGGCGGCGGCCTCCGCGAAGCGGCGGTTGACATCGAGGTAGGAGTCCCACCACTCCGTCTCGTAGCGGGGCGGGACGATCAGGTCGTGGTAGAGGGGCCAGAGCGAGGAGTTGGAGAAGCCCTCGTAGAAGTTCTCGAAGTCGCTCTGGTCCAGCGCGACCGGGTGGAGCTGGATGCCGTCGAACTCGAAGGGGTCCAGGCGCTCGTCCACCTCACCGGGCCAACCCACCCAGCACCCCTCGTGGCGGCGCAGAACGGGGGCGAGCGCGGCGACGAGCCCGCCCGGGGAGGTCTCCCAGCCGTCGCCCGACTCGGCGCGGTCGACGGGAAGGCGGTTGGCGACGACTACAAAGCTGTTTGCCCCGGTCATGGCGCCCGCCTTAGGCCTCGTCGGGGGAGGTGGCCTTCGTGGCCGCCTTCTTCGTGGTTTTCTTCGTCGCCTTCTTGGTCGTCTTCTTCGCCGTGGTCTTCTTGGCGGCCTTCTTGGTTGCCTTCTTCTTCGTGGCCTTCTTCTTGGTCGCCTTCTTCGCGGGGGCGGCGGAGGCCGCGGCTGCCTCGGCGGCGGCAGCCTCCTGCTCCTCGGCGTACTTCTTGTACACGAAGCCGCGCGGTTCGACGCCCAGCATCGACATCAGCGTGACGCCGTCGAAGAAGTCCTCGGAGTAGGTGGCCACGATCCGCCGAGCGCCGGAGGCTGTCTGCTCCTCAACCGCGTGGACGGCCTCGGGGGAGGGGCGAGAATCGGTGATCTTGGGGGGCACGAAGCTTCTCCTTCTGCACGGCTTGTACACGGCACTGGTGTTGCGGGCGTGGTTTGGAGCCCGCGCCCGAACACGGACCGCCTAATTCTACGCCAACAAACCGCGCCCGGCCTCAGGCGGAGGGGCGGCGGCGACGACGCCCCAGCGCCGCCTGCTCGGCGCGCCGGATCTGCTGGAAGGTCACCCGCCCCGCGCGGCGGAAGGCGGGGTAGGGGTTGAACATCCGGGGGCGGCGGATGCGGCGCGCCCCCCACTCACCGAGGACCACGCCGCTCGCGAGGGCCACGCACGTGCCCACGGCCAGGGCGAGGCTGGTCATGCCCACCACGAGCTGCTCGTTCAGGATGGCGTACATGCCCCGGTAGATTCCGGAACCGGGCAAGAACGGGGTCACGCCCGCCACGGCGGTGATGACGGGGTTGATGAGGAAGCGGCGCGAGACGAGGCCGCCGGCCAGGCCGACGACGAAGGCGCAGGCGAAGGTGGCCAGGAGCCGTCCCGTGCCGAGTGGGAGGAGGAATAGGTAGTACATCGCGGAGCCGGCGAGCGCGGTCGCCGCCGAGACGAGAATGGCGGGCTTTTCTGCGAAGGAAGACACCGCGAAGGCCGCCGATGCCACGGTGCTGCCGATCAACCGGGCCAGGGCCGAGCTGAACGACGGTGCGCCCAGCATGGTTTCCAGCGGCGGGAGCCCCACCCCGAGGAGATCTGCCACGCTGATGCCGAACGCGACTCCCGCCACGATGCCGCCGGTGAACAGCATGGTCTGGAAGAACCTGGCGGACGCGGTGACCGGGGAGCCGGTGATGCCGTCGAGAAGCGATTGCACGAGCGTGAGCCCGGCGAGGAGGACGACGATGCCGGTGGCGATCACCTGGCTGGGCACGATGGTGTAGCCGAAGTTCGCGGAGAAGTGGTAGAAGAGCACGGCCGGCACGGTGGCGAGGAACCCGCCGATGGCGCAGTGGAAGAAGTAGGGCAGGTCGTTGCGGGAAAGGACCTTGCTGACCACCATGATCAGGAACGACGTCAGCGCGCCCACCGAGGCCATGAACAGGTCGCTGCCCAGGAGGATGCCGACGGCCGCGCCCATGACGGTCCATCCGCCGAGGAAGCGGGCGACGCGGTGGGGGATGTATTCCCGGTCGATTGTGTCCAGGATTTTCTCGGCCATCTCCGGCGGGGTTGCACCGGAACGGATGGAGCGGATCAGGCGGTCCGCCTCCTGGAGCTTGTGGTAGTTGTACGAGAAGTCGTTGACAACCCGGAACACGCTCACCGGCTGCCGGCGCTCCACGCCGATGATCGTGTGGATCGTCATCGTGTTCACGGTGATGTCCACGTGGCAGTAATGCAGACCGTACGAGGAGGTCACCGTGTGGATCTGTGCCTTGACATCGGAGCTGGTCGTGCCGTTGGTGATCAGGATCGAGCCGATCCGAGCCGCGATGTTCATCACGGCCGCGACCTGCGCGGGATCGGTCAGGTCGACTGGGGCGAGAACCGACGGCGGGGGCGAGGTGCGGGCCTCGTCGATCGTTGCGACGCTACGCGATTTCTGGCGGAAATTATCCCACGCCTGGTTCAACCCGATTGCCACACCGCACACACTATCGGCTGGCACTTTTTCACGCACTCAGGGGGTCACAGTGTACACTCTGCCTCACTGCTGGAGTGGCGCAATCGGTAGCGCAACGCACTTGTAATGCGTAGGTTGCGAGTTCAAGTCTCGTCTCCAGCTCCGCGTCCCCTCACCCCAGAGAAGCTGGTGGGGGGTATTTTCGTGTCCTGCTGGGGGGTGTGGGCGCGTGTGGGCGGCCACACGGTGGTGCCGCAAACAGGTAAATGCAAACCGGTAAATCTAAACCGGTAAAACTGCAGTTCATCACAACCGGCCATTTTGCCGAACAGGCGTTTTAGCGGTTTAGGTTTCCCTGTTTGCGGGATGCGGGTGCCCGCCACCAGGCGCTTCGCCACCCGGACGCCACCCCAAGGCAAATGCCCCTAAAGAAAAACCTCCGGCCCAGTCCGCGTTCAGCAAACGTTCAGGTGCGGCGGGTTTACTACCCTTCAGACACTCATGAAAGGGAGCACCCACATGGCAGACAACAACCAGGGCGTGAAGGTTCTCGTCGTCGATGACGAGCCGAACATCGTCGAACTCCTCACCGTCTCGCTGAAATTCCAGGGGTTCGAGGTGGAGAGCGCCCAGTCGGGGCAGGACGCCCTGAAGCTCGCGCGCGAGTTCCGCCCGGACGCCTACATCCTCGACGTGATGATGCCCGGGATGGACGGTTTCGAGCTGCTCGGCAAGCTGCGCGCCGACGGCCTCGACGGCCCGGTCCTCTTCCTCACCGCCAAGGACGCCGTCGAGGACCGCATCCACGGCCTGACCCTGGGCGCCGACGATTACGTCACCAAGCCCTTCTCGCTGGAGGAGGTCATTACCCGCCTCCGCGTGATCCTGCGCCGCGGCAACGTCACCGAGGCCGGCGATGAGGACGCCACCCTGCGCTACGCGGATCTCACCCTCAACGACGACACCCACGAGGTGACCAAGGGGGGCGAGATCATCGATCTCTCCCCGACGGAGTTCAACCTCCTGCGCTACCTCATGCTCAATGCCGAGGTGGTCCTGTCCAAGGCGAAGATCCTCGACAACGTGTGGCACTACGACTTCGGCGGCGACGGCAACGTGGTGGAGTCCTACATCTCCTATCTCCGCCGCAAGATCGACACCGGCGACGTGCCCCTGATCCACACCGTCCGCGGCGTGGGCTACGTGCTGCGCACCCCGCGCCAGTAACGTCCGGGAGATGATCTACCGCCCGCTCAACCTGAGCTCGTCGGCCACCCGGGTTCCCCTCCAGAAGAGCCTGGTGGCCGTGGTCCTCATCGTCTCGGTGCTGGCGATGACGCTGAGCTTCACCGCCGTCTACCTCCTCATGCGCGGGCTGCTCTACCAGCGCGCCGACGGGGAGCTGCGCAGCGGGCTGGACACGTGGGTGGGCCAGGCCTCGCCCTGGCCGACGAGCGGTGCGCCAAGCGAATTCACCCAGGCGATCTACTACCCGGGCCTGGACAAGACCATCAGCTACTTCCCGCGGGCCTACCCGCCCGACTACTCCCAGCTCGACGGCACCGACCCGCAGACAATCACGTCGGTGCGCGGCACGGAGCCGCTGCGCTACTACCGCGCGCTCGCCCGCTGCAACTCCGACGGCAGCATCCAGTACGTGGCCAAGTCCCTCGACTCCGAGCGCCGCATGCTTGCCTCGCTGGCGGTCATCGAGCTGAGCCTCGGCGGCATCGCCGTCATCTTCATCGCCTTCGCCGGCAACTACATGGTGCGCCGCGCCCTCGCGCCGCTGCGTGAGGTGGAGAACACCGCGCTGGCCATCGCGGACGGCGACACCTCGCGGCGGGTGCCCGCGTGGCCGCGGGAGACCGAGGTGGGCAAGCTGTCCTACGCGGTCAACACGATGGTCGGGCAGCTCCAGGAGTCCATTGAGGAGTCGCGCACGAAGGAGGAGCAGATGCGCCGCTTCGTCGGCGACGCCTCCCACGAGCTGCGCACCCCGCTCACGAGCATCCGCGGCTACGCGGAGCTGTACCACAAGGGAATGGCCCCGGACCCGGACATGGTGCTGAGCAAGATCGACCAGGAGTCGGGCCGGATGAAGCTGCTCGTGGAGGACCTCCTGGCGCTGACGCGCGCCGAGGGTGCGCGGCTGCACTCCCGGACGGTGGACATGCTTGAGCTGTGCGCCTCCGCCGCCGACTCGGCGCGTGCGGCGTTCCCCGAGCGCACGGTGCGCATCGTCAACGACACGCTCAAGGTGCCCACGGTCGACGGCGACCCGGACCGCCTGCACCAGGTCATGCTCAACCTCATCTCCAACGCGTTCAAGCACGCGGGGCCGGATGCCTCCGTCACCATCACGTTGCGGGAGAACCTGGACAAGGTGTTCATCGACGTCGCCGACGACGGCGTGGGCATGAGCCCCGAGGACGCCGAGCACATCTTCGAGCGCTTCTACCGGGCGGACGTCTCGCGCAACCGCGCCAGCGGCGGTGGGTCGGGCCTGGGCCTGGCCATCACGAAGTCGCTCGTCGAGCAGCACGGCGGCGCAATTTCCGTGAAAACGGCCCCCGGCAAGGGTTCCACCTTCACGATCTCCCTGCCCATGATCGCCTCCTAGCCCCGGTATTTGACCCTCCCCCGGCGGCAACCCTTTGGCTGAATCCATGTATCTCATCGGCGAAGCAGCGCAGTGGCTGGGCGTCACCCCCAAGGCGCTGAGGCACTGGGATGCGCTCGGCCTTCTCGTGCCGCGGCGCGAGGGCTCGTACCGCGTCTACACCGAGGGGGACCTCGAGCGCGGGGCCGCCATCGTGCTCTACCGCAGCGCGGGCGTCCCCCTCGCGGAGGTGGGCCCGCTTCTCGACGCCCCGCCCAGCGCCGCGCTCGCCGACGCCCTCCGGCGCCACCGCTGCACGCTGCGCTCCCGTGCCCGCGTGCTGAAGCGGCAGATGGATACCGTCAACAGGCTGATTGAGGAGACTGACATGTGCGAACTATCCACCTACCTGGGCGCGGACATGCCCGCCTACCAGCGCGAGGCGGAGGAGCGCTGGGGCGGGTCCCCCGAGTGGGAGAGCGCCCGCTCGAAGCAGCGCGGAATGCGCGCGGGGGACTACGCCCGCCTGAGCGACGGGCAGCGTGCCTTCACCGAGCGGCTGCGCGCCGCCCGCGAGGCCGGGGTTGAGCCCGGCTCCCCCGAGGCCGACGCGCTCGTCCTGGCGCACCGCGACGCCCTCGGGTCCTGGTACCCGGTCAGCGCCGCGCGCCAGGTCATCCTTGCCCGGATGTACGTCGCGGACCCCCGGTTCGACGCGGCGTACGCCGGTGAGCAGGGTTACCTGCTGCGGCTCGTCGAAAAGCGCGCCGCGGAGGAGGGCATCGACCTGGATAATCCCCGGTGGGACGGCTAGCGCCAGCCGTCCTCGCCGGTACCCAGTTCCGCGCGCAGGGCTTCGGCCGGGCCGTCCATTTTGGCGGGATCCGTCTGGTCGGCCGGGGTGACGCGGGAGAGGTCGTAGCCGGACATGTCGTTCGCGGGGAAGACGTGGATGTGGGCGTGGGGGACCTCGAAACCGGCGATGAGGTACCCGGCGCGAGCTGAGCCGAAGGCACCGATGACCGCGCGCCCGATCTCCCGGGCCACCTCGTTCATGTGGGCCCACAGCTCGGGGGAGAGGTCGGTCCACTTGTCCACCTCCTCGACGGGGACCACGAGGGTGTGGCCGTAGGCGATCGGTTCGATGGAGAGAAACGCGGCCACGGTCTCGTCGCGGTAGATGAAGCGGCCGGGGATCTCCCCGTTGAGAATCTTGGTGAATACGGTGCTCATGCCCGTCCACGCTACCGGTAAGTTAGGGTCCATGCGCATCCTTGTCATCGGTTCGGGCGGCCGCGAACACGCCCTGCTCACAGGCCTCGCCCGGGGGTCGTCTCCCCACGAGCTGCACGTCGCACCGGGCAACGCGGGCATGGGTTCCCTGGCCCGGGTCCACCCCGTCGATGTCGGCTCGCCCGAGTCGGTCGTCGCCCTGGCCCGGGATCTGCAGGCCGATCTCGTTGTTATCGGCCCGGAGGTGCCGCTGGTGGCGGGTGCGGCCGACGCGCTGCGTGAGGCCGGCATCGATGTCTTCGGCCCCTCCCGCCGGGCCGCGCAGCTCGAGGGGTCGAAGGCCTTCGCCAAGGACGTGATGGCAGCGGCGGGTGTTCTAACCGCGTCGGCGACGAGCGTCGACACGCTCGACGGCCTCGCCCCCGCCCTCGACGAGTACGGCCCGAACTACGTGGTCAAGGATGACGGGCTCGCCGGCGGGAAGGGTGTGGTGGTCACGCAGGACCGCGCGGAGGCGGAGGCGCACGCGCGCGCCGTGGTCGAGTCTGGCAACCCCGTGCTCTTCGAATCCTTCCTCGAGGGGCCCGAGGTGTCGCTGTTCTGCCTCGTGGACGGGGAGACCGTCGTGCCGTTGCTGCCGGCCCAGGACCACAAGCGCGCCCATGACAACGACGCCGGACCCAACACCGGCGGCATGGGCGCCTACACCCCGCTGCCGTGGCTGCCGGAGGGCGGGGTCGAGCGAATCGTCGCGGAGATCGCCGAGCCGGTGGCGCGCGAGATGGTCGCCCGCGGCATCCCCTACCAGGGCCTCCTCTACGTCGGTGCGGCGTGGGGGCCCGAGGGTCCCGCCGTGGTGGAGTTCAATGCCCGGTTCGGCGACCCCGAGACCCAGCCCGTGCTCTCGCTGCTCAGAACCCCGCTTGCCGACGTCCTGGCGGCCGTCGCCACCGGCAGTCTGTCGGAACTGCCTCCCCTCGAGTGGGAGGAGGGCTTCGCCGCCACCGTCGTGCTGGCCGCGGAGGGCTACCCGGCCGCGCCACGCACGGGAGACACCATCACCGGGGACAACCTCGGGGATCCCGCCAGGGTCCTCCACGCGGGCACCACGCTGCAGGACGGGGTGCTCGTTTCCTCCGGCGGCCGCGTGCTCAACGCCATGGGCAGGGGCGCGACGCTGGACGAGGCCGTGGCGAACGCCTACGCCGAGGTGGAGAAGATCACGCTCCAGGGGTCCTTCTGTCGCAGCGACATCGCGCGCCGCGCGATCGAGGGTGACATTCGCGTCGAGGGCTGACCCCGCCCGCTGCCCGGCCGGCACGCACCCCCCCGGGGCGGTGCCGCGTGCGATAATGGCCGGCGTGGCTGAAAAACCGATGAACGCGAACGTCCTGTCCAACCGCTACGCCTCGCC
Source organism: Corynebacterium sp. UBA2622 (assembly GCF_002339505.1). Classification (GTDB taxonomy): domain Bacteria; phylum Actinomycetota; class Actinomycetes; order Mycobacteriales; family Mycobacteriaceae; genus Corynebacterium. The sequence goes on from NZ_DDJO01000012.1 coordinate 243,382, forward strand.
CGAGATGGCGACGCTGTGGAGCGCCGAGCACAAGATCATCCTGGAGCGCCAGCTCTGGGTTGCCGTGATGAAGGCGCAGAAGGGGCTCGGGGTCGACATTCCCGACGAGGCCATCGGGGCGTACGAGCGCGTGATCGACACGGTGGACCTCGACAGCATCGCCCGACGCGAGAAAGTCACGCGTCACGACGTGAAGGCCCGCATCGAGGAGTTCAACGAGCTGGCGGGCCACGAGCACATCCACAAGGGCATGACCAGCCGCGATCTGACGGAGAACGTGGAGCAGCTGCAGATCGTCCGTTCGCTCGAGCTCACCCGGGACAAGTCCGTGGCGCTGCTCAAGGCTGTGGGCAACCGGGCGGAGGAGTACCGCTCCCTCGTCATGGCGGGCCGGTCCCACAACGTCGCCGCGCAGGCGACCACGCTGGGCAAGCGCTTCGCCTCGGCGGCGGATGAGATCCTCGTCGCCGTGGAGCGCATCGAACAGCTCCTGGAGCGCTACCCGCTGCGCGGCATCAAGGGCCCGATGGGCACCGCGCAGGACATGCTCGACCTGATGGGCGGCGATGAAGCCAAGCTCCACGAGTTCGAGGGCGGGATCGCGCGCCACCTCGGGTTCTCCCGCACCTTCGACTCCGTCGGCCAGGTGTACCCGCGCAGCCTTGACTTCGACGCGGTCTCCGCGCTCGTGCAGCTCGGCGCGGGGCCGTCTTCGCTGGCCACCACCATCCGCCTCATGGCGGGCAACGAGACGGTCACAGAGGGATTCAAGGAGGGCCAGGTCGGCTCCTCCGCCATGCCGCACAAGATGAACGCCCGCTCCTGCGAGCGTGTCGGGGGCTTCCAGGTCATCCTCCGCGGCTACCTCACCATGCTGGCCGACCTTTCCGGCCAGCAGTGGAACGAGGGCGACGTGTTCTGCTCGGTGGTGCGCCGCGTCGCGCTTCCGGACGCCTTCTTCGCCATCGACGGTCAGCTGGAGACCTTCCTCACCGTCCTCGACGAGTTCGGCGCGTTCCCCGCGATGATCAACCGTGAGCTGGACCGCTACCTGCCGTTCCTGGCCACCACCCGCATCCTCATGGCGGCGGTGCGCACCGGGGTGGGCCGCGAGACCGCCCACGAGGTGATCAAGGAAAACGCCGTCGCGATGGCCCTGGAAATGCGCGAGAACGGCGCGGAGCAGAACCTTGTCGAACGCCTCGCAGCCGATGACCGTCTCCCGCTGGACCGCACCGCCCTCGACGCGGCCCTTTCCGACCGGCACGCCTTCATCGGCGCCGCCGAGTCCCAGGTGGACAACGTCCTGGCCCGCATCGCCGCGCTTGTCCGCGCCCACCCCGACGCCGCCAGCTACACCCCGGGCGACATTCTCTGACCCCGCGCCCGGGGCAGGGTTACTTCGCCGCCCAGTTGATCGCCTGCGCAGGCTGGGACGGGTTGCGCGGGCTGGGCAGGGTGTTCAGGCGCACGCCCGTGCCCACGATGCCCGGGTCGTCCTCGCCCTCCCAGGTCACCACCGCGGCATCGTAGTTCTCCCCGATGCGCATGTCCCCGATGTAGGCGGGAACAGTGCGGGAGCGGTCAGTGCCGCAGTACCGGTCGTCGCCCTGATGCACCCAGTTGGCGTCCGTTCCGTTGTCGTCCACCGGCGTGAGAGTGGGCAGGGACACCGAGACGGGTGCCTGACCGCGGCTCAGGCCGTCGCCACGCGGCGTGAAGGTGACCGGGAAGCAGCGGTACTTCCTGATCCGCTCGGGGGGCGGGGAGCCGATGGTCTCCGGGTCCTGCCCGATGTTCTCCTCCACCTGCTCCGGGCTCAGGGTCTCCGGCTTGTGCACGGTGACGTCCCAGTACACGGGCACGCCGTTGCTCAGGCTCGTGGTGACCACATGGGCGGGCTCGTCGAACGCCAGCTTCTCGCCGTCGGCGGTGGGCGTGAACCCCTCCGGCTCGTTGGCGAGCTCCGTCACCTGCTCCCTGCTCTCGGGGTCCACCTGGCTGCACGCGGTGAGAACGGGGAAGAGCCCGAGGGTGAGCCCGGCGGCGGTGACGAGGGTCAGTGGGGTCGAGGCGAGGCGGCGGGCATGCATGGAACTTACTTTAAACCACCGCCCGCCGCTCCCCGGGCAGTGATTTCGGGGATTCCCGGTCTCCCGGTCCGGTCCCGACCGCGCCGGGACTAGACTTGTGCCCCATGCGTCCAGAGCTCTCTGACTACGACCACCTGTCCGGCGGCAAGGTCCGTGAAATCTACGGGATCGATGCCGACACCCTCCTGATGGTGGCCACCGACCGGATTTCCGCCTTTGACTTCTCCCTCGACCCGGAGATCCCGGACAAGGGGCGCGTGCTCACCGCCACCTCGATGTTCTTCTTCGACCTGCTGGGCGACGTGCCCAACCACCTCGCGGGACCCATCGACGACGAGCGCATCCCCGAGGAGGTCCTCGGCCGCGCCCAGGTGGTCAAGCGCCTCGACATGGTCCCCTTCGAATGCGTCGCCCGCGGCTACCTGACGGGCTCCGGCAAGAAGGAGTACGACCGGAACGGCACCGTGTGCGGCATCGAGCTTCCCGACGGCCTCGCGGAGGCATCCAGGCTCCCCGAGCCGATCTTCACCCCGGCCACCAAGGCGGAGCAGGGTGACCACGACGAGAACGTCTCCTTCGCCCACGTGGCTGACAGGGTCGGGTCCGAACTCGCGGGCAAGCTCCGCGACGCCACCCTGGACATCTACTCACGCGCCGCGGATTACGCCGCGACCCGGGGCATCATCCTCGCCGACACCAAGCTGGAGTTCGGCCTCGACGAGGACGGCACGCTGGTGCTTGCCGACGAGGTGCTCACCCCGGATTCCTCCCGCTACTGGCCGGCGGACTCATACGAGGAGGGGCGGGTCCAGCCGAGCTTCGACAAGCAGTACGTGCGCAACTGGCTCACCGGGCCGAAGTCCGGCTGGGACCCGGCGAGCGGGGACACGCCCCCGGAGCTGCCGGGCTCCGTGGTGGAGGCCACCCGCGACCGCTACGTGGAGGCCTACGAGCGCCTCAGCGGGAGGAAGTTCGGCGACTGGCCCGGGACGATGGCCTAGCCGGTGGGCTGAACGGCCGCGCGTAAACTCGGCGGCCATGAGTGGACAGCCGAGCAACCTTCCCCCCAGTGCCCCGAAGCACCCCGTGACGCGCTCGTTCCACGGCCGCGAGGTCGTGGACAACTACGAGTGGCTCCGCGACAAGGAGTCGCCGGAAACCATCGCCTACCTCGAGGCGGAGAACGCCTACACGGAAGCGCGCACCGCGAACCTCTCGGCGCTGACGGAGGAGATCTACGGGGAGATCAAGTCCCGCATCAGGGAAACGGACATGTCCGTCCCCCAGCGCCAGGGCGACTGGTGGTACTACGGCCGCACCATCGAGGGCAGGGACTACGGGCTGAGCTGCCGCGTCCCCGCCGACCCGGGCGCCCCGTGGCAGCCCCCGGTCGTGCCGGATGACGGCTCCGCCCTGCCCGGTGAGCAGATCATCCTGGACGTCAACGAACTCGCCGAGGGCCACGAGTTCTTCTCGCTCGGTGCCTCCAGCGTGAGCACGTCCGGCCGCCTGCTCGCGTTCTCCTCCGACACCGAGGGCGACGAGCGTTTCCGGCTGCGCATCAAGGATCTCGACAGCGGGGAGATCCTGCCCGATGCGCTTGACGACGTCTTCTACGGCGCCACGTGGGCCGGCGAGGAGTTCCTCTTCTACACCCGCGTCGACGCCGCCTGGCGCGCCCACCAGGTGTGGCGCCACGCCGTGGGCACCCCGTCCTCCCGGGACGTGCTGGTCTACGAGGAACCGGACGAGCGCTTCAACGTCGGCATTGGCGGGGACCGCGCTGAGAAGTTCCTCTACATCGTTTCCGGTTCCAAGCTCACCAGCGAGTGGCGGGTGCTCCCGCTCGATCAGCCCGAGGGCGAGTTCGAGGTGCTCTGGCCCCGCGAGCAGGGCGTCGAATACGACGTGGACTACGCGGAGGTGGCGGGCAGTGGCCGTTGGGTGGTCACGCACAACGCCACAGGCCCCAACTACGAGGTGGGCACGTGCGTCGTCGGCAAGCCCCTGCCCGCCCTCGCCGGCCTCGAGGTCCTCATGGCTCACGACGATGCCGTGCGCATCGAGGGCGTGGACACCTACCGGGACTTCATCTTCTGCGCCTACCGCTCAGGCGGCATCAGCCGGCTTGCCCTGGCCAAGGTGGGGGAGGCCGGTATCGGGGGGTTCCGTGAGCTCGAGTTCGACGAGGAGCTCTACACCGTGGGTCTCGGCGGGAACCCGGAGTGGGACGCGCCCGTCGTGCGGGTGAGCTACTCCTCCTACACCCGCCCCGCGCAGCTGTTCGACCTCACCGTGGCCACGGGTGACAAAGTCCTGCTCAAGGAGCAGGAGGTCAGGGGAGGCTATAACCCGGCCGATTACGTGGCCTCGCGCATGTGGGCGACGGCTGAGGACGGCACGCGCGTGCCGATGTCCGTCGTACGCCGCGCGGACACGGACCCGGGCGCCACGCACCCCACGCTGCTCTACGGGTACGGCTCCTACGAGGCCTCCAATGACCCGGGTTTTTCCGTTGCACGCCTCTCGCTGCTGGACCGCGGGATGGTCTGGGTGTGCGCCCACGTGCGCGGCGGCGGCGAGATGGGCAGGCTCTGGTACGACCACGGCAAGGGCCTGGAAAAGATGAACACGTTCACGGACTTCATCGCCTGCGCGGATGCTTTGGTCGAGCAGGGGGTGACCACCCGCGGCCAGCTCGTGGCCGAGGGTGGTTCCGCCGGCGGCCTGCTCATGGGCGCGGTGGCGAACATGGCGCCGGAGAAGTTCGCCGGTATCCAGGCGATCGTGCCCTTCGTGGACCCGCTGACGAGCATCCTCATGCCCGAACTCCCTCTGACCGTCGGTGAGTGGGAGGAGTGGGGCGACCCGTACCACGACCCGGAGGTCTACGACTACATTTCCCGCTACGCCCCCTACGAGAACGTCGAGGCGAAGGCTTACCCCGACATTCTGGCGGTGACCAGCCTGAACGACACGAGGGTGCTCTACGTCGAGCCCGCCAAGTGGGTGGCCAAGTTGCGGGAGATGGCCACGGGCGGGGAGATTCTGCTGAAGACGGAGATGCAGGCCGGCCACGGCGGCGTCTCCGGGCGCTACGCGCGGTGGAGGCAGACCGCCTTCGAGTACGCGTGGACCCTCGCCCACAGCGGCGCCGTGGAGGCGTGAGGGGTGGCCCAACGTCACCCCCGCGGACTGGGACGTGTGGCGGGCTCGCGGGGGTAACGGGGGCGTGATGCGGGCCACCTTCAAGGGGTGAGTATGTTGAAAGACAAGTGATTACCGCAGAATGAGCGTAAAAATTGTCTAGTTTTACGCCCCTTCTCACCAGAGAGGTCAACATGTCTACTTCGCTTCCCCAGACGGGTGCGAGCTACACCCCCCAGATTGCGGAGCCGAAGCGCCGCCGCGACAACACCCACTGGCTCTACATCGCCGTCATCGTGGCCGTCATCGGCGGCGTCGTCGTCGGCCTCATGGCTCCCAGTTTCGCGGTCCAGCTCAAGCCGCTGGGCGACAGCTTCGTCTCGCTGATCAAGATGATCATCACCCCGGTGATCTTCTGCACCATCGTGCTCGGCATCGGCTCCGTGCGCTCCGCCGCGACGGTGGGCAAGACCGGCGGCCTCGCGCTGATCTACTTCATCGTGATGTCCACCTTCGCCCTGGCCATCGGCCTGATCGTGGGCAACGTCATCAAGCCGGGTGAGGGCATCAACTACGAGTCCACCGCCGGGGAGGGGGCGAAGTACGCCCAGCAGGCCGCGGAGTCCAGCCACGGTCTGACCGGGTTCATTCAGGGCATCATCCCCACGTCCTTCTTCTCCGCCTTCACCTCGGGCACCATCCTGCAGGTCCTCTTCATCGGCCTGCTGGTCGGCTTCGCGGTGCAGTCGCTGGGCAAGCAGGGCGAGCCCATCCTGGGCTTCGTTGCCCACCTGCAGAAGCTCATCTTCAAGATCCTGAGCTGGATCCTCTGGCTGGCCCCGATCGGCGCATTCGGTGCCATCGCAGCCGTCGTGGGCAAGACGGGCATCAAGGCCGTGGTGCAGATGATCGTGCTCATGGGCGCGTTCTACCTCACCTGCTTCATCTTCGTCTTCGGTATCCTCGGCCTGGTTCTCTGGGTCGTCACGCGCGTCTCCCCCTGGTCGCTGTTCAAGTACCTGGGCGGCGAGTTCCTCCTCATCCTGGCCACCTCCTCCTCCGAATCGGCCCTGCCGAACCTCATGCGCAAGATGGAGCACCTCGGCGTGGACAAGTCCACGGTCGGCATCGTCGTGCCCACCGGCTACTCCTTCAACCTGGACGGCACCGCGATCTACCTGACCATGTCCTCCATCTTCATCGCCGACGCGATGAACATGCCGATGAACATGAGCGAGCAGATTTCTCTGCTGGTCTTCATGATCATCGCCTCCAAGGGTGCCGCCGGCGTCACCGGTGCCGGTCTGGCGACGCTCGCCGCCGGCCTGCAGGCGTTCCGCCCCGACCTGCTCACCGGCGTCGGTGTCATCGTCGGTATCGACCGCTTCATGTCCGAGGCGCGCGCGCTGACGAACTTCGCCGGCAACTCCATCGCCACCCTTGTCGTGGGCACCTGGACCCGCACCGTCGACCGCGACCAGGTCAAGCGTGTGCTCTCCGGTGAGGACCCCTACGTCCCGTCCGACATCGACACGCACGTCAACCTGTCCAATCCGACGGTGAACAACCCGGCGACGGACCACCTCCAGCCGACCCCCCAGGTCGACCTCTCCGCCTACCAGCAGGCGGCTCCGCCGGCCAGCGGCTCCGGCCCGGCTGTGCGATAATCTCCCCCATGACCGGCCACGTCCTCGTTTCGGTGTCCTCCATCTTCGACACCACTCTCGATGGCGTGGCCGTTTTAGTATCCGATCTCGACCGCAGTGGCATCCCCGTATCCTTGCTGGTCGCCCCGCACATCGACAAGAAGTGGCACCTGGCCAGGGACAAGAAGACCCGCGGCTGGCTCGACGGCCAGCGCGACGCGGGCCGAGCGCTCATCCTCAACGGATTCGACCAGCCCGCCCAGGGCCGCCGCTCGGAGTTCGCCACCCTCGGCGACCATGAAGCCCGCCTGCGGCTCAAGGGTGCCACGCGCCAGATGAAGTCCCTCGGTTACGAGTTCGACATCTTCGCCCCGCCGCGGTGGCAGCTTTCCGACGGCACACTCGCCGTCGTCCACGACTTCGGTTTCGACCTGGTGGCCTCCACCAAGGGGTTGCACCTCACCCGCAGCGGGGAGTTCCGCCGCTGCCGCAACCTCTCCGTCGGTGAGGGGTTCGGTGCAGCGAAGTGGTGGCGACGCAACATCATCCGCGCCGCCGAGCGCGGGGCAGCGAAGGGAAACACGATCCGCCTCTCCGTCTCCGGACGCGAACTGGGGGAGAAGAAGGTGCGCCGCGACTTCCTCGACGCCGCCCTCGGTGCCGCCTCCGAGGGGGCGGTGCCCGCCGATTACAGGGTATTTCTCCCCTCCTCCGCCACCGACGCCACCGCCTGAGTCGAGGCCCTGAAAAATAGGGGAGTACCTGCCCGTCCTATATACTTGGCGCTGTCTTTTGACCCTTGTGAGATGCGGTCGTGGCGCCCCGTCGCGAAGCGGAATCTCGACGTCCAACCAGAGAAGGAAACTCATGGCACGTGTCGTGGTAAATGTCATGCCGAAGGCAGAAATTCTCGATCCCCAGGGCCAGGCGGTGCTGCGCGCCCTCGGGCGGATCGGCGTGAGCGGCGTGGAGGATGTGCGCCAGGGCAAGCGCTTCGAGATCGAGGTCGACGATTCCGTGTCCGACGAGGAGCTGCAGCGCGTCGCCTCGACCCTTCTCGCAAACACCGTGATCGAGGACTTCGAGGTCGTTCGATGACGGCAACCATCGGCGTCATCACTTTCCCGGGAACGCTTGACGACGTCGACGCGCTCCGCGCGGTGCGGCTCGCGGGCGCGGAGCCGAAGCAGCTGTGGCACGCCGACGACGACCTCACGGGTGTCGATGCCGTCGTCGTGCCCGGGGGTTTCTCCTACGGCGACTACCTCCGCTCCGGCGCGATTGCCGCGCAGGCCCCGATGATCGGTGCCGTAGTGGAGGCCGCCGGGAAGGGCATGCCTGTTCTGGGCATCTGCAACGGCTTCCAGATCCTCACGGAGGCGGGTCTGCTCCCCGGTGCCCTGACGCGGAACCAGGGGCTGAACTTCCACTGCGTGGACACCTACCTCGAGGTGGCCAACACCCGTACCGCGTGGACCAGCCGGTTCGAGGAGGGCTCGCGGATCCTCGTCCCCGCCAAGCATGGCGAGGGCCGCTTTCAGGCTGCCCCCGAGACCATCGAGGAGCTGGAGAAGGAGGGCCGGGTCGTCTTCCGCTACACCGACAACTTCAACGGTTCGCTGAACTCCATCGCCGGTGTGACCAACGAGACCGGCCGCGTGGTCGGCCTCATGCCCCACCCCGAGCACGCCATCGAGCTGCTCACCGGGCCGTCAACCGACGGCCTCGGACTCTTCCTGTCCGCCATCTCTTCGATCGGAGCCTGAAAAGCCGTGACTGTGCACAACGACACCGTTGACAACGCCAAGGCCACCCCGGATCTGGAGCAGCCCTACGCTGAGCTCGGCCTGAAGGACGACGAGTACCAGCGCATCCGCGACATCCTCGGCCGCCGCCCGACCGACTCCGAGCTCACCGTCTACTCCGTCATGTGGTCGGAACACTGCTCCTACAAGTCCTCCAAGGTGCACCTGCGCTACTTCGGGGAGACGATGACCGAGGAGATGGCCTCGAAGATCCTCGCGGGCATCGGCGAGAACGCCGGCGTGGTGGACATCGGGGGCGGCGACGCCGTGACCTTCCGCGTGGAAAGCCACAACCACCCGAGCTTCGTCGAGCCCTACCAGGGTGCCGCGACCGGTGTCGGCGGCATCGTGCGCGACATCATGGCCATGGGTGCGCGCCCGATCGCCGTCATGGACCAGCTCCGCTTCGGCCCAGCTGACGCGGACGACACCAAGCGGGTCCTTCCCGGCGTCGTCCACGGCATCGGCGGCTACGGCAATTCCCTGGGGTTGCCCAATATTGGGGGTGAGACCGTATTTGATGCGGCCTACGCCGGAAACCCGCTGGTCAACGCCCTCTGTGTGGGCACGCTGAAGGTCGAGGACCTCAAGCTGGCCTTTGCCTCGGGAACCGGCAACAAGGTCGTGCTCTTCGGCTCCCGCACCGGCCTCGACGGCATCGGCGGCGTCTCGGTGCTCGGCTCCGCCACCTTCGAGGAGGGCGAGGAGCGCAAGCTTCCCGCCGTCCAGGTCGGCGACCCCTTCGCGGAGAAGGTGCTCATCGAGTGCTGTCTCGAGCTGTACGGGGCGGGTGTTGTCGTGGGGATCCAGGACCTCGGCGGGGGCGGTCTCGCCTGCGCCACCTCGGAGCTCGCGGCGGCGGGCGATGGTGGCATGCGCGTGGACCTCGACGCCGTGCCCCTGCGCGCGGAGAACATGTCCGCCGCGGAGATCCTCGCCTCCGAGTCCCAGGAGCGCATGTGTGCGGTGGTCACCCCCGACAACGTTGACCGCTTCATGGAGATCTGCGCGAAGTGGGAGGTCAACGCCGCCGTGATCGGCGAGGTGACCGACGAAAAGGACCGCTACGTCGTCTACCACAACGGCGAGCTGGTCCTCGACGCGCCGCCCTCGACCATCGACGAGGGCCCCGTCTACGAGCGTCCCTTCGCCCGCCCCGCCTGGCTGGACGAGGTGCAGGGTGCCGGGGAAGTCGACAAGAGCGCCTCCGTGCGCGAGGCGTGGCTGAAGATGCTGGCCTCGCCCGCGCTATGCTCCCGCGACTTCATCACCGAGCAGTACGACCGCTACGTCCGGGGCAACACCGTGCAGGCGAAGCACGCCAACGCAGGTGTGCTGCGCATCAACGAGGAGACATCCCGCGGCGTGGCCGTTTCGGCTGACGCCTCCGGGCGCTACACCTACCTCGACCCCAACATGGGTGCGCGCCTCGCACTCGCCGAGGCCTACCGCAACGTGGTCACCACCGGCGCCCGCCCCGTCGCTGTGACCAACTGCCTCAACTTCGGCTCGCCGGAGAACCCCGACGTGATGTGGCAGTTCCGCGAGGCCGTCCATGGCCTGGCGGACGGCGCCCGGGAGCTGGGGATCCCCGTCTCGGGCGGCAACGTCTCCTTCTACAACCAGACCGGTGAAACCCCGATCCTGCCCACGCCGGTGGTGGGCGTGCTCGGTGTGATCGAGGACGTCAACGACACCGTGCGCAACCGCATCGGCGCGGCGGACGAGGAGTACGCGCTGGTGCTTCTCGGAGAGACCCGCGAGGAGTTCGGCGGCTCGGTGTGGCAGGACATCTCGGGCGGCGGGCTCGCCGGTGTGCCCCCGCAGGTCGACCTCGCCGACGAGGAGCGCCTAGCGCGCTTCTTCGTCGACCACGGAGGCATCAACGCCGCGCACGACCTGTCGGAGGGAGGGCTCGCCCAGGCGGTCTTCGAGCTGGTGCAGGGCTCTGGCAAGGGCGTGGAGCTGGATCTCGAGGCGGTGCACGAGGACGCGTTCACCGCGCTGTTCTCCGAGTCCGCCTCGCGCGTGCTCGTCGCTGTGACCACGGACCGCGTCGACGGTGTCGTGGAGGCGGCGGCCGCGCTGGGCATCACCGGTGCCGTGATCGGATCCACCAACGGCACCGGTGAAATCTCGGTCGCCGGGGAAACGATCGGCCTGGCCGAGCTGGAGAGCGCCTGGTCCGCCACTCTGCCGGCACTCTTCGGCCACTCCACCGCGCCCAACGCGGCGGTATAGCGGCAGCCGGGGCGACACCCGCAGGCGCGCAAACGGGGCCAGCACCCTCCAGGGAGGTGCCGGCCCCGCTTCTGTGCGTTTGCCGGGGGGCTAGTAGATCAGCTGGCGCGCCGGGCGCGGCTGCACGAGCGGTGTCGGTGCGTACTGGGCGCGCAGGTCCTTGAGGGTCTGCGTGTGCTCCCAGAGGCGCATGTCCTCCTCCGTCTGAGGCTTGTACTGGCGGGCGGGAAGCGGCTGGCCGTCAATGTCCACGCCGATGTACGTGAAGGTGGCGTGGATGGCGCTGGTCAGCGCGCCGCGTCCTCCCCGGGGGCTGCCGGAGCGGACCTGGACCGCCAAGTGCATGGACCGGGCGTCGGTCCGCGTCAGGCGCGCGTCCACCTCGATCAGGTCTCCGATGGAGATGGGCTTGTAGAAGCGGATGCCGCCCGCGTACACGGCCACGGTGCGCTCACCGGACCACTCCATCGTGCAGGCCACACCGGCCTCGTCAATCCACTCCATCGCCGTGCCGCCGTGCACGTTGCCGCCCCAGTTCACGTCGGTGGGCTTGGCCAGGAAACGGTGGATCACACGCGGCGCGGTGGAGGCGTCGGTGTAGGTCTGCTTCAGCATCTCGCGCTCGATTTCCTTGCGCAGGTCAATGCGGGACAGCGCGGCCTGCTTCACCCGCTCCTCCTCCTCGGTCGAGGGGACGAAGGGTTCAACCGGCATGGGCTTGCCCGTCGTGGGGTCCTTTGCCACGAAAATGACCAGGCAGTCGCAGGCGCGGGTGAAGATGCCCTCCCGCGGGTCGGCGGAGAGAACCTCGTTGACGATGTGCATGGAGGAGCGCCCCGTCATGGCGATGCGGGAGCGGATTTCCACCATGTGGCCGGAGGGAATCGGGCGGGTGAAATGGATGTGTCCCACGTAGGCGGTGACGCAGTAGGTGCCCGACCACTGCGCGGCGCAGGCATAGGCCGCCTTGTCGATCCACTCGAGCACGCGCCCGCCGGAGACACCCTGGGACCCGGCCAGGAGGATGTCCGTGGGGGCCGCCATGAAGCGGAGGGTGACGTGCGGGGACTTGGCTGCCGGCTCGCCCATCGGCTCGGAGGTCTGCCCGGAGGTCGGCTCGGAAGTTGTTGGCATGGGGACTTACTTTAATACGCACGTTTACCATGAGGCCATGACCCAGAAGAACGATCCCGTGCTGACGCGCCAGGCCGTCGAGGCGGTCGCCCCGTGGCTCCGGGGGGAGGCGGGGGAGAAGCCGGGGCGCGGGCTCCTCGCAGACGCCTGCCGCCGCACCGCCCGGGCCCTCGCGGAGGAGCTGCCCGGCTACACGGTGGAGCTGCGGGTGCCGCCGTTCGTGGCGGTGCAGTGCGTGGCGGGACCGCGTCACACGCGCGGCACCCCGCCGAACGTGGTGGAGTGCGACCCGGAGACCTGGCTGCGGTTGGCCACGGGGCTGCTGAGCTTTGACGACGCCCTCGCGGACGCGCGGGTGGACGCCAGCGGCTCGCGCGCCGGCGAAGTGGCCGCCGGCCTGCCCGTAATTGCCCTTTGAGCGCGCCAATCCGATAAAGTGGGGCAGGTGCAAACCGTGAACACCGGGGACCATGCGGCCCCCGTGCGTATTGATGCGCCAGGCCAGTTGGATGACCAACCCCGCGAGGAATGCGGGGTGTTCGGGGTGTGGGCACCCGGGGAGGACGTCTCCAAGCTCACCTACTTCGGCCTCTTCGCCCTGCAGCACCGCGGCCAGGAGGGTGCCGGCATCGCCGTGGGCAACCACGAGAACGTGGTGGTGTTCAAGGACACGGGCCTCGTCTCCCAGATCTTCGACGAATCCGTGCTCGACGCCCTGCAGGGCAACGTCGCGATCGGGCACACGCGCTATTCCACGGCGGGCGGCAACAGCTGGGAAAACGTCCAACCGATGTTCCGCACGTCGCCGAACGGCACTGATGTCGCCCTGGCCCACAACGGAAACCTGACCAATTACCAGGCCCTCCAGGACGAGGCGATCGAGCGCAAGCTCATCCCCGCCCAGGGCGTGGAGGGCCAGGGTTCCTCCTCGGACACCGCCGTGGTGTCCGCGTTGCTCACCGACGGAATCCGGGACGACAAGTCGCTTCTCGACGCCGCCCGCGAGCTCCTGCCCCACATCGAGGGCGCCTTCTGCTTCATGATCACCGACGGGCACACCCTCTACGCTGCCCGGGACCCGCACGGTGTGCGCCCGCTGGCGCTGGGCCGCCTCGACCGCGGCTGGGTCGTCGCCTCCGAGACCTGCGCCCTCGACATCGTCGGAGCAACATTCGTCCGCGACATCGAACCGGGCGAGCTCATCGCCATCGACGAATCCGGCGTGCACACCGAGCGCTTCGCCGAGACGCCCCGCGCGCACTGCGTCTTCGAGTACGTGTACGTCGCCCGGCCGGACTCCGTCATCGAGGGCCGCTCCGTCCACGCCTCGCGCATCGAGATCGGCCGACGCCTCTCCCGCGTCGCCCCGGTCGACGCGGACCTGGTCATGCCCGTGCCGGAATCCGGCACCCCCGCCGCGATCGGTTACGCGGAGGAGTCCGGGATTTCGTTCAAGCAGGGCCTGATGAAGAACGCCTACGTGGGCCGCACCTTCATCCAGCCCTCCGACACCCTGCGCCAGCTCGGCCTGCGCCTCAAGCTCAATCCGGTGCGCGAGATCATCGCCGGCCGGAAGCTCGTGGTGGTGGACGATTCCATCGTGCGCGGCAACACCCAGCGCAAGCTGATCAAGCTGCTGCGCGAGGCGGGCGCGGCAGAGGTGCACGTGCGCATCGCCTCTCCGCCCGTGAAGTGGCCGTGTTTCTACGGTATCGACTTCGCCAGCCCGGGCGAGCTCATCGCCAACAACGGCGGCGGCGGGGATGACGCTGCGATCAGCGAGTCCATCCGCACCATGATCGGCGCGGACTCGCTGGCCTTCGTTCCCACGGAGGAGATGATCGCCGCCACCGAGCAGCCCGCGGAGACGCTGTGCGCCGCCTGCTTCACCGGCCACTACCCCCTCGGCCTTCCCGAGGGCAACCACAACGCCGACCTAGTCCGCCGCATCCAGAAAGGTGAAAAATAGCCGATGAGCAGCCTTCACGACGACCAGACACCCGTTTCCTACGAGGCCGCCGGCGTTTCCATCGAGGCGGGTGACAAGGCGGTCGAGCTCTTCGCCCCGCTGGCCAAGCGCGCCAGCCGCCCCGAGGTGCGCGGTGGACTCGGCGGCTTCGCCGGCCTGTTCGCCCTGGGCAAGTACCGGGAGCCGCTGCTGGCCGCGGGCTCGGACGGTGTGGGCACGAAGCTCGCCGTGGCACGCGCGATGGACAGGCACGACACCATCGGCATCGACCTCGTCGCCATGTGCGTCGACGACCTCGTCGTCTGCGGCGCGGAACCGCTCTTCCTGCAGGATTACATCGCGGTCGGCAAGGTGGTTCCGGAGAAGGTGGCGGAGATCGTCTCGGGCATCGCCGAGGGTTGCGTCCGCGCCGGCTGCGCCCTTCTCGGCGGGGAGACCGCGGAGCACCCCGGCGTGATGGAACCGGACGACTACGACGTTTCCGCCACCGCCGTGGGAGTCGTCGAGGCCGACGAGCTGCTCGGTCCGGACCGGGTCCGCACCGGAGATGTCATCATCGGAATGGCCTCCTCCGGCCTGCACTCCAACGGTTACTCGCTCGCCCGCCACGTCCTGCTCGAGCGCGCCGGGCTGCCGCTTGACGGCCACATGGAGGAGCTCGGCCGCACGCTGGGCGAGGAACTGCTCGAGCCCACCCGCATCTATGCTCTCGACTGCCTCGAGCTGGCGAGCGAGTGCTCGGTGCGCACCTTCTGCCACGTCACCGGCGGAGGGCTGGTGGGCAACATGGAGCGCATCATCCCCGAGGGCAAGGTCGCTGAGATGAGCCGCGGCTCCTGGACCCCGCCGCAGATCTTCCGCACCATCCGCTCCTACGGGCAGGTTCCGGACGAGGAAATGGAGAAGACCTTCAACATGGGTGTCGGCATGGTGGCAGTCGTCGCCCCCGAGGACCGCGACCGCGCTCTGGCCATCCTCGCGGCACGCCACGTGGACAGCTGGGTTATCGGGGAGGTCCGCCGCGCGCCGGAGGGCGAGACGGCCCGCGCCACCCTCACCGGCTCCCACCCGCACTACTAGGACGCGGAAACGCCCCGGGCGGACGAACCCGGGGCGAGAAGAAGACCCGGCGACAAGCCAGGGTCAGAGGTCCAAGGATGGGTTAGCGGTGGCTGTCCCAGTTGACGTAGTCGGCGTAGGGGTCATCCGCCTCGTCCTGGTCGTCCCACCCGCGGGCCGGGGTCTGGCCCGCCAGCTCCCGCTGCAGCGATTCGAGGTCCATGTCCGGAGTGTGGTACTTGAGTTGGCGAGCAACCTTGGTCTGCTTTGCTTTGGCGCGTCCGCGGCCCATGGCGTGACCCCCTTGAGGTGGTTTTTCGGGCGGCCCCTGTTTAATGGGCGGCCTCTATAAATCGTGTCTGAATTGTCCTGTGCAACATAATAGCCTGTCGCCCCGGAAAATTCCTTAACGAGCCGCACGCTGCGGGGATGGGGGCATCAACGGTTTCCGCGCAGCTTTTCGACGGCCCGACGGCCCGCCTTCTCCCCCTCGTCCCCGGGCAGGGATTCGGGGTCGATGCTCGCGGCCACGTCCACCTCCCCGGTGACGACCAGATCCCCCCGCCCGATGGCGGAGCGTTTCACCAGGGCGAGGGCGATGGGCCCGTAGTCCGCGTCGTGGACGACGGTGCCCAGCCTGCCCACGGTTCGGCCGCCGAGAGTGAGATCGGCGCCGGTGGCGGGGTCGACGGGGGCGGAGCCGTCGAGAAGCAGGGTGACCAGGAGGCGGGGCGAGCGGCCGAGGTTCTCCACGCGCGCCACCGTTTCCTGGCCGCGGTAGCAGCCCTTGTTCAGGTGAACCGCCCGCACCCGTCCTCCCCGGCTGATCAGGGCGGGCGCCTCGTGGGGTATCGACTTCCCGTCGAGGTCCGCCGCCAGCTCGGGCTCTCCGGCGTGGACGCGCTCGGCGGTGAACGCCATCAAGCCGGCGAGCGACCCCCCGGCGGCGGTGAAGTCCCGGGCGGTGCTGGTAATGTCGCGTCGCTCGACCGCCACGTCCCACCTGTGCACCCGGCCCCACCCGGGCACTTCGCGGGTGAAGACGCCGTCGACGGACGGCGCGTCCGCGGTGGGGGAGAGGACAGTCAGTATGGCCAGGTTGGAGGGCTCGATGACGACATCCGACCAGAACACCATCCGCCGCAGGTATTCCGCGAAGCTGGCCCCCTGTGCCGAGGGTAGGTCGAGGTGGAAGGCTGTGCCGTCGTAATACACGTCGGCGTGGTGGAGAATGCGCCCCTGCATGTCGAGGTCGAGGGCGGATCCGGAGAATCCGGCCGGGACATCGTCGAGCTTCTGCGAGAGCAGGTTGTTGAGGAAGACAGGGGCGTCGGGGCCCGTGACCGTGAGCACCGCGCGGTGCGAGCGGTCCACGAGGACGGGTCCCCCCGCGAGGGCGCGCTGCTCCCCGAGGGGGTTGCCGTAGTGCCAGGCCACACCCGCCGCGTCCAGCGGTGAGGTGCCGGCCTCCGCGAGCTCGGCGGCCCCGGGCGTGGCGAGCAGCGGGGAGCGGTGGGGCTGGTTGTTGTCCTCAATCACGGGGCCGATCATACGTGCATAATGTGGAGGCATGGGCCAGTCACTACTCCCTCCCCAACCCGTGATCTACCTCGTGGAACCGTTCGGGGGGTCGGTGCGCAGGCAGAACGCGAACATGCCGCACGTCTTCTGGGACGACGCGGCCGTCACCCGTGGCGACGGGATCTTCGAGACGATTCTCATCCGGGGCGGACGTCCGGTGAACTTGGGGAAGCACCTCGATCGGTTCCGCCGCTCGGCCGGGGCGCTGAACCTCCCCGACCCCGGCGGGGAGCACTGGATCACCGCGACGCGGGAGGCGGTGGCGGACTACTGCCGCGAGCGGGGAGATGCCGCGCCCGATACCATCGACGCCGCCTGCGTGTGGACCATGACACGGGGCCGCGAAACCACCGGCGTTCCCACCGCGTGGCTCACGGTACGCCCGCCCAACCCGGAGTTCGCCAGGCAGCGCAAGCACGGGGTCTCCGTGATGACCACCGGACGCGGTTTCACCATCAACCGGGATGAGGCCGCCGTCCCCTGGCTCGCCCTCGGGGCGAAGACGCTGAACTACGCGGCGACAATGGGCGCGCTGCGCTGGGCGCGCGACCACGGATACGACGATGTCATCTACATCGACCCGGCTACCGGCCGCGTACTCGAGGGCGCCACGTCAACCGTCCTCGTGGTCAAGCGCGGATCCCGCCTGCGCACTCCTGCGGCGGGGCCCGACATACTCCCCGGCACCACTCAGCAGGCCATCTTCGAGTACGCCACGGAAAACGGGTGGCGGTGCAAGAAAAAACCCCTCCACGTCGATGACCTCGCCACCGCCGAATCGGTGTGGCTGGTCAGCTCCGTGCGCCGCGGGGTGCGGGTGACCGCGGTCGACGGCACCCCGCTCCCCGCACCCGGCAACGAGAAGGAAATTGCAGGGCTTATCGACGCTGCCCTCGCCGCCGCCACCGGCTAGCCGGCGACGCGCTTGAGCTCCGCCGACATGTAGGGTACAAGCTCGCCGCCGACGGCGCGCTCGTCCACCCAGCCCAGGTTGTTGTTCGGCATGAGGCCGTAAAGCCGTTTACCGGGTCCGTGCTGCGCCGGGCCGGTCGCGGTGACGATGGTGGAGGCGCTTTCGAGCTGCCAGGCGCGCTCGTTGACGGGCTCGCCGTACATGATTTCCACCAGGCCGCGCGAATTGGTCAGGGTCACCTCGATCTCGTCCTTGGGGGAGATGCGCCAGAAGCCGACCTCACGCTGGTCCGCCCCGGTCGCCTCCCCGTCGGAGTCCAGGCGCCACGTGCGCGACTCGAAGCGCAGGTAGTTCTCCCCGTCGTGGGAGATGACCAGCTGTTGGCCGAAGGCGTACTCTTCGCCGTTGTCGTTGGCCTGGCCGGAGCCGGACCAGACCCCGACGAGCGGTAGAAGCGCCAGCAGTCCGTCGTGGAGGGAAGGGCCCTGGCGCAGGTTGGCGGTGTCGTCCTCCAGCGGGACGTCTTCAAAACCCAACCCCGGGATGTTGCGGTGGGCGGTGTTCTTGGACTGCTCCGCGGCGAGGTTGACGGCCTCGCTACCGGCGAGAGTGGGCTGCTGCCCGGGGGTGTTCTCGGGGTCTTCCGGGCGGGGTTCGTTGTCGTTGATCTCACTCATGCACGCCAGGGTACTCACCCGCCGGACCCCGCCCGCGGGTGTCACCGTGTCGTGGGGGCAAGTGGGGTGAGATCGTCCGGAGTGAGGGTGACGTTGATGCGGTCTCGCGAGAACTCGATCGAGCCTCCGGAAACCTGTACCAGGTCCGCCGGGCCGCCGAGGGGCAGATCGCGGGTGTCGCGCTTCAGGGTGAAGGCGTCGAGGATCCGGGCTGCGTCGTCACCGGTGGCGGTGCGCGGGGCGTCGACAAGCGCGCTCGGGCGCATCTCCAGGACCCCGTCCTCGAGGCGGAGCGTCACCACGACCGTGGACGGTACCTCCATGCCCGGCACCGTCCCCGTGAGCCTGGCCTCGCTGGCGACCCCACCCGTGGGGGAAATGTCGTACGGGTTGGAGATGTCCAGGTCCGTCATGTTGAGAAGCTGTCCGAAGGCGACGCCGTCGAGGCGGATGCGGCGGCGCACGAGCGATGCCTCCGCCCCCGTGAAGTCGGCGTTGAGCACCTGCCTGCCGGGGACGTCGATGTCGAAGGCTTCCGCGGTCGCGTTGACGATCCCGAGCCCCTCCACCGGGGCATCGAGGGTGGTCAGGCTGAGCCGGGGAACGGAATCGGTGAACAGGGCCTGGGTGAAGGGAAAACCGCCGATGTAGGTGTCCGGGGGATATGCGAGCCCGTCGAAGCTCTCGGCGGCGTTGGAGAGGCGGTTCTCCGCGCGCGATCCAACGATGGTGTCGGCGGCGAGCGCAACCACGAGCACGATCGCGAACACCGCCGCCCAGCGCCAGACGCGACGCACCAGGCGCCCAATCGAACTCAACCTCACGCCTTTATTTCTACCGTAGCCTGGAGCCATGACTGACACCGGAGATCGCCTGACCATCCTTGCCGAGGCGGAGAAGTACGACGGAATCGCTCCCTTCTCGGAGGCTTTTCTCCGCGGAATCACGGAGGATCTCGGGCACCGCCACTTTGAGGAGCACAGCGGCGGGGAGCTGGCCGGCCTGGCCGCCCTCGCGCCCGACGGGTCCGCGGAGCTCGTCGTTCACCCGGCCGTGCGGCACCGGGGGTACGGCGCCGCGCTCGCCCGCGCGGTGTTGGAGGCGGAGCCCGCCGCCGGGATCTGGGCGCACGGCGATCTTCCGGAGGCCCGGGAAACTGCCCGTAGCCTGGGAATGCGCAAGACCCGCGAGCTCTATGTAATGGGACTCGGCGGTGACGCCCTGCGCGCCGGGGCGGATCTTACGGTGCCCGCCGGTTACGAGGCGCTGAACTACCCCGCAGCCGTGGAACGTTTCGGGCGGGAGGCAGTGGAGGGGCAGTGGCTGGCCGTGAACAACGACGCGTTTTCGTGGCACCCGGAGCAGGGGGGATGGGACGCGGACCGCTTGCGGCGCGGGATGGACACGGACTGGTTCGACCCGGACGGTGTGTGGTTCCTCTACCGCGACGGGGTCATGGCGGGGTTCCACTGGACGAAGCCCCACCCCGGCGGGGTGGGGGAGGTGTACGTGATCGGGCTCGCCACGGCGTTTCGTGGGGCCGGGCTGGGCACGCCACTGCTCTCGCTCGGACTGGGGCACCTGGTGGGCAACGGCGCCGATGAGGTCATCCTCTACGTCGAGGCGAATAACGGGCCGGCTGTTCACCGCTACGACGCGATGGGCTTCACCGTGAAGGAGTCCCACGTCGTCTACCAAAAACACAGCAAATAACAGGGTTTGTGCAGGGGGTTTTTAAAGTTTACGCATTGTTCACCCGAACCGATACCACCGGTTAACCGGAATCTCGTAGGTTACCCGAGTGTGAGCAATCGGAGATTGCCCCTCCTCGCGCGCCTTGGGCGGGCGCGGGAGGGTGGTCTCTCCCCCTGAGGGGCGATGCTCGGATAATCGTCTGATTTGCACCCGAAAGGTACCCCGTGATCCGCAACTTCAAGCGCACCGCCACCGTCATTGGCGTCGTCGCCGTCTCCTCCGCATCCCTCGTCGCCTGCGGCGACTCCGGGAGCTCCAGCTCCTCGAAGAGCGAGACCACCAGCACCTCTTCCGCAACCGCCACCGAGACCAAGACGGAGGGCAAGGGCGCCTCCGATCTCACCGGCCAGACCGGCCAGCTCGTCGCCGAGGGTGCAACCTCCCAGCAGAACGCGATGGACTACTTCGGCTCCCGTTACTCCGAAGAGGTCCCGGGTGCGAACCTCGCCTACAACGCCACAGGTTCCGGCAACGGCATCAAGAACTTCATCGCCAAGCAGGCCACCTTCGCCGGCTCCGACTCCGCCCTCAAGGACGACGAGGTTCAGAAGGCTGCCGAGCGCTGCGGCGGCAACGAGGCATGGCACCTGCCGTTCGTCATCGGCCCCGTCGCCATCGCGTACAACCTCGACGGCGTCGACAAGCTGAACCTCACCGTCGACAACATCGTCGAGATCTTCCAGGGCAACATCAAGAAGTGGAACGACCCGAAGATCGCCGAGTCCAACCCGGGCGCCAAGCTTCCGGACCAGGACATCTCCGTCGTCTTCCGCTCGGACGAGTCCGGTACCACCGACAACTTCCAGAAGTTCCTCGCCTCCGCCTCCGACGGCAAGTGGCAGGGTTCCGGCAAGGCCTTCCCGGCCTCCGTCGGTGCCGGTGCCAACGGCTCCACCGGTGTCGCGGAGCAGGTTAACTCCACCCCGGGTGCCATCACCTACGTCGAGGCTGGCTTCGCCGAGAAGAAGGCGAACATCGACTTCGGCAACGGCCCGGTCGAGCTCAACGAGGACACCGTGGGCAAGGCCATTGACGGCATGTCCTTCAAGACCCAGGGCCACAACATGGTTGTCGACTCCGCAGCCCTGTTCAAGTCCAACCAGGCCGACACCTACCCGCTGGTTCTCACCACCTACGAGATCGTCTGCTCCGCCGGCTACGACAAGCAGACCTCCGACATGGTCAAGGACTTCCTGAACGTCGCACTCGACTCCCAGGACGACGAGCTCGCCGACGAGGGCTTCATCCCGGTCAAGGGTGCCCACGCCGAGCGTCTCCGCGAGGCCGTCAAGGCCATCGGCTAACAAGCAACGAAACCCGCGTCAGGCATCTGCGCCACGCGAGAGATTGCCCCCCGTGCGGTCTTGTCTGACCGGGGGGTTGTCTCATGTACCGGCCCGGCCGGGCCGCACCTTCGCGGTGCCCGCCACGGTCGCCGGAGTTGTCGCGGGAGCAGCCCTCCCGCCAGAGACATTCAATAGAAGGACTCGTGACTATGGCTGAAAACGAACTGCCGTCGACCGGCCGCGGTGACCACCGCGCCGGCAGAGACGTGGCATCCGACGCCGTGATCCCGGGCGGTTCCACCGGAACCCCCACCCTCGACCGGGAGACCCCTGCCGATACCTCGGGCGCCCCAGGTATGGCCCCGACCCACTCCGCCGGCGTAAAGCGCCCCGGTGACCGTGTGTTCGAATTCTTCGCCACCGCCTCGTCCACGCTCATTGCCATCATCATTGCCGCCATCGGCCTGTTCCTCCTGCTGCAGGCGATCCCCCCGATCCTGAAGAACGAGGGCGGCCTGCTCGGCTTCTTCACCTACACCGGTCAGTGGCAGACGGCGAACCTCGACGCGATGCAGTTCGGCATCCCGAACCTGTTCTTCTCCACGGTCACGATTTCCCTCATCGCCCTCATCCTCGCCATGCCGATCGCGCTGGGCATCGCGCTGTTCCTCTCCAACTACGCCCCGAAGCGCCTGGTCCGCCCCCTCGGCACACTGGTCGACATGCTGGCCGCGGTTCCCTCGATCGTGTTCGGTCTCTGGGGCGCGCAGATCCTCGGCCCCTTCCTCGGCAAGGCCTACGAGTGGATCAACTCGTGGGGCAACGGGTTCTTCCTCTTCGCGCACTACCAGAACTCCCCCTCCTTCGCGACGGGCCGCAACATCCTCACCGGCGGCATCGTCCTGGCCATCATGATCCTCCCGGTCATCGCCGCAACCGCCCGCGAGGTGTTCGTCCAGACCCCTCCGGGCCAGGTCGAGGCGGCCCTCGCGCTCGGCGCGACCCGCTGGGAGGTCATTCGCATGACCGTCATCCCGTTCGGCCTCTCCGGTTACATCGCCGGCTCGATGCTGGGCCTCGGCCGCGCCCTCGGTGAGACCATGGCGCTGTACATGGTTGTTTCACCGGGCCTGATGTACCGCGCCTCGCTATTCGACGGCGGGTCCACCTTCGCCACCCACATCGCGAACGCCTCGGCCGAGTTCAACAATCCCACCAGCGCCGGTGCCTACATCGCCGCCGGCCTCGTGCTGTTCATCCTGACCTTTATCGTCAACTCGATCGCCCGCGCGATCGTCAACAAGAAGTAAGGGGGAGAAGCGAAATGAGCACCGCACTTCCGAACACCTCGGGCGACCGCGCAATCGACGCGTCCGCCAGCAGCACCGCCACCGGGACGGCCACCCGCCGGGAGACCGATGCGTCCACCGACCGCAGCCCCTTCACGGACATCTCCGCCAGCCGTAAATCCACGAACTCACTCATGGGCCTGCTCATGTGGGCGTGCATGATCATCGCCCTCATTCCTCTGCTCTGGCTCCTGTTCACGGTGGTCAGCCGTGGCTGGGGGGCTGTAACCGACGTGAACTGGTGGACCCACGACATGGTGGGTGTTCGCGCCCGGGCCCACGGCGGCGGGGCCCTCCACGCCATCGCGGGCACCATCATGCAGACCCTCGTGGCCTCCATCATCTCCATCCCGGTCGGCGTGTTCACGGCGATCTACCTCGTGGAGTACTCCAACGGCAACCGCCTCGGCCGCATCACCACCTTCATGGTCGACATTCTCTCGGGTGTCCCCTCGATCGTTGCCGCGCTGTTCATTTACGCCCTGTGGATCACGATTCTCGGCCAGCAGCGCTCGGGTTTCGCGGTGTCGCTCTCGCTGATTCTCCTCATGGTCCCCATCGTGGTGCGTAACACCGAGGAAATGCTCCGCGTCGTCCCGATGGACCTGCGTGAGGCCTCCTACGCCCTGGGCGTGCCCAAGTGGAAGACTATTGCGCGCATCGTCCTTCCGACCGCCCTGTCCGGCATCCTCACCGGTGTCATGCTCGCCGTCGCCCGCGTC
Source organism: Corynebacterium sp. UBA2622 (assembly GCF_002339505.1). Lineage (GTDB taxonomy): Bacteria > Actinomycetota > Actinomycetes > Mycobacteriales > Mycobacteriaceae > Corynebacterium. The sequence goes on from NZ_DDJO01000012.1 coordinate 266,759, forward strand.
ATGGGCGAGTCCGCGCCGGTGCTCATCCTGGTCGGCTCCACCCCTGCGCTGAACTGGTTCGGCATGTTCTCCCAGCCGCAGTCGTCCCTGCCGCTGTTCATGCTGGACATGTGGAAGACGGGCGCAACCGGCCCCTCCATGGACAGGCTCTGGGGCGCAGCCCTGACCCTCGTCATCCTCGTCATCACCCTGAACCTGCTCGCCCGCCTCATTGCGTCGCGATTCTCGGTGAAGAAGTAACCCCCGAAGCACCGAAACAATCCGCCCCAGAGGAGAAACCACGATGTCCAAGCTCGAACTCAACGACGTCAACATCTACTACGGCGATTTCCAAGCCGTGCAGAACGTCAACATGCACATCCCGGCGCAGGCCGTCACCGCCTTCATCGGACCGTCGGGCTGCGGCAAGTCCACCGTGCTGCGCACCCTGAACCGCATGCACGAGGTCATCCCGAACGCGACCGTGCGTGGTGAGATCCTCCTCGACGGCCACGACATCTACGGCCCGAAGGTCGACCCGGTCGGCGTGCGCAACACCATCGGCATGGTCTTCCAGAAGGCCAACCCCTTCCCGACCATGTCCATCGAGGACAACGTTGTGGCGGGTCTGATGCTGTCGGGGGAGAAGAACAAGAAGAAGCTGAAGGAGGTCGCGGAGGAGTCCCTTCGCGGCGCCAACCTGTGGGAGGAGGTCAAGGACCGCCTGGACAAACCGGGCGGCGGCCTCTCCGGCGGTCAGCAGCAGCGCCTCTGCATCGCCCGCGCCATCGCGGTGCGTCCCGAGGTTCTGCTCATGGACGAGCCCTGCTCGGCCCTCGACCCGATCTCCACCCTCGCCGTCGAGGACCTGATCCACGAGTTGAAGAACGATTACACCATCGTCATCGTCACCCACAACATGCAGCAGGCGGCCCGCGTCTCCGACAAGACCGCCTTCTTTTCGCTCGAGGCCACGGGTAAGCCGGGCCACCTGGTCGAGTTCAACGACACGACCACCATCTTCGAGAACCCGGACAAGAAGGAGACCGAGGACTACATCGCCGGCCGCTTCGGGTAATCGCCCGGGGCGCCTATCGACGCCCCCCGCGAGCTACCAGGAAAACGTGCGCCGCCACGCGGCGCCGCCTCACATCCTGGGCCGCTGGTTGCGGTCCTGGCGGAAGCGGCGCTCGATGGCGGCGAATTTTTCGTCCATCTCAAAGCCGTCCACGGCCCGCTGCTTCTCCAGGTATGCATCGGGTTTGAGGCCGGTGACCAGGAAGACCGTGCGCGCCGCAACGTTGACGCAGTGGTCCGAGTAGCGCTCGTAGTAGCGGCAGAGCAGGGCCAGGTCGACGGCCTCGCGGGCGCTGTGCGGCCACTCGTGGTGGGTGAGCACGTTGAGGAGGTAGTTCTTCATGGCGTCGACGTCATCGTCGTCGTCACGCAGGCCGATGGCCACCTCAACGTCGGGGTTTCCCAGCAGCTCGTGGGTCTTCTTTCCCAGGTCGTCGGCGAGGCGCGCGAGCTCGGTGACGAAGTCCGTCATCGATTCCGGCACAACAGGCGAGGGGTGGCGCATCCGGGCGGTGTTGGCGATGTGCATGGCAAGGGCCCCCATGCGCTCGAAGTCCTCCACGATGTAGATGGAGGAGACCACCTGCCGCAGGTCGGAGGCGACCGGGTTCTCCAGCGCGAGAAGCTTCATGCTGCGGTCCTCGCAGCGCTGGCGCGTCTCTTCGAGCCCGTCCGCGCTGGAGAGCGCCTCTTCGGCGTGGTCCAGCGACTGGGTGAGCAGTGCCGTCGACGCGTTGGACATCACGCTGCGGACCGTGTCGCACATGTCCAGGAGGTCGCTTGAGAACGCCTCCATGTGGTCGCGGTACACGGTGCGCCGGGGCGCGATCTTGCCGTCTTCCACGGTGTCTAACCTCCATTGCTTTCAATTTCGGCGCCGATGGGCACCGTTTCGTCCTCGGGGTCGTCGAGCCAGCCGTCGGGCAGTGCCACCTTGGACGAGGAGCCCTGGCGGCCCCGCGCGTCCTCGGCCTTCTCCGCCAGCTCGGTGGAGTCGGCGATGGTGTCCAGCAAGTCGCGCAGCTGGGCGAGGGACTCCACGCGGGCGAGATCCTTGCGGAAGGTCCCGCCGACGGGGAACCCGCGCAGGTACCAGCCGGTGTGCTTGCGGATGTCCCGGCACGCGTGCTGCTCGCCGTCGTGAAGCGAAAGAAGCTCCGCGTGTCGGTAGATGATGCGTGAGACCTCGCCGAGGGTGGGCTCGCCCGGGATTTCCTCCCGGCGCAGCTGGGCCCCGATCTGGGCGAAGAGCCAGGGCCGGCCGAGGCAGCCGCGGCCGACCTCCACGCCGTGGCAACCGGTCTCGCGCATCATGCGCTGGGCATCGGCGGCGGAGAAGATGTCCCCGTTGCCGATGACCGGCAGACCGGAGCCCTCCATGTGTTCGACCAGGCGGGCGATTTCCTCCCAGTGGGCAGAGCCCGAGTACCGCTGGTCCGCGGTGCGGGCGTGAAGTGCCACGGCTGCCGCACCCTCTTCGGCTGCGATGCGGCCGGCATCGAGGTGGGTGTGGTGTTCGTCGTCGATTCCGATGCGGAACTTCACCGTCACCGGGATTCCGCTGCCCTCGGTGGCCTTGACGGCAGCCGCCACGATATTCGCGTAGAGGCGGCGCTTGTAGGGGATCGCCGAGCCGCCACCGCGGCGGGTCACCTTGGGCACGGGGCAGCCGAAATTCATGTCGATGTGGTCGGCGATATCCTCATCGACGATCATGCGGGCGGCCTTGTAGGTGTAGGCCGGATCCACGGTGTACAGCTGCAGGGAGCGCGGCGATTCGCTCGGAGCAAACGTGGTCATGTGCAGCGTCTTCTCGTTGCGCTCCACCAAGGCCCGGGCGGTGATCATCTCACAGACGTAGAGCCCGGAGGTCGTGCCGGTCAACTGCTCCTCGATCTCGCGGCAGAGCACGCGGAAGGGCATGTTGGTCACGCCCGCCATCGGTGCGAGAACAACGGGGGAGTTGAGCTCGTAGCCCCCGATGCGCAGCGGGGCGGATGCCGCGGTTGACGGCAGGGTCTCAGTCATAGTGGCTCCATTGTTCCCTGTCGGCCCAATACAGTCCAATTTCCTCCGGTGGGCACCGGACGGGGTCGGTTACGCACTTTCGGGGGTGAACGACGTGGGCCCCGGGGTGTCGATTAGCGCGGAAGTTAAGGGATCGCGGGTGCTTTCACCTGCCTCATTAACAGATTTGTGAAGCCTGTAAAGAAAAAGCTTCACCGTCGCGGGAAATGCGCGTATGGCAGTGAAAGGTACGTCACAATAAAGTGAGGTTGTTATCCGCTATCTAAGGAGAGATACATGAGCGATCGCATCGCGAACGCAAAGCTGCGTGACAAGGTCATGACGGCTGAGGAGGCCGCCCAGTTTGTCAACCACGGCGACAAGGTCGGAATGTCCGGCTTCACCGGTGCCGGCTACCCCAAGGCCATGCCCGCCGCCATCGCCGCCAAGGCGAAGGCGGCCCACGAAAAGGGCCAGGATTTCAGCATCGACATGTTCACCGGCGCCTCCACCGCGCCGGAGTGTGACGGCGTCCTCGCCGAGGCGAACGCTCTCCGCTACCGCATGCCCTACCAGTCCGACCCGACCATGCGCGCCAAGATCAACGCCGGCGAGATGAAGTTCCAGGACATCCACCTCTCCCACTCCGGCATGATGGTCGAGGAGGGCTTCTTCGGCGATGTCGACCCCGCCATCGTCGAGGCCGTGCGCGTGACCGAGCAGGGCAACATCGTCCCGACCTCCTCCGTGGGCAACTCCGTCGAGTACCTCAACGCCGCGAAGAAGATCATCATCGAGGTCAACGAGTGGCAGTCCGAGGAGCTCGAGGGCATGCACGACATCTGGCTCGTGCCGCCGCTGCCGAACAGGATCCCGATCCCGATCACCAAGGCCGGGGACCGCATCGGCACCACCTACATCGAGATCGACCCGGAGAAGGTCGTCGCCATCGTGCAGACGAACGACCCGGACCGCAACGCCCCCTTCAAGGCACCCGACGAGACCTCCGAGCAGATCGCGGGCAACTTCCTCGACTTCCTCGAGAGCGAGGTGAAGGCGGGCCGCCTCACCTACGACGGCTACGTCATGCAGTCCGGCGTGGGCAACGTCCCCAACGCCGTGATGGCCGGCCTGATGGACTCGAAGTTTGAGAACATCCAGGCGTACACCGAGGTCATCCAGGACGGCATGGTCGACCTCATCGATGCCGGCAAGATGACCGTCGCCTCCGCCACCTCCTTCTCCCTCTCCCCGGAGTACGCGGAGAAGATGAACAACGAGGCATCGCGCTACCGCGAGTCCATCATCCTGCGCCCGCAGTCCATCTCCAACCACCCCGAGGTCATCCGCCGCACGGGCCTGATCGCCTCCAACGGAATGATCGAGGCCGACATCTACGGCAACGCCAACTCCACCCACATCAACGGCTCCCGCCTGATGAACGCGCTGGGCGGCTCCGGCGACTTCACCCGCAACGCCTACATCTCCTCCTTCATCTCCCCGTCGGTGGCCAAGGACGGCGCGATCTCCGCCATCGTCCCGATGGTCTCCCACGTGGACCACACCGAGCACGACGCCATGGTGTTCATCACCGAGTACGGCGTGGCGGACCTGCGCGGCCTCGCGCCCCGCGACCGCGTCCAGCGCATGATCTCCATCGCGCACCCGACGTACCGCCCGCTGCTGGAGGAGTACGTCGAGCTGGCGGCCAAGTCCAAGTACCAGGCCACCCCGCACGACCTGAAGCACGCCTTCGACTTCCACAATCGCATCGCCGAGACCGGCACGATGCAGAAGTAACCGCTGCGCGCTTCTCGACGCCCCCTCACCCGCCCCGGCACCCACCGGCTGGCGGGGGAGGGGGCGTTGTCGGTTCGCGGGGACGGGTAGCGGCCACCCGCATTCAGCAATTCGCGGTCGGGGCGCTAAACTAGCTCAACGAGCCGGCCGCTTCGCGCGAACGGTTCGGGCCTTTAGCTCAGTTGGTAGAGCTACGGACTTTTAATCCGCAGGTCCCGGGTTCGAGCCCCGGAGGGCCCACACTGAGAAAACCCCTGGTCATTTTTGACCAGGGGTTTCTTTTCGGCCCCGTCGCGCGACCCCCATGCGCGCGGGTGAGCATGCGGTGGCCGAGTGTGCACTGGCAGCCACGGGCTCATGGGGGACAATGGACTGATGTCGTCGCCCGAGAAACCCGCCACGCCTGCTCTTCGTCTTCGCCCTCCAGGGGGATCGTGGAGTATCCCGCGCTCGTTGCGATATGGCGCAGCGCCGTGGACGCGACGCAGGACTTTCTTGCCGAGACTCACCGCGAAGAGATCGAAGGGCACCTCCAGTCTGATTACTTCCCGGCGGTGACCCTAACGGTCGCGGAACTTGACGGTCAGCCGGTGGGATTCTCGGGAGTCCTGGATGGGAACCTGGAAATGCTGTTTGTCGACGCGGCGCGGCGTAGAGGTGGCATTGGCTCGGCGCTTCTCAGTCACGCCATCGTGGTGCACGGTGTCACTACCGTGGATGTCAATGAGCAAAACGCTGGCGCCGCCGGGTTCTACGCTCACGGCGGGTTCGAGGTCGTCGGGCGTAGCGAGACAGATGAGGCTGGCCGACCTTATCCACTACTCCACATGAGGTTGACCGGGCGGCCCTGAACCGGTGCGGGCCTCAGGTCCGACACGAGATGACAACCCCTGCCCGATGCGGTTTCATGTCTGGTGCCCCAGGAAAAGGGAGGAGCAATTCCGAATGGGCGGAGTCAGGGGCCGCGCCGAGGTCAGCCGTGCTGGTGGGACCACGGGTACCGAGCCCGCTCAGCGGTTGGTTCCGCCCCTTTCTTCCCGCGGCTTGCGCAGGGTTCTTTACCGGGGCCGGCCGTTTCCGAGTAGACGCCGCAGGATCGTCTACGGGGAAGGTTCTTAACCCCCGCAGCCGCCAAGGCCCGCCCCGGCGCATGACGGGGCGGGCCTGAGGGGTTCACTTCTTAGCGCCACACCTCGAGGCGCATGAGGGTGGCGTTGCCGTCCTTGACCAGGGCCAGCTCGTCCGCTTCGGTGCTCTGCTCCTGGATGGTCTTCTGCAGGCGCAGCTGGAACTGGTGGCTTTCCCCGTCGATGGTGGCGGTACCGAGGGAGGTCCACCCGTTGCTCTCCTCGATTTCCACGTCACCGACCGTCGCGTCCGGGGTCCGTCCGTTGCCGTAGACGTCGAAAATTGGCTCGCCGTTGTCGAAGTCGGCGCCGTGCCCGCCGGTGATGATCATGCGGATGATTTCCCGCACCGCGACGGCATCGTCGGTGAGGTAGGCAACGGAGCGCTCGCCGAGCTCGGAGTGCTGCATCCGGAGCAGCTCGGTGTCCAGGGCCTGGTCCGCGGGGCGGTAGCTCAGCCCGAGCTGGGCCAGGTTGTCGTCGGGGTCTTTGCCCACGACGACCTCAATGCCCACAACGTTGGCCGGATCCACGGCCCGGTACGAGCCGTCGACCTTCTGGATCTTCGAGTACGTTGCTGCGACCTCGTCCTTTGTGGGGTTCAAATCGGCATCATAAATTTTCGCGGTTGCCATCAGCTCTTCACCATTCGTTTGATCGCTTGCATTGCTTCCTCAACTTTAGCGTCCACGGCGTCCCCGCCGCCGTTGTCGACGGCACCTGCGACGCAGTGCTTCAGGTGCTCGTCGAGAAGCGCGAGCCCCACATTCTCCAGCGCGGACGTGATCGCCGAGATCTGGGTGAGGATGTCGATGCAGTACTGGTTCTCATCGATCATTCTCTCGATCCCACGCACCTGTCCCTCGATCCGCTTGATCCGCGCGATGTAGCGGGCTCTGTCCGCGGTGTAACCGTGCTCTTCCCGGCACGCTTCGGGGCGCTCGCGTTCCTCCATGCGGGCGACATTACCTGCGGGGTCAAGGGGCGGCGGTGGGGCCCACGGCCGGTTTGGAGTCTGCCATGGCGCTGGTTTATGATTGTCGGGCTGCCTGAGAGCGATTAGTTCTTGAGATAGCGGGCCCCCATCGTCTAGAGGCCTAGGACTCCGCCCTTTCACGGCGGCAACACGGGTTCGAATCCCGTTGGGGGTACTCGAGCCCCGTGGGTTCGGACAACAGAATAAGGCCCTGTGGCGCAGTTGGTTAGCGCGCCGCCCTGTCACGGCGGAGGTCGCGGGTTCAAGTCCCGTCAGGGTCGCAGCAGGCGGTCGAGATTCCAGGGGAATCCCGGCCGCTTTTTCGTGTCCGGGGGGCGGAGGAGAGATGGGGCCGGACGCACCCGCCGGGCGCTGCGTCACCGGGGTACAGTGAGCGAAATTGCTCCCCGCCTGCGGATTTGTACTCCTGCGAAGCGTCTGTGTAGAGTAACAACTCGTGCAAGCGACGGTGCGGAAACGCCCCGGAGCGAGCAGAACAACAGAATAAGGCCCTGTGGCGCAGTTGGTTAGCGCGCCGCCCTGTCACGGCGGAGGTCGCGGGTTCAAGTCCCGTCAGGGTCGCAGAACAGCTTGTTTGAGCAGTTCTGGCCAGATAGCTCAGTCGGTAGAGCACACGCCTGAAAAGTGTGGGGTCGCCAGTTCGATCCTGGCTCTGGCCACACATCAAAGCCTCTTCCCCTCGCGGGGACGGGGCTTTTTTGCGCGCCCGAGCCGGGCGATTCCGTTAGGGTGGGGATCTACCCAAGGAAAGGCACGATCATGAGCAATAACTACGGGCTGAGCAAGAACGAGTCCAAGGGACAGTACGAGATCCATGTCGGCGGTGCGGTCGCGGGCTACGCCACCTACTCCGACCGGGACGGAGCCCGCGTCCTTCCGCACACGGTGGTGGAGAACGAGTTCCGCGGCCAGGGCCTGTCGAAGCCCCTGATCAAGTTCGCGCTTGACGACGTCCGCTCCGCCGGACTGAAAGTCATCCCGTCGTGCCCCGCCGTGGCGAGCTACATCGATAAGAACCCGGAGTACAACGACCTCCTCGCCTAACCCGGCCCGCTAGATGACGTAGCTGCCCGGGTCGAAGTACTTGTCCGGGTCAACGAGGTGCTTGGTCTCCTCGCGCTTGCGCTCGCGGACCTTCGCAGGGATTCCCACGGCAATGGAGCTCGGTGGGATGGACTTGGTCACCACGGCGTTCGCTCCGATGGCCGAGTTCTCCCCGATGGTCACCGGGCCCAGCACCTTGGCACCGGCGCCGATGGTGACGTTGTCCCCGACCGTGGGGTGGCGTTTGGTCTGCGTCAGAACCTGACCGCCCAGAGTCACCCCGTGGTAAAGCATCACGCCGTCGCCGATCTCGGCGGTCTCTCCGATCACGATGCCCATGCCGTGGTCGATGAAGAACCGGCGCCCGATGGTCGCCCCCGGGTGGATCTCTATGCCGGTGAGGAAGCGGTTGATCTGCGCCAGAATCCGGGCCGGGCCCTTCCAGCCGCGCCCCCACATCCAGTGGCAGACGCGGTGAATCCAGATGGCGTGAAGCCCCGAATACACCACGGCGTTTTCCAGGTCGCCGCGGGCGGCCGGGTCGTGGCTGCGCGCGTTTACCAGATCCTCGCGGATCATCTTCAGGGCGTTGAACATGCCCGCCGAGTCTAGCAGCGTCGCATGATCGCCCAACGTGCCTGTTAGGGGCGGGTGCAAAAACGCCCCGCGCTACGCGGAGTCGCGTATGGCGGGGCGTCGTAAAGCGGGCGCTTAGTCGCGGATGTCCTCGTAGAGCACGGTGGAGACGTAGCGCTCGCCGAAGTCGCAGACGATGAAGACGATCGTCTTGCCCTCGTTCTCCGGGCGGTTGGCGACCTCAAGCGCGGCCTTCAGGTTGGCACCGGTGGAGATCCCGCCGAGGATGCCCTCCTGCCGGGCGAGCTCGCGGGAGTACTCCACCGCGTCCTCGTTGGAGACGGCGATGATCTCGTCGACGATGCCGCGGTCGAGGGTGCCCGGGATGAAGTTGGCACCGAGACCCTGGATTTTGTGCGGGCCCGCCTCGCCCTTGGAGAGGAGGGGAGAGGCGGCCGGTTCGACGGCGACCAGTTTGATGTCCGGGTTCTTCTCCTTGAGGTACTTGCCGGCACCCGAGATGGTGCCGCCGGTGCCCACTCCCGCGACAAGGATGTCGATCTCGCCGTCGGTGTCATTCCAGATTTCGGGCCCGGTGGTCTCGTAGTGGATCTTGGGGTTGGCCTCGTTCTCGAACTGGCGGGCCAGGATGGCGTTCTCGTCCCCGTCGACGATTTCATTCGCCTTGTCCACGGCACCCTTCATTCCGGCGGCGCCCGGGGTGAGCACGATTTCGGCACCGAGCGCGCGCAGGATCACCCGGCGCTCGGTGGACATCGTCTCCGGCATGGTGAGAACGACGTTGTAACCCTTTGCCGCGCCGGCGAGCGCCAGGGCGATGCCGGTGTTGCCGGAAGTCGCCTCCACGATGGTGCCGCCCGGCTTGAGCTCGCCGGAGGCCTCGGCGGCCTCGACGATGGCCTTGCCGATACGGTCCTTGACTGAGTTGGCGGGGTTGTAAAACTCCAGCTTGCCGATAACGCGGGCCTTGGCGTCCCCGGTGACGTCGTGCAGCTCGACGAGCGGGGTGCCGCCGACGAGGTCGAGAACGTTGTTTGCGATCTTGCTCATCATTACTTCCTTAGGGAATTGTCGGCCGCGTGCGACTCACGCGGGGGATGCCGCTCATCGTACACCCGCAATGCAGACTTATGAGTCTTCGATAAGTAGACAATATGGTCTATTAAACTGGTGTGGAACGGGGACAGGTGGAGGGGGTGGAATTTGGCTACCCCCGCAAGCGCGATATGATGTTGAAAATCCGTAGTCAAGTTCGGACATAAAATTCCCCCCTACGGGGACACCCGGAGGGGTGGAGACTGTAAGGATTGATCATGGACGCGCAGAGAATCAGGGATGACGACGATGCCATCCGCGCAGCACTGACAGCGCTGAAGACGGCCACCGGCATCCCTGTCGCGATGTACGGCACGCTCCTCGCCGACAACCGCCTCCAGATCACCCAGTGGATCGGCCTGCGTACGCCCGCACTGCAGAACCTCGTCATCGACTCGGGTTCCGGTGTGGGAGGGCGGGTCGTCGCCACGCGCCGCGCGGTCGGGATCTCCGACTACACGCGCGCCAACGTCATCTCCCATGAGTACGACCGGCAGATCCAGGACGAGGGACTGCACTCCGTCGTCGCTGTCCCCGTGATCGTCCAGCGCGAGATTCGGGGCGTCCTCTACGTCGGTGTCCACTCGCCGGTTCGCCTCGGCGACAAGGTCATCGAGGAGGTCACCATGACCGCGCGCACCCTCGAGCAGGACCTCGCGGTCAACTCCGCTTTACGACGCTCCGAGGGCGGGGCCGGCGCCGCCAAGGCCGGGCGGGTGATGAACGGTGCCGAGTGGGAGCAGGTCCGCTCCACCCACTCCAAGCTGCGCATGCTGGCCAACCGGGTCGACGACGACAACCTGCGCAAGGAGCTGGAGCAGCTTTGCGACCAGATGGTCTCCCCGGTGCGCATCAAGCAGTCGACGAAGCTGTCCGCCCGCGAGCTCGACGTGCTCTCCTGTGTCGCCCTCGGCCACACGAACGTGGAGGCCGCCGAGGAAATGGGCATCGGGGCGGAGACGGTGAAGTCTTATCTCCGCAGCGTCATGCGCAAGCTCGGAGCACACACCCGCTATGAGGCGGTCAACGCGGCCCGGCGCATCGGGGCTCTGCCTTAAAGGCCCCCGGGGCCGGTACTGTGGGCGGGGTGAAGGAACGATTTCTGGTCCACGGAGGAACCCGTCTCGAAGGTGTCGTCAGGGTGGACGGCGCGAAGAACAGTGTGCTCAAGCTCATGGCGGCGACGCTGCTGACCGAGGGAACCACCACCCTCCACAACTGCCCGGAGATCCTTGACGTGCCCCTCATGAGGGATGTCCTCGTCGGCTTGGGCTGCGAGGTCAACATCTCCGGGCCCGAGGTCACCATCACTGTTCCGGCCGATGTCTCGCCCCACGCCGATTTCGAGGCCGTGCGCCAGTTCCGCGCGTCCGTCGCCGTCCTGGGGCCGCTGGCCGCCCGTTGCGGCGAGGCGTACGTGGCCCTGCCCGGTGGAGACGCCATCGGGTCCAGGCCGCTGGACATGCACCAGTCGGGCCTGGAGAAGCTCGGGGCGACCACGCACATCCAGCACGGTGCCGTCGTGGCCAAGGCCGACAAGCTCACCGGCGCGAGGATCAACCTCGACTTCCCGTCCGTGGGTGCAACGGAGAACATCCTCACCGCTGCGGTTCTCGCTGAGGGCCGCACCGTCCTGGAGAACGCCGCGCGCGAACCCGAGATCGTGGATCTGTGCGAGATGCTCAACTCGATGGGGGCGCGCATCGCCGGGGCGGGCACGTCCACAGTGACCATCGACGGAGTGGAAAAACTCCACCCCACCGAGCACACCGTGGTGGGTGACCGCATCGTCGCCGGAACATGGGCCTACGCCTCGGCAATGACGCGGGGGGATATCACCGTGACCGGTATTGCGCCGCGTCACCTCCACCTGGCGCTGGCGAAACTGAAGATCGCGGGCGCGGACGTGGAGACCTACGACAACGGCTTCCGCGTGCGCATGCAGAACCGCCCCAACGCGGTGGACTACCAGACCCTTCCGTTCCCGGGTTTCCCCACGGACCTCCAGCCGATGGCGATCGGCATCTCGGCCATCGCCGACGGGGTCTCCGTGATCACCGAGAACGTCTTCGAGGCACGGTTCCGCTTCGTCGACGAGATGCAGCGACTGGGGGCGGACGCGACGGTCGACGGCCATCACGTCGTGTTGCGCGGCGTGGACCAGCTCTCCTCGACCGACGTGTGGGCCTCCGACATTCGCGCGGGCGCCGGCTTGGTGCTGGCGGGGCTCGTCGCCGACGACGTGACCACCGTGCACGACATCTCCCACATCGATCGCGGTTACCCGCGCTTCGTGGAAAACCTGACGGAGCTGGGTGCCACAATCGAGCGCGTTTAACTATCGCGTTTATGTGTGTTTTCCTGGGGATTTGTGT
>NZ_DDJO01000018.1 GCF_002339505.1 Corynebacterium sp. UBA2622
ATCCCACCACCACAACCAGGCCAACCCCCGAAACCCGGGAACAACCTCGCCGCGGCGACGAGAAGAAACAATAACCACCACACCCACAACCACGCAAACCGGCTGCTTATCGCCCCTTTTAGGCCGCGCCAAGTTCAGTGATAAGTGGCGATCGGGCCGTGCGGCCCCTCGATGACCCGCACCTCGGTGTCAAAGATGGCGGTGAGCAGTTCGTCGCGCATGACCTCCGCAGGTGTTCCAAAGGCCGCGATGCGTCCGTCCTTGGCCGCGCAGATGTAGTCCGCGTACCGGGCGGCGAAGTTGATGTCGTGGAGAACGATGACGATCGTTCGCCCCAGCTCGCTGGCGGCGCTGCGGAGATGCCGCATCATGTCGACGGAGTGCGAGATGTCCAGGTTGTTCAGCGGTTCGTCGAGGAGCACGTACTGGGTTTCCTGGCACAACACCATCGCCACGTACGCCCGCTGGCGCTGCCCTCCTGAGAGCTGGTCGAGGTAGCGGTTCTCCAGGGGTGTGAGCCCGAGGAAGTCGATGTACTTCGAGATAATGCGCTCGTCGTCAACCGTGAGCCGGCCGCCCGTGTACGGGAACCGGCCGAAGCCGACGAGCTGGCGCACGGTAAGGCGGGTGACAAAGTGGTTTTCCTGGCGCAGGATTGAGACGATTTTCGCCAGGTCCCTCGAATTCGCGGTGGTCACGTCCATCTGCCCGATTTCGACGGTGCCGGAATCGACCGCGAGGAGACGGCCGATCATGGTGAGCAGGGTAGACTTGCCGGCACCGTTCGGCCCGATCAGCGCGGTGATGCCGCCGGCGGGGATCTCGAGATCGACGGGGCCGATGGAGGTTTCTTTCCCGTAGGTTTTTTGGACGTCGTGAAGCGCGATCACAGCCGGCCCTTTCTGAGGATGACGACGAGGAAGGACAGGCCCCCCACCAGCTCGATGATGATGGAGACCACCCCCTGGGCGTAGAAGATGTGGTTCATGAGGAAGTAGGCGCCGGCGAGGATGACGAACGCGAGCAGGAAGGCCATTGGGAAGACGTACCGGTGGTCGTAGGTGTCCGTGAACAGGTACGCCAGCGTCGCGACGAGGAATCCGAGGAAGGTCATCGGGCCGATCAGCGCAGTGGAGACCGCCATGAGCACCGAGACGAGCACGAGGGTGGCAACCGCGTTCCGCCGGTGGCTGACCCCCAGGTTCACCGCTACGTCCCTGCCCAGCGCCAGGATGTTGAGCCTCTTCGAGTTGAGGACCAAGAGCAGTGCCGCCACACCCACCAGCGGCATGGCCACGGGATAGAAGTGCGGGTCCGCGTTGTTGACGGAGCCGAACATGCGGGCGGTGAGCACGTCGAACTCGCTTGGGGTGAGCATGCGCTGCATGAACGTCGACAGTGACCCGAGACCTCCCCCGATGACGATGCCCACGAGCAGCATGGCGTGCATGTTGTTCGCGGAATCCGCCAGCAGCCAGGTGTAGAGCACGAGGGAAAGGCCGACCATCACCGCCACCTGGGCGAGGAACATCGGCAGCGTCCGCGCGTTATTCAGCCCGGCGACCCCGAGGAAGTAGACGGTGGCCGTGTGGATCGCGACGTAGAGGGATTCGAAACCCATGATCGACGGTGTGAGAATGCGGTTGTTGGTCACCGTCTGAAAGGCCACGGTCGCCAGCGACTGGCACAGGGCGACGATGAACATGGCGATCACCGAGTTCATGCGCCGCCTCGCGATGAGCCAGTAGCCGCGGGTGCCGTAATCCACGGGGTTGCCGTATGCAATCAACCCCGCGACAAACGCAAGCGCGAGCACCGCCAGGACCCCAAGCGCGAGCCAGTATCGCCGCATGCTTTGCGACGTCTGGAACGCGCCCACGTGTCTTTCGTCGCGCACCGGTTTCATCACCCCTGCCCTACCCACGGCGCGTCTGCCTCACGATGAGCGCCACGAAAACCGCCGCGCCGACCACCCCGAGGATGACCGAGACCGGCATCTCGAAGGGCGCGATGATGATGCGACCGAGGAGGTCACACACGGTGACGATGCCCACGCCCAGGACACACACCCAGGGCAGGTTCGAGCGGATGTCGTCGCCGCGCACCATGCTCACCACGTTGGGGACGATGAGACCGAGGAAGGGTAGGTTGCCCACCACCACGGTGACCACACCGGAGGCGACGGCGACCAGGCCGGTGCCCACGAGCACGACCCTGTTGTAGTCCAGGCCGACGTTCGTGGCCACATCCTGGCCCAGACCCGCGACGGTGAGCTTGTCCGCGTAGAGGAACACGGCGACCACCACGGCGAGCACAATCCACAGCACCTCGTACTGGCCGGCGATAACGCTGGTAAAGGAGCCCGCGAACCACACACCGAGCGACTGCAGCAGGTTCGTCTCCAGGGCGAAGAACGTCGAGACCGAACTGACCACCGCTCCCAGCATGATCCCAACGATCGGTACCACGAGCGAGGACCGCAGGGTCACGCGCCGCAGGAAGAGGAAGAAGACCATCGTTCCCGCGAAGGCGAAGGCGACTGCGACGAGCATGCGCACGAGGATCGGGGCGTGCGGAGCGACAACCAGCGTGGTGAGGAGCCCCAGCCCGGCCCACTCCGTGGTGCCCGTCGTGGTTGGTTCCACGAAGCGGTTCTGGGTGAGCATCTGCATGATCAGCCCGCTCATCGCCATCGCCGCGCCGGCCAGCACCAGCGCAATGGTGCGCGGGACGCGGGTGGCCCGGAACATTTCCCAGCCGTCCGGGCTGCGCCAGATGTCGTACTGCCCGACGAACAGAGAGGCGGCCAGGAGGGCGGCAACAATGGCGGCACCCGCCAGGAGCCTCCAGTCGAGGAGCGCCGGGCGGGTGGCGGTGGAGGTCGATGGCATCTACTTGGCGGCCTCGAAGGAGTCGGCGAGCTGGTTAAGGATCTCGGTGTAGGTGATGATCGACTCGTTGGTGTAAGTGTCGGCCGGCGCGACGTAGACGTGGTTGTCCTTGACCGCGGTGACGTTCTTCAGCGGCTGCGAGTCGGCGATCACGGTCTGGGCGGAAGGTGACCCCTCGTCGGAGCGGGTGCCTGCATCACGGTCGAGCACGAGAATCCAGTCCGGGTTGGATTGGGCGATGGACTCGACGGAGATGTCGTCGCCCTGGTGGTCGTTGGTCGCGTTGTCCACCTTCAGGGCGGGCTTCATTCCCAGCATGTCGAAGACGGGGCCCCAGACCCGCCCGATGCCCGGAGCGACGTAACCGAGCTCACCGCCGGAGGCGTTGAGCGCCATGACGGTCTGGTCCGGGTTGTAGGCGGACTTGGCGCGGTCCCGGGCGGCGGTGAAGTCGTCGACAAGCTTTCTGGCGTCGTCCTGCTTGCCGAAGACCTCGCCCAGAGCCTCGGTCTGGCGGATGAGCTCTTCGTCGAGGGGCTTGCCGTCGCGGGGTTCGAAGTCGAGGACGGCGGCGTCGGGGACGAGTTTGCCGATCTCGCCGTCGTACTTCTGGAAGCGCTGGCCCGAGACGACGACATCCGGGTCGGCCGCGACAATCGCCTCGAGATTGGGCTCGCGGTGGCTGCCGATGTCGACGATGTTCTCGTCATCACCGATGCCCGGGATTGTGGTGGGGACGAGCTGGCGGGCCGCTGCGACGGGCTTGATCCCCCACTGGTCGACGATCTCGAAGGAGCGGTTGTCCAGGGCCACGACGCGCTTCGGCGGGCTGGGAACGACCTTCTGGCCCGTGTTGTCCTCCACGGTCACCGAGTCGGTGGCCGCCGTCGCGCTCGCGGAGCCCGCAGCCCCGTCGGCGGAGCTCGAGGCACCGGTTGCGGTCGAGGCCTTCTCCCCGGTCGAGCACGAGGCGAGGCCCAGGGACGTGACGGCGGCCAGCGCGACAACGGCGGTGCGCGCGGTGAAACGGGACATGGGATCCGCTCCTTTGATTCATCCAAAAGTAGGTAAGGCTTACCTGGGTCAAGGTACAAGTTGCAGTTAAGTAAGCCAATCCTTACCCCCGCCCCGTTTCACGCGCCCCGCGTATTTACAGCACACAAGTGTTTTCTAATTCGCGGCCGGGGGTATCGCGGGGGTGACCCGCAGGCCCCCAGACATGGGAGAACCCCCGGCCACATGTGGCCGGGGGTTTAACGGTGGAGATGCCGGGAATTGAACCCGGGTCCTCCATTACCGCACCAGGGCTTCTCCGTGCGCAGTTCGCGCTACGCCTCTGCTCGGCCCTCCGGATCAGGCAAACATGTCCGGATGACGGGCCCAGTCAGTGTGAGAAGTCCCTTCCGAACCCCGCTGACAAGGCCGGAAGGCAAGTCCCCTGAGTCGATGCCAGGTACCGGGACGGGGACGGGCCCGGCCTGACAGACACGCGGTCGCTACTTAGGCAGCGAGGGCGTAGTCACGCTGAGAGTTCTTCTCTGCGTTTATTGTTTGCTGCGACGCTCACGGTGGTCTCCAGCCTGCACCGGCACGCTTCCCCTGGATTGATCAATGGAGTCGAAACCAAAATCATCCCCATTGCGCTACGGCGGGAATCTGCTTGAACCGTAGGAAAGGTAAGCTTAGCCCTCCCCTCCCCCGGCCCGCAAGAGGCCCCGGCGCGCGGCTACCCCAACCCGGAAGGCGCCACGCGGAGAAACTCGACGGTGGCGCCAGGGCCCGCATCGACCGCCAGGCGCACCGCGCGCGCCACGGCTGAGGGGGCCATCTTCGGGGCATCGCCGTGCTCATTGCCGGAAATCATGTCGGTGTCCGTCCGCCCCGGGTGGATGGAGGTGACGCGGACGCGGCCCTTCTCCTCCAGGCTCAGCGCGTCCGTGAAACCCTTCAGCGCGTACTTCGTGGCGCAGTAGGCCGTGCCCTCCTCCACGCCGTGGAACCCGGCCCCGGAGTTGATGGTCACCAGCAGGCCCGAGGAGCGTCGTAAAGCGGGCAGGAGTGCGCGGGCGAGATCGACGCCGGCGAAGACGTTGACCTCGAAGGCCTCCATCCATTGGGCGCGGGTGAGGTCCTCGAAGCGACCCTTCGGGAAAAGGCCGGCGGCATGGACGAGCACGTCGAGCTCCCCGATGCGCCCGGCGGCGCGGGCGAGGGCTTCGGGGTCGCGCAGGTCCACCTCGAAAGGCTCGGCCGAGGGGAGCTCTGCGACGACCTCTGAGGCGTCGCTGCTCGCGCCCACGTAGACGTGGTGGTCTCTCCCCAGCTCCTCTGCGATGGCCCGGCCGATCCCCCGGGAAGCGCCGGTGACGAGTGCCTTCTTCACGCCTTGATCCCCTTCAGCTTCCGGCCGAGGTCGCGGGCGATTTCCCGGTCCTCGGTGCGCCGCTTGATGCTCTGGCGCTTGTCGTAATCCTGCTTGCCCTGCGCCAGGCCGAGCTCCACTTTGGCGCGCCCGTCCTTGAGGTAGAGCGACAGCGGGACCAGGGTGCGGTTTCCGTCCTTGATCCTGCCCTCCAGCGAGTCGATCTCCCGGCGGTGCATGAGCAGCTTGCGCGTGCGGCGCGGGCTGTGGTTCGTCCACGACCCGCGCGAGTACTCCGGAATGTGGAGGTTGCGCAGCCACACCTCGCCGTTGTCGATGGTGGCGAAGGCCTCGACCAAGCTCGCCTTGCCCTCGCGCAGCGATTTGATCTCCGTGCCCACGAGGGCGATGCCCGTTTCGTAGGTGTCGAGGATCGTGTAATCGTGCCGCGCCTTGCGGTTCGACGCGACGACACCGCCGGGGGTCTGCTTTTTCTTCTTCTTGGCCATAACCCCTAGCAGTCTAGCGCGCTAGTTTCGCACGTAACTACGAAGCGCCACCTGCGCGGCGATGCCGCCGAGCGCGACCGCCGCGAGGGTGACAAGCGGCATGACAACCCACACGGTGGAGTCGGGCACGCGCGCGATCAGCTGGGATGAGTAGAGGTCGCTCAGCATCGGGTCGACGACGAAGCGCTTGCTTGCCCACGCCACGAGCGTGCCGACGATCCCGCCGACGAGGACGGAGACGACGGCCTCCAGCACGAACGGCGCCTGGGTGAACCAGCGCGACGCGCCCACCATCCGCATGATGCCGATCTGCTCCCGGCGGTTGAACGCCGCGAGCTGGACCATGTTGGCGATGAGGAACACCGCGGCGACGGCCTGCGCGCCCGCCACGAGGAAGGCGACGTTGCGGAAGGTGTCCATCGTGCCCGCCGCGTGGCGGACGGTGTCGGCCTGGTCTGTCACCACGGCCACCTGGGGCATGTCGCGGATCTCGTCGATGGGCGAGGCATCGGCGGGATCCTTCAGGCGCACGTGGAGCGCGGCCGGAAGGGCGTCCGGGCTGGTCTCGCGGACCAGCTCCGGCTCGGTGTCCTTGAACAGCTCGACGAAGCGTTCGTAGGACTGCTGGCGGGAGCGGAACGTGACCTGCTCGACGCGGTCGTCGGACTGGAGCTTGTCGCGGACCTCCTTGCACTCGGTGCTGGAGCAGTCGGTGTCCGAGGAGGAGATCTGCTCGTCGAGCTCCACCATCACCTCGACGCGGTCGAGGTAGAGGTCCTTCGTCTCGGCCGTGGCCTGCGAGATCATGATGCCCGCGCCGACCAACACCAGGGAAAGCGCGGTGGTGATGATGAGCGCGATGGTCATGGTGATGTTGCGTCCGAGCCCGCGCAGGCCCTCGCGGAAGATAAATCCCCAGTTCATGCTTAGCGCCCTTCCGTTCCGTACACACCGTGGCTGTCGTCGCGCACCAGCTTGCCCAGGTGCAGCTCCATCACGCGCTGACGCATGTCGTTGACGGCGCGCGCGTTATGGGTGGACATCACCACCGTCGAGCCGAGGCGGTTGATGCGGGCCAGAAGGCCCATGATCTCGTCGGCGGTGGCGGGGTCCAGGTTGCCCGTCGGCTCGTCGGCAAGCACGAGCGGGGGCCTGTCGACGAAGGCGCGCGCGATGGCCACGCGCTGCTGTTCGCCGCCGGAGAGCTCGTTGGGCATGCGCCGGGCCTTCGAGTCGAGGCCGACGAGCTCGAGCGCCTCGGGCACCAGCTTGGCGATCTTCGTCTTCGACTTGCCGGTGACCTCCAGGGCGAACGCGACGTTGTCGTACACGTTGAGCTTGGGCAGGAGGCGGAAGTCCTGGAAGACGTAGCCGATGGACTGGCGCAGCCGGTTGATCTCCCGGCCCTTCAGGGCGTTGACGTGGAAGTCGTTGAAGTAGATGTCGCCGCCGGAGACGTTCTCCTCGCGGATCATCAGCTGCAGGAAGGTCGACTTGCCCGAGCCGGAGGGGCCGATGAGGAAGACGAACTCGCCGTCGCCGATTTCGAAAGAGACGTTGTCCAGCGCGGGGCGCGTGGAGGTCGGGTAGATCTTGGTGACATCCGAAAATCTAATCACCCGTCACACCCTACCTGTTACGGGTGTGACACAAAACCACTCGGGAGCACGCCTGTTGCGCTGTCGCGCGTGGGTCGCTCACTCCCCCTCCGCCTGGGACTGCGCCATCCGCCAGCGGATGCCCGCCTCGAGGAACCCGTCGATGTCGCCGTCGAGAACTTTCTGCGGGTCCCCCACCTCGTAGTTCGTGCGCAGGTCCTTGACCATCTGGTACGGGTGCAGGACGTAGGAGCGCATCTGGTTGCCCCACGAGGCGTTGCCCCCGGCACCGAGCGCATCCATCTCCGCCTTTTCCTCCTGGCGCTTACGCTCCAGGAGCTTGGACTGGAGCACGTTCATCGCGGAAGCCTTGTTCTGGATCTGCGACTTCTCGTTCTGACAGGTAACCACGATCCCGGTCGGGAGGTGCGTGATGCGCACGGCGGAGTCGGTGGTGTTGACCGACTGCCCGCCGGGGCCGGAAGAGCGGTAGACATCCACGCGGATGTCGGAATCCGGCACGTCGATGTGGTCAGTCTGCTCCACCACGGGCAGCACCTCCACCTCGGCGAAGGACGTCTGGCGCCGACCCTGGTTGTCAAAGGGCGAGATGCGCACAAGGCGGTGCGCGCCCTGCTCCACCGAGAGCTGGCCGTACATGTACTCGCCGTGCACCGCGAAGGTGGCCGACTTGATCCCCGCCTCCTCGGCGTAGGAGATGTCGTAGACGTCCACCTTGTGGCCGTTCTTCTCCGCCCAGCGCACGTACATGCGCATGAGCATCTCGGCCCAGTCGGCGGCGTCGACCCCGCCCGCGCCGGAGCGGATGTTCACCACGGCCTCGCGCTCGTCGTACTCGCCCGAAAGCATCGTCTGCACCTCGAGCGACGCCACGGCCTCCTCGAGGTCCGCCAGCTCGTCGGCGGCGAGGGAGGGATCCCCCTCCTCCTCGGCGAGCTCGTACATGACGGGCAGGTCGTCGACCCGCGAACGCAGGCCCGTGATCTTGCGCAGCCGCCCCTGGACGTTTGAGAGCTCCGTGGTGACCTTCTGCGCGTGCGAGGGGTCGTCCCACAGGGAGGGGTCGTTCGCCTGCTGCTCCAGCTCGCGCACCCGCGCCCCCATCTCGTCGAGGTCCATCACCTTTTCAATGGTGGTGAGCGTCGAATCGAGGTTTTGGATGCGCGAT
Organism: Corynebacterium sp. UBA2622; assembly: GCF_002339505.1. GTDB lineage: Bacteria > Actinomycetota > Actinomycetes > Mycobacteriales > Mycobacteriaceae > Corynebacterium. Next base: position 8,550 of record NZ_DDJO01000018.1, read on the forward strand.
GAAGTCTCGGGATGCATAACGCCCCACTTTAGCGGAGCGCCGGGAACCCGCCGCCACCGCGAGCCGGGCCTCTCCACCACGCTGACACGGGCTGGCGGCGCGCCCATAATGGAGCCCATGCCGACCACCGAAGAATTCATTCACGCCCACCGGGAATCCAGCGACACACAGCTTGCCGACGCCCTCGTCAAGCACGCGGGCGACCTCGCCCTGCGCATGAGGGGCGAGGGTGTGACCACGGACTACAAGACATCCGTCTCCGACGTGGTCACGGACGCCGACCGCGCCGCAGAAGGGTTCGTCGCCGGGGCCCTCGAGGCGTTGCGCCCGGACGACGGGATCCTCGGGGAGGAGGGGGCCGCCCGCGACTCCGCCAGCGGCCGGACCTGGGTGATCGACCCCGTAGACGGTACGTTCAACTTCTCCCGGGGCTCCGACTACTTCTGCTCCGCGCTCGCCCTCACCGACGGAGAGGACGTCATGATCGGGGCGGTGAACCGGCCGGCGACGCGCACGACCTGGCTGGCGGCGGACGGGCGGGCAACGCGCAACGGCATCGAACTGGGTCGCCTCGAGGGGGCGTCGATAAGCGAAGAGGCGGTGGTGACCTACCTCCACCCCACGTTCATGCGCGACGACGGGGTGCGCGAGACCTGGCTGCGCGTGGTGCGCGACGCCGCGACGATCCGCATGTGGGGCGCGGGCTCGGTGGACCTGGCGAACATCGCCTCCGGCCAGCTCGGGGCGTGGCTGCAGCACAGCGTGGCGGACTGGGACTGGCTGCCCGGCAAGGCGCTGATCCAGGCCGTGGGCGGCGAGGCCGTCAAGGTCGAGGCGGGCGGCGTGACCTGGTGCGTCGCCGGGAACCCGCAAATCGTCGGGGATATTAGGGCTAGGCTTGAGGGCCATGTCTAACTACGCCGACGACCTCGCCCTGGCCCTCGAATTGGCGGACATCGCGGACTCCGTCACCATGGACCGCTTTGAATCCGCCGACCTCAGCGTCGAGTCCAAACCGGACATGACGCCGGTTTCCGATGCCGACCTCTCCGTCGAGGAGGCGCTGCGCGGCAAGTTGGAGGAAACCCGGCCCAGCGATGCGGTGATCGGCGAAGAGTTCGGCGGCGACGCCGTGTTCGAGGGCCGGCAGTGGGTCATTGACCCCATCGACGGCACCAAGAACTTCGTGCGGGGAGTGCCCGTGTGGGCCACGCTCATCTCGCTGCTCGTCGACGGCGAGCCGGTGGTCGGCGTCATCTCCGCGCCCGCCCTCGCCCGGCGCTGGTACGCCTCCGAGGGCTCCGGGGCGTGGCGCACCTTCAACGGCGGCGCGCTCAAACGTCTCTCCGTCTCCGGCGTGGGTGATCTCGCGGACGCCTCGCTGTCCATGTCCTCCCTGGCCGGGTGGGAGGAGCGCGGCTTGCGGGAGCGCTTCCTGGAGCTGACGGAGAAGACCTGGCGGCTGCGCGGTTACGGCGACTTCTTCTCCTACTGCTTGGTCGCCGAGGGCGCGGTGGACATCGCCGCCGAGCCCGAGGTCTCCCTCTGGGATCTCGCGGCCCTTGCGGTCCTGGTGACCGAGGCCGGCGGCCGATTCACCTCGCTCGCGGGTGAGGAAGGCCCCCACGGCGGCGACGCGGTGGCCACCAACGGCCGGCTTCACGGCGCCGCCCTCACCGCCCTCGGCACCCTCGGCGAGGGGTAGCCAACCGGGTGACCGGTGCCGCTGCCGGGGCACTTTTCCCGGTCATCCCCTGACGCGCCGGTGTTAGGGTGACCGGGTGAATCACGCGCAGCAGCCCCCGAGACTCATCGTCCCCGACCTGGCCCGCGGCCTCGCGCTGCTGGGCATCGCGACCGCGAACGCGGCGCAGGCGTGGATCATCAACGACTACGACACGCCCGGGGGGCTCGGCTGGACCCTCGGCGGCGTGCGGCCGGGCAATCTCCCCGATCAGGCGCTCGCGGTGTTCGCCGCGATGTTCGTCCACGTCCGTGGCCTGCCGATGTTCTCCACGCTGCTGGGCTTCGGCATCGGGTTGATCGCCGCAAGCCTCTACCGCAAGCACTACCCGCCGGCCGCGGCCCGCAGGGTGCTCGTGCGGCGCTACGCCTTCCTGGCGCTGTTCGGCCTCGCCCACCTTTTCCTGCTCTTTTACGGCGACATCATGGTGATGTACGGGACCATCGGCGTGATCGTGGCGCTACTTTTCACGCAGTCAACGCGGGCGCTGCGGATCGTCGCCTACTGCACGCTCGGGGCCTCCGCCCTGCTCTCCGCCCTCGCAGCGGCGGGGTCCTTCTTCACGGACGACGGCATGGGCCTGCACGGAACACCCACCACCGATCTGCTCACACCGGCCGAATACGTGCGCGAAAACGTGGCCCAGGCGGTGTCCATGCTGGCCAGCGTTCCATTCGGGGCTTTCTCGCTCATCGGCCTCGTGCTCATCGGCTACGTCTGGGCGCGGGAGGGTTACCTCGTTGACGTGGACAGGCACCGCCGCATCCTGGTCACGTGGGTGTGCGTCGCGGCGGCCGTGGTGGTCCTCCTCGGGCTGCCCCTCGGGTTGTCCGCCATCGGGGTGATCGACCCCGCTTGGGAGGGCCCCCTCTACATCCTCAACACGGGGCTGGGGTCCTTCACCGGGCCCGGCATCCTGGCCGGCCTGACCCTCGTGGCCGACCCCGTGCAGAAGCGGATGTACCGCCGGTACGAGGAGGTGGGAGACCCTTCCGCGCCGGCGTGGGCACACCCCTTCGTCGCGCTGGGGAAGCGCTCCATGACGGGCTACCTCGCGCAGTCGTTCCTCTTCATCGCTTTTACCATGCCCTTCACCCTCGGCCTGGGCCTGCACGCCTCCATCACGGGCAAGACGGGGGTCGCCGTCCTCGTGTGGCTGGTCACCCTCGCGCTCGCCTCCGTCCTGGAGAGGTACGGGATCCAGGGGCCCTTCGAGAGCCTGCACCGGCGCCTCTCCTACGGGCCGACCAAGCGGCTGGAGCCCTACTCCCCCGGGCCCGGCGCTCCCGTGGCCGGCACTGGCGGGGTGCGCGGGGAAACCTCTCCCGAAACCCGCTGAAACCGGATACGCTGAACGGCACGACCTAACACGGGCGCCCCATGGTCAGGGGCTGAGACCGCGCTGAATCCCGCGCGGGCACCGTTTGAACCTGTCTGGTTAGCACCAGCGAAGGAAGTTGAAGGAGTGTCATGACAGACATTTACGCGCGCGAAATCCACCCCAAGCACCGCTACGCACCCATCGTGCGCGACGGCCTCGAGATCCCCGAAACCGCCATCCAGCTCGACGATTCCCCCACCGGGCCTAATCCCGACTTCTCCATCTACCGCACCCGCGGGCCGTGGGCCGAACCCGAGGACGGCCTGCCGGGCCTGCGCACAGGGTGGATCACCGGACGCGGGGATGTCGAGGAGTACACCGGCCGCGAGCGCAACCTGCTTGACGACGGCACCCGCGCCGCCAAGCGGGGGGCAGCCAGCGAGGAGTGGCGCGGGGTGCGCCGGGCTCCCCTGCGCGCCCGCGGGGGCAGGCGCGTGACGCAGATGCACTACGCCCGGCAGGGCGTCGTCACGCGCGAAATGGAGTTCGTCGCGCTGCGCGAGCACTGTGACGTGGAAAAGGTCCGCTCGGAGGTCGCGGCGGGCCGGGCGATCATCCCCAACAACGTCAACCACCCGGAGAGCGAGCCGATGATCATCGGCAACGCGTTTTTGACCAAGATCAACGCGAACATCGGCAACTCCGCCGTGACCAGCTCCATCCGCGAGGAGGTGGACAAGCTGCGCTGGGCCACGCGCTGGGGCGCGGACACCGTGATGGACCTGTCCACCGGCAACGACATCCACACCACCCGCGAGTGGATCCTGCGCAACTCCCCCGTGCCCATCGGCACCGTGCCCATCTACCAGGCGCTGGAGAAAGTCGGCGGGATGGCCGAGGAGCTGACGTGGGAGATCTTCCGCGACACCGTCATCGAGCAGGCCGAGCAGGGCGTGGACTACATGACGGTCCACGCCGGCGTGCGCCTGCCCTTCGTACCGCTGACCTCCCGGCGCGTCACCGGCATCGTCTCCCGCGGCGGCTCCATCATGGCCGGCTGGTGCCTCGCCCATCACAAGGAGTCCTTCCTGTACGAGAACTTCGACGAGCTCTGCGAGATCTTCGCCGCCTACGATGTCGCCTTCTCCCTCGGTGACGGCCTGCGCCCCGGCTCCATCGCCGACGCGAACGACACCGCCCAGTTCGCTGAGCTGAAGACCATCGGCGAGTTGTGCAGGCGCGCCTGGGACTACGACGTCCAGGTGATGATCGAGGGCCCCGGTCACGTACCGCTGAACAAGATCCAGATCAACAACGACAAGGAGGAGGAGTGGTGCGGCGGCGCGCCGTTTTACACCCTCGGCCCCCTGGTCACCGATATCGCTCCGGGTTACGACCACATCACCTCCGCCATCGGCGCCGCCAACATCGCCGCCGGCGGAACTGCGATGCTGTGCTACGTCACGCCGAAGGAGCACCTCGGCCTGCCCAACAAGGACGACGTGAAGACGGGCGTGATCACCTACAAGCTCGCCGCCCACGCCGCGGACGTGGCCAAGGGCCACCCCGGGGCCCACGAGTGGGACGACGCGATGAGCAAGGCGCGCTTCGAGTTCCGCTGGAACGACCAGTTCGCGCTCTCGCTCGACCCCGACACCGCTCAGGCCTACCACGACGAGACCCTGCCCGCCGAGCCCGCGAAGACGGCGCACTTCTGCTCCATGTGCGGCCCGAAGTTCTGCTCCATGCGCATCAGCCAGGACATCCGCGACGAGTTCGGCGACAAGCTCGACGAGGCGCTCACGCCGGAAAACCAGTCCCTCATCGCCGACCTCGGGATCCCCACCTTCACCCCGTCGGTGACCCGGCGCGAGGGCGAGGAGAAGATGGCCGAGGAATTCCGAGAGCTCGGTTCCCAGGTCTACCTTCCGGAGGGGGCGAATTCCTAGGGGCGCGCCCCTACACTTGAGCACCATGGCTGAAGACAAGAACCCGGAAAAGACCCCCGGCGGCCCGTCCGTCAAGGACGGTGAACTCTACGAGAAGCTCCGCGAGGAGGGCAACTCCAAGTCCAAGGCCGCGGCCATCGCCAACGCCGCCGCCAAGTCCTCGCGCTCCAAGGTGGGTGAGAAGGGCGGGAAGTCCGGTTCGTACGAGGACTGGACCCGCGACGAGCTCTACGAGCGCGCCCGGGAGCTGGAAATTGAGGGGCGGTCGGACATGAACAAGGACGAGCTGATCAAAGCCCTGCGCAATGACTGACGGCCGCGCCGGTCTCGACCTGCGCTGCTACTTTGTCACGGGCGCGGGGCCGGACGTCGTCAAGCGCGCGCGGGAGGCGGCCCTCGGCGGCGCCGGGGTGATCCAGGTGCGCAGCAAACCGATCTCCGCGCGGGATCTGTACCTCCTCGCGCGCGAGGTGGCCCGCGAGGTGCATAAGGTCAGCCCCGGGACGCGGGTGCTTGTCGACGACCGCCCGGACGTCGCCCTCGCCCTTCGCGGCGAGGGGGTCGCGGGCGTGCACGTGGGCCAGGACGACCTGGACGTGCGCGTCGTGCGGGACCTGCTCGGCCCCGATGCCGTGATCGGCCTGACCACGGGCACGCTCGAGCTGGTTGAACATGCAAACGAGGTGGCCGACTGCATCGACTACATCGGCGCGGGCCCCTTCCGCGCGACCCCCACGAAAAACTCGGGCCGCCCGCTCCTCGGGCTCGAGGGTTACCCGGAGCTCGTTCGCGCGTCCCGGGTGCCGGTAGTGGCCATCGGCGACGTGACGGCGGAGGATGCCCGCGACCTGGCGCGCACGGGCGTGGACGGGGTGGCGATCGTGCGCGGGATCATGAACGCCGCGGACCCCCGCGGCTACGTCGAGCGGGTGATCCGTGAATTCGACCGCGGCGCGGCCGGGTAGGGGCACGCATGGCTAACCGGCGTGTCTTCGCCAGCGTCATCCTCTTCCTGGTGACGGCGGGGTGGTCCGCCAACCACTTCGCCTCCGTGCTGGTAGTGCTGAGGGAGCGGCTGCACCTGTCCCCCCTGCTGGTCAACGGCGCCTACGGCATCTACGCACTGGGGCTGCTGCCCTCCCTGTTGGCCGGTGGCGCGGTCGCGGACCGGGTCGGGGCGCGGCCGGTGGTGATGTCGGGCAGCCTCGTCGCGGCGCTCGGCAACCTCGTGCTGCTCGTCTTCCACGGCCCGGCGGGGTTGCTGTGCGGGCGGTTCGTGGTGGGCCTCGGCGTGGGCCTGGTGGTCAGCGCCGGCACCGCCTGGGCTGCGCGCCTGGGCGGAGCCGGCGGTGCGACGCTGGCCGGTATCGTGCTCACCTCGGGTTTCGCGCTCGGCCCGTTTTTCTCGGGCGTGGTGGCGGAGACCTTCGCACCTGTGTGGGTCCCCTTCGCCCTCACCATCGGGTTGTCCCTGTGCGCCGTGGTGTACTCGCTGCGCGCGGGTGACGTGCCGCGGGTGATCGCGCCGGCCGCCTCACCGGGAAGCGGTGCGGCCCCCGGCGGGCGGTCCGCCGCTCGGGCGCTGGCCACCGCGGTGCCGGTGGCGGTGTGGGTCTTTGCGTCCATCACGACCCCGATGGTGGGGTTGTCCGCCCGCGTCGCGGAGTACTTCTCCACCGGTGTCTTCCTGCCGGGGCTGGCGGCCGTCATCGGCTTCGGCACCGGCCTCGTAGTCCAGGCGCTGGGCAGACGTTTCGACTGGGGCCCGCGGGCCGGGGTCACCGGGGCTGTCCTGGCGGCGGCCGGAATGCTGCTCGCCGGGCTCGGGGGCGCGACCCCGCCACTGCCGCTCTTTTTCGCCGCGACGGTCCTGCTCGGGGCGGCGTACGGCCTGTGCCTGCGCGACGGCTTGCTGGATGTGAACACCTACGCGCCCCCGGCGCACCGCGGGCGCGTGATGGGCATGTACTACGCGGCCACTTACGTCGGCTTCGGCCTCCCGCCGCTGATCCAGTGGCTGGAGCCGCGCGTCGGCCCGTCCTTGCCCTTCTTCGTGCTCGCCGCGCTGGCCGTGGTCTCCGCCACCGTCCGCGCGGCTCAGATCCGGTCGCGTTACCTCAACCGCGCCTGAAACCGCAGACAGGAGATCCTGATGATTGAATTCAGAACCCTCGGGGAGCTCACGGGCCCTCAGGCCTACGCCCTCTTCCGGCTCCGCGTCGACGTCTTCGTCGCCGAGCAGAACTGCCCGTACAACGAACTCGACGACATCGACGCCGACCCCGAAACCCGGCACGTCCTCGCCTGGGGCGAAGACGGTGCACTGCTCGCATGCGGCCGCGTCTTCCCCGCGGGGGACGGGCCCCACTTCGGGCGTTTCGTGGTCGCCCCCGCCGCGCGCGGGACGGGCCTGGGGCACGAGCTGCTGGGGCAGGCCATCGACTACACCACACGCTGGGAGGGGGACCTCGTCATCGAGGCGCAGGCCGGCCTGGTGGGGTACTACAACCGGTTCGGGTTCGTGGAGGAGGGCGAGGAGTTCCTCGATACCGGTGTTCCCCACAGGCGGATGAGGATCCGTCGCGGAGCGGGCGCGTGACCGCGACCGGAGCACTCACCGTTTCCGTCGTTGGGGCGGGCATCGTGGGGCTGGCCACCGCACTCACCCTCGCGGACCGGGGCCACGCCGTCACGGTGCACGACCCGGAGCCGCTGTCCGGTGCCTCCCACCACGCGGGCGGGATGCTCGCGCCCACGGCGGAGATGGTCTACCGGCAGGACCCGCTGTTTCCCCTGATGAACCGCGCCGCCGAGTGGTACCCCGAGCTCATCGCCCTCACCGCCAGGTTCTCCAACCTGCCCACCGGTTACCGCACGGAGGGCACCCTCGTGGTGGCGCGGGACAGGGCGGACCGCGCCCACCTCGAGCAGCTGCGCGCCTACCAGCGCGAACGCGGCATGGACGTCGATTCCCTGACCACCCGCCAGGCCCGCACCCTCGAACCCGCCCTCTCCCCCTCGCTGGCCGGGGTGGTGCGCATCGCCGGGGACCACCAGGTCCAGCCGAGGCTGTTCACGCGCGCGCTTTACGACGCCTGCCGCGCCGCCTCCGTCACCTTCCGCGAAGAACGGATCACCGACGTTTCCGCCCTCGAAGCGGACCAGGTGATCATCTGTGCCGGTCTCGGTGCCCGCGACATCATGGGCTGGTATTCCGGCGAGGCCCCGCTGAAGCTGCGCCCCGTCTACGGCGACGTGGTGCAGCTGCGCGTGCCCGAGCACCAGTACCCGCTGGTGGACCGGGTTATCCGCGGCTTCGTGGAGGACCGCCCTGTCTACCTCATCCCCCGGGAGGACCACACTCTGACCATCGGCGCCACCAGCCGCGAGGACGACCGCCCCACGCCGCAGGTCAGCGGGGTGTTCCAGCTGCTGCGCGACGCCATCGAGATCGCCCCGGGAATCGAGGACTGCGACTTCCTGGAGACCACCACCGGCGCCCGCCCCGGCTCCCCCGACGACCTGCCCTACCTGGGGCGCGTGAGCGACCGCGTCGTCGTCTCCACCGGGTATTTCCGCCACGGCATCCTGCTGGCCTCGCTGGCCGCCAGGTGCGGTGCCGAGGTCGTCGAGAAGCGGGAGCCCTCCGTAGACTTGACCGCGTGCGACCCGATGAGGCACTCAGACCGTGGGAGGAACCGATGAAGATCACGCTGAACGACGAGCCCCGGGACACCGCCGCGGACACCGTGGAGGCCCTCGTGGTTGAGGCGTGCGGCGAGGTGCCCGCCGCGGGTACCGCCGTGGCCGTGGACGGCGAGGTGGTCCCCCGCTCCGCCTGGGCGGCCACCGGGCTCGCCGAGGGGGCGCGCGTGGACATCCTCACAGCGGTCCAGGGAGGTTAACCGTGCTCGAGATTGCCGGACGGAAACTCGGCTCGCGGCTCATCATGGGCACCGGCGGCGCGAGCTCGATGGACATGCTGGAGCGCGCCCTCGTGGCCTCGGGCACCGAGCTGACCACCGTGGCCATGCGCCGCCACGCCGCGAGCGCGCCCGGCGGGGAGTCCGTCTTCGAGATGCTCACCCGCCTCGGCATCGCCGCTCTGCCCAACACCGCGGGTTGTCGCACCGCGCGCGACGCCGTGATCACCTCTCGGCTCGCCCGCGAGGCCCTGGGCACCGACTGGGTCAAGCTCGAGGTCATCGCCGACGACCGCACGCTGCTTCCTGACGTGGTGGAGACCGTCGACGCCTGCGAGCTGCTCGTCGACGACGGGTTCACCGTCCTCGCCTACACCTCCGACGACCCCGTCGCGGCGCGGCGCCTCGAGGACGCCGGAGCCTCCGCGGTCATGCCCCTGGGGGCGCCGATCGGCACGGGGCTGGGGATCCTCAACCCCCACAACATCGAGCTGATCTGCTCCCGCGCCGGGGTCCCGGTGCTCATCGACGCCGGGGTGGGCACCGCCTCCGATGCGGCCCTGGCCATGGAGCTCGGGTGCGCCGGGGTCCTTCTGGCCAGCGCCGTGAACCGCTGCCAGGACCCCGTGGCCATGGCGCGGGCGATGAAGCTCGCCGTGGAATCCGGTGAGCTCGCCCGCGGTGCCGGGCGCATCCCCCGCCGCGAGCACGCGGTGGCCTCCTCCAGCTTCGAGGGACTGGCCAGCTGGGCCGACCAGGTCCTGTGAGCCCGCGCGGGTCCGACCTGCCCCGCGGGGAGCTGGAGCGCACCGCCCGGCAGATGAACCTCCCCGGCTTCGGCCTGACCCAGCAGGAGGCCCTCCACCGCGCGCACGTGCTCGTCATTGGCGCCGGCGGGCTCGGCTGCCCGGTGATGCAGGCCCTCGCCGCAACCGGTGTCGGGCGCATCACGGTGCTTGACGACGACACCGTCGACCTCTCCAACATCCACCGCCAGACCCTCTTCAGCGCCGCGGACGTGGGCCGCGCCAAGGTTGAGGTGGCCCGCGGGCGGCTGGAAGGGCTGCAGCCGGGGATCACCGTCACCGCGCTGGCCGAGCGGTTCACCGCCGCCAACGCCCTGGATCTTTTGGGCGATGTCGACGTGCTCGTCGACGGCTCCGACACCTTCGCCACCAAGTTCCTCGCCGCCGACGCCGCGGAGATCACCGGTACCCCCCTTGTCTGGGGCTCGGTGCTGCGTTACAGGGGGGACATCGCCCTGTGGTGGTCCGGGCCCGGCGCGCCCGCCGACGGCGCGGGAATGCGCGACCTCTACCCCGCCCAGCCCGCAGCCGGCTCGGTGCCGGACTGCGCCACCGCGGGAGTGCTCGGGGTGACCACCTCGGTCGTCGGCGGCCTCATGGCCACGGAGGTGGTGAAGCACCTCACGGGTGTCGGCGAGTCCCGCGTCGGCGGGCTGCGCATCTACGACGCGCTGACCGGGACTATCAGGGCCTTCGCGGTCGCCCGCGATCCGGGGCGCGCGCCGGTCACGGACTTCGGCGACTACGGGGCGGGCGCGTGCGCCGTGCCCGCCGGGGGTGGCCGGGGCGGGGACGGGGGCGCCGCCAAGCTGCTCGCGCGTGGACTTCCCGCGATCGACGTGCGCGAACCCCACGAAAAGATGCTGCGCGACCTCCCCCGCCCCGGTGTGAGCCTGCCGACCTCGGTGTGGGAGGACCGCCCGGAGCGGGCCACGGAGCTGCTTGCCGGCTTTGGTGCCGGGTCGGAGGTGCTGGTTTACTGCGCCTCCGGTGCGCGCTCGCGGCGCTTTGTGGAGCGCTTCGCCGGGGAGGCGGCCCGGCGCGGCATCACGCTGCACGACCTTCCTGGCGGGGCGAACGCGCACGGACTAGATTCGGGCCAATGAAATTCCTCGCAGTATCCACCAGCACCCACCGCTACCAGTCCACCGGCATCCACACCGGCATGTGGCTCGGCGAATACACGCACTTCTACGACGTGATGGAGAAGGCCGGGCACCAGGTTGACCTGGCCAGCATCGCCGGCGGTTCCGTCCCCATTGACCCGGTGAGCCTGCAGGGCCCCTACCTGCTCATGGGCGGCACCAACAAGCGCTACGAGGACGCGACGTTCATGGAGCAGCTTGACTCCACCCCGGCGCTCGCGGACGTCACCCTCGACGACTACGACGGCATCTACCTCATCGGCGGCCACGGCACGATGTTCGACTTCGACGACGAGTCCCTCAAGGCGGCGCTGGCCCACTTCACCGAGAGCGGCAAGATCGTCTCCGCGGTGTGCCACGGCCCGAACGGGCTTCTCGACGTCCCGCTCTCCGACGGCACCAGGCTTCTCGACGGCAAGCGCGTCACCGGTTACACCTGGGCCGAGGAGAAGCTCGCCCGTCGCTCCAACGAGGTGCCCTTTTCCCTGGAGGAGCGCCTTACCGAGCAGGCCGGTGAATTCTCCAAGGCCCGCGTGCCCATGACCAAGCACGTCGTGGTGGACGGCAAGCTGGTCACCGGCCAGAACCCGACCAGCGCCGCGGGCGTGGCAGAGGCGATCCTGGAGAACTTCTAGGCTTCACCCGTTTTGTTCCCGCCCGGCTACCGGGGCCGGATCAAAGCACCCGCCGCCGAGGACGTGGCGGCCGAGCCGACGAGCACGAGGATTGTGTAGAGGATCCCCGTCACGCCCAGCATGTTCAGGACCCACCCGAAGAAGAGCGCGCCGATCACGGCCCCGGCAATTGCAACAATCCAGCGTCCCACGGTGGTACTCCCCTCAGTCATCGGTCTCATGCGTACCGGCGCCAGCCTACCGGCTCGGCCCAGAGATCCAAGGGCGCGTGCTAGGCTGTCCGGCGATGAAGGGGAGTAGATCCGCCTCGCGGCAGCCAGCCGCGCGGTCGTGGCAGGTCGACACACTGGTGGTCCCCCACCCGGCCTGTCAGCTCTGAGAAAGAGTGAGCGAGACCTTCGACCCCGCAAACAGTGCGGCGTCGAACGGTCTCTTTTTCATGGCCCGCCGGCGCCCCCTCCGGAGGCCCGAACATGTCAGACACCACCCCCACCACCGATGCGCCGCGTAGCCCCGCACAGGAGCAGACACTGCTGGAGCGCTTCATGTGGCTATCCATCGCCGCGTCCATCGCCACCATCGCCCTGAAGCTCGCCGCGGCGCTGATCACCGGGTCGGTGGGCTTTCTTTCCGACGCCATCGAGTCCGTGATCAACGTCGTCGCCGCGGTCGTGGGCCTGTGGGCGCTGAAGATCTCCGCCAAGCCGGCGGATGACAACCACCCCTTCGGCCACGCCAAGGCCGAGTACTTCTCCGCCCAGGTCGAGGGCGCGATGATCTTCGTCGCGGCCATCGCCATCATCTACACGGCGGTGGAGCGCATCCTGCACCCCCAGCCCATCGAGCAGGCGGGCCTGGGCCTTCTGCTCTCCACGATCGCCTCCGTCCTGAACCTCGCGGTGGGGCTCCTGCTCATCCGAGCCGGCCGACGCTACCGCTCCGCGACCCTCGACGCCGACGGCCACCACCTCATCACGGACGTGTGGACCACCGTGGGTGTTCTGGTGGGCATCGCCCTCGTGGCCCTCACCGGCTGGGAGATCCTCGATCCCGTCATCGCCCTGGCCGTGGGCGTGAACATCCTCTTCACCGGCTACAAGCTGCTCAAAAGCGCGATCCTGGGGCTCCTCAACCAGGCCCTGCCCCGGGAGGAGCTGGACACCATCGACGGTTACCTGAACGCCTTCGCCGCGGAGAAGGGCGTCGCCTTCACTTCCGTGCGCGCGGTCGCCTTCGGCCGCGACCGCCTGGTGAACATCGTGATGCAGGTGCCCGGTGACTGGTCCGTCGAGCGCTCGCACTCCTACGCCGACCTCATCGAGGAGGGCATCGCCCGCTCCCTCGGAGGCGCCGAGACCGTGGTGCACATCGAGCCCCTCGGCACCGAGACGCGGGTCGGGGGGCGCTGGGGGTAGGCGCGCNNGGCGCGCTGGGTGTAGGCGCGCTGGGTGTAGGCGCGCTGGGTGTAGGCGCGCTGGGTGTAGGCGCGCTGGGTGTAGGCGCGCTGGGTGTAGCGGAAGGGTTAGAGCATCTTCCCGTGCACGTCCCACCCGTGCTCCTGCGCCTGCCGCAGCGCGGCCATGCGCCGGAAACCGACGGCGTGGTCCGCCATGAAGTTCACCGCCTTGAGCCAGAACCCGTCGGAGTGTTCCTCCACCGCCTCGTAATACGCATCGGTATCGATCTCCGGGTACATGTTCTTTCCCGCGTAGAGGATCATCATCGAGGGTGCCCCCTCCATGGCGTAGTAGCACGCCGCGCGGTCCGCGGTGTACTCCTGCGCCCGTGACAGCGACGGGCTCAGGCGGGTGAGCGTGAGAACTGGGTTGACGATCAGCCTCCAGAAGCTCACGTGCCCGCACTTGATGTGGCCGAGCTCGTGGGCGAGCACGAACCGCAGGCCCGAGAAGTCGTCGTGGCGGTACGCCATGTCCACCAGGTCGCTGTAGACCACCACGTAGGCCGCCTGGGTGCGGCATTTCGCCGAGTACGCGTTGAGCGTCCCGTTCCCGTTGAGGAGGTACAGCGGGGGAATCTGCCGCATCCGCCTGGGAACACCCTTCCCCGGCGCGCCGAAGCCCATGTCCCGGGCGAGCCGCTCGTACTCGTCCCACAACCGCGGCAGCTGGCGAGGGGTGACCTCCACCCCGTTCGCGATCTTGCTCCAGTACTGCCACCTGCCCAGCACCGCCCACGCGATCACCGGGGCGAGCAGCCCCAGAAGGGCCGCCGCCGCCCAGTCGGGCAACGGGGTGTCGGTGAGGGTGAGGTAGAGGATCACCGCGACCATCGCGGCGGTGAGGACGAGCCCCAGCACCAGCATCGGGATCTCCGCACGGTGCCGCAGCTTGGCGACGCCCGGCCCGCTCCCCTGTACGTCCTCGACGGCCACGGACAACTCGGGCCCGGTGGTGGATTGCGGGGATGCAGCGGGAAGACGGGAGGCCATGGGCGCTTTCTGGTCGGCTGGCACAGGTGACCCACCCAGGCTATCCGCCGCTCCCCGCACCGACAATGTGGCACCGGCAGAGCGCGCCGTGACCTGTCCACAGGAAAAGGCCCCCAGCTTAAAGCTGGAGGCCTTTCCTTTTAGTAGCGGGGGCAGGATTCGAACCTACGACCTCTGGGTTATGAGCCCAGCGAGCTACCGAACTGCTCCACCCCGCGACGGGTGATATTCACTTTCACCTGCTGCCATCAACTGGCAACGAAGAAGAACTATATAGACTTCCCTCCCCAACACCAAATCGGCTGGTGAGGGGTGTCGCCAAGCGAATAAAGCGGGGCCCGGCAGGTCTCCCCGCCCGGCCCCGCTTCCACCCTGCCCTACTTGGCGTTCTTGTAGCTTTCCACGGCCTTGTCCAGGCCGTCGAGGGCGCGGCCGTACTCCTCGAAGGAGCCGTTGCGCGCGCTCTGGACCTGCTTCAGGGCGTCGTCGATCTGCTTGAGCGCGTCGTCGCGGCTGCCCGAGGCGGGGGCGTTGCCACCCTGCTGGGCAGGCGCGGGCGCGTTGTTTCCGCCGTCGTTCGCGATGTCGATGTCCTGGGCGGCGTCGGAGTTGATCCCCACCTGGCTCAGAGCCTGCGAGATCGTCGGGGCGTAACCGACCTGTCCGCGGTAGAAGACCAGCACCCGCAGCAGCTTCGGGAAGGCCGAAGCTTGGTCCTTGCGCTGCGAGTAGATCGGCTCGACGTAGAGGATCTCTCCCCCGCCCACCGGCAGGGTGAGCAGGTTGCCGTTCTTCAGGTCGTTCGTGCCCTGCCACAGGGTGCGGTCGCGGGCGACCTGGTCGGAGGACATCAGCGCGTCCTGCGCCTGCTTCGGGCCCTGCGTCTGCGTGTTCGTGGGCAGCACGCGGACGGTGATCTTGCCGTAGTTGTCCGGGTCGGACGACACCGACATGTGCGCCGAGAGGAACTCGCGGCTCAGGCCGCGGAACGGCGTGATCAGCTGGAAGGAGGGCTTTTGCGTCTCCGGGTCCGCGGCGACCACGTAGTACGGAGGCTGGTTCAGTTCCTGGCGGCCCTCGGGAGCCGTCGGATCGTTCGGCACCGACCAGAAGGCGTCGTTGTTGAAGAACACGCCCGGATCGTTGACGTGGTAGCGGGCAAGCAGCTCGCGCTGGACCTTGAACAGGTCCTCGGGGTAGCGCAGGTGCTCCCGGAGGTCCGGGGAGATGTCGCTGCCGGGGTGGACGGTGTCGGGGAAGGCTCCCATCCAGGCCTTGAGCACCGGGTCGGACTCATCGAAGGCGTAGAGGTCCACGCTGCCGTCGTAGGCGTCCACGGTGGCCTTGACCGAGTTGCGGATGTAGCCCAGGTTCTTGTTCACCAGGCGCTGGGTGGTGCCGTCGGGGTTGAGGGCGTCCTGCGTGGTGTCTGTGAGCGAGGTGCGCGTGGCGTAGGGCATCTCGGCGAGCGTTGTGTAGCCGTCCACGATCCACTTCACGCGGCCGTCCACGACGGCCGGGTAAGTCTTCGAATCGGTGGTCAGCCAGGGAGCGACCTTCTGCACGCGCTCGCGCGGGTCCCGGTCGTAGAGGATCTTCGAGTCGGAACCGACCCGGTTGGACAGGATCATGTTCAGCTCGTGGAACTTTACGGCGTAGGCGGCCCGGTTGACCCAGTTGCCCACGTTCACACCGGCGCGCCCGGAGTAGGTGTAGGAGGAGGTGTCGGTGTCGTACTCCACCGGGCCCTGGCCGTTGTCTCCGACAATGGCGTAATCCAGGCCGTCCTTGGCTCCGGCGATCACCGGCCCGTAGTAGATGCGGGGCTCGTCGACGCGGATGCCCAGCTGCTCCGCTTCACTGCTGGCCTCCGCCTGGGCGTTGGCCTGAAGGTCGGAGACGGAGAAGATGGGCAGACCGCCACGGGTGGAGCCGGCGTCCTGCGCCGCCTCGTCGACGGTGTTCGCCTGCGCCGCGACGAAGCCGTTGCCGTGGGTGTAGACGGTGTGGCGGTTGATCCAGTCACGCTGGTTTTCCTGCAGGGAGTTCGGGTTCAGCTCGCGGGCCGCGACGACGAAGTCCCGCATCTCGCCGTTTACCTCGTAGCGGTCCATGGCAAGGGTGTCCGGGAAGCCGTAGAAGTTGCGCAGCTGCTGGTTCTGGGTGAACGTCGGCGAGATGATGTCCGGGTCGAGCAGGCGGATGTTCGCGATGGTCGCGGCATCCTTGGCCACGTCGTTGTTGGAGACGTTGCCGCCCCAGTTGTCGTCGTAGGTGACCTTGTCGTCGGTCAGCCCGTAGGCCTGGCGGGTGGCCTCGATGTTGCGGCCGATGTACTCGTTTTCCTTGGCCTGGCGGTTCGGCCTGACGGAGAACTGCTCGAGCAGCGCCGGCCACACGCCGCCGATGACGACGGCCGAGAAGAGCATGAGCACGGTGGCCAGGACCGGGACGCGGAAGTCCTTGTAGACGATGGACGCGAAGAACGCCGCGGCGACGATCACCGCGATGACGGTGAGGATGATCTTCGCCGGCAGCGACGCGTTGATCGTCGTGTAGGACGCACCAGTAAAGATGTCGTTCTGCTGGAACAGGAGGCTGTAGCGCTCCAGCCAGTAACCGACCGCCTTGAGCAGCATCCACAGGCCCGCGGTGAGAGCGAGCTGGACGCGCGCGGGACGGGAGATGAAGCCCTTCACGCCGGCGACGTTGCTGCCGATGCGGATGCCGCCGAGCATGTAGTGCGCCACCAGGCCGACGATGAACGCAACGATGAGGAGCATGGACAGCAGATCCACGACAACGTTGAGGGCGGGCAGGGTGAATGCGTAGAACCCGAGGTCGCGGTGGAACTGCGGGTCGGTGGTGCCGAAGTCGGAGCGGTTGAGCCACAGCATGAACGTGCGCCACATCCGCTGGCCGATCAATCCGCTGAAGAGCGCCACCGCCACCGGAATCCAGATGAGCAGCGTGCGCACCCCGGCGTTGATCGATGCCCGGTACGGGTTCGGACCGGAAGCGAAGGGGTCATCCGCGCCGAGGTCGCGGGGCCGCCCGCGCCACGCGAAATGCGCCGCGAGATAGCTGATTGCTCCGCCGATGACCGCGAAGACGAGGAAGAGCACCACGCGGGAGATGATGACCTTGCTGAACACGCTCCGGAAGTCGAGCTCCCCGAACCACAGCCAGTCTGTGTAGAAGCTGATGATCAGCGGAACGAGGAAGATGAGGGCGCCGACTATGAAAATGGTCGTGGCCAGGCCTTTACTCGGCTGGCTTGGGCGCGGGCGAGGCTGGGTTAGGCGGGTAGCCAATCCTGCTCCTTAGAAAGAGTTTCAAATAACGCGTACTAGAGTCTTAGCTTAAAGTGACCAACGCCCGAGCGGCCAGAAGGGTTCCCCCATGCTTTCCCAGCCAGCACTCAATAAAGCCATGATGGAAGCCGTGGAATTCGTCCACGCCGAGGGGTGGGATGCCGGCCCCACCCTCTTCGCCCTCGTGCCCACGGATCTGCTGGTGGACCAGTTCGACCGTCTCGACACGGAGGGCGCGGACTCGCCGCTGACCCTCGTGGTCCAGGACAACCTCCCCGAGACGATCCTCCCGGGCTCAGAGGAGCTCGCGGAGTACGTCGCGCGCCTCGCCTGGCCCCGCGAGGTCGAGGGGGTCGTGCTCGCGCAGGAGATTGTCTTCCGCGACGCCTCCGCGCCCGACACCGCGGAGCCCCGCGCCGCGCGCCTGTTCTCCGGGGTGCTGCGGGGCGAGGATCTGGAGCTCACCCTCCTGCAGCTGCGCCCCACCGAGGAGGAGCTGGAGGCGAAGGGGCCCTTCGCGCAGGACGACATCGAGCTGCGCGGCGGCCCCGGTGTCGCACCCCACGTCATCGCGGCGCTGCGCTTCGGCCTCGAGCAGGACCCCGACGAATTTGAATTAAGCTAACCCCCGACACCTCCCCCACCCCAAGGAGACCCCGAGTGCACCGCATTCACCCCGCCCGTCTGACGGCCATCGCCGCCGCGTGTTCCGCGCTCGTCCTCACCGGTTGCGCGAGGAACGAACCCGCCCAGCCCAAACCCGGCGCCGGGCAAACCACCGCCGGGGAGTCCACCACCACGGAGACATCCACCGAGGTTTCAACCAGCCCGGAAACCTCCTCCACGGCGGCCAGCGGGACGTCGACAAGCTCGCGCGGGGAGCGCTCGCAGAACAAGCAGCTTGTCGACGACGTGTCCAAGCGCTTCTCCACACTCGCCCCCGCGTCCCTGTTCGCGCAGCTGGAGACGTGCAGCCAGACGGACATGGCCGGTTCCTACGACTGCTCCGGCCCCGAGATCGGGCAGTTCCAGCTCTTCGACTCGGACGCCAAGGCCGCCTCGACGACCCAGCTGCTCACGGAGCTGCGCAGCTCGCGCATCGTGGAGGACAACGGGACGCGCGTGGTGGGCTGGTCCACCCTGGGCACCTCGGCCATCATCACCGTCGTGGACAACGAGAAGGGCCAGGTGCTGCAGCAGCTCATCTCCTCCGACCAGGAGGACCCGCGCGAGCGGATCCACAAGCTGGGCCTGTCCCAGAGCGCGGAGCCGACCTCGGGGGAGGCGACGGCGACGGGCTCGACCACGCCACGCGCAACGGCGGCGGAGAAGCCGGCCTCCTAGCCGTTGGCGGGGCAGGCTGCGACATCGCGGCCCGCGCTGTAGTCCTGCATGGCCTTGACGGCGTCGTCAAGCGTGCTCACGCTGGCGACCTTCATGTCCCCCGCCTTCGCCTTGACCACCTCATCACAGTTGCCGGAGGGCGCGAGGAAGAGCTGGGCGCCCGCCTGGCGCGAGGCCTCCATCTTGTGCGCGATGCCTCCGATGGGCCCGACCTTGCCGTCCTCGTCGATCGTGCCGGTGCCGGCGACGAACTTCCCGCCGTTGAGCTCGCCCGGGGAAAGCTTGTCGATCACCGCCAGCGAGAACATCATGCCGGCGCTCGGCCCGCCGATGTCGTTGAGGTTGTAGGAGACGTTCACCCCGTCCGCGGGCTCGGAGCTCATGAGGATGCCGAGCTGCGGGACCTTCGCGTCCTCTTTGCTCTGCCCCAGCTTCACCGCGAGGTCCTGGTCCGCGCCGTCACGGCGGACGGAGAGCTTCAGCTCGTCGCCCGGCGCGTGGGAGCGGACCGTGTCCTGCACCTCACCCGGCTGGCTCACATCGCGCCCGTCGACGGAAGTGATCACGTCCCCGGCGTGCAGTACCCCGTCGGCGGCGGCCCCGCTGACGGTGTCGTGCACGACGACGCTCGTGGGCCTGCCCAGGTACTTCATCGCCGCAACGGTGGCGGAGGCCTCGGAGGCGACGAAGGATTCCTTGTTCTGCTCCTGCATCTGCTCCTCGGTGGCGTCCGGGGGAATGACCTGCTCGAGGGGAACGATCGTGTCGTGGGAAACGGCCCAGCGGCCCAGGGCCTGCGTCAGGGTCATGTTGGTGCGCACCGACACCGTGGTCATGTTGAGGTTGCCCGCTGTCGGGTCCAGGGGCGCGCCCTCGACGTCGACAACGGGAGTGCCGTCCACGTCGCCGAGCGTGTTGAACGTCGGCCCCGGGCCCTCGGCGGCGTAGGGAACCGTCAGGGCAATATCCGTGAAGGGGATGTGGGAGACCGACAGTGCGAGCGCTAGCGCGGCGACGGGCAGGGCACCCAGCGCGAGGGTGGCGCGGCGGCGGGAGCGGTGCTGGCGGTGAGGGGCTGCCGGGTCAGTGGCCTCCGGGTGCCCGGCGGGATCCTCCCCCTGCGGGCCCTGCCCCTGTGGCAGCGGGGCTTTCGCCGGGCGGTCCGCGCTACCGGGGTTCTGGGGGCATCTCGAACTTCCGGGGGTTCCAGGTTTCACGGGGTGTCATCTTAACCCAGGGCCGCGGGCGGACTGAACCGAACGGGCGGGAGGTGTTCGCTCTCAGCGTCGCCCTTCGCGGCGGTGAATCCTCGCGTCGGCCGGAGGGCCGTATGTACGCTTGGGCGCATGAGCAACGGATTCGGGTTCTCCTTCCCCTTCAATGGCCGCGGCGACGACGGCGACGGTGACAACGGCGACGGCCGCAATGACCGCGACAAGGGTGGCAGCGGTGACGGCGGCAACGGCCGCGCCGACAACCCCTTCGCGGCGTTCAGCTTCGGGCTCGGCGACTCCGCGGCGGGGTCGGGTCAGGGTGGGAACCTGGGCGACATCCTCAACCAGTTCGGCCAGATGCTCTCCGGAATGGGCTCGACGATGAACAACCGTGACGAGTCCGACGCGGTGAACTTCGACCTCGCTCTGCGCATGGCGCGCCAGCGGATCACTGAGACGAAGCCGGTTCCCGAGACCGACTCCAACGCCGTCGCCGAGGCCCTGTGCCTGGTGGATCTGTGGCTGGACGAGTCCACCACCCTTCCCGCCTCCGGGGCGCAGGCCGCCGCCTGGGGCGCCGGGGACTGGCTCGACAACACCATGCCCACCTGGAAGCGCCTGGTAAACCCCGTGGCCGAGAACATGGGCCGCGCGCAGATGGAGGCCATGCCCGAGGAGGCCCGCGAGATGATGGGCCCCATGGCGGGAATGTTCAACCAGGTCAACGCCATGAACTTCGGAATGCAGCTCGGCCACGCGCTGGGCGACCTCGCCCAGCAGGCGCTCACCGGCACCGATTTCGGCCTGCCCGTCGCCCCGGCCGGGGTCGCGGCGATCCTGCCGCGCAACGCGGCGGGCGTGTCCAAGGACCTCTCCGTGCCGGCGCAGGACGTGCTCGTCTACCTTGCGGCGCGTGAGGCGGCCCGCCAGCGCCTGTTCAAGCACGTGCCGTGGCTCGTCGAACGCCTCGTCTCCTCCGTCGAGGAGTACGCCGCCGGGCTCGAGCTGGACACATCCCACCTGGAGGAGATCGCCCGCTCCCTCAACCTGGAGGCGGGCGACCCGCAGCAGATCCAGGACAAGCTCAACGAGCTGCAGGGCCAGGACCTCTCCCCGCGGGTGACCTCGCGCAATGCCGCGGCCGCCTCGCGCATGGAGACCCTGCTCGCGCTCGTCGAGGGCTGGGTCGACGTGGTGGTGGAGGACTCCCTCGGCTCCCGCATCCCCTCCTCCGGGCAGCTGGGTGAGGCGTGGGCGCGCCGCCGCGCCACCGGCGGCTCCGCCGAGAAGGCCTTCGCCAACATCGTCGGCATCGAGCTCGGAGCCCCGAAAGTCCGCGAGGCGGCGGAGCTGTGGCGCCGCGCCAACACCGCGGTCGGGCAGGAGCGGCGCGACGCCGTGTGGGACCACCCGGACTTCCTGCCCACCGCCGAGGACCTGGACAACCCGGCCGCGTTCATCGACACGCTTCTCGACGACTCCCCCGACACCAACCTGGACGAGGAGTTCGCCAAGCTGGAGGAGGAAATGCGCAACAACCCCGAGCTGCGCCGCGAGGACGGCGACGGCGGGGACGACGGCAGCCAGGACGGCACCGAGCTCTAGGAGGGCCCGTTCCGCTGGCTCTCCCGCACCTGAGAGAGGCCCTTCAGCCCTGCCCTCCGCGCAGGCGCTGGAGGGCCTCCAGGTATCCCCGCGCCCTTTCCGCCCGTGGCGCCCTGTCGGCCCACGCCCAGAACTCGGCCGAATGCCCCTGAATGAATGTGTGCGTGAGCTCGTGCACGATGACGGAGTCCAGCACGTAGTCGGGGGCATCACGCAGCCTGTCGCTGATGCGGATGTCGCCGGTGGAGACGGTGCACGAACCCCACCTTGTGTTCTGGTTGCCCACCCAGCGGATCGACCCGGGACGCGCTCGCCCCTCCAGGACCGAGCGGTTGAGCTCGCGCGCCCGGCGCTCGAGGTCCGTGTCCGAGCGGGCGGATGAGGTGGACTTCCTGCGGAGCCGCGCCACCATCTCTTCCACGGCCTCGCGCTCCTGCGCCGCGGTGAAGGAGGCGGGGATGCGCACCTCTACGACCCCGCCGACTTCGCGGGCCTGGATCGTTCGTGTGCGGCGCGCCGAGCGGATCACCCGCACCTCGGGCACCGGCTGGGCCCCCGGCGCTCCAGCGGATTCGGTTCCCATGACAAGCCATCCTATCTGTGCTGCAATGGATCCCGATCGCCCCGCTCGTGGGGAGCCGGCCTGCGGGGCGGGTTTCGGGGCTGTGATTCGGGATGCGTTTCGGGGGGGGAGGCACCATGGCGCTCGAGGGATCGACGATCATGCGTTTCGCGCCCGGCGCCACCGTATTCGCGCGCGGCCCGGGCAGCCTGCAGTTCGGGGCGGACGCGACGCGCAGCGGGATCGTCGAAACGCCCGCCGCCGGGCCTCTCGCGGGGGTGCTGCGCACCCTGCGCTCCCCCACCCGCCTGGAGTGGCTCGTCGAAACAGCCCGCGCGGAATGCGGCCTTGAGCCGGAGGAGATCCTGAGCCTCGTGGCCGACCTGCTCTCCTACCGCGTGCTCGTCACCACCCCGCCGTCGGCGGCCCTACTCGTGGGGCGCACCCCGCTTGGCGACGCCCTCCTTTCCCTCCTGGCCAGCGCCCGCATGCAGGTGCGCACCCCGCTGCGCCGGGAGAGCCACGAACGCTTCCTCGCCAACAGCGACCGCTCGCTGCCGCTGTTGGTTGTGGACCAGCTCGTCTCCGCCACCCACCTCGCGCATCTGACGCGCCAGCGCTCGGGGCCCATCGTTCCCGTCTCCCTCGTCGACGCCCGCGTATTCGTCGGCCCCGTGGGGATGGACCGCAGCGGGCCGTGCCTGCACTGCGCCCACCTCTACCACGTGGACCGGGACGCGAACTGGGCCCGCGTGGCCCGCGCCATCCGCGACGACCCGCCGGAGCCGGACCCGCTGGTCATCGCCGCCGGGGCCGCCGCGGCGGCGCGGGTGGTGCGCCGGATTTGCGGCGCCCCCGACCCGCCCGGGGTGTCCGCGGAGCACCCGGCGCGGGGTCTGCGGCTCATTGTCGACCCCTTCGGTCCGGAACCGGAGATCCGGGAGGAAGTGCCGCCGCACCCGAGCTGCCCGGTGTGCTACTGAGGCAGCCCGGAAGCGCGCGGGCTCAGCGGAACTGGGCGATGGTCTCCAGGACCCCCTCGCCGAAGTTCTGCACCTTCGCCGGGCCGACACCGGAGATGTCCAGCAATTCGCGCGGCGTGGCCGGCAACTCCTCGGCGATGGAGAGGAGCGTGGCGTCCGTGAACACCATGAAGGGCGGGAACCCTCCCTCCCGGGCTACGTCGAGACGCCAAGCCTTCAGGGCCAGGAACGCGTCCTCGTTGTAGTCCGGCTCGCACTCGTTGTGCCGGCCCAGGGACTTCTCCGCCGGGGTGTCCAGGGGGTTGCCGCACACCCGGCACGCGCGGGCCCGCTTGAGGCGCTGCGGGGTGTTCTCCACCTCAAGGTTGGGGGCGATGCCGTCGAGGAAGCGCGAGCGGCTGCGGCTCTTGCGCCCGCCCTCCTGGCGGGCGAGGGACCAGGAGAGCCCCAGGTGCTCGCGGGCGCGTGTGACGCCGACATAGAAGAGGCGGCGCTCCTCCTCGATCTGGTCGTCGCCCGCCTTGATGGCGTGGGAGATGGGAAGGGTGTTCTCCACCAGCCCGACGAGGAAGACGGCGTCCCATTCCAGGCCCTTCGCGGCGTGAAGGCTGGCCAGGGTCACCCCGTCGACGGCGGGCGGCTGCTTCGCCTCCGCGCGCTGGCGCAGGGAGCGCAGGACGTCGACTAGCGTGGCGGCCTCACCGCGGGTCACGATCTCTTCGATGAGATCCACGAGCGCGGACAGCGTCTGCCAGCGCTCGCGGGCCTGGGCGCCCTCGGGCTCGGTGGGGGTCAGGCCGAGGGGCGCGAGCGCGGCCCGGGAGACGGTGACGGGGTCGTCCGGCAGGTCGGTGCGGCGGGCGGCGGCAACGAGGGCCGAGGTGGCCTCGCGGATTTCGGGGCGCTGGAAGAAACCCTCACCCCCGCGGACCTGGTAGACGATGCCGGCGTCCGAGAGGGCCGCCTCGAACGCGGCGGACTGGGCGTTGATGCGGTAGAGGACCGCGATTTCACGGGCGGGGACACCGTCGTCGAGAAGCTTGCGGATGGCCGCGGCGACCTCGCGGGCCTCGGTGGGTTCGTCGTCGTAGGCGTTGAATGTCGGTGCCGGGCCGTTGGGGCGCATGCCCTCGAGCTCGAGCCGGGTGCCCGCCACGCGGCCCGATGCCTTGCCGATGACCTCGTTGGCGAGCGAGGTGATCTGCGGCGTGGAGCGGTAGTCGCGCTGCAGCTTCACGACGGTCGCGTGGGCGTACGTGCGCGAGAAATTGAGCAGGTAGTCGGGGGTGGCCCCGGTGAAGGAATAGATGGTCTGGTTGGCGTCGCCGACGACGGTGAGGTCGTCGCGCTGGCCGAGCCACCCCTCGAGGACCCGCTGCTGCAGCGGTGTGACGTCCTGGTACTCGTCCACCACGAAGCTCTGGTACTGGGTGCGGAACTCCTCCGCCACCGCGGGCGCGTGCTCGAGGGCGCCGGCGACGTGGAGCAGGAGGTCGTCGAAGTCGAGGAGCATGCCCTCCGGGCTCGACTTCGCCTCCTCGTACATGCGGTAGACGTCCGCGACCTTGGCGGGGTCGGCCGGGGGTGTGCGTTTCGTGCCGGAGACCCGCTCGACGTACTCGTCGGCGCCGATCACGGAGGCCTTCGCCCACTCGATCTCGCTGAGCAGGTCGCGCACCATGTCCTTGCCGGAATCCAGACCGGCGGCGCGGGCGGCGCGGCCCACGAGGGGGAACTTGTTGTCCAGCAGCCGCCACGGCATGTCGCCGGCGATCTGGGGCCAGAAGTAGCGCAGTTGGCGCATCGCGGCGGCGTGGAAGGTGCGCGCCTGCACCCCGCCGATGCCCATGGTGCGCAGGCGGTCGCGCATCTCCCCTGCGGCGCGCTGCGTGAACGTGACGGCGAGGACCTTCTGGGGCGAGACCATGCCCTGGTCGATGAGGTGGGCGATGCGGTAGGTGATCGTGCGGGTTTTGCCGGTGCCCGCGCCGGCGAGGATGCATACGGGCCCGCGGGGCGCGGTGGCGGCGACGCGCTGGTCGTCGTCGAGGAGGGAGAGGTCGATCGTCATGGTGTCCTAGGAGTCTCGCGGGGTCTGGCGGCATCTGGCGGGTGCGGGTCGGCCGTGGTTTTACTCCCGCGGCACGACGGGGTCGCTGGACGTGGGCGATTCCTGGGTGTGGCGCACGTAGAGCAGGCGGTCTCCCGGCTCGACCGTCTCGGCCTCCGGCGAGTCGATGCGGTAGAGCTCGCCGGAGCGCACCACGCCGAGGACGATGTCGGCGAGGTGGCGCGGGTTCGCCCCGACCTCGTCGTCGCCGATGGGCCGCTCGGCCACGGTGAAGCCCTCGTCGGGGCTCAGCAGGTCCTCCATCATCGCCACCACGGGCGGGGTGACGGTGGCCAGCCCAAGGAGGCGCCCGGCGGTCTCGGAGGAGACGACCACGGAATCGGCACCCGACTGCATGAGCAGGTGCTGATTCTCACTCTCGCGGACGCTGGCGACGATCATCGCGGTGGGGGCCAGCTCGCGGACGGACAGGGTGACCAGCACCGCGGTGTCGTCCGAGGAGGGCGCAACGACCACGGAACGCGCCCGGCTCGCCCCGGCGATGTTGAGCACCGCCGACTTCGTGGCGTTGCCCTGCACGGTGACCAGGCCGCGCTTCTCGGCGCGGGAGAGGACGACGGGGTCGGCGTCGATGACGACGATGCTGGACGGGGAGGCACCGTCCGCGAGCAGGGCGTCGATGGCGGAGCGGCCCTTGGTGCCGTAGCCGATGATGATGGTGTGGTTGCGCAAGGTTCTCCTCCACTGCTGGATCTGGAGCGTCCGACGGGAATCCTCCGTCAGCACGGACAGGGTGGTGCCGACCAGGAGCATGAGGAACGCGATCCTGAACGGCATGATGACCAGGATGTTCACCAACCGCGCGCTCTGGGTGACCGGAGTGATGTCACCGTAACCCGTCGTCGACAGGGTCACGGCGGAATAGTAGACGGCGTCGATGAAGGTCAGCGGCTCGGAATAACCGTGGCGGTCGAAGTAGACGGTGATGGAGACTGCCACGACGATCAAAGTCGCGTACAGGAAACGCCGGGTGATCAGCTTCCAGGGCGTGGAGCGCTCGGAGGTGGGGATGCGCACGACGTCGAGAAGCGTGTGGACGGGCGTTTCCTCCATGCCGGGGTTTCCCTGAAACCTGTCGCGCCACGTCACCTGCGGCATGATGCTCCCGATCCGCTTCACCGTCGCGCCCCTTACTGTTGTGTTCCCTCACCGAACTTTAACCCGCCCGCGGAGGATTGCCGAAGCAGCTCCCCGAGCTGGTCGCGGTCCGGCAGGTCGGCGGGGCTGTAGTCCTCGCCCGTGCGCACGTAGAAGAACACGGCGCGCACCTCGCGGCCGTCTCCGGCGATCCGCCTCCACGCCTCCCGGTAGACGGCGAGCTGCAGCTTCGTGGCCTCCATCTCCCCCGCCGTGGGGCGGGCACCCGTCTTCCAGTCCACGACGGTCCACCCGTCCACATCCTCGAACACGGCGTCCATGCGGCCGCGCACCACGGAGTCGCCGAGCGCGAGCTCGAAGGGGTGCTCCACGTACGCCGGGGTGCGGTGCGCCCACGGGCTGGCCTCGAAGCTCGCCTTGAGCCGCTCGAGCGTCTGCTTGTCGACGTCCTCCTCGTCGCTTCCGGGCAACTCGTCCTCACTCAGGAGCGGGCGTGCGCCGTAGAACTCCTCCAGCCACTCGTGGAACGCGGTGCCGCGCTTGGCGTAGGCGTTGGGCTTGAAGGGAACGGGCCGGCGTGCGCGGCGGGCGAACTGCACCGGGTCCGCCTTGATGGCCACGACGTCGGAGGCGGTCAGCTCGCCCGGGATCACCACGGGCACCTCGGCGGCGAGCTCCGCCTCGTGCTCGTCGATGAGCGCGGTGGTGTCGCGCTCCCAGAGGGAGAACAGCTCCCCCTCCGCGGCGGGCGGCAGCTCCGTACGGGCGCGCTCGACCGCCGCGGCGGCCCGCGCCTCCCGGGGGTGCACGTCCAGGTGGGGCCAGAGGCCCTCCCGCGCGGGCGCATCCCCGCGCTCCCCGTCTGCTGCGCCGGCTTCGGCGTCCGGCCCCCAGCAGACGACGCGTTCCTCCGGCACGAGCGGGCGCAGGGACTCGAAATGACCGTAGGGGGCGTGGGATTTCACGTGCCCGGCGCTCCGCTCGGCACCGGTGATGAGCAGCTTGCGCGCCGAGCGGGTCAGCGCGACGTAGAAGAGGCGGGCGGCCTCCTCCCTCAACGTGTCGCGTTTTTCATCGATGTAATGCTTCCCGGCCTGCTCGAACTCCTTCCGGTCGCCCGCCTCCTCGAAGGCGGCGAACTCCTCCTCCGGCAGGTGCTTGATGAAGGTCAGGAATGTTTCCGCCTTGGCGTCGTAGGTGTCCGAATCGGCGTGGACGACGGCGACGGTGTCCCACTCGAGCCCCTTCGCCTTGTGGGCGGTGAGAATCTGCACCCTGTCCGAGCTGACCGCGACGGAACCGGGGGTCAGGCCGTCCTCGTGCGAGCGGGCGAGGTCGAAGTAATCCAGCAGGGAGTCGACGCTGGAGCCGGGGTACGCGGCGACCTCCTCGAGGAGGCGGTCCAGGTGCACCGTGCCGGTGGCCGAGGGGCGCACCATGGTCTCGGTGCGGATGCCGAAGGCGGAGATGATGTCGGCGAAGAGGTCGGGCAGGCGCTTGCCCAGACTGCCCGTGCGCAGGGTGCGCAGCTTCGATGCCAGCCGCCTCAACCGGGCGAGCCCCTCCTCCGTGTAGCGCTCGGGCTCGCCCAGATCGGCCACGGCGTCGGTGAGCCCCGCGGGGCGGTCCGCCGCGGCCATGATGTTTTCGGCGCCGGCCACCAGCTCGGCCAGCTGCTCCCTCAACCGTTCGACGGGGTCGATGTCCCCGGCCGCGGGCGCGTCCGGGGCCTGCTCCTCGGCGGGCGCGGCGGTTCCGTTCAGGTTGGTCGCCCGCCGGGCCAGGGCGTCCAGGTCCTTGAGCCCCAGACCGACGGCGGGACCGGCGAGGACGCGCAGGGCGGCGGCGGAGTCGTGGGGGCGAACCAGCATGGTCGCGATGGCGACGGTGTCGGCGACCTCGGGGACGTCGAGAAGCCCGGCGAGCCCGACGACCTCGTAGGGGACCCCCCGCGCCTCGAGCGCCTCGGCCACCTCCGGGGAGGTCTTGTTCTTGCGCACCAGCACGGCCGCGGAGAATTCCCTCCCGTGCTCCGTGCACTCGGCGTACTGGGCGGCGAGGTTATCGGCGACGAAGTCGATTTCCTCGTCCTCGTGGCCGAAAAAGCCCAGGGTGACGTCGCCGGCGCCGGCACCCTCGCGCGGCTGCAGCGGTGCTACCGCACGGTTCTCCCCCGTGCCCAGCAACGCGTCAGAGACGGTGTTCGCCAGGGTGAGCACCTCGGCGGGGTTGCGCCAGGACGTGGTGAGCTGTTTTTTCGGTGCGGGTGTTCCGTCGGGGAGGGGGAAGTCCTCCACGAAGGCGGCGAGGTTGGCCGCGGTGGCGCCGCGCCAGCCGTAAATGGCCTGCATCGGATCACCGACCGCGGTGACGGTCAGGGGGTGGGAATGGGGTTCGGCACCGTCACGCCCCTCGCCGAAAAGGCTGCGGAGGAGGACCCGCTGCGCGTGGGACGTGTCCTGGTACTCATCCAACATCACCACGCGGAACCGGCGGCGCTGGGACTCCCCCACCGACGCGTGGGCCTGTGCGAGACGGGCGGCCACGGACATCTGCTCGTTGAAGGTGACCAGCCCGCGCCTGCGCAGCTCCGCTCCGAGAGCCTCGGCCAGGGGCAGGTACCTGGCCCTCAGCTCCTGCTTGGAGCGCCACGTGCCCAGCGCCGCGCTGAACCCGGGTTTCTTCGGCGCCTCCGGCAACTCCTCGGTCTCCTTCAGGAAGATCTCCGCGTTCTCCCTGATCGCCTCCGGGTCCCTCAGCTCGTTGCCCATTGAGGAGACGAGCGCGAGCAGGTCCTGCACGACCGTGCCCACGGACGCGTTCTCGATCCCGTCGGGGAGGAGGTCCCCGCTGAACGATGTGACCACCTCGTGTGCGATGGCGTGCAGCTCGGCATCCGTGATCAGGCGAGCGTCGGGTTCGACGGGGACGAGAAGGCCGTACTCGCGGATCAGGTCCCCGGCGTAGGAGTCGTAGGTGGAGACGGAGGGGGCGATGACCGTGAGCGCTGCGGCAAGCTCGCCGCTGGGGTCCAGCCTGCGGATGAGCTCGGTGTTGGAGGCCAGCGTGGCCAGACGATCACGGATGCGCTTGCCCAGCTCCTGCGCGGCCTTGCGGGTGAACGTGAGACCGAGGATCTCATCCGGGCGGGCGTAACCGTTGGCCACGAGCCACACCACGCGCGCCGCCATCGTCTCGGTTTTTCCGGCGCCGGCGCCCGCCACCACGAGCAGCGGGCCCGGTTCCGCCCCGATGATCTCAGCCTGCTGCGCGGTGGGCGGGAACGCCTGGCCGAGGTAGCGCGAGAGCACGACGGGGCTCATGGGTTCGCGCGCGGCGGGGTTAACCATTGGTGATCACCTGTCCTTCGGGCTGGACGGGGCACAGGGCGCGCACCGCGCAGCGGTCGCAGTGCTGCCCCGTCCGGGCGAGCAGTTCGGGGCCGGCCATTGCGGCGGGCAGGGGGGCGATTGCCTCGGTGAACTCGACAAGCTCCCCGGGGCTTTTCGGGGCCTGGAGGCGCGTGGCGCCCGCCTTGTTGACCCGCGGGTAGACGAGGACCGCCCCGCCCACCTCCAGGGGATCCTCGCCGGGGTCCGCCGTGACAACCTCCCCGTCGCGCAGCACGCCGCGCGAGAGAGCCAGCTGGTACGCGGTGAGCTGGGCGTTCTCCCCCATCTTCGCGGACGAGGGCGCACTCCTTCCGGTCTTCAGATCGACGACGTGGTACGCGCCGCTCTCCTCCCGCTCGAGCCGGTCCATCCGCCCCACGATCCGCAGCTCCGGGGTGACCTGCACGTCCACGCCAGCCTCCACGGCCACCTGGGTGAACGCCGAGCGCGAGGACTCGAACCACCCGTTGACGTGGACGAGCATCTTCTCGAACTCCGCGATGTCCCGCTCCCCCTTCCAGCGCGGCGCGTCATCCGCGGCCCGGCGCGCCTCGACGGTGGCCCGGCGGGCGACGACCTCGTCAACACCGCGGCCCAGCGCCTCCAGGTACGCGTGGGCCATGGAACCCCACACCATGTTCAGCGAGGAATCCAGCCCGAGCATGCGCTGCAGAACAGAACGCATCGGGCATTCCAGCAGGCTCTCGATTCGGGACGGCGACAGCCGCCCGCGCACGGACAACGCCTCGCTTGACGACGGCTCCGTGACCGTCCACCACTCGCCCGGGTCCGCCCCGGGCACCCCGGCCTCCGCCAGCCTGGCCAGCTGGCGCGCCGCCTGCGCCCGGGTCACCTCGTCGGATTCTTCGGCGGCAAGCGCGCCCCGCAGCTCGGCGATGAGCTCGTCGTGCGCGAGCACCCGCAGAACGGGGGCCCCGCCCCCCTCCTCCCCCTTGCCGGTGGAGACGGTGAGCGTGCGGTCCTCAGCGAGCACCCGGTGGACGGTGATGCCGCGGTCCGCGGCGAATTCCTCGACGAAGCGCGAGGGTTCCACCACCTCCTCACCGTCCGGTTCGTCGACCGCGGTGACCAGCACCCGCTCCGTGGCGCGGCTGGTGGCCAGGGCGAACAACCGCCGCTCCTCAGTCAGTCGTTCGGCCTTGTGCGAGACCGGAACCGCCGGGTCCACGCCGTTGTCGATGAGGTCCACGAGGTCTTCCTGGCCGAACATCGTTCCCGTCTCCCCCAGGGCGGGCCACGTCTGCTCCTGCACCCCTGTGACGATGACGCGCCGGAACTCACGGCCCGCCACTCCGTGCGCAGTGAGGAGGGCGACGGCGTCGGGCGTGGCCGTGCGCCGGTCGCGCACACCCGTGGGCAGGACCTGCTCCAGGATGTAGGAGACGAAGGAGTCCACGCCCGCCGATGCCCGGCGTTCCGTGAAATCTCCCGCCGCGTCGAAGAGTGCCATGACGGAGTCGAGGTCCCGGTCCGCCTGGGAGCCGGTGGCCCCGCCGCGCAGCGCGATCGCGAGCAGGCGGTTCGCCAGGCCGGCGGCGTTCCACACGGCCCAGAGAACCTCTTCGACGGTTCCCCCGTCCTCCTGGGCGGTGCGCCCGGCATCGATGATGGCGCGGATGTGGGTGAGGATGTCCAGTTCGCGGTCGGTCAGCATGGTGCCAAAGTCGGGCAGGCCACCGCGGTCGAGCAGCAGCCCGCGCAGCGTCTCCTCGGCCCTCTCCCCGGGCGCCCAGCGGCGGATTTCCCGGAGCAGGCGCCGCAGCGTGACCGGGTCGGTACCACCGACCGGACCGAGGAGCAGGTCCCGCCATTCGGGCGCGGTGAGCTCCTCGTTGAGCGCGCGCAACCCGAGGAGCAGGGACGCGACAATCCGCTGCTCGCTGAGCACCACATCCGTCGGGTTGAGGGCGGCGGGGACACCGGCGTGCAGCAGCGCTCGGCGGACCGGTTCGAGCATGCCGGTGGAGCGCACGACCACGGCCATTTCCCGGTAATCGACCCCCTCCTCCAGGTGGGACCGCCTGAGGGTGTCCACAAGCACCGCGTTCTGCGCCGATGCCGAGGCCGCCACCACAACGGAGCACTCCGGGGTGCGCCGCGACCGGCCGAGGTCGATGAGCTGGTGCTCCAGGCCACCCAGGTTGTGGAGGAAATGGGGTGATGCACCCCGGAAATGGAACACGGACTGCTCCTCGTCTCCCGCGACAATTCCGAGGTCCGCGGAATCCACGAGGCGGCGGACGAGTTCGGCGGAGGCGGGATCGAGGTGCTGCGCGTCGTCAACGAGAACCGTGTGCCACGTCTGCCCGGACGGGACGCGCAGCGCCTCGGCCACGAGCTCGGATGCGGAGAGGTTTCGGGCGCCCGACAGGGCCATGACCTGCCGATACTCGCGGAGAAAGTCACCGGAGGCACCCCAGATCGGCCGACCGTGGATCTCCCCGAGGTCGCGCAGTTCATCAGGGCCGAGCTGGCGCTCGACGGAACGCAGGAGGAAGTCGCGCAGCTGCCGCGCGAAGCCGACGAGGGTCAGCGCGGGGCGCAGCTCCACCGGCCACGTCCCCCGCCCGTCGGCGGCGTTGCCCTGCAGGAGCTGTCGGATGACCGCGTCCTGCTCGGCACCCGAGATCAGGCGGATGGGCTCCTCTGAACTCTGGCGCACCAGTGCGAAGGCGAGGGAGTGGACCGAGCGAACCAGGGGGGCATCCGTGACGAACCCCGATCCGGCGAGACGATCCGAAAGCTCGACGCGCAGGCGGGAGGCGGACTCCTTCGACGCGGTAAGCAGGAGCACCCCGCGCGGATCCGCTCCCGCCTCGATCGCGCGCACCGCGGTGTCGACGAGGAAGCTGGAGACCCCCGATCCCGCCTCCCCCGTCACCTTCCAGGTGCCGGACAGGGGCGGGGCGACAGGCCACGTTCTCTCCGGACGCTCCCGCTCCCGGGGGACGAGAAAGGCCCGTGGGGTCGCGGGGACCGGCGCACCGGGGTTGGCGGCACCGGGGTTGGCGGCACCGGGGTTGGCGGAGGAGGTGGAGCGGGCGACATGCATGCCACCCATTGTGTCAGGCTAGGCGGACATCAACAGCGAACGCACGCGGGCGATATTCGAACGCATGTTCGACCCCTCTGCGTCGTCGAGGATTTCGCGGTAGTCCAGGGCACGCATCGCCAGGGCGGGCAGGTCCGCGATATGCGCCCACCGGGAGACCACGAGTTCGTCGACCGAGCGGGTGAGGAGGCCGTCGACAAGCACGAGCGCGGCCGTATAACCGACGGGTCGCGGCTCGGCGGTGGGCACGATGTCGGTGAGCAGGGGCGGGAGCATCCCCGAGAAGATGCAGGTGTGGAAGAAGTCGGCGTGCGCCACCTGCACCGGCCCCTCCGTCTCCGCGCCCTGCCAGGCTGCCCGGTCCGCCTCCGCCCAGCGGTCGGTGCGGTCCGCACCCGGCGCTGCCACGTCCGCCATCGCGTCGTCGAAGGCGAGCGCCGCGGCGATCACCTCGTCGACGCGCGACGTGACATCCCCCTCGGCGAAATCGCTGGCCTTGTAGCCGCCGACGACAAAGCGCCCGTCGGTGGCGCGCACGGGCCGGGCCACCCTCAGTCCCTGCGGGGCGAGTCGTTCCCGTACCTTGGCCGACCACGCGGCCGTCGGCCCCGCGTGCGCCACCACGAACCGGCCGAGGCGGGCGCCGTAGTCCCAGGCGGGGCCTGCTGGCGCAGCCACCTCACCCTGGATCTGGAACGCTGCGAGTACGTGCTCTGGTATGTCCACGCCTGCGAGCTTACAAAACCGCGGGCCGCGGGTAGGGCCACGGGTTTGCCAGGCAGGTCTCCCCGGTGTCGGGGTAGACCTCGGACGAGTCGAGGGCGTGGAGCTCGGCGTTGCTCAGACTCAGCGTCTGCTGCATCATCACCGGTGCCAGCTCCCCGTTGGCGGGGCAGGCCTCGTGGGCGGCGAAGCCCAGGGCGTGGCCGACCTCGTGGTTGATCAGGTACTGGCGGTAGCGCCCCAGGTCGCCCTCGAAGGGAGCGGCACCCCTCACCCAGCGCGACTCGTTGACCACCACGGTGCTTTCCCCTGTGATGGTGGTGCGGCAGCTCACCTCCAGGCCCAGATCGGCGCCGCAGCGCTCGCGGGTGGTGCCCACCGAGGTCAACTGGATGCGCAGATCGGGTTTATCCGCGCCGGTCACGCGCTCGAAGCGGAACCGGGGGTCGTTCGTCCATCCCCGGGGATCGGCGAAGGTGGCGTCGATAAGCGAGGCGAAGCCGTCATCTCCCCCGTAACTCGCCGCGTCCACGCCGTCCTCGATCTCGACAACGTAGCGGACAACCTGCTCCTCCCCGCTACCCGCCTTCGCCCCGGGCTTGCCCACCTCGTGGTAGGTGCCCCTGCCCTGCTCGGTGTAGGCACCACCCGGGGGAAGGTCGTTGGGGTTGAGCGCGCCCTCGGGCAAATCCGCCGGGGTGCGCGTGGCCGGGGTGGCGGTCGTTGAGCTGGCGGGGCCCGAATCTGCGACGGCGCTCTCCCCCGGGTTCTGCACCATGTTCGCCAGCACGAGGGCGGTGATCACCGCCAGCACCGGGATGGCGTAGGCGCGCCAGCCGTACTCCCGGGCGAAACGCACGAAGAAGGAATCGCGCCCTTCCGGCTTCCGCTGCTCCGGGGGTGTGGCGTGGTGTCGCGTCATAGCGACTTAATCTAACCCGCGCTTACGGCGTGAAGCCAACCGTACGGGCGGTGGTGTTGCCCACTTCGACGTAGGAGATCTTCTCCGTGCGCACGACGTATTTCCGGCCCCGGTCGTCGCTCATCGCAACGGTCGGCTCCCCGCCCTCGATGGCGCGGGTGACCTGGGAAATGATGTCGTCCTGGTTGCCGTCGCTCGCGATGACGAGTTCGCGCGGGCTGTCGGCGAGACCGATCTTGATATCCATGAGTGTGAATCACTGTCCTTCGTTGCGTTTCGCTGCAGTTTCCGCCCCCGCGTTCCCGGGCGGGGCCCGGCCCTCGGCGGGGCGGGGGTGGGGCGGTGCGCCCCGTGGTTGCTGCGCTGCCGTTGCGCTGTCGCAGCGGTGAGCCCATTGTAACGGCCTCCCGCTAAGATGATGGGGTGCCCTACTCAGACGACAGCCAGCGTCCGCGGCAGCAGGCCGAGCCGACGTTCGCGCAGCTCGGCGTAGCCGCGGAGATCGTGGACGCCCTCGCGGAGATCGGCATTGACCGCACGTTCTCAATCCAGGAGCTCGCGATTCCCCTCGCCCTCGACGGCCGCGACCTGATCGGCCAGGCCCGCACCGGCATGGGCAAGACCTACGGGTTCGGGGTTCCCCTGCTCGACCGGGTCTTCGACGATGCCGGCATTGACGAGCCCGACGGCACCCCCCGGGCGCTCGTCGTCGTCCCCACGCGCGAACTCGCGGTGCAGGTCACCAAGGACCTCGCGGCCGCGGCCCGCTACACGCCGCTCCGCTTGACGACGATCTACGGCGGGCGCCCCTACGAGGAGCAGATCGACGCCCTCGAATCGGGCGTCGACGTGGTTGTCGGCACCCCGGGGCGTCTGATTGACCTCCACGAGCGCGGGGATCTCCGGCTCGACCGCGTGGCCATTCTCGTTCTCGACGAGGCCGACGAGATGCTCGACATGGGTTTCCTCCCCGCCATCCAGAAGCTCTGGGTCGGGCTGGGCTCCCCCGTGCAGACGATGCTGTTCTCGGCGACCATGCCCGGCCCGATCCTCACCCTCGCGCGCTCGATGATGGACCACCCCATGCACATCCGAGCCGAGATGGAGGACGCCGCCCCCACCCACGCCACCACGCGGCAGGTTGCCTTTCTCTCCCACCGAATGGACAAGCCGGAGGTCACCGCGCGCATTCTGCAGGCGCGCGGGCGGGGTCGGACGATCATCTTCGCCCGCACGAAGCGCTCCGCCGCCGAAGTGGCCGAGGACATGGCCTCGCGTGGTTTCACCGTCGCCTCCGTCCACGGTGACATGGGCCAGGAGGCCCGGGAGCGCTCGCTGACCGCCTTCCGCACCGGTGAGGTCGAAATCCTGGTGGCCACCGACGTCGCCGCCCGAGGCATCGACGTGGACGACGTGACCCACGTGATCAACTACCAGGCCCCCGATGACCCGATGACCTACGTGCACCGCATCGGGCGCACCGGGCGCGCGAACCACTCCGGCATCGCGGTCACCCTGGTCGGGTTCGACGAGGGGCACAAGTGGGAGCTGATCAACAACGAGCTCGGCCTGGGAATGGCCGACCTCCCCTCTTGGTTCTCCACCTCCCCCGAGCTGCGCGAGGCGCT
>NZ_DDJO01000017.1 GCF_002339505.1 Corynebacterium sp. UBA2622
ACACAAATCCCCAGGAAAACACGCATAAACACCCCCTTCTTTCAGCGGTACATTCCCCTGCTTTCCGCCACCCTCTGGATCAGGTCGTGGAGTGAATCCCGGTCGTATCCGAGGCGCAGGGCCTCGTCGACAAGCGGGGCCACGAAGGCGGCCGGGAGGGCTTCCCTTCTTTCGGCGATGATGATCGCCTTTGCGTCGGGGGTTACGAAGGTGCCGATCCCCCGCCGGGTGCGGAGGATGCCGGCGTCGACAAGCAATGCGAGGCCCTTACGGGCCGTGGCTGGGTTGATGTCGTGGAACTCGGCAAGCTCGTTGGTTGACGGCGCGCGCTCACCGGGGCCGAGGACCCCGTCGATGATGAGATCCTGGACGAAGCGGGCGACCTGGGAGAAGAGGGGTTCCACTGCCGGCTTCATCTCCACTCCCATCGATGGTTCGTTACATATGTAATCAACTATACAAGTGGTTTGGGAACGCACCCGGTGATTCAACCGTTGAAACTGGTACAGGTGCCCCGCCGCGGACGAAGCGTGCTGCTCACGGCGGCCTCCGTGACTAACGGTGCGGAAGTAGTGCACACTAGGGGTGCCCAACGAAAATTTTTAGAAATAGAAGATACGGATTATAGGAGCCATGCTTGAACGCACACTCGTGTTCGTCGACACCTCATACCTGCTGGCCAGCTTTTACAACTCCTGGTCAATCGGCGCACGATCCCAATTAGAAATTGACCTCCCGGAGGTCGTGGCCACTCTCCGGGAAATGGTCACCAACCAACTCGACCAACCCCTCCACCGTCAGTACTGGTACGACGGGATCCCCGAATCCGGCCCCCACCGCTATCAGCGTGCCCTGCGCACCTGCGACGGCGTGCAGCTCCGGACCGGCCAGCTCATCGAGTGGGGCGAGCGCCGCACCCAGAAGGGCGTGGACACCCGCCTCGTCGCCGATGTCGTGGTCAACGCCATGCGCGGCCAGTTCAGCGACTTCGTCCTCGTCACCGGTGATGCCGACATGATCCCGGGCGTCGAGGAGGCCGCCAACAACGGGGTGCGTGTGCACCTCTACGGCTTCGGGTGGGATTCCATGTCCGCCGCCCTCCGCCACGCCTGCGACACCACCACGATCCTGGACCCGCGGGAGGACTTCGCCGACGCGATGCAGCTGCAGGTGCTCGAGGGGCCTCTGCCGCCGAGCATCCGGGAGCGCCCGCTCGGCGATGCCGAGCCCATCGGCTTGGACGAGGGACCTGCCCCGGTGCCTTACGGCGACCCGCTCAGGCCGGAGGACCTGCCGTCATGCGAATCCCCCGGCACGAAGCGGGGGGCCACCGAATCCGCTCCGGTTCCGGAGCGTCGGAGCCCGCATGTCGCGGGGCAGACGGTGCGTTCTTCCGCTCCCTCAGATGCGGCGGAGGATACTTCGATCCCTACACAACCCGCGCGACCCGGGTCGGAGATCCGCCACGCGGAGCGAGAGGAGTTCATCCCCGAGGAGGAGGATGATCCCAGCGAGGTGGAAGTGGAGGTCAACCAGCACACGACGACTCCCGTGCCCGGGTCAGACCCGGCCCCGGGTTCCGAACCCCGGACAGGAGCACCGAAACCAACGCCCAAGCCCTCGATGATGGCGCCCCGGCGCAAACTGCGCTCGCGCTACGTCCCCCTTCCCGAGGAAGTGTGGACATCGGCCGGGTTCCAGACCCCCTACGACGTGGGCAGGCAGTACGCCACGTGGTGGTACGAGAACGCCGCCTCATCTGAGCAGCGGGACAAGGCTCACATGCTCTCGGGTGGCGGCCTTCCCCCCGAGATAGACAGGCCTCTCCTTCAGTTCGCCTGCGAGACGCTCCACGAATACACGCTGAGTGAGAACCAGCGTGTCAACCTGCGCGACGGTTTCCACTCCGGGATCCGCGGGGTGCTCATCAACATCCGCACTTCCAACTAGCGAGGCGGGCCGGGGAATGGTTCCTCCGGCCCGCCTCTTTATGCGCCCGCTACTTCTCGGGAGCGGGGGTCTCGGGGGCGTCGTCACGCGTGTCGCCCTCGTCCCCGATGTACGCCTCGGCCTCGGCAAGCGCGTCGTTGACGCCGCCGTTCGCCGGCGCTTCGGTCTTCGTGGTTTCCTCGGGGGCCTCCTCAATCTCGGCCGGCGCGTCTTGCGCCGCCTCCAGCTCCCCGGTGGCCCCAGCCATGGACGCCCGGATCTCCGCCAGGCGGTTGGACGCGGCGACATCCGTGCCGGCAGACTCGATCTCCGCCATGCGGTCGGTCATCGAACCCTGCGCGAGCTCCTGGGCACCAAGGGCGTTCGCGTAACGACGCTCAATCTTCTCGCGCACCCCGTCGAGCGTCGGGACGTTGTCGTTGCCGCCGTTCTGGGTGATCGAACCCATGGTCTGGGCCGTCTGCTCCTGCATCTTGGCTTGGTCGATCTGACGCTCCAGCTTGGAGACCTCGTTGAGCTGCTCCTGCAGCCGGGCCTCGGACTGCTTCTGCTGGCGCTGCGCCTCGCCCGCCGCCTGCTCAGCCGCGGCGTAGGCGGCCTTCGTCTGCTCCAGCTCCTGCTCCACCGACACCAGCTGGCTGGCGATGACCTCGGCGGTGGTGTTGAACTGCTGGGCCTTTTCATTGTCCCCCGCGGCCGCCGCCTTGTCGGCCGCCTGGATGGCGGTGCGCGCCTTGTTCTGCAGATCCTGCTGGGACTTGAGCAGCCGGTCCATCTTCATCTGCAGCTGGTTGCGGTTGCCGATGATGCTCGCCGCCTGGTTCGTGATCTCCTGGTGGCGCCGCTTGGCTTCGGCGACGGCCTGCTGGACCTGGACCTTCGGATCGGCGTTCTCGTCGATCTTGGTGTCGAAGGATTGCATGAGGTATTTCCAGCCCTTGTTGAACGGGTTCGGCATGGGGCGTCCTTTCGTAAAAGCGGTCTGTGACGCCCGAGTTTACGTAAAAAAACGCCCACCTTTCGGGTGGGCGTGTGCCGGAGGGGCTGGCGCGACCGGTTACTCGCCCTGCGCCTGCTGGCCCTGCTGCTTCTGCTCCTGGTCCAGGGCCTGGTTCTGCTCGGAGATCTGCCGGCGGACGTCATCCATGTCCAGGTCCTTGACCTGCTTGATCAGGTCGTCGAAGGCGGCGGGGGGCAGGGCACCTGCGTTGCGGAAGACCATGATGCCGTCGCGGAACGCCATGAGGGTCGGGATCGCCTGGATCTCCAGCGCGGCGGACAGCTGCTGGTTGGCCTCGGTGTCCAGCTTGGCGAAGGTCACGTCGGTGTGGTCCTTGGACGCGGCCTCGTACGTGGGCGCGAAGGCCTTGCAGGGGCCGCACCAGTCGGCCCAGGCGTCGACGAAAACAATCCCGTCGGCGGTGACGGTCTGCTCGAAGGTGTCTTCGGTGACATTGATGGTGCTCATGTGGTGGCTCCCTAACTTCGTTTTTGTGCTGTCTGTTAGCTTGTCTGTGGGTTCCAACAGTACCAAGGGCCGCATCATTCCCAGGGTGCGAAGCCGGGCTCTGGCACCGGATGGCCCGAGGCAGGACACGAGGTGAGGACTATGCGGAAGAACTACCAGATCAGCGGAACATTCAGCGAGGTTGCGGTGGACTCCCTCGTGGACGAAATCAGCGTCCTGCCCGGAACGCAGGGTGTCGAGGTGGATGCCGAGCGGGGCATCATGGCCGTCACCGGGGAAAATCTCTCGGACGCGCAGATCCTCGACGCCGCCGAGGCTGCCGGTTTCACGCTGGGCGGTGACCTGGCACTCTAGCCGCGCCCGGCCACCCGCCCCGCGTACTATGGGCCGCACCGAGCGAAAGGAGACACCATGGCAACGCGCCAGTTCAACGTCGAGGGAATGACCTGCGAGCACTGCGAGGCGAGCGTGAGGGAGGAGATCTCCGCCATCGACGGAGTCACCGACGTCACCGCCGACCATAAAACGGGCCTGGTGGAGGTCACCGGCGAGGGCTTCTCGGGCGAAGAGGTGTCCAAGGCCGTCAACGAGGCCGGTTACAAACTGGCCTAACGCGGTCCCCCTTCCCGCCGCTTTGCGGCGGGTTCTTTTTTGCCCGCCCGGCACCCCTGTTCTTATACCCCCCGGGGGTATAGAGTAGGCCCCATGACCACCTCCGCCACCACACAGAAGCTTCCCGCAAGCATCGAGCACCTGGAGCTCGGCGTCACGGGCATGACCTGCACCTCGTGCTCCGCCCGGGTGCAGCGCAAGCTGAACAGGGTGGACGGCGTAGAGGCGGCGGTGAACTACTCCACCGAGACCGCCACCGTGGACTACGACCCCGCGCGCACCACCCCCGACGACCTCATCAGAGTCATCCGCGGGGCCGGGTACGATGCCTTCCCGTTATCGCCCGCGCAGCCCGGCGATGCCGCGGACTCCGCGGTGGGCACGGACGCCGCCCGCGAGCGCGAGACTTCCCGCCTGAAGCACACCGCCGCGTGGTCCGCGCTGGTGTCCCTTCCCGTCCTCCTGGTCTCCATGGTCCCCTCCTGGCAGTTCACCAACTGGCAGTGGGCCGCCTTCGCCGCGACGACCCTGGTCTACTTCTCCGCGGGGTCGGTGTTCCACCGCGCGACCCTGGTCAACCTGCGCCACGGCGCGACGACGATGGACACCCTCATCACGATGGGTACCACCGCCGCCTACCTCTGGTCGGTCCGGGCCCTGTTCCTCGGGACGGCCGGCACGCCCGGAATGCGGATGACCATGAGCCTTGTACCCACCCACGCCCGCATGGACGAGGTGTACCTGGAGACGGTCTGCGTGGTGATCACCTTTCTGCTCCTAGGCAGGTGGTTCGAATCGAAGGCGAGGGGGCAGAGCTCCCGCGCGCTTCGCGAGCTGCTGGACATGGGTGCCCGGGACGCGACCGTGCTGCGGGAGGGTCACGAGGTCCGCATCCCGATTTCGCAGGTGGAGGTCGGGGACACCTTCGTCGTCCGCCCCGGTGAAAAGGTGGCCACCGACGGGACGGTCCTTTCCGGGCGCTCCGCGGTTGACGAATCCATGCTCACTGGGGAGTCCGTGCCCCGGGAGGTCGCGGAGGGCGCGTCCGTCACCGGGGCGACGCTGAACACCTCCGGGCGGCTCGTCGTGGAGGCCACCCGCGTCGGGTCCAACACGACCCTGGCCCAGATGGGCCGGCTGGTGAAGGACGCCCAGGCCGGCAAGGCCCCCGTGGAACGCCTCGTCGACCGCGTCTCTCGGGTGTTCGTCCCGGCGGTCATCGCGGTCTCCGTTCTCAGTCTGGCCGTGCACCTCGCGCTCGGCCACGGGCCAGCCGCGTCCTTCGCCGCGGCCGTGGCGGTTCTCATCATCGCCTGCCCCTGCGCGCTCGGTCTGGCCACCCCCACCGCCATTCTGGTCGGGACGGGACGCGGTGCCCAGATGGGCCTGTTGATCAAGGGCCCCGAGGTCCTCGAGTCCACCCGCGAGGTGGACACGATCGTGCTGGACAAGACCGGCACCGTGACCACCGGCGAAATGAGCGTCGACGCTGTGGAGGCTGCTCCCGGGTACTCCCGCGGGGAGCTGCTCGCCCTCGCTGCGGCCGTCGAGGCCGGTTCCGAGCACCCCGTAGCCCGCGCCGTGGTCCGCGCCGCGGATGAGGCGGGAAGCCCGGTCCCCCCGGCAGAGGCGTTCTCCAGCGACCCGGGGATCGGCGTCTCGGCGGTTGTGCGGGGACGCACGGTGCGCGTCGGCCGCCCGGTCGGGGAGCCGGGAACCGGCGGTACCCTGCGCCGCGCCGTCACGCGCGCCGAGGAAAACGGCGCGACCCCGGTGGCAGTGAGCGTCGATGGCCGTGATGCCGGTGTGATCACCGTCCGCGACACCGTCAAACCAGATTCCGGCGCCGCTGTCTCCGAGCTGCGCCGCCT
The DNA here is from genome assembly GCF_002339505.1 of Corynebacterium sp. UBA2622. Taxonomy (GTDB): domain Bacteria; phylum Actinomycetota; class Actinomycetes; order Mycobacteriales; family Mycobacteriaceae; genus Corynebacterium. The sequence continues at coordinate 5,902 of NZ_DDJO01000017.1, forward strand.
CGGGCTCACACCTCACCTGCTCACCGGAGACAACCGGGGGGCCGCCCGGGCCGTCGCCCGGGAGGTGGGCATCGAGCCGGAGAATGTGACGGCGGGGGTTCTGCCGGAGCAGAAGGTGGACGTCGTCAAGCGGTTGCAGGCCGGGGGAAGGCGCGTGGCGATGGTCGGCGACGGGGTCAACGACGCTGCAGCGCTCGCCCAGGCCGACCTCGGAATGGCGATGGGCGCCGGCACCGACGTGGCCATCGAGGTCTCCGACATCACCCTGATGAACAACTCTCTCACCTCGGCCGTCGACGCGATCCGGCTCTCCCGGCGCACCCTGGCGACCATCCGGGGGAACCTGTTCTGGGCGTTCGCCTACAACGTCGTGCTCATCCCCGTTGCCGCGGCGGGGTTGCTCAACCCACTGCTCGCGGGGATCGCCATGACCTTCTCCTCCGTGTTCGTGGTCTCCAACTCGCTGCGGCTGCGCGGCTTCCGCTCCCGCTTCTCCGGATAGATCCAGCTCATAGCGCTCGCGGACGGGGGCGCGGCTGTACGATTCCTGTCTATGCAGAAGCCTCTCTCCCCCGATCACGCCCCCACAGCGGGGCTGACGCGCACCGAGCGCCTCGACCGCCTTCCCGTCACCCCGAAGCACCGCCGGCTCCTCCTCGGTTCCGGCATCGGCTGGGCCCTCGACGCGATGGACATCGGCCTGGTGTCCTTCATCATCGCCGCGCTCGCCGTGCACTGGCACCTGGACAAGACGACTACCTCGTGGATCGCCTCAGTGGGCTTCATCGGAATGGCCATCGGCGCCTCCCTGGCGGGTCTTTTGGCCGACAAGATCGGGCGGCGCCAAGTCTTCTCCGCGACGCTGCTCGTCTACGGTCTGGCCACGGGCGCGTCAGCGCTCGCTGGTTCCGTCGCCGTGCTGCTGATCTTCCGGTTCATCACCGGGCTCGGGCTCGGCGGGGAGCTCCCGGTTGCCTCCACGCTGGTCAGCGAGTTCTCTCCCCGCCGCGTGCGTGGGCGAATGGTCGTGCTCCTCGAGGCTTTCTGGGCCGTGGGGTGGATTCTCGCCGCGCTGATTGGCACCTTCGTGGTCGCGCGCGGCGACGACGGCTGGCGCTGGGCCCTCGCCCTCGGGGCGGTGCCGGCGCTCTACGCCATCTTCGTGCGCCGCGGCCTGCCCGAGTCGGTACGTTTCCTCGAATCCCGGGGCCGCCACGACGAGGCGGAGGAGATCGTCCGCTCCTTCGAGGCGGAGGCCTCACCCGAGCTTTACGACGACTCCCCCGCCGCCCCCCACACCCCCAGCCGCGGCGGGCTGTGGGGCCCGGACCTGCGCCGGCGCACCCTCGCCTTCTGGGCGGTGTGGTTCTGCGTCTCACTGGCCTACTACGGGGCGTTCACCTGGATCCCCTCGCTGCTGGTGGGGCAGGGCTTCACGCTGGTGAAATCCTTCACCTTCACGCTCATCATCACCCTGGCCCAGCTGCCCGGGTACGCCGCGGCCGCGTGGATCATCGAGGTCTGGGGCCGGCGCGTGACCCTCACCGTCTTCCTCGCCGGGTCCGCCGTGTCCGCTTTCCTCTACGGGATGTCCGGGGCGGAATGGCAGATCATCGCCGCGGGCTGCCTGCTGTCCTTCTTCAACCTCGGCGCGTGGGGTGCCCTCTACGCCATCGGGCCCGAGCTCTACCCCACCTCGATCCGCGCCACCGGCACCGGCGCCGGCGCGAGCTTCGGGCGCATCGGCTCCATCATCGCGCCGCTCGTGGTTCCCCCCATCCTGGCGTTCGGCGGAAGGGAGGCCGTCTTCGGCCTCTTCGCCGCGGCCTTCGCCCTGGCCTGCGCGGCCGCGTTCACGCTGCCCGAGCAGCGCGGCGCCGCGATGGATTGACAGGACTGGCGGGTCGCGGCGGGCTGGGCTACCCGTGCGCCATGTTGACGAAGCGCGAGTAATGGAGCTGGTGGGCCACAGAGATCGTGTCGATGGGCCCGCCGCGGTGCTTGGCCACGATGATGTCGGCCTCACCGGCACGCTCGTCGTCGCGGTCCTGCGAATCGGGGCGGTAGAGCAGGAACACCATGTCGGCATCCTGCTCGAGCGAGCCCGATTCGCGCAGGTCAGCGAGCTGCGGGCGCTTGTCGGTGCGGGCTTCGGGGCCACGGTTGAGCTGGGAGATGGCGATGACCGGCACTTCGAGCTCCTTAGCCAGCAGCTTGAGTTGGCGGGAGAACTCCGAGACCTCCTGCTGGCGCGACTCCACCTTGCGCCCGGAGCTCATCAGCTGCAGGTAGTCCAGCACGATGAGGTCGAGCCCGTGGGTCTGCTTCAGCTTGCGCGCCTTGGAGCGGATCTCCATCATCGTGAGGTTCGGCGAGTCGTCGATGAACAGGGGCGCGTCCTGGATCTCGGTGAGCCTCTGCGTGAGCTTTTCCCAGTCCCCCTCCTGCATCTGGCCGGAGCGCATGGCGGACAGCTTGATCTCCGTCTCCGCCGAGAGCATGCGCATGATGATCTCCGAGGCGCTCATCTCGAGGGAGAAGATCACGGAGGTCTTGCCGTTGGTGATCGAGCAGGAACGCATGAAGTCGAGGGCCAGCGTGGACTTGCCGACGCCCGGACGCGCCGCGATGATCACCATCTGCCCCGCGTGCAGGCCGTTGGTGAGGTTGTCGAGGTCGATGAAACCCGTGGGCACGCCGCGCTCGAGCCCGCCGCCGGACTCGATGAGGGCGAGCTCGTCGATGGTCGGCTTGAGCAGGTCCGACAGGGCGCGGTAGTCCTCTCCGGCCTGCTTCTTCGAGACGCCGAAGACCTCCTGCTGGGCGCGGTCGACGATCTGCTCGACCTCCATGCCCTCCTCGCCCTCGTAGCCGTACTGGACCACGCGGGTGCCCGCGTTGACCAGCTGGCGCAGGATGGACTTCTCCTCCACGATCTCCGCGTAGTAGCGCGCGTTGGCGGCGGTGGGCACCTCGGAGATGAGGGTGTGCAGGTAGGGCGCCCCGCCGACGCGCTCGAGCTCGTTGAGCCGGTCGAGGCGGCCGGCGACGATGAGAACGTCGATGTCGCTGCCCTGCGCGAACAGGTCCAGAACCGCCCGGTAGATGAGCTGGTGGGAGGGGAAGTAGAAGTCCTCGGGGCTCAGCGAGTCGACGACATCCACGACGGTGTCGGGGCTGAGCAGCATCGCACCCAGCACACCGCGCTCCGCGCGCTCGTCGTGCGGCGGCTGCCGGTACTCCCTCAGGTCGTCGCGGCCCTTATTGAAGTTGCTGTAGCGGGTGGACCCGCTTCCCCGGCCCGGGCCGTCGTCGGGCTCGGGCGGCGGGACGTAGCCATCCACATCATCGAAACTCGCGGCCCCGGTTTCACCGGCCATGGTTGCCTCCCTCTACATCGGACTTCATCGTACAGCGGCCACTGTCCGAGGCCGCCCCGTGCCCAAATGAGCGCCTGCAAATGAGCGTCAGTCTGGTGAACCGCCACCGGGTGGCCACGCAGTACCAGACTGGCGCTCTTTTACGGGCGCTCATTTGGGGCGGGCAGCACCGGAAACAAAAGGCGCGGCCCCCACTCCTCACAAGTGGGGGCCGCGCCGAAAGCTGTTGTCGTTGGACCTAGTCTTGCGCGGGACCAGCGGGTCCCGGCTAGGTCGCCGCAGGTGCCTTAGGCGCCCACGACCTCGAAGTTCACCTTGCCCTCCACGTCATCGTGGAGGTTCACCTTCACCTGGTATCCACCGGTCTTGGTGATGAGGCCCTTGGGCACATCGATGCGGCGCTTGTCCAGGGACGGGCCGCCGGCGGCCTTGACCGCGTCGGCGATGTCACCCGGCTTCACGGAGCCGAACAGCTTGCCCGCCTCGGAGGCGCGGACCTTGACGCTGACGCCGGTCAGCTGGTCGAGCTGGTCGCGCAGCTCCTTCGCGTGGTCCATGTCGCGCACCTGACGCTCAGCCTGAGCGCGCTTGATATCTTCGATCTGCTTCTCTGCGCCGCGGGTGGCCGGAATGGCGAGTCCGCGCGGAAGCAGGAAGTTACGTCCGTAGCCGCCCTTGACCTCGACAACATCGCCGGGCTCGCCAAGGTTATCAACGGCAGCGGTGAGGATCAGCTTCATGAATCCTAACCTTCCTAAAGTTGAAAAATTCTGGTGTGTTGAAAACGTTTAGAACGGGGGCTCGTCGTCCATGCCGCCGAAACCGCCGGCGGGGGGAGCGGAATTCCACGGATCATTCTGGGGCTGCTGGTTGCCGCCCTGGCTGCCCTGCTGGGGGCGCGACTGCTGTCCGCCGCCGAAACCGCCCTGGTTGCCACCGAAGTCGCCCTGGGAACGGTTCTGCTGCCCGCCGCCGTATCCGCCCTGGCCACCCTGGCCGCCCTCACGCGGCGTGCGGCTGACGGATGCGGTGGCGTACTTCAGGGACGGGCCAACCTCGTCGACCTCGACCTCGAAAACGGTGCGGTTCTCGCCCTCGCGGGTCTGGTAGGAGCGCTGCTTCAGTCGGCCGTTGACGATGACGCGCATGCCCTTGGACAGGGACTCGGCGACGTTCTCCGCCGCCTGGCGCCACACGTTGCAGGTCAAGAACAGGGCCTCGCCGTCCTCCCACTGGTTGGTGTCACGGTTGAACGTGCGCGGGGTGGACGCGATGCGGAAATTCGCCACTGCGGCACCGCTGGGGGTGAAGCGCAGCTCCGGGTCGGCAACCAGGTTGCCGACGACGGTGATGGGGGTATCTCCTTGTGCCATGCTCTTTTACCTTCCTCGCAGAACGCTCGAATCTGTGGAAACGAGCCTATCCGTTCTTACTTGTCGGTGCGCAGAACCTTGGTGCGCAGGATGTTGTCGTTCAGGCTCAGAACACGGTCGAGCTCGGCCACGGTGTCGGCCTCGCACTCGAGGTTGACGACGGCGTAGACGCCCTCTTCCTTCTTGTTGATCGGGTACGCAAGACGGCGCTTGCCCCACACATCAACCTTCTCTACCGTGCCGTTCTCCTTGCGGACAATCTCGAGGAACTTGTCCAGGGACGGGGCAACGGTGCGTTCATCCTGCTGGGGATCGAGGATGATCATTACTTCGTAGTGACGCACGGACCTCATCACCTCCTATGGTCTAAATGATTATGGTTCGGCCACCGCACTGTGCGGTGGCAGGAGGGTCGTTGCGTCAAGCAACCTCACCAGCGTACCCCACCCGGTTGACGGGGCAAAATGCTTATCGGCGCCCCACCAGCACCTTCTCCCACCTCTGCAGCGGCTACTGGCCGGCGTTGGGCACAGCGATGAACACCGCGATGAAAACCGGGATGATCGTGATGAAGATGAAGGCGGCGATACCGAGGCCGAGGGCGAGGGGGATGTTGCGCCGGCGGGTGGTGGCCAGGAAGGACGCGGCGATGAGCGCGAAGCCGATCACGATGGAGACGATGCCGACGATGGTCGAGGTTGTCACTGCTTTCCTCCTGCCCCGCCCGCGGGGGCGTCGGCAAGCGGTTCCCTCCACTCGTCGGGTGTGCTCGCGAGCGGGTCGTGGCCAAAGTGCGCGTCGGCGACCTTGTCGCGGCGGCGGCCGAGAATCTGCTGGACGACGAGGACCATCATCGCGACGATGAGCGCATCGCGGGCGATGATGACCACGTTGAGGAACTCCCCCGGCACACCCTTGTTCTCCACACCGAGCAGGTACCACATGATGACGGGCCACACCATCATGTCGACCGTCATCCAGGTGAGCAGGAGCCGCCAGTTGGGCAGGGCGAGGACGGCGGGAATGACGAGCCAAAGCGAGTACTGCGGGCTCCACACCTTGTTGAAGAGCAGGAAGAATCCGACCGTGAGGAAGAGGATTTCCGCGATCCGCGGTGTGCGCGGGGCCCGCAGGCCCAGCACCAGCGTGAAGAGGCAGCCGCCGAGGAAGAGAAGGAGCGAGACGGTGTTGAGGGTGGTCGGGGTCTGGCCGGGCGCGTCGAAACCCGTCCACCCCGTGATGCGGGCGGTGACCGCGTAGATGGTGGTCCACTCCCAGCTGCGCTCGGTGTTGAGGCGGTTGAACTCTCCCCAGGCATCCGGGTCGCGCAGGTAGACGGGCGCGTTCACGACGATCCATGACACCGCGGCCGCCCCGGCCATCTTGAGGAAGGGCCCCCACTCGCGCTTGCGGATCGCCAGTGTGAGATAGGCACCGAGTGCGAACAGCGGCCACAACTTGAAGGCGGTGCCCAAGCCGATCATCACCCCGGCCAGCCAGAACTTCCGATTGCGCGCGGCCAGCAGCGCGACGACGAGGAAGAAGACGGAGGGGATGTCCCAGTTGGTGAACGCGTGCATGATCAGCAGCGGGCTTCCCACCACGAGCAGGGTGTCCCAGACGCGGTTCCCCGTCAACTCGGCGACCATGCGCGCGGTGGCCACCCACAGAACCGACATGGTCAGGGCGGTGACGTAGAAGTACCACCCGACGTCGGGCAGGACCCGGTCGGCGAGGAAGTAGGTGTGGCGGGCGATGAGGGCCATCAGGTTCTGGAACATCCCGGCGAGCACCGGGTACTCCATGTACCGGGTGACCCCGCCCTCCACCCAGGAGTAGTCGTAGACGAACCCCGGGTGATCGAGTCCCCGGCCACCGTACAGGGGGACGATGTCGTTGTAGCAGAACGAGGTGTACTGGCGGCTGCCCGACCAGTTCAGGCGCAGTACGCCGTTCTCGTCCGCGGCGCCGTCGGCACAGTTCGCCTTCGACAGGGCCCCGAGGAAGAGGAAGGTCCAGGCGACGGCGAGGATGGAGCGCAGGGGTGTCCAGAACCGGCTGCGGCCGATTGCGGCGAAGCGGCCCATGGGCCCGCCGAGGAACTCGACCCATCCGCGCGCGACGGGTTCCGTCCGCCCCGGCTGGACCCGCTGCGCGGGCTCGGGCCAGGGTGTGGCGGGCCGGGGGTTTTTCCGCCCGCCGGCCGCGGCATCCGCGGCGGGGACCTGCGCTCGCGTCACGTTCTATCCCCCGATCAAATTACCGATCGCGTTCAACGCGTCCTGCACCGGTGGTGGCGCGGGCGCCGGGGCCGGGGCGGCCGGAGCGGGGGCCTGGCCCCCGGTGCCGGTGCCGGTGCCGGTCGGTGTCGTGCCGCCACCGGTGGTGGCCCCGTAGCCGGTCCCCGTGCCGTAACCGGAGGAGCCTGTGCTGTAGCTGTAGGAGCCGCCGAGACCGGTGCCGCCCTTGTAGGGGTTGATGCCCCAGTACACCGGGGACGCATCCGGGAAGCTCTTGAAATCCTGGCCGTCCAGGGCGGTGTCCAGGACGTCCTTCCAGATCCGGGCCGGCGTGTTGGAGCCGAACATGTTTCCGCCCCACTCGTTGAAGATCGGGCTGGTGTTGTCCGCGGTGCCGACCCACACGGCGAGGGCGAGCTGCGGGGTGGAGCCGACCATCCACGCGTCCTTGTTGTTGCCGGTGTTGCCCATCTGCGCGGTACCGGTCTTGCCCGCCGCCGGGCGCCCGCCAGCGAGGGTGGCGTTAGAGTAGGGCACGACCGTCTGCATCGCCTGCAGCACGTTATCCGCCACCTGCTCGGACACCCGGCGCTCCCTGTACTCGGGGTCGACCTGGTAGAGCACGTTGCCGCGGCTGTCGACCACCTTGTCCACGAAGTGGGTCGGCTTGTAGACACCGCGGTTGGTCAGCGTGGCCATCGCGGTGGCCATGTCGATCACGCGGGACTGGTACTGGCCGAGCACGATGCCCTCGTAGGGCTGGCCGCCGTTCTCGCGCAGGGTCATCGGAATGCCGGGGATGGACTTGGCCACACCGAGCGCGTGGGCCATATCCGCGGTGTCCTGGGTGCCGTTTGCCAGCTCGTCCTGGATACGCATGAACGCGGTGTTGGAGGAGGTTCGGGTGGCCTCGGTCATGGAGACCATTCTGCCGCCGCCGCCGTCCCAGTTGGTCACGCTGATGTTGCCGGGCAGCGTCACCGGCGAGGAGTCGAACATCGCGGTCAGCGGGATGCCCTGCTGGAGCGCTGCCGCAAGGGCGAAGATCTTGAAGGTCGAACCCGTCTGCAGCCCGGCGTTGGCGTAGTCCCAGCCGCTGGCCTCGTCACCGCCGTAGTAGGCGCGCACCGCGCCGGAGTTCGGTTCCACGGCGACGACCGCGGAACGGGCGTCGTCCTGGAGGTTGGCCAGCCGGGCGTCGGCAATGCGCTCGACGTCGCCCTGGGTGTTGGGGTCGACCGTGGTGGTGATCTGCAGACCGCGGTTGGTCAGGTCGTCCTCCGTGATGCCGATGCGCTGCAGCTCCGCCATGACCTGGTTCTTGATCAGGCCGTTGGGGCCGGTCGCCTCGGTGTAGGCGGAGTAGCCCTGGGGGTCGCGGGTCTCGGGGTAGACAAGGGTTGCCCGCTGCTCCGGGGTCATCTTGCCCATCTCGACCAGACCGTCCATGACGTAATCCCAGCGGGCGCGGGAGGCGTCCGGGTTGGTCCACGGGTCAAGCTGGCTGGGCAACTGGATGGAGGCGGCGAGGACGCCGCCCTCCTCCGGGGTGAGCTCGCTGGCGGGTTTGTCGAAGAAGGCGTGCGCCGCCGCCTCGATGCCGTACGCGTTGCGCCCGAAGTAGACGGTGTTGAGGTAGGCGTTGAGGATGTCCTGCTTGCTCCAGGAGTTGGTCATTTTGATGGAGTAGACAAGCTCCTTCGCCTTGCGCTCGTAGGAGTGCTCGTTGCCCACCAGCGCGTTCTTCACGTACTGCTGGGTAATGGTCGAGCCACCGCCGGCAGAGGAGTTGCCGGTGAGCTGGCCCAGCATGGCGCGGCCGAAACCGGTGAAGGAGAAACCGGAGTTGGTCCAGAACTCGCGGTCCTCCGCGGCCAGAACAGCGTTCTGCACCTCGGGCGGAACCTGCTCCAGCGGAATCTGCACGCGGTTTCCCTCCGCGGGAACGACGCGGGCGAGCTCGGTCTGGCCATCGTTGAAGTAGAGGTTGGACACCTGCGCGGCATCTATCTCCCCGGGCTGGGGGATGTCCGCCCGCGCGTACGCCCAACCGAACCACGCCAACGGAATAGCGGCCAGAAGCAGGAGCCCCAGGAGCGCGGCAAGGAGCCACTGCATCGCGCGGCTGCGCGGCATGCGGGCGCGGACGGTGCTCCCGCGGGAGGGTCGGGCCGGCGCATCCGCGGTGCCGCCCGGGCGCTCATCCCCGGCGTCCGCCACTTCGCCGGCCTCCCCTGTGGCGCGTGCGGTGGAGGAGGAACCCTCGCTGGTGGTGCGGGCATCGTCGTCGCGGCCCGCCGCGGTGCGGTCATCTTTGTTTGTCACGAAATATCCCTGCGTCGTCCCTGCATCGTCGCAGCGCGCCCTCCCCGCCCTTGCCTCCCAAGGCGGGAAGAGCGCGGGACGCGCATGCTGGATTACTAGGTGATACCCTACTTCCTCTGACGCTGAATCATACTACTGGTGACGCTGTGACTTCCCTCAGCAGATGGTTCCACCTGCAGTGCACGCACACCTCCACCGTGTGGACGGTGATCGGCCCGACTTCCCCGACCAGCGCGTCGATCTCCTCCTCGCTGCGCGCGGTGCCCGAACGACGGCCGAGGTTGTCCCCGTAGACCCACGCGACCACACTCATCTCCCGCCCGCACACCGGGCACGGCCGGTCGGACGGGACCCCGTGGTAACGGGCGGCGGCGCGCAGCAGAAAGTCCGCGTCGCACAGCTCGTCGGCGGGCACGCGCCCCCGCATGTATTCGCGCAGCGTGGCGCGCCTTTCCCACTCATGGGAAATCTCGCAGTCGTAGGCAAACATCAGGCCCATCTTACCGGTGCAGCGCCATGTTCTCCCCACACGGAGTGGTGGTAACATTGCGGCTTAGTTTTGCAATGATAAGAAGGTAAAGAATGACCGACGCAGCAGACTCCCCCACCTCCGCCCACTCCGCAGACGGGTCGGCCGCCCCCGACCCGCACGCCATCGCCGAGCGCATCCGCCCGGCCATGACCAGCCTGTACGTCACCTACTTCCGCATCGCGGAGCATTCCGACCTGACGGGGCCGCAGCTGTCCATCATGGCCCGCCTCGAAGCCGACGGCCCGTCGCGCATCAGCAGGATCGCGGAGGCCGAGGGTGTGCGCATGCCGACGGCCTCCAACACGGTGAATCAGCTGGAGAAGCGCGGTCTGGTCCGCCGCGCCCGCGATGAGGCGGACCGCCGGGGCGTGAGCGTGGAGCTGACGGAGAAGGGCCGGGAGGAGCTCGCCCGCGTGGGCGACGAGCGCACGGACTACCTCGCCGACATGATCCGCACCCTCGATCCCGAGCAGCTGCGCAAGGCCGACGACCTCGTCGACGTGATCAACGCGCTCGCTGATGCCTACGTCAACGCTCCCGTTTCCGGAAAACGCGATTAAAAGGCGATAATGAACGGGATCTAAGTCCCCTACCCCCTTCACCTATCGCATGACTTCCGAACCTTCCCGCCCCGGGCGGCCCTTCGAACCGGCCACCTACACCCCGGAGCGGCCCCTGCGCATCGTCGTCGGCTGGGACAAGTCCGGCAGCGACGGCATCGAGCTCGCCGCGTGGTTCGGTAAGTCCCTTCCCATATCCGTCAGCGTCATCTCCGCCGCCCCGCGCACGTGGAAGAAGCCCATCTCCCGGAAGAAGCACGAAAAGTGGCTGAAAGCGGAGACGGAGAAGTTCACCCGTCTCGCCGACGGCGTTCTCAAGGAGCATCTTCCCCGCTCGCAGTGGGCCGCGGAGCACTGCACGCTCATCGACGCCCAGGATGAGGCGGCCGCCCTCACCGAGGCCGCCAAGCGGTTGAGCGCCGACATCATCTTCCTGGGCTCGGCCGCGAAACTGAAGAAGGCCCGCTTTTTGGCCTCCTCGGTCGCGGAGGCGATCATGCACTCCTCACCCCTCCCCCTGGGCCTGGCACCCAAGGGCCTGAAGCTGTCGAAGAAGGGGATCACGCGGATCAACTACGTCTTCCTCCGCCCGGACCGCGGCCAGGACACCTCAGGACTTCGTGCCGCGGCCCGTCTCGCCGCCCGTCTGGGCGTCCCGCTGCGCCTCGTCTCCCTGTCCCCGGAACTCCCCGGTGAAGCCGTCTTTGATGCCGCGATCGGCTCCCCCGAGGAGGTCGCCGACTGGCACGAGGCCTCCCTGTCGCTCCTCGACCTCGCGCGGGACGAAGTCTTCGCGGCCACCGCCTCCGAGGCATCCGCGCCCTTGGAGGTGGAGACCTGCCTGGCCAACGGCAGCGGGTGGAAGAAGGCCACCGCCTGCCTGAAGTGGAAGAAGGGGGACTTGATCTGCCTCGGTTCCCACCCCGCCGCGCCCCACCGGAGGGTTCTGGTGGGGTCGCGAGCGAGCGAGTTCCTGCGCTTCGCCCCCGCTCCGGTGGTGATTTATCCCCGGGTGGACGCATAAGCTGGAGCCATGCGCGACCACCCCGAGAACGACCTGCACACCGAGGCCGACCACTACAACCGCCCGCGCCCGGAGCCACGCAGCTTCGACGAGCTCGCCGACCAGCCCGATCCGCTGGAGGAGGCAAGGCGGAACCATCGCTCGACGCGCCAGGCTTTGCTGTACGCCGCGGCAACGGTCGCGGTGACGGCGCTCGTTGGGTTCCTCACCGCGTTCATCACCCGCAGCCAGGGAGGGCCGCTGTGCGACGCGGGCGAGGCGGCCTGGCTCTGCTCCTCCGGTTCGCGGACGTGGTGGGCCGTGGTGAACTCGATCCCCCCGGTGGTCATGCTCCTCGGCTGCGCGGTGATCATGGTGCGCAAGCTCAACCGCTACGAGCGCTGGATGCCCTGGATGGGCATCTTCTGGCTGCCGATCGTTCCTTTCACCATGTGGTGGCTGACCATCACGGTGGGCATCATCGCCCACGACACCGTGTAGGACCTAGCCGGCCGCGCACTCCGCGCAGCGCGGCTCCCGCTCCCGGCAGGCCTCGCAGCTGAGGTACTGCTCCCGGCACTCCGGCTCGTTGGCACAGTTGTAGAACTGGTTCGTTGCTTCGCCGCAGTGGACGCAGTGGCCGAGCTGCACGAAGTTCGGATCCCCGGGGGCCCCGAACTCAGTGTGCATGCGCTTGTCAAAGACGTAGAGCGAGCCCTCCCACAGCCCCTCGTTGGCGAACTTTTCGCCGTAGCGGACAATGCCCCCGTCGAGTTGGTAGACATCCTTGAAGCCGCGGTTTTTCATCAGGCTGGACAGCACCTCGCAGCGGATCCCGCCGGTGCAGTAGGAGATGACGGGACGGTCCTTCATCCAGTCGTACTTGCCGCTCTCCAGCTCGGCTATGAAGTCGTGGGTGGTCTCCACGTCGGGCACGACGGCGTTCCTGAACCGACCGATCTGCGCCTCCCTGGCGTTGCGCCCGTCGAAGAAGACGGCGTCGGGGTGGGCGTCGACAAGCTCGTTGACCTGTTCCGGGGTGAGGTGCGTGCCCCCGCCGACGACCCCGTTTTCGTCGACCTTGACCTCCTCTGGCGCACCGAATGCGACAACTTCGTCGCGCGCCTTGACGCTCAGTTTGGGGAAGTCCCCCGCCCCTCCCTCCGACCACTTAAACTCCATGCCGCGGAAGTATTCCCGAGTCCTGCGGGCGTAGGTCTTGCAGGCGGTGATGTCGCCGCCGACGGTGCCATTGATGCCGTGGGGCGAAACAATGATCCTCCCGCGCAATCCCAGCCCCTCGCAGAGGTCGCGCTGCCAGAGTCGCACGGCCTCCGGGTCCGCGACGGGCTGGAACTTATAGTACAGGAGGATCTTGCTGGTCATACCCAGCATTCTAGGTCAGGGGCGTTAGTCGACCCGCTGGCCCTTCTCGTTGTAGGTGAAGAAGCCGCGGCCGACCTCCATGCCGATGCGGCCCTCGGCGATCATTCCGGAGGCGATTTCCTGGAACTTCAGCACCCATGGTTCAGGGCTAGGCTTGAGCTGGCTGACGGCGAGCACCGTGCGCAAACCAACGCTGTCCATGACCTCGAATGGGCCGCGGGGTGCACCGGTGGAGTTACGCCAGTCCCGGTCCACTTCCACGGGCTCGGCAATATCGTTCGCCAGCAGGAACTGACCGGCCTCCAGGAACGGAACGAGCAGGGTGTTCAGGATGTAACCCGGCTGCTCCTTCTTCAGCTTGACCGGAACCATGCCGATGTTCTCGGCGAATTCAGCGACGACGTCCACGTACTCCGGGTTGGTGGAAGCCTGTGGCATAACCTCGGCAGTGTTTCTCAGCCAGATGTGGTTGGCGAAGTGCAGGGCGAGGAAGCGCTGGGGGTCGCCGGTTGATTCGGCGAAGAGGCTCGGCAGGAGCGTGGAGGTGTTGGTGGCGAAGATGGCGTCGGCCGGGGCGGCCTTGCCCGCGCGCTCCCAGACATCCTTCTTGATCTCCAGCTTCTCCGGGACGGCCTCGATGATGAGGTCGGCCTCACGCACCGCGTCCTCGAGGTCCGAGGTCAGCCGGAGGCGCGTGCGGGCATCCGCCATGGAGTCCTCGGTGACGTCCGGCAGCTCCGCGACCATCTGGCCCCCGAAGGTGTCGAAGCGCTTCGAGGCGGCCTGGAGGGCCTCGTCGTTGATGTCCCACGAGACAACGTTGAAGTCGTGGTTTGCGGTCACTAGCGCGATCTGGGCACCCAGCACGCCGGCACCCAGCACGGTCACATTCTTGATAGCCATAAGCCCGACTATAGGCCCGCCAATAGGTTTTCGCCGGGTGGGCACGAGCGGCCCCGGGGCCGGGGGCCGGTCCGGGGCCGCTGCGGGCGGGGGCGAATCCCCGGGTCAGCGCTTGTGGTACAGCGCCTTCTTCCAGTACTTCGGCTCGGAGGTCACCATCACTCCGAGGTTGCGGAAGATGCCCTCGTCCACCGATCCGAGGATGGTGGTCGCGTGTGCGTCGCAGCCGCGCAGCTGCGGCAGCTGCTCCAGGGCGCGCGCGGCGTCCGGGTTGTCGGCCGCGGAGGCGGACAGCGCAATGAGGACCTCGTCGGTGTGCAGGCGCGGGTTGGACGAACCCAGGTACTTCGTCTTCAGCGACTGGATCGGTTCGATCGATGCCGGGGAAAGGAGGTGCACGTCGTCCGGGATGCCGGCAAGCAGCTTGAGCGCGTTGAGCAGCACCGCAGCCGAAGGGCCGAGGAGGTCGGAGGTCTTCCCGGTGACGATGCGACCGTCGGGAAGCTCAAGGGCGACGCCCGGCTTGCCGCTCTGCTCCGCGACCTCGAGGGCGGGCTTGACGACGACCCGGTCCTCGACGCTGCACTCCGCCTTGCGCATCACCGTGGAGATGCGGTCGGAGATGGTGGAGTCCGCGTCGGTGCGGCGCTCGTCGACAAGCGCCTTGTAGTAACGGCGGATGATCTCCTGCTTCGACGCGTGGCGGCAGGCCTCGTCATCCGAGATGCAGTACCCCGCCATGTTCACGCCCATGTCCGTGGGCGACTGGTAGGGGTCCTCCCCCGTGACCTCGCGCAACAGCGCCTTGAGCAGCGGGAAGACCTCGATGTCGCGGTTGTAGCTGGTGACCTGCTTGCCGTAGGCCTCCAGGTGGTAGCTGTCGATGACGTTGATGTCGTCGAGGTCGGCGGTGGCGGCTTCGTAGGCCAGGTTCACCGGGTGGCTCAGCGGCAGGTTCCAGATCGGGAAGGTCTCGAACTTGGCGTAACCGGTCGGGATGCCGCGCTTGTGCTCGTGGTAGATCTGCGACAGGCAGGTGGCCAGCTTGCCGGAGCCGGGGCCCGGGGCGGTCATGACGATCAGGTCTCGGGTGGTCTCGGCGTACTCGTTGAGCCCGAGGCCCTGCTCCGAGACGATGAGCGAGGTGTCGTTGGGGTAGCCGGGGATGACGCGGTGGCGCGCCACCTTCAGTCCCAGGCGGTGCAACCTGTCGATGAACGCCTCCACCTGGGGGGTGCCGTCCTCGACCTGGGTGACCACGACGTTCTCGACGAGGAAACCGAGCTCGCGGAACGCGTCGACGAGCCGTAGGACATCGTCTTCGTAGGTGATGCCGAGGTCGGCGCGGACCTTCTGGCGAAGGATGTCACCGGCGTTGACGCACACCATGATCTCGACTTCATCCTTGATGCGCTCGAGCATGGCGATCTTGTTGTCGGGCGTGAACCCGGGCAGGATGCGGGAGGCGTGGTGGTCGTCGAAGAGCTTGCCTCCCATCTCCAGGTAGAGCTTGCCGCCGATCTCGTTGCGCCGTGCACTGATGTGCTCCGACTGCATCTCGATGTACTTCTCGCGGTCGAATCCAGTGGTATACGGCATGGGGCCTTCCTTTCGCGTGCGAACGAAGAAAGTCTAGCGCGCCCGCGCCGGAATTCACCGGCGCGGGCGCGCTACCAAAAGGCTTCTAACCTACCCCCAGGATTCGCACGGAAGTTCTACAGGTTGTGGGCCTGCTTGAACTCGCGGCGGCGGGCGTGGAGGATCGGCTCGGTGTAACCGGAGGGCGAGGACGTCCCCTGGAAGATCAGGTCCTTCGCCGCCTGGAAGCCGATGGAGCGGTCGTAGTCGGCGGCCATCGGCAGGTAGTTGGCATCGCCCGCGTTCTGCTCATCGACGACCTTGGCCATGCGCTTCAGCGACTCCAGCACCTCATCCTCCGAAACCACGCCGTGGGTGATCCAGTTGGCGAGGATCTGGGAGGAGATGCGCAGGGTGGCGCGGTCCTCCATCAGGTCGACGTTGTGGATGTCCGGCACCTTGGAGCAGCCGACACCCTGCTCGACCCAGCGGACCACGTAGCCGAGGATGGACTGGCAGTTGTTGTCCAGCTCCTCTCGCTTTTCCTCGTCCGACCAGGTGTCGCCGTCGGCCACGGGCACGGTGAGCAGGTCCGCCAGGGAGTCGCGGCGGCCCGCGGTGCGCAGCTCCTCCTGGACGGCGGCGACGTCCACCAGGTGGTAGTGCGTGGCGTGCAGGGTCGCGCCGGTCGGCGAGGGTACCCACGCGGTGTTCGCGCCCTCCTTCGGCTGGCCGATCTTCTTCTCCACCATGGCGGCCATGTGCTCGGTCTCCGCCCACATGCCCTTGCCGATCTGCGCGCGGCCCGGAAGGCCGTGCTCGATGCCGGCGTCCACGTTGTTGTTCTCGTAGGCCTGCTTCCACGGCGCGGTCTGCAGGTCCGCCTTGCGCACGAAGGGGCCGGCGTACATGGAGGTGTGGATCTCATCGCCCGTGCGGTCGAGGAAGCCCGTGTTGATGAACACCAGGCGATCGGCCGCATTGGCGATGCAGGCATCGAGGTTGACGGAGGTGCGGCGCTCCTCGTCCATTACGCCGACCTTGACGGTGTGGCGCGGCAGGCCGAGGATCTCCTCCACGCGGTCGAAGATCTCGTTGGTGAAGGCGACCTCGTCCGGGCCGTGCTGCTTCGGCTTCACGATGTACATGGAGCCCGTGCGGGAGTTGCGGTGCGGGTTGTTCTCGCGCAGGCCCGGGATGGCGGCCGCGGCGGTGATGAGGGCGTCTAGAAGCCCCTCGGGGACCTCCTCCCCGTCGACGAGGATGGCGGGGGTGGTCATGAGGTGCCCGACGTTGCGGCACAGCATCATGGCGCGGCCGTGGAGGCGCACCTCGCCGCCCTCGCGCGAGGTGTAGACGAGGTCGTCGGCCTGCTTGCGCTCGAAGCTCTTCTCCCCCTTGGAGACGGTTTCGGAGATGTCACCCCTGTTCAGGCCGAACCAGGTGGCGTACGCGGCGGCCTTATCGGCACCGTCGACGGCCGCCGCGGAGTCCTCGAAGTCCATGATGGAGCTCACGGCGGATTCGAGCAGAACGTCCTTGACGTGGGCCTTGTCCGTCTTTCCCACGGGGTGCTCCGCGTCGATCTGGATGATGACGTGCAGGCCGTTGTTCCGCAGTACGATGCCCTCGGGGGCGTCCTGGGAGCCCTGGAAGCCGACGTACTGGGCCGGGCCCTTCAGCCCGTGCTCGGAGCCGGCCACGGTGGCCTTCAGCTCGCCGTCGGCCACGGAGTACTTATCGACGTCCGCGTGGCTGGCACCCTCGAGCGGGACCGCCTTATCCAGGAAGTCGCGGGCCCAGGCAATGACCTTGTCGCCGCGCACCGGGTTGTAGCTGGTGCCCGGCTCGGCGCCGCCCTCCTCGGAGATGACGTCGGTGCCGTAGAGGGCGTCGTAGAGCGAGCCGTAGCGAGCGTTGGCGGCGTTGATGGCGAAGCGGGCGTTGGTGATGGGCACCACCAGCTGCGGGCCGGCGACCTCGGCGAACTCGGAGTCGACGTTCTCGGTGCGGATCTGCGCGTCGCGCGGCTGATCCACCAGGTAGCCGATCTCGCGGAGGAACTTCTCGTGCTCGGCCGGGTCGGGCTGGCCCGGGTTGGCGCGGTAGTAGTCGTCCATCTGCTTCTGGAATTCGTCGCGGCGCGCGAGGAGCTCCCTGTTCTTCGGGGTGAGGTCCGCGAAGTACTTCGCGGCGCTCTCCCAGAAGGTGTCGGCGTCGAGGCCGATCTCGGGGAGGAGCTCGTTGGTGACGAACTCGTGGAGCGGCTGGGCCACCTTAAGGCCGGCCACCTCAACGCGTTCCGTGCGGTCTTCGAAGTGAGGTGTGGTCATAGGACACAATCCTTTCGGTGAGGGTGTTTCGGTTTCGGCCCAGCCCCGCTGTTCCCGCCGGGGCGGGTGGGGGACGTCGCCAAGCACCACCTGTGTTAGGTGGGCTCCTGCGATTGAGATTAGTGATGGCGGTCACGGAAGTAAACGGATTTCTCAATCAACCCCGCCCGGTTACCCCCTTGCGCCACATTTTCGCGCGCTGAATTCCCGACTTTTTACCCCTTCTACCCCCTCGCGCTCTCGCCGGGTTTGCAAAGAAATGGCACACGAGCAGGCACGGAGTGTGTCATTGCCCACAAAAGCACTTCATTTTTATTTGCAAAATTAGCAATTGCTTGCCGCCCCCCCGCGCGAAACCTTGCAACCGGAAGGTATTGACGTACTGCGGGTCCGTAGCGATACTGGCAACTATCGCCAAGACATCGTGGCGTAATTCACACCGATGAATCTAAGTGCATCCACGCACGGCAGTCCACCGAAAGGGGCTAGTTCACTATGACGACCAACACCGGCAAGGCACGCACCGCCGCGGAAATCCAGAAGGATTGGGACGAGAACCCCCGCTGGGCAGGCATCAAGCGCGAGTACACCGCCGAGCAGGTCGAGGCACTGCAGGGCACCGTCGTCGAGGAGCACACCCTCGCGAAGCGCGGCGCCGAGATCCTCTGGGAGGGCGTCTCCAAGGGCGACGGCAGCTACATCCACGCCCTCGGTGCGCTGACCGGCAACCAGGCCGTCCAGCAGGTCCGCGGCGGCCTCCAGGCCGTCTACCTCTCCGGCTGGCAGGTCGCCGGCGACGCCAACCTGGCGGGCCACACCTACCCGGACCAGTCCCTGTACCCGGCGAACTCCGTGCCGAACGTCGTGCGCCGCATCAACAACGCACTGCTGCGCGCCGACGAGATCGCCCGCGTCGAGGGTGACACCTCCGTGGACAACTGGGTCGTTCCGATCGTCGCCGACGGCGAGGCCGGCTTCGGCGGCGCCCTCAACGTCTACGAGCTGCAGAAGGCCATGATCGCCGCAGGCGCCGCCGGCACCCACTGGGAGGACCAGCTGGCCTCCGAAAAGAAGTGCGGCCACCTTGGCGGCAAGGTGCTCATCCCCACCCAGCAGCACATCCGCACCCTGACCTCCGCACGCCTGGCCGCCGACGTGGCCAACACCCCGACGGTGGTCATCGCCCGCACCGACGCCGAGGCCGCCACCCTCATCACCTCCGACGTGGACGAGCGCGACCAGCAGTTCCTCACCGGCGAGAAGTCCGCCGAGGGCTACTACTACGTCAAGAACGGCATCGAGCCCTGCATCGCCCGCGCGAAGTCCTACGCCCCCTACGCGGACATGATCTGGATGGAGACCGGCACCCCGGACCTCGAGCTGGCCAAGAAGTTCGCCGAGGGCGTCAAGTCCGAGTTCCCGGACCAGCTGCTGTCCTACAACTGCTCCCCGTCCTTCAACTGGTCCAAGCACCTCTCCCCGGAGGAGATCGCGAAGTTCCAGAAGGAGCTTGGCGCGATGGGCTTCACCTTCCAGTTCATCACCCTGGCCGGCTTCCACGCCCTCAACTACGGCATGTTCGATCTGGCCCACGGCTACGCACGCGAGGGCATGTCCGCCTTCGTCGACCTGCAGAACCGCGAGTTCAAGGCTGCCGAGGAGCGCGGCTTCACCGCCGTGAAGCACCAGCGCGAGGTCGGTGCCGGTTACTTCGACCGCATCGCCACCACCGTGGACCCGAACACCTCCACCGCGGCTCTGAAGGGCTCCACCGAGGAGTCCCAGTTCTAAAGGTTCCAAGGACCGGCTCCAACGCTTGACGACGGCGCGCCCGCCGTGGCGTCGTCAAGCGGGCGACCGGGTGACCGGGCACCGCGCGAGGGGAAACCTGCAGTTCGGGTTTCCCCTTTTCTCGTACCCGGGTCCGTGCCCCCCACCTCGACCATCGACGCTCACGAGGAGAAATCTCATGCCTTCCTGCATGGCGACAGCAGACATCGCCGACCTGTACGGCGACCAGGAGCAGCTGGCCAGCTGCGACACCCAGTTCAACAACTACGGCGGCAACACGGCGTTCTGCGGTGAGATCGTCACCATCACCTGTTTCCAGGACAACGGCCTGGTCAAGAAGACCCTCAACTCCCCCGGCCAGGGCAAGGTCCTGGTCGTGGACGGCCACGAGGGTCTGCACACCGCGCTGATGGGTGACATGATCGCCCAGGCCGGAGTGGACAACGGATGGGCCGGGGTGGTCATCAACGGCGCGATCCGCGACTCCGCCGCCGTGGCGAAGATGCCCTTCGGCTGTAAGGCGCTGGGCACGAACCCGCGCAAGTCCGCCAAGGACGGCGCGGGCACCCTCAACGCCCGCGTGGTCATCGGCGGGGTGGAGTTCCACCCGGGGCACTTCCTCTACGCCGACGAGGACGGCATCGTGGTCACCCCGGAACCCATCGACCACGACTAGGCGGTTTATGGTGGGGATATGCCCGAAGGACACGTCCTCCACCGCCTCGCCCGCGAGCTGAACGAGCGCTACCGCGACACGCCCCTGGAGATCACCTCGCCCCAGGGGCGTTTCAACGTCTCCCCCATCGCCGACGCGTCCCTGGTGCGCGCCGAGGCCTTCGGCAAACACCTCTTCCTCACCTTCGGCACCGGCCACACCGTCTACATCCACCTCGGGCTGATCGGCTCCCTGCGCTTCGAACCCGCCGCCGAGCTGCGGGGGCAGATCCGCCTCCGCCTCAGCAACGGCACCGAGGCCGCGAACCTGCGCGGGCCGCAGTCCTGCCGCCACGTCTCCCCCGCCGAGGTCCAGGCAATCCTCGACCGCACCGGTGAGGACCCGCTGCGTGACGACGCCCACCCCGACGCGCTCTGGGAGCGGGTCCACGCCTCCGGGCGCGCCATCGGTTCGCTCATGATGGACCAGCACCTCTTCGCCGGCGTGGGCAACATCTACCGCGCGGAGACCCTCTTCCGCCAGGGAGTCTCCCCCTTCGTGCGCGGCGACCGGCTCAGCCGGGAGGAATTCGACGCGCTGTGGGCCGACCTCGTCCAGCTCATGGACTACGGGCGGGAGCACGGGCGCATCGACACCGTGCGGGAGGAACACTCGCCGGTTGCGATGGGCCGCGACCCGCGCGCGGACGACCATGGTGGCGAGGTTTACGTCTACCGCCGCGCGGGCGAGCCCTGCCACGTGTGCGGGGTCCCGGTCGCCGTGCGCAAGGTGGAGGGCCGCAACCTCTTCTGGTGTCCCGGCTGTCAGGAGTGATCCCCGCGGGGACGGAGGCCGCGCGGGTAGCATGACACCATGTCTGACCCCATTTTCGAGGCACACACGGCCGCGCGGATCCGGGCGGCGGAAGCGCCGCTCCTGGACGCGCAGGATTCCCACGACGAACTGATGAAGTCCGCGGCCCACGCGGTCTTTCTCGCCGCCGAGTCCATGCTGGGTGCCCCCGGTAGCGTTCTGATTCTGGCGGGCAAGGGCGGCAACGGGGGCGACGCCCTCTACGCCGGCGCGGAGCTCGCCATGGCCGGCCACCGGGTGGATGCCTGGTGCGTTTTCGGCGGCGCGCACTCCCCCGCCCTCGAGGTATTCCGCACCGCGGGCGGCACCGTCCTCGACGCCGCTCCGGAGGACGCCGGCGCCTGGGACCTGACCATCGACGGCATACTCGGCCTGGGCGGGGCGGGCGGCCTGCCCGCCGAGCTCGGCCGGGTGTGCGGTACGGCCCGCACGGTGCTGGCCGTCGACGTTCCCAGCGGCGTGGATGCCGACACCGGCGAGGCCGGCGACGTGCACGTCACCGCGGACGCCACCGTGACCTTCGGCGGTTGGCGCCTGGCCCACGCCCTGGCCCCCGAGTGCGGGACGCAGCTGCTCGCGGAGATCGGCCTGGGCGGGCGCACCCTCGACGCGGAACTGTCCCGCACCGAACCGGCCGCCCACGTTTCCCGCGCGTCCGGTTTCTCCGGGGTCGACTGGCCCCCCGAGCTGCGCTGGCTCGAGCCGTTGCGCAGCGGCTCCCTCGAGCCCGGCGCGCGCGACGACAAGTACACCGGCGGGGTCGTCGGCATCCGCGCCGGCAGCGACATGTACCCCGGCGCGCCGATCCTGTGCACCGCGGGCGCGGTGACGGCCACCCCCGCGATGGTGCGCTACACTGGGCCGCAGGCCGTGGAGGTCGTCCGCGCCCACCCCGAGGTCATCGCCGCCGAGGCGCTGGAGGAGACCGGCCGGGTGCAGGCCTGGGTGTTCGGCCCCGGTGCGGGCACCGACGGGGCCGCCGCGGGCGAGTTGGCGTGGCTGCTCGCCCGGGAGGAGCCCCTGCTCGTCGATGCCGACGGGCTTACGCTCCTGGCCGAGCACGAGGACCTCCGCGACGCCCTTCGGGAGCGCACGGCTTTCACCGTCCTCACGCCCCACGACGGGGAGGCGGGCCGCCTGCGCAAGGCGGTCGGCGTGGAGGAGTCGGACCGTCTCACCGAGGCCCGGAAGCTCGCTGATCAGCTGCAATGCACCATCCTGCGCAAGGGCCGCGCGAGTATCGTTGCGCCGCCCAACGGTGGGATCCCCTGGATCGTTGATGCCGGGAACTCCTGGGCCGCGACCCCTGGCTCGGGCGACGTGCTCGCCGGAATCGCCGGTGCCCGTCTGGCTCGGGTCGCCGACGGGCTGGACGGGGAGACGGCGGCGCGGGAGATCGCCCGGGCGGTCACCGTCCACGCCCTGGCGGCCAAGCTCGCGGCGGGGACCCGGTTCGGGGAGGCGGCGACGTCGGCAAGCGATATTGCGGCCCACGTCCGGGAGGCGAGCGCCTGGCTCACGGCGGGCGTGACTGAGCGGGCGTGACTGAACTGGTGTGAGCGGGCCGGCGCGCGGGGTTTAGGTTGTCTCTGTGACCCAACAGCAGACCTTCCCCGCCCTCCGCCTGGCCGCGATGAGCTTCGCGGCCTTCGTGTACGTCACCTACGAGATGTTCGCCGTGGGCCTGATCACCCCGATGGCCGCGGATCTGGGGGTGACGGAGGGGAGGATCGGACTGCTGACGACGGCCTACGCCGGCGTAGTCGCCCTCGTGACCATTCCGCTGGTGGCGTGGACGCGCGGGTGGGACCGCAAACCCGTCTTCACCGCGACGCTGTTCTTCCTGCTTGCCGGGGTGGCGCTCCAGGCGACGGCCGTGAACTACGCCATGCTCGCCGCGGCGCGCATCATCGCCGCGCTGACGCACGGGCTGTTCTGGTCGCTGGTCAATCCCATGGCGGCGCGCCTGGTGCCAGCGGGGCAGACGGGCAGGGCGATCGCTGTGGTCTCCCTGGGTTCAACCATGGCGCTGGTGCTCGGCTCGCCCGCCATGACCTTCATCGGCGGGCTGGCGGGGTGGAGGGTCTCCACCTGGGTGCTGGGGGCGGCGGTACTCGCTTCCCTGGCGCTGCTCGTTCCCACGCTGCCTTCCATGCCCGCCGTGGAGCCGGACACCGGAGCGGACGCGGGCCAGCGCCGCTCCGCGATGGTGTCCCTGGTGGTGTTCCTCACCCTGGCCGTGACCGCGGCCTTCACCACCTACACGTACCTGGGGCTCATCATCGAGGTCACCTCCGGGCGCGGTCTGGTGGCGGCGGGGCTGTCGCTCTACGGGGTCTTCGGCATCCTCGGAGTGCTGCTCGCCGGCCGGCGCGTGGACGCCCGCATGCTGCGGCTCAACGCGTTCCCGCAGTTCATGATGATTGTGGCGGCCGCCGCAGGCCTGGCCGCGCTTGCCGCCTCCGGCCCGGCGGCGGTGGTGCTGACGCTGCTGCTCGTGGGGGTCTTCGGCATCGGCGAGGGGGCCCTGCCCACCGTGGCCACCACGCTCTTCCTCTTCGCCGGGCGCGCGAACCAGGACCGTGCCTCCGCGATCTACGTGGTCACCTTCCAGGTGGGCATCGCCGCCGGTTCCGCGCTCGGCGCCCTCGCGGTCGATTCCGGCCACCTGCCGGGCACCCTCATCGCCTCAGCTATCCTCGCCGCCGCGGCAGGCGCCACGCTGGCGCTGTGGACGCGGCCGCTGCTGCGCTGACGGGTCCCGGCTAGACGAGTTTGGCGTAGAACTCGCCGAAATCCACCCGCAGATTCTCGAAGTACCCCTGGTGCTCCGAGACCGGCTGCACGGCCTCGCCGAAGGGCGGCTCTGCCCGGGCACCGCCCGGCTCCAGCTGCTCCAGCGCGATGAGCGCGGTGCCGCGAAGGGTGGTGCGCTTCATCTCCAGGGGGACGACGGCCACGTCCGTGGCGTCGGCGAGGGGATAGAGCCACTCCGGGTAGTCCGCGGTGACGCGCCCGGAGGCCACCACCCGCTCGGGCTTCGCGCCGGCCTCCGTGAGCTGGTCCAGCACGCGGTCGTAGGAGAGCGCGATGCCGTCGATGATGCCGCGCCACAGCTCCAGCGGCCCCGTCGAATCCGTCACGCGCGTGAAGCTCGCCGTCGCGCCCGTCGCCCAGCCCGTGGCGCGCTCGCCCGAGAAGAAGGGCAGCACGAACGGCGCGTTGGACGGGGGAGTGCGCAGCATCTCCTCCAAGTCCCGCTTTTCGACGCCCACCAGCACGTTCTCGGCCCACGTCACGGCGCGCCCGACGTCGTTGAGCGCCCCGCCGAGGATGGCGCTGTCGCGTGCGATGCGGTAGCACCACAGCCCGTGCGGGATTTCCTCCGGCACCTCGCGGACGATCACGCGCGCCGCGCCCGAGGTCGACGCCGCGACCGCCACGGCGGTCTCGTCGACCCCGCCGACCCCGACGTTGGAGGCCCACCCGTCCGGCACGCAGTGGAACCAGGGAACGCGGATGAGCGCCTCCCACGGGGTGGATTCCGGCGTGGCGGGCTCGTCGGGGCAGCGCAGGGTTTGGAACATGCCGGCCGGGGTGCCGGCCGCGGCGAGGATGTCGGCGTCGAGCTCGCCGGTGTGCGCGTCACAGATGCCGGACCACGCGGCCATGGACACCGCAAGGCCCTCGATGCCCGCCAGGCGCATGTAGACGTACTCGCCGATGGTCATGACCTTGGCCGCCCGCTCCCACTCCGGCAGGGTCCGCGCCCAGAGCAGGCGCGACGGGTGGTAGCTCGGGTGCAGGCGCACGCCCGTGCGCTGGTGGTAGGTGGTCTCATCCACGCCCGTGCGCACCAGCTGCTCGACAAACGAGCGGCTGCGTGAGTCCGCATAGGTCGCGCAGGGGGTCAGGGCGTCACCGTGGGCGTCGACAAGCAGGAAGCTGGAGGCGAAGGAGTCCATCGCGACGGCATTGATGGGGAGGTTCTCGCGGGCAGCGAGGTCGACGATCCCCGAGATGATTTCCCGGCATTCTTCGACGACCTGGTCGGCATCAATGGTGCTCTCGCCACCGGGGGAGACCCTGAACTCGTGGGCGACGCGCTGCTTGGAGCCCTTGACGGGGCACCCGGAGGCGTCGTAGAGCCCGCCGCGGCTGGCGGTGCTGCCCACGTCGAGGGCGAGGACGTACGGTCCGCGCGACTCACCGGGGCGGACGGACATCGTAGGCATTTTCCGTGCGGTGCTCACGCCTGCCCAGTGTATCGGGGCGGTGCGGCGGTCCTTCCCGGGGCGTGGGGCGGCGGGGAACAGGCAGGCGGAGCAGCGAAAACGGCGGAAACCACCGGAAGGGGTTTCCGCCGTCGTGGCGCGGGGCTTACACGCGCGCGGGTTCGCGGAGGTTGGTGACGTGGCCGTCCTTGACCTCCACGACATCGTCCTCCGAGGAGATGAGGGAGCGGTCGTGGGTGACGAAGGCACCGGCGATGTTGTTCTCGGTCACCAGGTTGCGCAGGAGGGAGACGATCTCGTGGGAGCGGTCGGAGTCGAGAGCCGCGGTGGGCTCGTCGGCGAGGATGAGCGAGGGCTCGCCCATCAGCGCGCGGGCGATGCCGACGCGCTGGCGCTGACCGCCGGAGAGCTGCTGCATCTTGCGGTCCCCGAGGCCGCCGAGCCCCACGGTGTCCAGGAGGCGGTCGGCGCGGTCCCTGCGGGGCTTGATGCCGCGGATGTGGTCGGTGACCAGGAGCTGGTCGCGCACGTTGAGGGAGCCGATGAGGTTGGCCTGCTGGAAGATCATGCCGATCTTGTTCAGGCGCACCTCGTCGTTGACGCGCTCGCCGTCGACGGTGATCTCGCCGGAGTCGGGGGTGAGCAGGCCGGCGGCCGCCGAGAGCAGCGTGGACTTGCCGGAACCGGACTCGCCGACGATGAAGGTGAGCCGGCCGGGCTGCGCCTCGAAGTTGATGCTGTCGAGGGCGGTGAGGCGGTCCTCGCCGTCCGGGAAGGTGACGGTGACGTTGTTCATGGTGAGCATTTAGGCGATACCTCCGAGGGCGAGCTGCGGTTCAACGTTGGTGATGGAGCGGGTAGCCAGCCAGGCGCCCGCCATGCCGAGGACCCAGAGGATCAGCGGCGGACCGACGATGGAGAGGACGCTGAGGCTGAAGGGGGCGAACTTGGCGGCTGCGAGGCCCAGGCCGAGGGCGACGAGGGCACCGGCGGCGACACCGACGAGGAGGATGATGGCCGCCTGGCCAAGCGCGTCCTTACGCAGGTAGGAGTTCGAGGCGCCGATGGCCTTGAGGATGGCCAGGTCGCGGGTGCGCTGGATCGTCCACACAGTGAGAAAGGCGACGGTGACCAGCGCGGCGATGGCGTAGAGAAAGCCCTGGATCATCTTCAGGGAACCCTGCTCGGACCCGTAGGCGGGGAGGCCGGAGAAGGACTTCTTCAGGGGCATGCCCGAATCGTCGGTGTTGAGCAGCACGGTTCCTTCGGCGTCGGTGTGCACCGCCTTCTGCCACGTCGCGGTGGGGACCCAGATGACGGGGGAGTGGGAGTAGTAGAGGTCGTCGGTAAGCGAGCCGACGCTAATCGACGCCCCGCCGATCGTCACCTCATCGCCCTCGCTGACCCCGAGGGCGCGGGAGGCGACGGCCGTGTCGCCGAGCTTCTCGCCGCCCGGGAGGACGGTGCCCTCCGGCAGGCCGAGCACCGCGACGGACTCGTCACTGCCGTCGGCCTTCTGCATGAGTGTCTGGCCGGTGCCGAGCGGGGTGGAGCCCTCGCGCGCATCGACGCGGGAGGTGGTGTACGACGGGTCACTCTGGTGCTGGAACGTCACCGACGTCGGGTCAAGCGCCTCGAGGGCGGACGTGTTTTGTTTACCAAGACCGGCGGTAAGCCCGGTGAGCATCACGACGAGCAGCGTGATGAGCCCGACCACGCCCACAATCAAGCTGAAGCGCCCCTTGGCGGCTGTGATTTCCCTGATTCCTACGAACATGAGTCAATTGTGGCCCTGACCTGGGTCTGATCACATCGGGTGCGCGGTTGAACCTCCCGTCAACCGATCGGTTGATCGGGACCCCACCGGCAGGCGCGGACGCCCCGCTAGGTTGGGTAAGCGTGAAGCAAACCAGCCGCATCCTCATCTTTCTCCGCGTGAGCCTCCACGTGCTGGTGGCTCTTCTGCTCGCCATCGGCATAGCCGGTGTGTGGCGGACACCCGGCGTCCTGGCCCTGGCCGCCCTGTTCGCCGCGGTGTACATGGCCGGCACGGTGTGGCACAACGAGGGACGCCCCTACTCCCGGCGGCTGGCCTGGGTGTGGCTGGCGCTCGTGTGTGTGACGTGGGTGGCGCTGGCATCGCTCTCCCCGGTATTCGTGTGGCTGGAGTTCCCTCTGGTCATCCTCACCATCTACCTTTTGCCCATCGGCCCCGGCCTGGCGGTCTCGGCGCTCATCCTCGCCTTCACCCTCTCGATCACATGGCCGCTGAACGGCCCGGGGGGAATCATCGGGCCGAGCATCGGCACCGCCCTGGCGGTGTTCATCGTGCTGTCCTACAAGGCGCTGCGCGGCGAGGCGGAACACTACAAGGAGCTCGCCCACAAACTTCAGGCGGCGCAACTGGAACTGGCCGCCGCCGAGCACGAGGCCGGGGTGAGCCAGGAGCGCACCCGGCTCTCGCGCGAGGTGCACGACACGATGGCGCAGGGTCTGAGCTCGATCGTCCTGCTCGGCCGCGCGCTGGACAAGCAGATCACCGACGAGTCCGCGCGGCGCACCCTGGACATCATCCGGCAGACCGCGTCCGACAACCTCGCCGAAGCGCGGCGTTTCGTGGCGGTCAACGCAGGTCCGCGCGAACCGCTCCCGGACCGGCTGGCCGGCTTGGCGCGGTCGGCGGAGGAGCGGCAGCGGGCGTTGGGGGCGCAGCTGAGCGTGCGCGTCAGCGCCGCGGACGTGGCGGAACCGGCGGCGTCGATATGCGAGCGCGTGGTGCGCGAGGGTCTGAGCAACGTGGTGAAGCACGCCAACGCCACCGAGGCTGTGGTGACCGTGGATATGCTGGGCGACGTCGTCACCGTCGATGTCTTCGACAACGGTCGCGGCATCAGCGGACCCGAGGGCTTCGGGCTGCGGGGGCTGCGGGCGCGCGTGGAGGAGGCGGGCGGCGAACTCTCGGTGGAGGGCAACGTCCTCGCCGCGACCATCCCCCTGAAGGAACCCCGAAGGAGCGCTGAATGATCCGCGTCATGCTCATCGACGACCACCCCGTCGTCCGCGCCGGTCTGCGCGCCGTGCTCGACTCCTTCGGCGACATGGAGGTCGTCGCAGAGGGCGCGTCCGGTGACGTGGAGGTGCCGGGTGATGTGGACGTGGTGGTCACCGACATCCAGATGCCCGGCGCCGACGGCATCGAGGTCACGCGCCGCCTCGCGGCCGCGGGCGGGCCCCCGGTGCTCATCCTCACCACCTACGACACCCAGGCCGACGTCGTCGCCGCCGTGGAGGCCGGGGCGCTGGGTTACCTGCTCAAGGACGCCCCGGAGCAGGAGCTTCACGACGCCGTCGTGTCCGCCTCACGCCGCGAGCGCGTCCTCTCACCCCAGGTCGCGGGCGTGTTAGCCGAGCGGGTGATGCGCCCGGAGGAGGCCTTGTCCGCCCGCGAGATCGAGATCCTCCAGGCACTGCAGACCGGTGCCTCGAACCGGGAGATCGCCAAGCGGCTCTTCATCTCGGAGGCGACGGTGAAGACGCACCTCATCCACATCTACTCCAAGCTGGGCGTGGACAACCGCACGGCGGCCGTCGACAAGGCCCGCGAACGGCACATCATCTGAACGCGGTTATCCTGGGGACATGGGCACAGTAACCGTAGTCGGCTCGATCAACGCAGACCTTTCCGTGCTGGTGGAACGCCACCCCCTGCCCGGTGAGACGCTCCTGGGCACCGACGGGGGAATCTCCGCCGGTGGAAAGGGCGCCAACCAGGCTGTGGCGGCGGCCCTGCTGGGGTCCGAGGTGCGCATGGTGGGCGCGGTTGGCGACGACGCTTACGCCGGTGCCGCGCTCGAGCACCTCCGCGCCTCCGGCGTGGACCTGCGCACCGTGGAGGTGGTCCCGGGGGCGAGCGGCCTGGCCGTCATCACCGTCTCCCACGACGGGGAGAACACGATCATCGTCGTGCCCGGTGCGAACTCGGCCGTGGACGGGGGCTACGTCGCGGGGCACTCCGACGTGGTCGCGGACGCCGACGTGGTCCTGCTGCAGGGCGAGATCCCGGCCAGCGGCTTCTCCGCCGCGGTGAAGGCGGCGACCGGGCGCGTGGTGGTCAACCTCGCCCCCGTGGTCCCGGTGCCGCTCGAGGACCTGCTCGAGGCCAACCCCCTGGTGGCCAACGAGCACGAGGCGGGCCTGGTCCTGGAGATGCTGGGCGCGCCCGTTGCGGCCGGGGCCTCGGAGGAGGAGATGGCGTCCGAACTGGTCAAACGCGGTTTCCCGTCGGTGGTGGTCACCCGCGGCGCGCGCGGGGCCGTGGTGGCCGACGGTGCGGACGGGGTCGTCGCCGTGGAGACGCCCGCCGTGGAGGCCGTGGACTCCACCGGCGCCGGCGACGCCTTCGTAGGGGCGCTGGTGCACCGGCTCGCGGAGGGCGACACCCTGCTCACGGCCGCGGAGTACGCGGCGCGCGTGGGCGCGTTCGCCGCCACCCGGCGCGGGGCGCAGACCTCCTACCCGAGCGCGGTGGACGGGCTGCCCACGGTCTGAGGCTTGTTGTCGGGTGCCTTTCCGCGCAAATGAGCGCCCATAAATGCGCGCCAGTCTGGTGAATCCGAAGTGCCGAACAAAAACCACCAGACTGGCGCTCATTTATGGGCGCTCATTTGGAATCATCCCCCGTCAGCACCGTCACCGCCACCAGGGCCACCGCCGCGCACCCCATGACCGACAGCGACATGGTCTGTATGTGGTTCGCCCCCAGACCAACGACCGGGGCCGCGGTGCCGCCGACGACGAACTGGAAGAACCCCATCGCCCCGTTGCCCGCCCCGGAGCCGATGTCCCGGATGGTTTCCACGCCCAGGGAGGTCGCGTTGGCCACGATGAACCCGGCCATGAGCGAAAGCAGCGCCAGCACCGGCACCACCAGCACCAGCGGTGGGTGCCCCTGGGACAGCGCGAACAGCCCGATGCCCGCGAGCAGGTCCACCGCCAGCGCGGCGCGCAGCAGCGAGCGGGGGTGGAAGCGCCCCACCGCACGCATGTTCACCGCGTTGGAGAGGGGGATGAGCAGCGCCATCGAGCCGAAGAGCACGGCGTAGAGGGTGGGGGAGGCCCCAAGCTGGGACTGCAGGACCAGCGGCGACGCAGAGATGTAGGAGAACAGTGAACCGAAGCCGAGGCCGGAGGCGAGCATGTAGCCGATGAAGGCGGGGCGGCGCAGGCAGCGGCCGATGCGGGGGAAGAGGCCCCGGAGCGCGCGGTCGGAGCGTCGGGAAGCGGGGAGCGTCTCCCTGAGAACGGTGAGCCCGATGAAGAACTGGGCCACGTTGATGATGGCGAGGACCCAGAACACACCCCGCCACCCGAAGGCGGGCAGGAGGATGCCGCCCAGGACGGGGGCGATGGTGGGGGCAAAGCCCGTGATCGCCATCAGCCCGGAGAAGGCGCGCGCGGCGGCGCGTCCACACGCGACGTCGGGGATGACCGCCCTGGCCACCACCATCGCCGTGCCGCCGGCCAGCCCCTCGACAAGGCGGGCGGCGATGAGCAGGTGGATCGTGGGAGCCACCGCGCAGAGCACCGAGGCGACGAGGAACACCGCGGAGGAGACGAGGATGGGCTGTTTGCGGCCGGTGGAGTCGGAGATGGCGCCGAACAGCAAGTTGCCCACCGCCATCCCCACCATGAAGGCGGTGATGGTCAGCTGCGCCATGGCCGGGGTCGTGCCGAGGTCCTCGGTGAGGGCGGGCAGGCCGGGCAGGTACATGTCGATGCCCAGGGGAGCGGCGGCGGTCAGCAGGGCGAGGGCGAGGAGGAGCCCACCGGAAAGGGTGTTCACCTGTCCATTCGTAGCCATGCCAACAACCAAAGGCAACATGCACGCGGCGTGTACCCTTGCCCCATGAGCAACACCGAGGCCCACCCCGCGGAGCTCGTGCTCGCCGACGGCGGTTGCGCCCGCCCGGCCACCCCCTGCCCGGGCGCGGACGTGGAGATCATCACCCCGCGCGACGTTCCCCTCGGTGGACCCCGCGCGATGACCGTGCACCGCACCCTGCCGCAGCGCCAGCGCACGATGATCGGCGCGTGGTGCTTCGCGGACTACTACGGCCCCGATGATGTCACCGCCACCGGTGGCATGGACGTCGCCCCGCATCCGCACACGGGGCTGCAGACGCTGTCGTGGCTGTTCGAGGGGGAGATCCGCCACGTCGACTCGGAGGGCAACACGCGCCTCATCGAGGCGGGCGAGGCCAACCTCATGACCGCGGGCGACGGTATCGCCCACTCCGAGACCTCCACGGATGCCACCTCCACGCTCCACGGTGTCCAGCTCTGGATCGCCCTGCCCGAATCCGCCCGCCGCACCGCCCCTCCCGGCCTCGCACACTTCACGCCCGAGCCCTTCCGGCTCACGGGCCTGAAGCCGCCGGCCTCCGCCGGCGAGGCGCGCGTCTTCGCGGGCACCCTCTTCGGCCGCACCAGCCCCCTGACCACCCACACCCCGCTCGTCGGAGCGGAGCTGCGCGTCGCCCCGGGGCAGGAGTTCGTCATGTGGGTGGACACCTCCTTCGAGCACGGTCTGCTTGTCGACGCCCCCGGCCTGCAGCTGGAGGGCATCGACATCCCCGCCCGCGCCATCGGCTACACGGGCGTGGGGGAGCAGACCCTCACGGTGACCAACACCACCGACCGGGAGATCCGCGCCATCCTCCTCGGTGGCGAGCCCTTTACCGAGGAGATCCTCATGTGGTGGAACTTCGTGGCGCGCGACTACGCGGAGATCGAGCAGGCCCGCGCGGACTGGCAGGGGCGCCCCCGCCGCTTTGGGGAGGTCGAGGGGTACGTGGGCCGCGGCGGACCCGGCCGCAACGCCGAGGGTCAGGGCTGGCTCCCCGCCCCCGAGCTGCCTCACGCGCGGATCAGGCCGCGGCACAACCCCGCGCCCACCGCCCGGCCGGACGCGGGAGCCTAGGCACCGGCGATCGTGATAAGGGCCCGGGCCTCGGCACCGGGTTCGCTGCCGCGGCGCCACACCGCGCGCAGCTCACGGGCGAATGTGAGGGTGTCCACCTCCACCAGCTTGCCCAGCTTGAGGTGGTCGGCGACGGCACCGCGGGCGATCACGCCGGGCGCGCCGAGGGCCACGATCCCGGCGCGCTGCGAGGCGAGGGAGCCGAACTCCCCGGCCGGCTCCGCCAGTTCCCCGAGGGCCGTTTCCACCACGTCGCGCGTCCCCGATCCGTGCTCGCGCATCACGAGGGGAGTGTCGCGCAGCTCCCGCTCGCTCACCCGGCGGGTCGCCCAGCCGTGGCCGGGCGGAACCACCACGATGAGCTCGTCGGTGCCCACGGGGGCGGCCGCCAGGTCGCGGGGTGTGTCCCCGCCCTCCACGAAGCCGATGTCGGCCTCCCCGGAGGAGACCGCCGCGCGCACGCCGTCGGAGTTCTCCTGGATCATGCGCAGGTGGACGGCGGGGAAGCGGAGGTGAAAAGTGGCGGCCCAGCCGGGGTAGTGCAGCTCCGCGACGGTATTGGAGGCGGCGACGCGCAGCTCGCCGAGGGTGCCGGGTTCCGCCAGGGCGCGGGCGGTGGTGAGGAGGCCGGAGGCGGCCCGGGAAAGCGCCGGGAGGGCGTCGAGAAGCGCGGCACCCTCGGGCGTGGGCGTGATGCCGTAAGGGGAGCGGGTGAAAACGCGGACGCCGAGGGCGCGCTCGGCACGGGTGATGCGCGCCGACATCGTCTGCTGCTGGGTGGCGGCCTCCCGCGCGGCCGCGGAGATGGAGCCTGTGCGGGCCGCGATGGCGAGGGCTTGGAGCTCCTCCCACGCAGGTAAGCGGGGGTACATGTGGTGATTGTACCCCCTACGCCTTCCACCGGTAGCCCCACCGGGCCAGCGCGGCGATAGCGTTTCCCGCATGACGCGCACCTCCCTTCCCGCACCCGGGCCGGCCTGGGCCGGCACCCTCATGGGCACCTCCATTGCCGCCACGCTGACGCACGCCCACGGCGTGCCCGTGCTGCCGTGGTTCTTTGGTGTGGTGGCGCTGGGGATCCTTGCCGCCATCACGGGCGGGTGGCTGCGGCACCGCGAACCCGGCTTCACGCAGAACGCGATGGGCCCGTGGGGCATGGTCTCGATGGGCGTGCTGGCGTGCGGGTCCGCGTGGACGGCCCTGACCGGTTCGGACGTGCCGCAGATGACGGGATTTGCGGTGGGCGCCCCGCTCGCGCTCGTCGTGGCGGCGAACCAGCTGCGCGGCTTCTCGGGGGCGCCGGCCTTCCCGTGGGGGCTGGCGCTGGTGGCCCCGAACGTCGCGGCCACGACTGCCGGCCAGCTCGCCGCGCACGGGCACGGGGAGGCGTTCCGGTGGTTCGGAATCTTCTGCTTCGTCCTGGCTCTGTTCACCGCGGTCCCCGTTTTCCTGCGCTGCTACCTCGCCGTTTTCCGCCGGGAGACGGAGCTTCCGTTCCCCATGGCGGGGACGGCCTGGATCCCGGTGGGCGTGCTCGGCCAGTCCACCGCGGCGGCGCAACTNNCCTCAACTGCTGTTCGGCAGCGGCGCCGCCACCGCCTGCGGGTGCGTCCTGCTCGCGGCGGCCCTGCCGGCCGCGCTGTGGGCGGCCGCCCGGTTCTACCCGGCGGTGGCCGCCTGGGCGAGCTACACCCCCGGGTGGTGGTCGTCGACGTTCCCCATCGGGACGGTGTCCCTGGGCTCGCACCTCATGGCCGGGGTAACCGGGTGGGGTTGGTTGGATGGGGTGTCGCGCGTCTGCCTCACCGTGCTGGTGGCCAACTGGCTCATCTGCGCGGTGCGCTTCGCCTGGTGGCTGCGCGAGCCGGGGCTCACCCGCGCCGAGTGAGACTGCCCTCCTGTGCGGCGGCCGGTCCTGCGGTCGCCCTGCGCGCAGCCGCCTGACCAGTATTGTTTAGGCCATGATCGTGTCGCTTCTCATGACAGTCGAAGAATCCCGGCCGCTGATGTCTCGACTCGTCAACGTGGAGGATTCGATGCACTTGGGGGAGCTTTCGCAGGTCATCGACGCCGCTTTCGGCTTTTCGGGCACCGAGAGCCACCTCTACATGGGCCCCGGGACCCGGGGCTCCCAGCGCGAGGTCTACACCGCCCTCCCCGGTCCCGGGGAGCGTCCGGAGGGTGGCATCACCGTCGCGCAGGTGCGGGAGCTGACCTACGTCTACGACCCCAACGCCGACTGGAACATCCACCTCGAGGTACTCGGCAGCTCGCGCCTCGACGGCCCCACGCCGCTGCTTATCGACGCCCTCGGCCCCGACGTCGTCGAAGCCTGCAACGGCCCGGCCATGATGAGCCGCTTCCACGCGGAGGCGCGCCGCATCACCGCCGGCCTCGACCCCGACATGGACGTCGCCCCACTGCTGCTGAGCTTCCTGCCGGTGATGAGCCCGGAGCGCCTGCTGCAGCGCCTCTCCCAGGCGGACCAGGTGACCGTGAGCGAGCGGATCAGCTTCGTGGCGGAGGACCTCTTCCTCGACTCCGCCGACTCCATGGCCGAGGACCCGCGCGGCCCCCGGTTCGCCGCGGAATTCGAGGACTTCCTCGATGCCCGCCCCGACCTGCGCGATGTCCTCTCCCTCGACCCCAACCCGGAGCGCAACCCCACGCTCATCGCCGCCATGGCCGAGTTTTTCGAGGGCGCGCTTGGCGACGCCCCGGTGGACGCCGCGGGGGAAAGCGACTCCATCGGCGATGCCCTCGCCGCCGTCATCCACAAGGTGATCACGCAACCGGGCGGGCACGTCCGGCTCACCCCCTCCGGGGCGCTGCCGTCGCGGGTGGTCGCCTCCCTCGCCGCCGAGCTGGGCCTCGGGTCCGTCCTGCCCCGGCAGCGGGAGGGTACCGTGCCGGGGCTGACAACCATCCGCCGCGTGCTCACCGCGGCCGGCCTGCTGGAGGAGGTGGATGGCTGGCTGGAGGTCACCGACTCCGGGTTCGCGCTGGCTGGGGGCTCCCGCGGGGTTGCGGGCCTGGACGAGGCACTGCGTACCGGGTTCGAGAAGGTGCTCGGGAAGGGGCGCTGGGGGGCCGTCGTGAAGTGGGTGGCGGCGGACCACGGACTCATCTCCGTCGGCCCGCAGGCGGTTCCGCGCGACATGGATTCCGTCTGCACCCTGCTCAGGGCGACCGGGATCGTGGAGGAGGTGCCCGGGGAGGGCCTACGCCTCACCCCCGGCGGGGAGCGGTTCATCCGGCGGGCGCTATTGGCCCACGAGAACGAGGTATAGGCCGATCCCGCCGAGCGCCAGCATCATCGCCGTGGTGAGCGCGACGGCACCGGCGTTCGCCTCCGCGCGCCCACGGTCCAGGGCGTGGGCCCGGGTGCGGTAGATGCCCCTGTTCAGGGAGATGATGCCCACGCCCAGGGCCGCCAGCAGCGCGATTGCCGTGAGCACCACCGCCGGGTAGGAGGCGGACCAGCGGAGGAGGGTCATCGATGCAACCAGCATGGCCAGCGCCGTGCGCGTCCACGCGAGCGACGTGCGCTCCGGCTGGAGGCCGGCGTCCGCCACCGGAATGGGCGGGCGGCGCGGGCTGCGGCCCATCTACCGCAGCCCCAAGAAGACGACCACCGCGGCAATGAAGATGCCGATGCCGAGCAGCGGCGCGATCGCGGGGGCGGGGAGGGGGTCCGAGTGGCGCATGGCGCGCTCGATGCGCACCCAGCGGACCAGGGCGCCGAGCGAGATGGCCATGGACGTGAGGATCACGACGGCCGCGGCCGCGGTGCGCAGCTCCGGCCGGATCCCCGGCACCGCAAGGGCCTCCAGCGCGATGCCACCGGCGAGGAACGCCAGCGACGTGCGCGTCCAGGCGAGGAAGGTGCGCTCGTTGGCCAGGGTGAAGCGGGGATCGGGCTCCTCGCCGTCGGGGAAGACCGACCGGGTGAACCAGCTACGCTCCGGGCCACTGCGTTGAGACATGGTTGCCCAGTTTAACGGGGGTGCACCTCTCACCGGAGCTGGCGCAGCCACAAACCGGTGAAACCCGCAACGATGACGAGAGAGCCGAGAGCGAGCACCCTCGCCACCTTCCGGTGTTCGCGCTCCAGGTAGCGCGCACTGGCCCACCCGCCCAGGGCGGCACCGAGGGTGTTGAACATGAGGTCATCCACGTCCGAATACCCCGAGGCCGTGAGGTACTGCGTGACCTCCACCAGCGCGCTCAGCGCGAACCCGAGGGGGATCGCGCGCCGCCGGGCGAGGAAACCCACCGGGGCGAAGAGAGCGACGTTGCCGAAAAAGTTGAGCCAGGGGCCGTACCAGATGCGGGGCCGGTAGAACTCCTCCAGGGGTATCAGGCGCACCTGGCGCAGGGCCTGGACGGGCTCGCTCCACAGCGGCCTTCCGTCGACGTGCGCCTTGCCGATGGTGATGCAGAAGACGGCGGCGAGGACCAGTATCCACGCCACCGACTCCGAACTTTCCCGTCCTCGCACCGCACCGACCTTAACCGGGGGCCCTGTCGGGCGGGTGTGTGGGCACTGGGAGGTTGGTGACTGCACTTCCCGGCTCGG
The DNA here is from genome assembly GCF_002339505.1 of Corynebacterium sp. UBA2622. Classification (GTDB taxonomy): domain Bacteria; phylum Actinomycetota; class Actinomycetes; order Mycobacteriales; family Mycobacteriaceae; genus Corynebacterium. The sequence continues at coordinate 42,627 of NZ_DDJO01000017.1, forward strand.
GCCGGAACTCAGGTGTATTTACTGGGTTCCGTCGAGATGCCACGCCGGGTTCGGACCGACGATGTCACCGTTGGCGTCGTAAAGGTAGAAGCCAACGCCATCGCTCATTCCGGAGCGGCCCTGTTCGATCTCCGAGGCGAATTTAGCCCCCAGCGCCCGCAATTTCTCGTCCGGGTTAGCCATGAGGGTATGAGTGACAACCTTGAAACCAACGATATCGATCGCTTGAAACGGCCCGTAGGACGAGCTGGTGGAGATGCGCCACACATTGTCGATGTCCTCGGGATTCGCGTAACCGCCGGTAAGCAGTCTGAGGCCGGAATCTATGAAGGGAATGAGCATCGAGTTGAGGAGGTAGCCCCGAAGCGGGTTTTTGATGACGACGGGAACCATCCCGAGGTCTCGGGCGATGACCTCACCCTTCTGGAGAAGCCCCCCGCTGGTGTTCTCGCTTCCCATAATCTCGACGATATTCATCTTCCAGATCATGTTGCCGAAGTGCATTGCTGTCAGGCGGGATGGGTCGGTCATGAGGGCCGAGATCTCAGTGGGCAGAAGAGTGGAGGAGTTGGTGAAAAAGAGGGACCCGGCCGGGGCGGCTTTTTCAACCTGCTTGAAGAGCTCCTGCTTCACCGCCAGATCCTCCACGGCGGACTCAATGACAATGTCCGCACCTTGCACGGCCGCGTCGAGGTCACCGGTTCGGTTCACGGCACCCAGCCGCACATCGAATTCCGCTACGTCAAAGCCCTCGAAGAACTTCGCGTACTCCCCTGTCACCCATCGGCAGTACTTGTCGAAGGATTCGAAGTTATTGCGGTGGTTGTACACCGTAACGTCGAAACCGTGGTTTACAGCTTGTGCTGCGATCTGCGTTGCCAGAAGGCCGGAGCCAATGATGGATAGCTTGGTCACTGGGAAACGTCCGTCGCTTTCTCGTCGGTGGGGTCCGGAAGATGTCTTGGGACGACCTTCCCGGCGTCGTTGCGGGGCAATTCCTCCATGCACACGATGTGGTCGAGCGCCGCGAAATCGCTGACAGCGTTGACGATCTTCGCGTTGATTTCATCCCGGTCGATATCGCTGTTGGGCACGACGTATGCGGTCAATTTCGCCATCAGGTCGCTTTGCTCCCCCATGACATAGACATCGTCGACCTCGGGGAGGGTGTAAAGGAATTCCTCGATCACGCGCGGGTAGATGTTTTCCCCGCCCCGAATCACCATGTCATCCGCGCGGCCACCGATGTAGAGGCGCCCGTTGTGGTCAATGTGCCCTTTGTCACCGGTGGAGAGCATCCCGTCGACGACGTGCGACGAGTCCTTGTCGGAGAGGAATCCCATCGAGGTCATAGAGTTGGAGGAGAAGATGACTCCGGTGCGGCCGGGAGGCAGTGGCTCACCGTCCTCGGAGAGGATGGCCAACCGAACGCCCGGCCCCGGCTGGCCCGCGGTTGTCGGGTCCTCCGCCATGTCTTTGGCCGTGGCGATGCTGATCTGGCCGTGCTCGGTAGAGCCGTAGAAGTTGTGCACGACGGGATCTCCGCTACCGAAGTACTTGTTGAGCTCGATCACCAGCTCCGGGGGAATGGCGTTGCCCGCAGACACAATGAACCGCACAGATGAGGTGTCCAGGCTTTCGCGCTTTACCGTCTCAAGCATCTGCCGGAGGTAGACGGCTGCGGAGATGATGCCCGTCACCTGGTACTTCACCACGTCGTCGATCTCGCGGTCTGCATCGATCCACCGGTGGGTGATAAGGGTGGATCCGTTCGCGACGGCGATCTGCAGGTTCAGCCAACCCCACGCGTGGAACATGGACACCGACAGCTGCAGGACATCACCCGAGCGGAAGGGGATCTTCTCCAGAATCCCGCCCAGGACCTTGGGGGTCCGGGGAACCGGGAGCACCACTGCTTTGGGGACCCCGCGGGTTCCCGAGGACATGATGACGGTCGGTTTCTGCTTCGGGCGCCGCGGAAGGGCCACGTGCCGCAACTCACCGGATCCCCGCTTGATTAGTTCGGTGACCGTTGTCCTATCTGAGTCGGGCCCGGACCACTCCGCAGCCACCACGAGGTTATCGACGTCAAGCTGCTCGATAACTTCTGTGAACTCCGCATCCACGAAGGTGACGTTGCTCGGGTATTCCACTGAGATGTCGCGGAGCTGTGAGAGTGAGGATGCCGGGTTGAGAATCTGGATCTGCACGCCCAGGTACGATCCCGCGATCATTGCGAGCAGCATGTGATGGCTGTTGCGGGTAATGAGGGCGATCGATTCCACCTCCCCGCCATCACCTGCCTGCAAGGTGCGAAGGCTCCGCGCCAGGGCTCGGCCTTGATCCCTCATCTCCGTGAACGTGAGCGCACCGGAGTCGTCGATGATTGCAGTGCGATTGGGAAAGGACCCCGCACTGGTTTCCACAAGGGAAGCCAGGGAAATCCCGAGCTTTCCCATCGTACGCACCCGATCCAGGGATTCCCTGGGACCGGACTTGCGGAGCACCCCCGCCTGAGCAAGGGGTTTGAGGGATTTGACCATCTGGTCAATTTGGGTGCCGACCGGAACATGGGTGTTGTGTTTGCGCATGGTGAAACCCGCCCATTTCTAGGAGTAGGTGGAAACGTGGTTAGAAAGTGGCTGCAATCACGTTTGCAGCATGGTTGACACCCCAGTGCGTCATGTGAACCGGGAGGTTGTAACCGGTGCGGTTGGTGGTATCGATAACACCCGCGATCATGCGGCTGTCGTCCGGGGCACACTCCCCGGAGCCTGCGGTGGCATCGCGGAGGTTTGCGAAGACCACGTTTTCACCGGACCGGCGGGCCGCGAGCTCGGCGGCCCAGTCGTGGATGTTGACCTCTGCGTCACGGATCCAGAATGCGGGAATGCCCACGTCACCCGGGAGCACCTCCACGTGGACGAGGCACTGCTCGGCGGTCTCGGTCTTGGAGATCGTCGGGTAGTCGGCGACGGTGATCCTTGCATTCGGCGCGGCCGCCTTAATGCGATCAATTGCAGAGTTCATCGCGTTGTCCCAGAGCACCTTCTGCTCCGCGTAGCGGGCACCGAGGTTGTTGTAGGTGTTGGGCAAGCCATCCTGAACCACCTTTCCCAGCAGCCAGCTGTAGGAGTCGTTGAAGCCGAACTGAATGACGACATTCGAGGTGTTCGCGTCCAGGGCCCCATCGGCGAGGGCATTGTTAATTTCCCCGTGCAACGTCATGGACTGACCGTTGGGAGCGTAAGCGAGAGCACCGGGGCAGGAGTAGTCCCGCACCTCGAGCCCCTTCATCTGACCCATTTGCCGGGGAGCGTTGGTGGGCGACTGTCCACAACCGTGGCGTGTGAACTGGTTGAGCGGTGCCGCAACTGGATTGTCCAGGGGAACACCCGCCCTTTCCGCCTCAAGCCGGACCCGGCTACCGACCGCCTCGGCGGGAAGAGGGTTGGAGAGGTAGGAATCACCGAACGTCACGAGGTTTCGCCCCTCCGCTGCGTCTGCGGGGGTCGCGGTGACGATGCCACCAGTGGCAGCGATGGCGAAAGCAGCTACTGCGGAGCAAACAGACTTACGGAAGTTGTGCCCTCGGTGCCTCAGGTTCGGCATGGTTTTCCTTTCAAAATACAAAATGCACCTACGGTGCAGTTCTCTTAGACGTTGACCTCACTGGCGCGGCGCGGCCGTTCTCCCGCGTGCCACCGAGTTTGGATTACATAGGATATCGAAGTGAATTTCCTTTTCGTTACCTGTGGAGAGAAACTTACTTAAACGCCACAGTTTGGTCAAGCAAAGTTCCTGCAGTTGATTTTGCGCTCCAATACACTCGGAGCCATGACCGCCCCGCGCGTAATCCGCACCCACGCCACCGCCGCCGTCGCCCTCGCGGCCGCGTGGCTCGCCGCCGCGCTCATCCTCTCCGGTACCCCCTCGGTGCCGTTCAGGGCCTTCAACGGCGTCCTGATAGCGATCGGTTCTCTCGCCGTGATGGCCTCGCTGCTTAGCGTGATCGCGTACTGGCGCGCCCGCCGCTCGGACGGGGCAGCGTCGGGTGGGATTCTTTTCGTGGTGTCCGCGCTCTGTCTCATTGCTTCCTGGGGCTCCAGCGTCATCGGGTGGGCCGAGGAATTCCGCGCCGGGATGTCCCTGCCCATCATCAACCTGTTATTCCTGCTCCTGCCGGTGGGTGTCATCCTCTCGCTTGCCGCGGCGTGGAGGGCCGCGCCCTCCTCTTCGGCACCCGGGCGTTCCTGACACCCACCCCACCCCGAACCGCCGCACGTACCCTGGGGCACATGGCTCACAACACAACTCTCATCGTCACCGACTCCGGCCCCGATCTCGTCGAGGCCGCTCCCGAGCACGCGGGCGAGGGTGACACCCTCATCCAGGTCAGCCACTCCTCCGTGAACTACAAGGACGCGATGGCCCTCGACGGCAACCGCGGGGTACTACGCGAGCTGCCCACCGTTCCCGGCATCGACGCCGTCGGCACCGTCGTTTCCTCCCCCTCGCTCGCCGAGGGCACGCTTGTCACCGTCAACGGCTGGGGCATCGGCGAGCGCCGCCACGGCGGGTTCACCCCCCAGATGCGGATCGACGCCTCGAAAATCACGCCGGTTCCCCCGCTTTTCGACGCCCCCACAGCAGCCGCCATCGGCACCGCCGGCTACACCGCGGCACTGTCCGTCGCGGGCCTGGAGCGGGCACTGTACCCGTCGGAAAGCGGGCGCGGCCCGGTTCTGGTGACGGGCTCGACCGGCGGCGTGGGCTCCATCGCGTTACAGCTCCTGGCGGCGCGCGGTTTCGAGGTGCACGCCCTGACCGGGCGGGCCGAAGAGCACGGCGAATGGCTGCGTTCGCTGGGCGCTGCGCAGATCGTGGACCGCCAGGAGCTCGCCGAGGCGGGCAAGCCGCTGCAGAAGGCGCGCTACGCCGGTGTGGTGGACACGCTGGGTTCCGTACCGCTGGCCAACGCGCTCTCCCAGCTCGAGTGGGGCGGCGTGGCCACGGCCTGCGGGATGGCGGCGGGCAACGATCTGCCCGCAAGTGTCCTGCCGTTCATCCTGCGCGGGGTGCAGCTGGTCGGGATCAACTCGGTGGATGCGCCGAACTCGCTTCGCGACGAGGCGTGGAACCTCCTGGCCGAGTCCCTCGACGTGGAGGCCCTCCGCCGCGCGACGCGCACCGTCTCCCTCGAGGGGGCGATCGACGCGGGCAGGGAGCTGCTGAACGGCTCCGGCCACGGGCGCACCGTCGTGGAAATCTAGGCCCTCCGGGTAAACGAAAAGCNNGCTTTCTCGTGTTCCGGGGTTAGTTCTCCGTGGGGACGGGGCCGCCGGACACCTGGCGGTAGGCGAAGGCCGTCGCCAGCAGCGAGGCGGGCGCGACCACGATCAGGCCGAGGCCGAAGATCAGAAGGCCGACCACGGAGACGACGAGGCTGATGAGGGAGAACAGCAGCAGCTGGCCGTAGTTGCGCGCGCCGGCGGAAAAGCCCTCGCCGATCGAGCCGCTGAAGTCCGCGGCGTTGTCCGCCGCGTACCAGGCGGGGAAGACGAAGAGCGGCCCGACGAAGAACATCACCAGCGAGGTCAGGCCGATGATCTTGGCCACGGGACCGAGGACCGCGAGCATCGCGTCCATGTCCTCGTCGGACAGGTTTTCCGTGTCGGGGAGATCCAGGCCGTCGAGCGTCGCGGCGAGCGAATCCCCGAAGAGCATCATCGAGAGGAAGAAGACGACGATGCCGATCAGCACCGCGATGGCCCCGGTGGCGATGAGCGTCCCCAGCGTCACGCCGTAGCGCGGCGCGCTGAAGCCCGTGAAGTTCCAGCGCTTCTTCAGGGTGCTCATCAGGGCGAAGGAGTAGAGCACCGGGTAGAGGAAGAGGAGCGCGAAGCTCGCGAGGTTGCCCAGCAGCGGGACAAGGAGGGAGAGCAGCCCCAGGCCGAACACCATGACGAGGCCGTAGGTGATCCACACCTTCGGGTTGGCGAAGGTGGCCCTGAATCCGAAGCCCCACGCCTGCATGGCGTTCATCTTGCCGGTGCCCTTGTGGTGGTACCAGCCGTTCGTGGCGGGGTCGTTCACCGGGTGCGGCTGCATGCCGTCCCCGTACGTCCCGTCGACGAGCCGGGTGCCGTGGTAAGCGAGGGCGCCCTCACCCGGGTACGCACCCTGCTGCGCTGCGGCGTAACCGTCGGCCCCGTAGTAACCGGGGGACGCGTACCCGTCACCGCCGAAACCGTACGGCTGCTGGCCATAGGGCTCCTGGCCGTACGGCTGCTGGGCGTAGAGTTCCTGGCCGTACCCACCCTGCCCGTGGGCGTTGCCGGGGTTGTTGAAGTTCGGGTCGTCCTCCGGGTGGCCGGATCCCCCGTTGTAGCGACTAGTCATGTGTTTTACCTTTGTGCGACAGCATGGACACTCCGATGGTATCAGCGCGTCCAACCCCCGGCCGGGGTGTTTGCCCCGCTCAGTAAACCTCGCGGACCTTGGATGGGTCGCCGAGGCGCTCCCCCGCGAGCACGAGCCCCGCGAAGACGAGGGCGACGGCGTAGCCCAGGGTCACCCACAGCGGGTGGAGGCGGGGGCCAGTGAGCTTGGCGACGCCCACCCCCAGCGCCGCCCCCAGCGTGTTCATGATCAGGTCGTCGATGTCGCTGAGCCCGAGGGCGAAGACGTACTGGCCCACCTCCATGGCCAGGCTGAACAGGGCCGCGAAGGCGATGGCCCACCCGGCGCGCCCGAAGACCACCCAGGCCAGAATGCCGACGGGGACGAAGAAGGCGATGTTGCCGCCGTACCCGAAGACGGGTGCGAAGACGGACTGGGCGTCCGCGAGCTCGTGGAAGGGCACGAGCGAGAGCCCGCGGCGCGACTGGTTCGCGGGGTCCCAGAGGTAGCCGATGCGGTAGAAGGACTTGAGCATGGTCAGCGCCACGACCACGCAGCCGTAGGCCGCGAGTGACCCGGCCGCGGCGCCCCTGGGCATTACTTGACCACCAGGTTGACCATGCGGCCCGGGACCACGATCACCTTGACCACGTTCTTGCCGTCGGTGAGCTCGGCCACGCGGGCGTCGCCAAGCGCGAGCTTCTCGATGTCCTCCTTGGAGGCGTCTGCGGGCACGTTGACGCGGGCGCGGACCTTGCCGCTGATCTGAACGGGGATCTCGACGGTGTCGTCGACGAGCAGAGCCGGGTCGAAGGAGGGGAAGGGCTCGAAGGTGACGGTGTCCGCGTGGCCGAGCTTGCGCCACAGCTCCTCCGCGATGTGCGGGGCGAGCGGGGAGACCATCTGCACCAGCGGCTCGACGGCGGCGCGGGGGACGGTGCCGGAGTACGTCTTGGTCAGGTAGTTGACGTACTCGATGAGCTTGGCCACCACGGTGTTGTCGCGCAGGTTCTCGTAGTCCTCGCGCACGCCGGCGATGGTGCGGTGCAGCTGCTTGGCGTCCTCGGCGGAGAGCTCGGCATCCGCCGCGCGGATCTCCCCGGTCTCCTCGTCGACCACCAGGCGCCAGAGGCGCTGCAGGAAGCGGTGCGCCCCGACGACGTCCTTGGTGGCCCAGGGCCGCGAGGTGTCCAGGGGGCCCATGGCCATCTCGTAGACGCGGAGGGTGTCGGCGCCGTAGTCGTGGGCGATGTCGTCGGGAGCGACGGCGTTCTTCAGGGACTTGCCCATCTTGCCGTACTCCTGGCTGACCTCCTCGCCGTCGTGGAAGAACTTGCCGTCCTTTTCCTCCACCTCGGCGGCCGGGACGTACACGCCGCGCGAATCGGTGTAGGCGAAGGCCTGGATGTAACCCTGGTTGTAGAGGCGGCGGTAGGGCTCCGGGGAGGTGACGAATCCGAGGTCGAAGAGCACCTTGTGCCAAAAACGCGAGTAGAGCAGGTGCAGCACCGCGTGCTCGACGCCGCCGACGTAGAGGTCGACGCCGCCCGGGTCGTTGGCGGAGCGCGGGCCCGTCCAGTAGCGCTCGTTCTCGATGTTGCAGAACTCGTCGTTGTTGGTCGGATCGATGTAACGCAGCTGGTACCAGGAGGACCCTGCCCACTGCGGCATGACGTTGGTGTCGCGCCAGTACTTCTTCGTGCCCTCACCGAGGTCCAGCTCCACCTCAACCCAGTCGGTGACCTTGGCCAGCGGGGGAGCGGGCTCGGAGTCCGCGTCGTCCGGGTCGTGGGAGACGGGGTTGTAGTCCTCCACCTGCGGCAGCTCGACGGGCAGCATGTCCTCGGGCAGGCTGTGGGCCTGGCCGTTCTCGTCGTAGACGATGGGGAAGGGCTCGCCCCAGTAGCGCTGGCGGGCGAAGAGCCAGTCGCGCAGCTTGTACTGGACCTTCTCCACACCGGCTTCCTCCTCGGCAAGCCAAGCGATCGCCTTCTCGATCGCCTCCTCCTTGCCCAGGCCGTTCAGGTCCAGGCCGGAGGCGTTAGCGGAGTTGATGTGGGGCCCGTCGCCGGTGAAGGCGGCCTCGGTGGTGTCCCCACCCTCAAGGACGGGGACGACGGGCAGGCCGAAGGCGGTGGCGAACTCGTGGTCGCGCTCGTCGTGGGCAGGCACGGCCATGATCGCGCCGGTGCCGTAGCCGGTGAGCACGTAGTCGGCGATGAAGACCGGCACCTTGTCGCCGTTGACGGGGTTCGTGGCCCAGGAGCCGAGGAACACGCCCGTCTTTTCCTTGTTCTCCTGGCGCTCCACGTCGGACTTCGCGGCGATGGAGGCGCGGTAGGCGGCCACGGCGGCGGCCGGGGTGTCCTCCCCGCCGGTCCAGCGCGCGTCGACGCCCCCGGGGTACGCGTCGGCGACTAGTGCGTCGACAAGCTCGTGCTCGGGGGCGAGCACGACGTAGGACGCACCGAAGAGCGTGTCCGGGCGGGTGGTGAAGACCTCGATGTCGCCGGCGTTCGTGCCGAAGGCGACCTGCGCGCCGCGCGAGCGGCCGATCCAGTTGCGCTGCATGGACTTGACCTTCTCCGGCCAGTCGAGAAGCTCGAGGTCGTCGAGGAGGCGGTCCGAGTAGGCGGTGATGCGCATCATCCACTGGCGCAGGCGCTTGCGGAAGACGGGGTAGTTGCCGCGCTCGGAGCGCCCGTCGGCGGTGACCTCCTCGTTGGCCAGCACGGTGCCCAGGCCGGGGCACCAATTGACCATTGAGTCGGAGAGGTAGACCAGGCGGAACTCGTCGATCGCCCTGTGCTTTTCCTCGGTGGTCAGCGAGAGGAAGGGGCGACCGTCCTTGCAGGTGCGCGCGCCCGTCATGAGCTCGCGGACGAGGTCCTCGATCGGGCGGGCCTTCTGCAGGTCCTCGTCGAACCAGGCGTTGTAGATCTGCAGGAAGATCCACTGGGTCCAGCGGTAGAACTCGGGGTCGGTGGTGGCCACGGAGCGGCGGCGGTCGTGGCCCAGGCCCAGCAGGTCGAGCTGGCGCCGCATGTTCGCGATGTTGGCCTCGGTGGTCGTGCGCGGGTGCGTGCCGGTCTGGATGGCGTACTGCTCGGCGGGCAGGCCGAAGGCGTCATAGCCCAGGGTGTGCAGGACGTTCTTGCCCAGCATGCGGTTGTAGCGCGCGAACACGTCCGTGGCGATGTAACCCAGCGGGTGACCGACGTGCAGGCCGGCACCCGAGGGGTAGGGGAACATGTCCTGGACGTTGAGCTTGTCCTCCGGGAGGGGCTCACCGGTGGCAAGGTCCCCGACCGGGTTCGGGGCGTTGAAGGTGCCGTGGTCAGCCCAGTAGCGCTGCCACTTCTGCTCGATCTCGTTGGCCAGCTCCGCGGTGTAGCGGTGCGCTGGCGCCCCGGCGCCGTTCGTCCTCGCGTTAGTCATGGTTAGACAGTGTAGTGGGGCGCCGGGTGGGCCGGACACGCCCGCCGGGGGCGGGCTAGCCGATCGCCGCGGCGTCCCGGCTCCGGGTGGCTGCCGGCACCACGGCCTCCGTCTCCCGCAGCCACTGCGCGGCGTCGCGCACGATCTTCTGCACCGGGTCGGCGACGTCGAAGGCCCGGCCGAACTCGTCCTGCTGAAGCGGCTGGAGGGTGGCGAACTGGCTCTCCAGCAGCGCCGGGGGCATGAAGTGGCCGGGGCGGTGGAGCATGCGCTCGTAGAGCAGCTCGAAGGAGCCTGTGAGGTGCACGAACGCGACATCCGGGCAGTAGAGGCGGATGAGGTCGCGGTAGGACCGCTTGAGGGCGGAGCACCCGATCACGAGCCCGCCCGGCGCGGCCGCCAGGTGCTGGCCCACGGCTTTGAGCCAGGGCGCTCGGTCGGCGTCGTCAAGCGGCTGGCCCGACGCCATCTTCTCCACGTTCTCGCGCGGGTGGAGGTCGTCACCGTCGAGGAAATCCATCCCCAGGGCGGCCGCGAGCGCCATGCCCACGGTGGTCTTGCCGCAGCCGGACACCCCCATGACAACGATGTTCATTGTGGCTCTCCTATGTGTCGGAAGGTGATTACCCCCCACCCTAATAGCCGGTCACATTTATTTGAATAGTTATTTCCGATTAGCGGGGGGAGGCACCCCCGAACTGACGGAAGGAATCCACACCCCCCGAACCGCCGAAGAGCCACGTCACCAGGATCGCGCCGGGGTCCGGGACGTCCTTCGTCGAATCCCCCAGGTAGGAGGCCCGTCCCTTGCGCGCCGAGAGCTCGCGGGTTGCCCGCACTCCCTCCTCCGCCGCCTCGCGCGCCGCGGCCAGGGCGTCCTCCACCGGGGCGGAGGCATCAAGCTTTGCGACGGCCTGCGCCGCCGGGTACAGGGCATCCACCATCGTCTTGTCGCCGTACTCCGCCCCGCCCAGCTCATGGATCGCCTCGTAGGCGTTGCCCAGGCCCGCGGCGAGGGAGCCGGTGGCTAGGTTTCCCTCGGCGGCGTTGGACAGCTCCGTGAACAACGTGCCGAACACCGCGCCCGACGTTCCCCCCGAGCGCACCAGGCAGCGGTGCGCCAGGCCTTCGAGCACATCGTGATCCGCCCCGTGCAGCGGGAGGTCGATATCGCCGAAGGCGGCGTGGATGTTGGCGCCGAAGTCCCCGTCACCGGCAACGCGGTCGAGCTCCGTGAGGTCATCCACGCCCGCCTGTGCCCGGCGGATGAAGTCGCTCAGCCAGGTGTTGTCCGCGCCATCTGCGGGGAGTTTGTCCTCGAAGCTCATCTCCGCCGGGGCGTAGGCGGACTCCACCCCGATGACGGTGGGCCAGGCCGGGGCGGAGGTGGGGGCGTTGAGAAGCTCGGCGATCTCGTCGTTGCACCGCGCGAGGGTGAGGGAGACCCCGTGCATGTTCACTGAGGTGACGAAGGTGCCGTTGAGGCTGCGGCGCACGCGGATGCCGCGCTCGGCCAGCCAAGTGAGCACCTCGCCGAAGATGAGGTGGATCTCGAGCAGCGTCGTCCCGCCGAGGCCGTTGGTCAGGCAAACGACCTCGTCACCGTCGGACAGTCCAAGGGCCTCGACGATGCGCGGGAGGATGGCCTCGACGATGTCGCGGGCGGATGTGATCTTCTCGCGGGCCACGCCGCGCTCGCCGTGGATGCCCACGCCAACCTCCATGTCCCCGCTGTCGAGGTCGAAGGTGTCCCGGCCCGAGGTGGGCAGGTAACCCGGCGCGAGGGCGACGGCCATGCTGCGGGAGTTGTCGGCGACCCACTGGGCAATCGCGCGCACGCCCTCGAGGTCATCGCCGCGCTGGGCAGCGGCACCGGCAACCTTCTCCACCAGGATGGTGGCTGCGGTGCCGCGGCGGCCCGGTCCGTCGTCGTTGCCGGTGCCCTCGGTCTCGGTGGCGATGTCCTCCTTGACCACCACCGTCGCGGTCTCCACCTCGGGGTTCATCCTCCGGGCGACGGAGAAGTTCATCACGTCGCCGGTGTAGTTCTTCACCACGTGCAGCACGCCGCGGCCCTGGTCCGCCCACTTCGTCGCCTCCGCGATCTGGACGGCGTTGGGGGAGGTGAACAGGTGCCCCGGGCAGGCCGCCGCGAGCATTCCGCGGCCGATGAATCCGCTGTGCATCGGCTCGTGGCCCGATCCGCCGCCCGAGATGACGGCCACCGCGGGATCTCCATCGGCGGTGACGACGGGGGAGGCCTGGTGGATGAAACCGGAGGGGTTCCACTCGGCATCCGGGTGGGCGGCGACGGTTCCCCCGATCGCCTCCGCGGAGAAGTCGTGGGGTGCGTTGCGGAAGGAGCGGAGGGACGGGGAGGACTGTGCTGGCTCGGACATGGGACCCACGGTAGTGAAACGCACCACCGACTTTCACCGCCCTCCGTTCAGGGGCCCCTCAACCTACGGTTCCACCCCCGCGGGCAGTAACGCTCCTACGGTGGGCTGGGACGCGGGGCGCCACGCAGGCGGCACCCCCGACGGACCATTGCCGCCAACCACAAGGGAGGACCTCCATGACCACGAGCCACACCCAGGACAAGATGTACACGGGCCCCTCGCGCTACGTGCAGGGCATCGACCTCATCGACCGGGCCGCGCACTACCTGGCGCCGCTCGGTTCGGTACCGCTCATCATCGCGGACGAGGTCGTGTGGGGCATTGCCGGTGAAAAGCTCCAGGCCAGCCTGCGCCGCGACGGCATGGAGGCCACCCACCAGGTCTTCGGCGGCGAGGCGTCCATGAACGAGATCGCCCGCATCGCCGAGAGCGCGGGGGAGGGGGACACCGACGTCATCATCGGCCTCGGTGGTGGCAAGACCATCGACACCGCCCGCGCGGTGGCGGACAGGATGGGCGCGCCCGTGGCCATCTTCCCCACAGCCGTCTCCGCCGATGCCCCCACGGCACGCGTTTCCGTCATCTACACCGACGAGGGCGTGTTCGATTCCTACCTTTTCTACGACCGCAACCCCGATCTCGTCGCCGTGGACACCCGCGTGATTGCCAACGCACCGGTTAACACCCTGCGCTCCGGACTCGGCGACGCGCTGGCCACCCTCGTCGAGGCGCGCGCCGTGAACAGGGCCGACGGGCGCCGAATGGATGATTCCTCCCGCCCCACCCTCGCGGGCCTGGCGCTGGCCGAGAAGTGCGAGGAGGTCCTCTTCGCCTACGCCCACCAGGCGCTCAAGGACAATGAGGAGCACATCGTGTCCCCGGCGCTGGAGGCGATCTGCGAGGCGAACACGTTGCTTTCCGGGCTGGGCTTTGAAAACGGTGGCCTGGCCGCGGTCCACGCAATCCACAACGGCTTCACCGCCCTGAAGGGCGACATCCACCACATGTCCCACGGTGAGAAGGTCGCCTTCGGCGTCGGCGTGCAGCTCATGCTCACCGCCGCCCCGCGCGAGGAGGCGGACCGCTACTTCGGCTTCCTGCAGTCCGTCGGGCTCCCGACCACCCTGGAGGAGATGCACCTGGCGGACGCCACCGAGGAGGACCTGTACAAGATCGCCGAGCTCGCGTGCTCCAGCGAGGAAACCCTGAAGCAGATGCCGGGTGAGCACACGCCGACCGACGTCGTCCAGGCGATCCGCGCGGCGGACCGCTACGCCCGGTCCTTCCGGGAGCGTGACGCCCGGTAGCATCCGCGGGCGGGTCCCGGATACTTTGGCAAGGCTGCCCTTACTTTCCGGGGGCGAGCCGTGTACGGTGAACGGCAATCATGAGATACCTCCACATCGCAGCCGGCATCCTCGCCGTGACCCTCGGAGCCCTGGGAGCCGTGCTCCCGCTCGTCCCGGCCACCCCATTCCTCCTGGCCGCGCTGTTCTTCTTCACGCGCAGCTCCCCGGCGCTGGAGCACAAGCTGCTGCACCACTCCGTCTTCGGCGAGTACATCACCGACTACTACATCGGCGAGCTCAGCCGGGCGCGCAAGGTGCAGATCATCGGCCTGATGTGGACCTCGATGATCATCTCGATGTTCATCGTGGGCAAGCTGTGGTTCGTGCTCATGCTCACCACCATCGCGGTCGGGGTTGCGATCCACATCGCGCTGCTCAAGCCCAACCCGGCCAGGGCGGCGAAGTTCCGCCAGCGATACGGCCGCACGCTTTACGACGTCCCCGCCTAACCCGCCGGAGGCGTAAGCCCCCGCAGCCGCCAAATCCCCCCCGCCACCGCTACGCCCCGAGGATTCCCCCGACGAGGAGCTGCAGCCCCCATTCGAACGGCGGGTCGGCGTAGGGGTTGACCCCTCCCCCGGAGTCATGTCCGCGCCGTCGGGAGAGCGCCTCGCGCAACCCGGGGGCCTCCACCCCCTCCGATGCCCCACCCTCCGGGACGGCGAAGATATCCGCGGGAGCTCGTACGTCGTACGCGGAGCCGAAGATGAAGGACTCCAACGCCACAACCGCGTCGATGGCCCTGTCGGGGGCCACTCCGGCTGAGAGCAGCACCTGCACGACGAGTTCGTACATCTCCACGGTTTCCCGCGCCCCGAAAATGGGCATGGTGGCAATCTGCTCGATGAGAGGGGTATGGCGGGAGAACACATCCCGGTAGGAGCGCGCCCACTCCAGGAGGGCGGCGCGGGCACTCGTGCCACCCCGCAGACAGGCCGCCAACGGGCGTGTGTCCACCTGCGCCATCAGGGCATCCTCGACGAGGTAGAGCAGCTCCTCCTTTCCGGACACGTGGTTGTACAGCGCGCTCGGGGCGACTCCCAGGTTGCGGGCAACGGCAGACATCGTCAGCTTCCCGTAGCCCGCCTCCGCGACGATCGCCAGCGCCGCATCCGCAATTTTCCGGGGGGTGACCACCGCTTTCGGGGGCCGCCCCCGGGACCGTTGCTGAGCCATTGATGTTTACCCCGTATCTCCCAGACGAAAAAGCATGTATTGTGACCCACAACGCATAATGAATATCGTTCATTTTGCATCACGAACAAACCCGAAGGAGTCGGATATGGTCCAGAAACTCGAACGTGACGTAGTGATTGTAGGCGCGGGCCCGGCCGGGCTCATGGCCGCCCGCACCCTCAAGAAGCATGGACTGTCGGTGGCCGTGCTGGAGGCGCGCGACCGCGTGGGCGGACGTACCTGGAACGGCAAGGTCCGTGATGCCGACGGCAATGAGCACTTCATTGAGCTGGGCGGCCAGTGGATCTCCCCGGATCAGACCCGCCTGACGGAACTCGTCGATGAACTGGGGCTCAGTACCTTCCAGCGCTACCGCCAAGGCACCTCGATCTACGTTTCCCCGGACGGCACCCGACACGAGTACGAGGGCACCACCTTCCCCGCCTCCGAGACCACCATCGCCGAGATGGCCAAGCTCACCGAAACCCTTGACACCCTCGCTGCAGAGATTGACCCATCCGCCCCGTGGGAGCACCCCCGCGCCCACGAGCTCGACAAGGTCTCCTTCCGCTCCTGGCTCGAGGAGCTTTCCGACGACCCGGAGGCCATCGACAACATTTCCATTTACGTTGCCTCCGGCATGCTGACCAAGCCCTCCTACACGTTCTCGGCGCTTCAGGCCCTCCTCATGGCGGCCTCCGCCGGGTCCTTCAGCAACCTCGTCGACGAGGACTTCATCCTGGACCGCCGCGTCGTGGGTGGCATGCAGTCGGTCTCCCTGACCATGGCGAAAGAACTCGGTGAAGATGTCTTCCTCTCCAACCCCGTCCGTTCAATCGACTGGGCACAGCCGGATGCGTCGACCGGCGACGAGCTCAACAACGTGAGGGCGGATGTCCGCAACGGCGTTCCACACAACGGGGAGGCGGGTGATGTAACTGTCCACACCGACGAACTCGAGGTGCGCGGTCGATTCGTGGTGCTTGCCGTTCCACCGAACCTCTACAGCCGTATCAGCTACAACCCGCCGCTGCCGCGCGAGCAGCACGTCGCGCACCAGCACATTTCGATGGGTCTGGTGATCAAGGTCCACGCTGTGTACGAAACCCCGTTCTGGCGCGAGGAGGGTCTCTCGGGCACCGGCTTCGGCGGGGGCCGCCTGGTCCAGGAGGTCTATGACAACACCAATTACATGGAGGAGGGTGAGGATCCGTACGGCACCCTCGTCGGTTTCGTCTCCGACGTGTACGCGGAGCAGATGTGGGCCCTCGACCCGGAGGAGCGCAAGGCTGCCATCCTCGATGCAATGGCTGACTACCTCGGCCCCAAGACGAAGGAGCCCATCGCCTTCTATCTCTCCGACATGGCGGCCGAGGAATGGACTCGCGGCGCCTACGCCACGAGCTACGACCTCGGGGGCCTCTCCCGCTGGGGCCACCTCCAGAACATGCCGACGGGCCCGATCTACTACGCCTGCTCCGACATCGCCGGAGTGGGCTACCAGCACGTGGACGGCGCCATCCGCATGGGTGAGACGGTTGCGCTGCAGATCGCCTCGCGCGCCGCGGGGAAGCAGGCCTAGTCATGGCGGAGAAGACGCACGGTTCGGTTCCCTCCGGCCGTATCCTGGTCTCCTACATCGCCACCGACGGCGGCATTGACGCGCTGCGGCTCGCGGTGGCCTTGGCGAAGGGCCGCGGCCTGGCCATCGACATTGTGATGGCCATGACGGGTCGCGATGCCACCCCGGGCCTGTACCCGCACGACCGCGGCTACCACTCCATTCTGGAGCAGCAGGTCGCTGGGTGGCTCAAGGACGCCCGCGCGGAGATACCGGCCGGTATCGGGGTAACGACCCGTGTCGCTACGGGGGATTCCGTCCCGGACATCATCGTCGCCCAGGCGACGGAGCTGGGAAGCACCATCGTCGTGGTGGGTTCGCAGGGCGGGGGCATCTTCAAACGGCTTAGTCTCGGAAACGTGGTCAACACGCTGCTGCACAGCTGCCCGGTGCCGCTCGCCATCGCGCCCCGGGGTTACAACCACCCCGGCCCGGTGGAGCGGATCACCGTGATGTTCGGAACGCGCCCCGGCGCGACGGACATCATCTCGCTCGGTCTCGAGCGCGCCGAACAGCGTGGCGTCCCGCTCCGCTTCGTCTCCCTGAACATCAAGAACGAGCAGCCGGACGCGTCCGATGCGATCGCCGCCATCGAGCGCACCGCCAGCCCGGAGCTCGCCGAACAGGCACGCGCGCTCGTTCGCGCCGGCAGGGCCACCGCAGAGGTGGTTTCCGCCTCCTCCATTGAAGAGGCGACGGGCTCCCTCGACTGGCTGCCCGGGGAAGTCGCGCACATGGGTTCCTCACGCGTGGCACCGGAGGGTCGGCTTTTCCTCGGGACCACGGCCACCCAGATCGTGCGTTACATCCCCGTTCCGGCGATCGTCATTCCCAACGGGTACATGCACCGTGCCCGCTAACACCCGCCATCGGCCGACTACATCACCCCACAGGAGGTGAAACGCTCATGAGCAGTTCCGCTACGCACCCCGCGACAGGCGGGGATCCGACACTCGGTGAACACACCGCCCCGGTCGAGGGCGTCACCGCCGGCATCTCGGCGTCCAAGGGCCTGCAGGCAGGAAGCGTCGGCCTCATCGGGGCCGTCGTCATCGGGGTCAGCTGCATTGCCCCCACGTACACCCTGACCTCGGGGCTCGGCCCCACCATCTCCGCGGTGGGGCAGCACGTGCCCGCCATCCTCATCCTGGGATTCATCCCAATGCTTTTGGTTGCCTTCGCCTACCGGGAGCTCAACAACGCGGTGCCCGACTCCGGCACGAGCTTCACCTGGGCCACCAAGGCCTTCGGGCCCTACGTGGGATGGATGGGGGGTTGGGGTCTGATCACCGCGACCATCCTCGTCCTGTCCAACCTTGCGGCGGTGGCGGTGGATTTCTTCTACCTGCTGCTGGCGCAGATTCTCCGGCGCCCGGATATCGCGGACTGGACTTCGAACCTGTGGATCAACATTCCCACCACGATCGTGTTCCTCGCGATCGCGGCGTGGATCGCGTTCCGCGGCATGGATTCCACCAAAAACCTGCAGTACGTCCTGGTGACGCTGCAGATCGTCGCCGTGGTCGTCTTCGACGCGGTGGCCCTCCACCGGGCCTACAACGGCCAGGGCTTTGATTTCACCCCGTTCTCGTTCAGCTGGTTCAACCCCTTTGGGGTGGGCAGCTTCTCATTGGTCGCCGCGGGCATCTCGCTCTCCATCTTCATGTTCTGGGGATGGGACGTCACCCTGACCATGAACGAGGAGACGACTGACCCCGAGCGCACTCCGGGCCGCGCCGCCACGATCACGGTTCTCATCATCATTGCCCTCTACATCCTTACGGCCGTCTCCATCGTCGTATGGGCGGGCACGGGTGACACCGGGCTCGGGGCGGGCAACCCGGACAACCAGGAGTCGATTTTCGCCGCTCTGTCCTACCCGGTGCTGGGGCCGTTTGCCTTCCTCATCTACTTTGCCGTGCTGGCCAGCTCCTTCGCCTCCCTGCAGTCGACGATGGTCGGCCCGGCGCGCACCCTCCTCGCGATGGGCCACTACAGGGCGCTGCCACCGGCCTTCGCGAAGATCTCCCCGCGCTACCTCACTCCGAGCACGGCCACGATCGCCTCCGCGATCGCAGCGGGGGCGTTTTACACCGTTACCCGCCTCGTCTCGGAAAACGCGTTGTGGGACACAATCACCGCGCTGGGTCTGATGATCTGCTTCTACTACGGGATCACCGCGGTGGCCTGCATCTGGTATTTCCGTGACGACCTCTTCTCGAGCGCACGCAACATTCTCTTCCGCTTCGTCTGCCCCGCCCTGGGCGGCGGGTTCCTACTCGCGATGTTTGCTGTCACGGCCATCGATTCACTCGATCCGAGCTACGGTTCCGGCTCCTCCATCCTCGGCGTGGGCTCTGTCTTCGTGCTGGGTATGGGCATCCTCGGCCTGGGCCTCGCTCTCATGATGTTCACCCGCGTCGCCCACCCGGAGTTCTTCCGCGGCGAGACGCTGCCCCGCAACACCTCGTCGCGCGACCGCCAGACCCCGCTCGTCGACTAGAACCCCCGCCCTCATCCCGGGGACGTAGCATCGAATCAGAACCAAACCGCAAAGGAGAAACACAATGTCTCTTGAGTACCGCGTTCAAAACCCCGCGACCGACGAGGTCGTGGAAACGTTCGAGCAGGACTCGGACCAGGACATCCAGGGGGTCATCGCCAAGGCCGTCTCGGCTTTCGACGAGTGGTCCTCGCGTTCCCTCGAGGAACGGGGCCAAGCCCTCAACCGCCTCGCCCAGCTCTTTCGGGACAACAAGGAGGAGCTGGCGAAGACCTCCTGCCTCGAGATGGGCAAGCCCCTCCGCGAGATGATCGAGGAGGCTGAGTTCTCCGCTGACATCATCCAGTACTACGCGGACAACGGCACCGAATTTGCCAAGGACCAGCCGATCTCCACCCCCGATGGTGAAGCCGTGATCCGTCGCAAGCCCATCGGGCCGCTGGTGGGGATCATGCCGTGGAACTTTCCCTACTATCAGGTCGCGCGCTTTATCGGGCCGAACCTGATGCTGGGCAACACGATCATCCTCAAGCACGCGGAAATCTGCCCGCGCAGTGCGCTGGCCGTCGAAAAGCTCGTGCTCGAAGCCGGTATTCCCGAGGGTGTCTACAACAACGTTTTCGCGGGACACGACCAGATCGCGGATATCATTGCGGATGAGCGCATCCAGGGCGTGTCGCTGACGGGCTCCGAGCGCGCCGGGTCCGCCATCGCGGCGCAGGCGGGCACCCACCTCAAAAAGGCGGTTCTCGAGCTCGGTGGCACGGACCCGTACATCGTGCTCGATACCGACGATGTCGCCGCTGCGGCGAAGCAGGCGTGGGACGTGCGGATGGTCAACACCGGCCAGGCGTGCAACTCGAACAAGCGCCTGATCGTCATGGATGACATCTACGACGAGTTCGTCGCGGAGCTCGTGAAGCTGGCGGAGGGCATGAAGCCGACCACGTGGGACGCGTACTCGGAGGGAACCTACTGCCCGCTGTCCTCGCGCAGCGCTGCGGAGAACCTCCGCTCGCAGCTCGACGACGCCGTCGCCGCCGGGGCCAACCTCCGCGTCGGCGGGGAGCTCGCCGACAAGGGTGCGTACATTTCCCCGGCTGTGATCACCGACATCCCGCGCGGCAGCGAATCCTTCTACCAGGAATTCTTCGGCCCGGTCGCAGAGGTGTACCGCGTCAGCAACGACGAGGAGGCCGCCGAGCTGGCGAACGACTCGCGCTACGGGCTCGGCGGCGCCGTGTTCGCGCAGGACGAGGCGCGTGCGCGGGCCGTCGCGGACAAGCTCCAGGTGGGTATGGCCAACGTGAACACCCCGGCGGGGGAGGGTGCCGAGCTACCCTTCGGTGGCGTGAAGCGTTCCGGTTACGGTCGCGAGCTTGGCCCCCTGGGCATGGACGAGTTCGTGAACAAGCAGCTTTACTACGTGGCTAAGTAACCGGAAAACAGCCCGGATAAACAAACTCCCCCTCGCCCAATAACCGGGTGAGGGGGAGTTTCTCCGTCGGGGGAGCGGGTGTTTACTGCCACCCGGCGGGCACGATGCCGAGGATCGTGCCCACGGAGTAGAGGCCCGCCAGACCGTAGGCGATGATGATGAGCCACTGCACCACGGGGTGCGACGTCCAGCCCACGGTCCACGCCGGTTCGCGCTCGCCCCGCTTGCGGGAGATATTGAGCAGGAGGACGGGAACGATGGACATGATCACGCCCGCGATGCCGCCCGCGTAGCTCAGCGCCGAGACGAAGCCGCCGAGGCCGGCGAAGGAAATGGCGAGCGGAATGAGCACCGTGATGGCGACGGCGACACCCCGTTGCCATCCGTGCTGGGGCCAGTGGCAGATGTCCAGTACGTTGCGCATCGTTGTGTACCCGATAGCCATGAATGAGGTGAACATGGCCAGGAGGGCGAAGATGTTCGCCATGTAGTAGGCCGCGCTGCCGAGCTCCTCGCCCCACGAGATAGTGACCACCTCGGAAACGTTTTCACCGAGCAGGCCCAGGGCGGCGAACGGAACGAGCGCCAGGGTGAAACCTGTGATGGCCATGCCCGCGATGATGGACTTGGAGATGGCGGCGGTGTGTTCGCGCTCCATCCCTCGGGCGAGCTCGGGAACCACGTACTGCGCCATGAACGTAAACACCGCCAGGTTCATGATCGGGATGATGAAGTACGGGTTGAGAACCCAAATATTGCTCAGCGAGATGCCCGGGCCGACAAACGTCCACCCGCACAGGATGAGGATGATCGCGGCCATCGCGGCAGTGATGAGCATTTCGGAGATACCCGTGGCCTCCAGGCCCTTGTACATGATGAAGGTTCCGAGGGCGAAGAAAACCAGCGTTCCCACCATGGGCGGGAGACCCACCAGATTGTTCAGCAGCTGCCCCGACCCCGCCGCGTAGGCGATCAGGGCCCCGGTGCCGTTGACCATGATGGCCGCGAAGACGGCCCACCTGCCCCAGTTGCCCAGGTACTGCTCGGCCAGGCCGGACAGCTGGAGGGGCCGCCTGGTGCGCAGTGACACCTCGGCCACGTAGAGCATCGAGATGGTCGTGAGGACCCCCGCGATGATGAGGGCGAGAAGAAGGGCGAGGAACCCGCCGTTGCGGCCCGCATAGGGCAAGCTCAGGATCCCGGCCCCGATGTTGGTGCCGAAGATGAGCGCGACGCCCTGAAGCGGGGTGATGCTACCCTCCGTGTCCCCGCTGTTCGCTCCGTCCCCGCCGCCCGAGGCGGGCGGCACAGTCGCGGCGCGGTCATGGATTGTGGTCATGGTGAACCGTCCTTTTCCGTGTGTCCGTGAATCAACTACAGCGCCACGTAGCGCACGTCGAGGTACTCCTCGATTCCTTCGCTTCCGCCCTCGCGGCCGAACCCGGACTGTTTCACGCCGCCGAAGGGCGCGGCGGCATCCGAGATCACCCCACGGTTGATACCCACCATGCCGGCCGTTAGCTCGCGTGCGAATCGCCGGCAGGTATGGACGTTCTCGCTGAATCCGTAGGCTGCGAGGCCGAATTCGGTGTCGTTCGCCATCGCGATGCCCTCGTCAAGGTCCGCGAACGTGGTGACGGTGGCGACGGGGCCGAAGATCTCCTCATGCAGGATCCGCGCACCCGCAGGGACATCGGCCAGAACCGTGGCGGGGTAGAAGTACCCCGCGCCCTCGGGAACGCACCCGCCGGTGAGCACTTTTGCCCCGCCGTCGCGCGCCTCGTCCACCAGCTGGGCAATCCGGTCGCGCTGCCGGGCGGTGATGACGGGACCGAGGGTTGTACCCTCGTCAAGGCCGTGCCCCATTCGCACGGCGGACATCGCGTCCGCCAAGCGGCGGGTGAATTCCCCCGCAAGCGCCTCATGCACCAGGAAACGGTTCGCGGCGATGCACGCCTCCCCACTGTTGCGCATCTTCGCCTGCATCGCGCAAGCGAGCACGAGGTCGAGGTCCGCATCCGCGTCCACGACGAACGGGGCATTGCCGCCCAGCTCCATGGAGGTGCGCAGGAGGTTGTTTGCCGACTGGCGCACGAGAAGCTTCCCGACGTCCGTCGAACCCGTAAAGGTGATCTTGCGCAGCCTGGGGTCCGCCATGAGCACGGTCGACAACCCGGCCGCGTCGGTGGTGGGCAGGATCTGCACCAGGTCGCGCGGTGCCCCCACCCTGTCGAGGACATCGGCGATGATCTTGCCCAAGAGGAGCATGGTCAGCGGCGTTTCCTCCGCGGGCTTGACCAGAACGGGGCACCCCGCGGCCATGGCCGGCGCGATCTTGCGTGTGGCCATGGCCAGGGGGAAGTTCCACGGGGTAACGGCCAGAACGGGCCCCACAGGGGTGCGCGTGACCAGAATGTCACCCGCACCCGACGGGGAGGAGGACACCCGGCCGGGCAGGCGGACAGCCTCCTCCGCGAACCAGCGGAAGTACTCGGCACCGTAAACGACCTCACCCCGCGCTTCGGCGAGGGGCTTGCCCATCTCGAGGGTCATGGTGCGGGCGAAGTCGTCGGAGCGGGCGGTCACGGCCTCGAACACCGCGCGCAGCACCTCCGCACGCTCGCGGTGGGTGAAGCGGGCCCACTCTTCCTGCGCGGCGACCGCACGGCCCAGGGCATCGAGCCATTCCGCCTCTCCCGTGTCCCGCACCCGGGCGATGGTTTCCTCCGTGGCGGGATCGAGAACGTCGAAAAGCGGGCCCCCGTCGGACGCTGGGATATCGGAGGGGAGGGTGTCGGAAAGGATCATTTAGGCGAGCTTCTCCTTGATGGCGCCGGTGAGGATCTCCAGCCCCTCGACGAGGAGGTTCTCGGGGATGACCAGCGAGGGGAGAAGGCGGATGACGTTGCCGTCCATGCCGCAGGTGAGTATGAGCACGCCCTGCGCCTTGCAGGCGGCGGCGACGTCGGCGGTCACGGCGGCATCTGCAAGCTCGACGGCGACCATCGCGCCGCGGCCGCGAACCTCCCGCACGCCCTCGAGCTCGAGGAGGGGTTCGAGGTGGCTGCGGACGATGCCCTCGATCTCCCGGGCCCGGCCAGGCAGATCGTGGGCCTGCATCTCTTCGATGGCGGCGAGCGAGGCGGCACAGGCGACCGGGTTGCCGCCGTAGGTGCCGCCGAGGGCGCCGGCGATGGGGGCGTCCATGATTTCGGCCCGGCCGGTGACGGCGGACAGCGGCATACCACCGGCGATCCCCTTGGCGGTGGTGACAACGTCGGGGACGACACCCTCGTGGTTCACCGAGAACCACTCACCGGTGCGGCAGAAGCCCGCCTGGATTTCGTCGGCGACGAAAACGACGTCGTTGTCGCGGCACCACTTCGCGATTGCGGGGAGGAACCCGTCGGCGGGGACGATGAAACCACCCTCGCCCTGAATCGGCTCGATGACCACGCAGGCGAGGTTTTCCGCACCCACCTGCTGCTCCAGGACCTTGATCGAGCGCTCCGCGGCCTCCTGGCCGGACAGGCCGTCGCGCAGCGGGTAGGAGCCGGGCACGTGGTAGATGTCCGAGGCGAAGGGGCCGAACTTGGTCTTGTAGGGCTTGTTCTTCGCCGTCATCGCCATGGTGAGGTTGGTGCGGCCGTGGTAGCTGCGGTCGAAGACCGCCACGGCGGGTTTCCCGGTGTAGGAGCGGGCGACCTTCACGGCGTTCTCCACCGCCTCGGCACCGGAGTTGAACAGAGCGGATTTCTTCTCGTGGTCGCCCGGGGTGAGCTCGTTGAGCTTCTCGCACACGGCAACGTAGGACTCGTAGGGGGAGACCATGAAGCTGGTGTGGGTGAAGTTCGCGGCTGCCTCGGCAACCGCCTGCGCCACGCGCGGGTTGGAGGCACCCACCGAGGTCACGGCAATGCCGGACGCGAAGTCGATGTAGGAGTTCCCGTCGGCGTCGACGAGCACGCCGCCGTCAGCCGCCACGACGTAACCCGGCAGGCCCGGCGCGAGCGCTCGGGCGACGGCGTTCTGACGGCGCTGGTCGATCGCCGAGCTGGTGGCGCCCATACCCTCACTTGCCAGGCGGCGCTCCTGGGGGAGGTGATACTCGAGGTCCTTCATGTTCTGCTCCTTCAACGGTGGGCGATGTGTCCGCCACAGTATGAAACCCGGGGTGTGTCCAGGGCCATGTACGCTAGGGCGATAGTTTTGGTCGTGTTTGTACATGGGGGCGAGTCGGGTGGAGTTGAATTTCGGGTGGCTGCTGAACAAGCGCTCCCTGGCGCTGCGGCAGATCGTCCCTCCCTCTGCCCCCGGGTTTACCGTGGTGCAGCCGAGTGAGCTTGAGGACGCCTCCGAGTTCATCCAGCCACACGCGCTAGTTCTCACGGTGGGCATCGCCTTCCGGGACCGGGAACCGGAGCTGGGACGCTACATCGACCACCTCGCGGATGCCGGGGCGGTTGCAGTCGGGTTCGGCACGGGGCTGACCTTTTCCTCGGTCCCGCCGATCGTGGAGCAGACGGCCCGCCGGCGGGGGATCGGGCTTTTCGAGGTTCCCCGCCGCATCCCCTTCATCTCCATCGTCACCGCCGCGCACCAGGAACAACGCAGGCGCGCCTACGCGGAACAGCAGAAGCTTTTCGACGCCCAGGAGCACCTCACCCACACAGCGACCGCGGGCTCCCTCGATCTGCTTCTTGAGGCCGCAGCGGAGCACCTGGAGGCCCGGGTGAGCATCAGCACCGCCCAGGACACGGTGGTGGGCAAGGCCAGCTCACCGAGGGCGGTCGAGCGGGAGAAGGCGGGGGAGAGGCTGCACTACTCCTCCTACAGAATGTCCGACCGTGCCGGCAGGCATCACGTGATTGAGGTCCACTCGGTGGATCCGCTGACGGCGGAGACACGCTCGCTCGTGCGGCACTGCGCGGGCCTCGCCGACATGCTGCTGGCCCGCCCGACCGAGCTCAGGGCCGCCCGAAACGACCTGAATTCCTTCGCCCTCTCCCTCCGCCTCGGCCTCGGGGCGGATTCAGCGCTGCTCCCCGCAGTCTTTGACTCGCCGACTGATGAGGACGGATTCACCCGGCCCATCGTCATCGCCGCCGACAACCCCCGGTCCCTGGACCGGGCCCGCGCCGCACTCGATGCGGCCGCGGAAGCGGACGGCCACTTCCTCTACGCGGCGGCGGTGGATCACACGACGCTTCTCCTGCTCGTCCGGGCCGACCAGCCCGTGGACGAGGTGCTGGGGGCGTTCGGCTCCGCCGGGCGGCGCGTCCGGGTGGCCGTGGGGAGGTGCGTGGCCGCGGCTGACCTGACCGCGCCCCACGTGGAGGCGTTGAAGACCCGGGCGGGCCTTCTCGCCCCGGGGGAGCACTCACTTCCGGAGGCCGTCCACGTGCCGTGGCTGGCTGAGCCGGCCGTCGCGACGGCGCTCGCCGCGCGCCACACGGAGCTGTTCGGGCGTCTGCGGCGGGAGGATGAGCTCCACGGAACGGACTACGCACGCACCCTCACGGTGTTTGTGCGCCACGGAGGCCAGCTCACGCACACGGCTGAGGCGCTGGGCATTCACCGCCACACGGCCCGAAACCGAATGGCGCGGATCCAGGACATCTGCGAGATCGATCTCTCCGACCCCGCAACGTTCGCCGAAACCTTCTTTTCCAGCCTGGTGAAACCGGAGGCGTGAGCGCCCTGCCCCCAAGGGCCCCCGAACCCCCGCGCGAGACCTAGGCGGACTTCTCCGCGGTGAGGTCCACCAGCTTGGCCTCCTCGGCCGCGCGCTGCACAGCCTGGGTGCCCTTCACGGCCGCGGACTTGCTCTCGTAGGCCTCACCGGTAGCGACAACCTCGCCGTTGCCCGCCTTGAGGCGGAAGCGGAACTTGCCGGCCTTGTCCTCGTACACTTCAAACTTGCCTGCCATGTCGGCTCCTTACGTAGGGGTGAAGTCGGTTAAACGTCCACGCTACGCCCGCACCGGGGCCGGGTAGAAAGATATTTCCCCAGGAAATTCCCGCCAAAAAGTTGGACAGTTGCTGGAAGAACGGTAGGGGCCCCGCCCCCGCGCGCGCCTACATTTGCCCCCAGCCCGCACCCGCACACGCTCCGGAGGCCCCATGCGCCAGCGCATCTTCGACTCTCACCTGCACATCATCGATCCGGCCCACCCCCTCGTGGAGAACAACGGCTTCATGCCGGACCCCTTCACCGCCGCCGATTACCGCGAGCGCATCAGCGGGCTCAACATCGCCGGGGGAGCGGTGGTCTCCGGCTCCTTCCAGGCCTTCGACCAGGGTTACCTCGTCGAGGCCCTGCGGGCCCTCGGCCCCACCTACGTGGGTGTCACGCAGATCCCGACCGCCACCAGCGACGCCCGTATTCGCGAGCTTGACGACGCCCACGTGCGCGCCGTCCGCTTCAACGTCGCGCGCGGCGGCTCCGCCGACCTGGACGACCTGGAGCGTCTCGCCCGGCGCGTCCACGACCTCGCGGGCTGGCGCACCGAGTTCTACATCGACGCCCGCACAATCGACGATGAG
The DNA here is from genome assembly GCF_002339505.1 of Corynebacterium sp. UBA2622. GTDB lineage: Bacteria > Actinomycetota > Actinomycetes > Mycobacteriales > Mycobacteriaceae > Corynebacterium. The sequence goes on from NZ_DDJO01000017.1 coordinate 69,499, forward strand.
CTCTCCCGCCGCATCACCGCGCTGCCGGCCGCGATCATCGACCACCTGGGCATGCACGAGGACGGCCTGCCGAACCTCCTCCGCCTGGTGGAGAAGGGTGTGAAGGTCAAGGCAACCGGCTTCGGCCGCGTGGAGCTCGACCCCGCCAGCGCCATCCGCGCGATCATGGATGTCGACCCGACGGCCCTGATGGTCGGCACCGACTTGCCGTCGACACGCGCGCGCCGCCCCTTCCGCGACGAGGACTTCGATGTGATCGAAGCGGCGCTGACCCCCGACGAGGTCTCGGCGGTGTTCTGGGACAACGGGGAGACGTTTTACCTGCGGTAGGTGACCTGAAGGCTCAAGTTCACCTGTCCAGCCTTTCGTGTTGTTCGGAATGGAAAACAAAAGTACATCTACACCCGTAGCATTCAGGTAGAGCCCGTATCAACAACCCTCGACCCGAAGGACCACCATGCACCGCGCCATCACTTCCCTGGCTACCCTCGCCACCGTCGCCACGCTCGCGCCCCCGGCCGCCCATGCCCAGGACATCTTTGACGGTGGCCGCCTGGCCGGCGGATCCTCCCAGCTTGTGCCGCGTGGTTCCTCAACCCCCGGGGGAGAACTCCCCGAGGTCGCCATCCCGGTGGACCTGGAGCGCTACGCCGGCACGTGGTACCAGGTCGCGGCGCTGCCCCAGCCGTACACGCTGCAGTGCGTGCGCGACACCACCGCCGAGTACGGGGTCATCGACGCCACTACCGTCTCCGTGCGCAACACCTGCGGTACACCCCTGGGCCAGAAATCCGCCATCGAGGGCACGGCGACGGCGCTTTCCGACGCCTCCCTGCGCGTCACCTTCCCGGGGGTGCCCTTCCAGGACCCCAACGGCCCCGCGAACTACCGCGTGACCTACCTGGCGGACGACTACTCCCTCGCCATCGTGGGTGACCCCAACCGCCTGTCCGGTTTCGTGCTCTCCCGCACCCCGGACCTCACCGCGGAGCAGTGGAAGCAAGTGCGCAGCGTGGTTGAGTCCCGCGGCTGGTGGTCGTGCGCGTTCCTCACCGTGCCCATGGCCGGGGGCCGCCAGGACATCGCACCCCTCTGCACCCAGTAACCGGACTAGGAGTCGATCTCCCCACGCTCCGACGCGCCGCCGCCCAGCGTGCGCACCACCCTGCCGGGCACACCCATGACCAGGGAGTCGTCGGGGATGTCCTTGGTCACCACCGCGCCGGCCGCCACAACGCAGCGGTCGCCGATGGTCACCCCCGGCATCACGTGCACACCGGCGCCGAACCAGCAGTCATCGCCGATCGTGATGGGGGTGCCCTTTTCCCAGAGGTCACGGCGCATCTGCACGTCGTTGACGGGGTGGCCGACCGTGATGAGCTGGCAGTTCGGACCGATCAGCGTGTTCGCGCCGATGCTGACGGGGGCGGTGTCCAGGATGGTGGTGCCCGTGTTGACGAAGCACCCCGGCCCGAAGCTGGTGTTCACCCCGTACTCGATGAACAGGGGCCCGAAGACCTCCGGGGCGTACGAGCCCGGCGCGAGAATGGAAAGCAGCTCATCCGAGTCCAGGACGGCCAGTTTGTTGATCCTGTTGAGCACCTCCCAGCACTGCTCGCGCTGCACGTCCTGCCCGGGGCCGGGGATGTACCACCTGCCAGAGGTCATGCGTTCGAAGGTCTGGTAGCTCGGGTCCGTCATGGGGCCATTATGGCGGAGGTGTCGGGTAGACCTCACCCGAAAGCCCTGGGAGACGCGGACTAACCCGATAACCTGAGATTATGTTGTACATAGGCATCTCTGTCCTGGCGGTTATCGCCGTCGGTTACTTCATCTACAAGCGCGTCCATGCGGCCTCAGCAATCTTCGCCGTTGGGGTCCTTCTACTCATGATCGCGGCCGCCACGGGCCGCGTCGACCACACCACCCTGGACATCAAACCCAGCGGCAACGCCTTCTATGACGAATTACTGGTGGTGGAGAGCCTGTTCAAGTCACGCTTCGCTGGCACGGGCATGGCCATCATGGTCCTGTTCGGCTTCGTCGCCTACATGCGCCACATCGGTGCCGACGCGAAGACGGTGGTGGTGCTGTCGCGGCCCCTGCAACGGTTCAACGGGTCCTACTGGCTGGTTCCCCTGGGGTTCGTGATCGGGACCCTGCTGTCGCTGGTGGTGCCCTCGGCAAGCGCGCTCGCACTACTGCTTGTTGCGACCCTGGTCCCAGCGCTCATCGCCGCGGGCCTGACGCCCCGGACGGTGGGCGCGATCGTGGCCACCTCCTCGACCATCGTGCCCACGCCGCTCGAGGCCGGTCTGATCCAGGGAGCGAGCTTGGCGGACATACCCGTCTCGGAATTTGTCTTCCACAACGTGGCCAAGGCGACGGTGCCCGCCCTCGTCGTCGCGGCCTTCGTGCACATGTGGTGGCAGTGGCGCTGCGACAAGAAAGACGCGATGCGCGAGGAGGCACGCCCGCTTAACGACACCCCCGCAGCCGCTGGCCCCGACCCCCGCGTGCAGGAATCCGTGGAGCGGGCCCAAGGCCTGCCCGGGTATTACGCGCTCCTGCCCCTTCTTCCGCTTCTGCTGATCATCATTTCAGCGCTGCTCAAGAGCCTTGGCCTGGTCAGCTTCGAGGCGGACATCCTTCCCGTTACCGTGGTGTCGCTGATGGTGACGATGTTCATCGAGGCCATCCGCCACCGCGACCTCAACGCGGCGATCGAGGATCTCCAGCATTTCTTCACCGGCCTCGGTGAAGGGGCGGGCGGCGTGGTGGCGCTCATCGTTGCCGCGGCGGTCCTCGTGGAGGGCATCACCCAGATGGGTGTCATCGACGGTCTCACGTCACTTGCCGACGGCTTCTCAGGTGCCGCCGTGGTTATTGTGCTGATCTTCGTCCTCGCCACCGCCCTGATGGCACTACTGACCGGCTCAGGAGTCGCACCCTACTTCGCATTCTCCGAGATGGTTCCGGGCCTGGCCGCGAAGTCCAGCATCCATGCACCCCAGATGCTTACCGCCATCTGGTCTACCTCCAACTCTATCCGGCAGGCCTCACCCGTCAACGCGGCAGTGCTCATCGTCGCCGGCGCGCTGGACGTAAACCCCATCGAGATCGTGCGCCGCACCGTCGTGCCCATGGCCGCCGCCGCGGTGGTGTCGGTGCTGTGCGCGTTCCTGTTGATCTAGGGGAGGGTGGGATCCGGTTCCGGGGTGACCTTGGGCCGAGTACGCGGTGGCAACGGATTCGCGACTCCCAGTGCGATACCGCGGTCCCGACTGGTGCTCCAACATTCAGATCCGAGATAGCTTTCGGATCGCGAAGAAAGGTGATACTTCTTGGCCTTGGCACGCTTTCGCAAATGAGCTGCTGTTATATATTCTGAAATTGATATCACTTTAGATATATAATTGCCGCATGGTTGCTGTAGATGTGGGTTCGCTGGTGACATTGCTCCGCGAGGTGGGTAACGACACTTCTGGCATCGAGGCCAAAGACGCTTCCGGGGGCGTTCCCAGTTCGCTGGATGAAACACTGTCAGCATTCGGTAACTCACCCGAAGGCGGCGTCCTCCTCCTCGGCGTGGCAAAAAACGACGGGGCCTTTGACATCACTGGGGTGAGCGACAGCAAGACGATTGAGGGCACCCTGGCCGGTAAGGCCCGGAACAAGATCGTCCCACCCCTCCAGCTGGGTGCGGTGGAGACAGTGGGCTACGAAGGGAAAAAGGTTGTCGTTTGTGTCATTCCCCCTCAACCGAGTGACCGACGACCGTTCCGGGTCGGGAGGGGCGGGCCAGCGTATATCCGCGCTGCCGACGGGGACTACCGCTTGGATGAGAATGAAGAGCAGCTTCTCGTGAATCAGCGGACGCCTCCACTTCATGAGAGGACACCGGTAGAGGGCGCCACTGTAGAGAGGGACCTTGATGAGGGGCTTCTCCACCAGTACCTCGAATTCCAGACCAAATCTTCCCCTCGGCTCGCCAGGCAGAGTTTCGACGATCAGCTCATCCGCACCAACGTCATTGACGGTGATTCGGGCTTCCCGACACTCGCCGCCGTTTATGCATTGGGGATCCATCCCCAAGAGTTTTTTCCGGCATTAGCGGTCAAGGCTCGCGTCACCCCCCGCAGCGGCGACCCTTCCTCGGTCCGTTTGCGGGATTCCTCTCAATTTGCGGGGCCGTTACCAGACCTGCTCGACCAGTCCTTCCAGTGGGTAGAAAAGCAGCTAAATACCACCATCATCTTTTCTGGAGGTCAAGGCCGTGACACCCCCGAGCTCCCTGCCGTCGCGGTACGTGAGACGCTGGCGAACGCACTCGTGCACCGCGACCTTTCAGCTGCGAGCATGAGCATGTACGTCCAACTCATCAAAAAGGAAGACCGCTTGGTGGTAACTAACCCCGGAGGCTTGTGGGGGCTAACCGAGCGAGAACTGGGCCGCACAGGACCACGGGCCCGGAACCCCGTGCTCTACGACATGTGCAACGCGATTCACACAGCTGGGGGAAATCGGGTTATTGAAGCAAGCGCGACGGGCATCCCCGCAATCCGGCAATCGCTTCACGACGCCTTTCTGCCCGCCCCGTATTTCAGGGACAACGTCATCAGTTTCGATGCGATCCTCACCGCCTCGTCAATGCTCTCGGACGCGGATCTCAACTGGCTGCGCACCCTCCCCGGGGAGGAGAAACTGTCGACCGCACAACGTCATGCACTCATCAAAATGCGTGGCGGGACCAGCATCACAAACAGGTCCTACCGAGACGAATTCCCCATGGATTCCACCCAGGCCCGGGCAGAGTTGCAGCAGCTCGTCGAATTTGGGCTTGCTTCAGCGGTGGGTCAAGCGGGCGGGACCGGTTACACACTGGCAAAACGGCACTCCTCGCCACGTCCGGATGAGTTATTAACGAGCCGGGATGCATCCGCACAAAACGATGACGGTGTCAAGCGAACCGGGAAACGGCCGTATGTTTCCGCAGAAGCCAAGGTTGACCTAGTGATTGCGACGCTCACGCGTTCCCCAGAACCATTGACCCGTGCTGAAATCGCTGACGCCACGGGCCTAACCACCGGCCAGCTTGCGCCCACGATTCGAAAGATGCGCGAAGAGAATTTGCTTCAGTTTACAAACCCACATTGGAATGCGCACGACCAAAGGTATTCACTGATGTGATATTTAATTTGATATCGATTCCGATAATTATTCTTCGGAAGCGACATCGCAATGAGGACTCCGCTCCGTTAGGCATCACGTGGAGCTAGGTACGCCAGCGCCGCTGCGGCCAGCGCTTTCGCCCCGGCCTCCAGCGTCGGCTGCACGTTGGGGGCGAAGCGGGGGTTGTGGTTGGGCACCTCCTCGCCCTCGGCGCAGCCTCCCAGGGCCCAGTAGCAGTAGGGCACCCCGAAGGCGCGGGGAATCGTGGGGAAGTCCTCCGAGGCGGTGAGCGGCTCCACCTCGTGGACGCGCTCCTCTCCGAACGCATCCGCGAACGCCCCGGCGACGCGTGCAGCGACCTCCGGGTCGTTCTCCGTCACCGGATAGTGAGCAGAGGTGCGGATCTCCGGCTCGCGTGGACTGCCGGCCGCTACAGCTTCACCCCGGACAATCCTCTCGATGGCCGCGAGGATCTGCTCCCGCACATCATCCGAGTAGGCGCGCACGTTGAGGCCCAGGGTCGCCTGCTCCGGGATCACGTTCGGCCGGGTGCCGGCGTGGATGGTGCCCACGGTGACCACCCCGAACTCGTTCGGGCTGAGCTCGCGCGACACAATCGTCTGCAGGCGCCCGACTACCGCCGCCGCCAGCACAACCGGGTCGACGCTCAGGTGCGGCATGGAACCGTGCGAACCCTTGCCGTAGAGCGTGATGTCCACATTCACCGACGTGGAGAGGAACGGCCCCGGCACGACCGCGAGGTGGCCCGCCGGTACCGTGCCGCACAGCACGTGCTGCGCGAACACGACGTCGGGGCGCCGCACCTTCTCCGCCAGGCCGGCGTCCACCACCGCCCGCGCACCCTCGGCGGTCTCCTCCCCGGGCTGGAACAGCAGCTGCAGGGTGCCGGACCACGCGTCGCAGTTGGCCTGCATCATCTCGCCCATCGCCACCAGCGACGCCACATGCACGTCGTGGCCGCAGGCGTGCATCACCGGGATGGTGTTGCCGTCCGCGTCGGTGGCTGTGGCGGTGGAGGCGTAGGGCAGGCCCGTCTCCTCCTTCACCGGCAGCGCGTCGAAATCCGCGCGCAGCATCACCGTCGGCCCCTCCCCGTTGTCGAGGGTGCCCACGACGCCACCGCCGATCTCGAGGACCTCGAACCCGGCGCGCGCAAGCTTCTCGACGATCACCCCCCGCGTCCACACCTCATCCATGCTGAGCTCCGGGTGGCGGTGAAGGTCGTAATACAGCTCCTCCTGCGCGTGCTGGACGGTGGGGTAGTGGGCGAGGACGGGGTTTTGGGGCATGAAATCCGCCTTCTGCAGGGGGAAGTTTCACGTGAAACACGGTAAAACCAGTTTAGGTCTGCTGGAATACCTCCCGGGCCCGGGAGAAGTCCCGTTGCGCCAGGTCGTCCTTGTGGGCGATGCATTAGAGGTCACCCTCTGCCTGGCCGTTGATTTGCCACGTCCCCCAAGGGATCTGAAGGAGGAGAATTCAGCCGAACTGGCCATCGGTGGTGCAACCCGTTGGCGTCCAAGCACGGATCCGGCTGGATCGGATACAAAAAACCTAGAATGTGATATCGCTTCCACTCAGCCATTGTTCGCTTCCCTGGCCGGGCAGTTCCACCTTTTGAAGGTGCCGGATCGACGGTGTGCTGCCTCCCGGCCGAATCGTTAACCCCACGACCCGCCCTTCTACTCGAAATAGTCCTCGTCGATCTCGACTATCTGGACGTTGCGCTTCACTTGCACACCCACTCCGTAACGAATCATGAGCTGAGTCAGGAGCGCGCCATCGATGAGGACCACCCGGGTAGGAACGTTCTCGGCGTACCCGATGGCATCAGAACTGAATGAACTCGTGGTGAGGAACACTCCCTGTGAAGCTTGTGCACCATGAAGGGCGCCCACGAATCCCTGCACGTCCGGCCTGCTGATTTTGTTTTCGGGGGCGTACCGCTTCGCTTGGACATATACGCGCGATAACCCGAGTGCGTCCTGGTCAATTACACCGTCAATTCCCCCGTCCCGGGAGAGCTGGGTGCGGGTAGCGCTGCCAAACGAACCCCCGTAACCCATGGCCATGAGCAAATCGAGGACAGCCTGTTCGAAAAAAGCGGGCTCCCGCTCGAGAAGGCGCTGGAGCAGGTCCTCTGCGACGAGTTCCTCGTTGCGTTGCTGGCCCGCCTCCACCTGTTCGAGCGGGGTCAGCGCCGCGGATTCCTCCGTGGGTACGACGGGTTGCATCTGAACCAGCGAAGTGTCCGTCTGAATGAAGTGAGCGTACTCATCGCCACTTTCCCGCCGGAGATTTTTTTCGCTCAGTCCCAGAGGGTATTGCGCCAAGAGCCGACGCCCTTCGTCCGTGATCTGCCATTGACCGCGTGCGGGAGAGGAGACCGCGGCTGCTTTGCTCAGGTGAGTGATTGCCCAATGCGCTCTGTTGAGGAACCGGGGTTCACCGGATTGCACCAACTCTTGGCGGTCCACTTCCGAAATCCCCATGAGATCGGCCGCTCCAATGGCAACGTCCCTGCGCCTGTGCACCTGCCCATCCGAAAGGACCTGCAGGGAGGGGATCAGGTATTTGTCCCACGTTGGTACTGCCACGGCAACCGCCTTTTCATATCGGAGAAACTTGCTTATCGGAAAAACTCGCTTCGCTTTAACCTAAAGCGTATTCACATCGCATGCTCCTGCGCATCCAACAGAGCTTTCCTCAGCTCGTGATCAACCGCGTAAATATACAAACCCTTAGTACCTCGAGTGAGAAGAACATTTAACTCGTTATTAATGAGCTGCTCACCGAAAGATGCTTTGCTGCCGTCCGCGAGCGTGCGGCGCTGGCGCGCTTTTCCGTGGGCTGATTTGGAGGGGTCAATTGCGATTCGCCCGTCCCTGTAAGTAACGGAGGGGCCCAGTATGACACCGGCATAATTCAAATCGAAGCCCTGGATCGTATAGGTCGAACCCACCTCATCGATGGTGATCGGCCTCTCGGACCAGGCCTTCGAGTACGCGAGACGTCGTTCCCGGTCCTTTTCCTGCACTTGGAGATTCCAAAGACGTTTGAACGGCTGGCCTGCGTACATGAAGTCCACGTACCACCGCCCATCGGACTCACCTTCATTCTGTTTTTGCGCGCTGTAAGCCCAGTCGTATGTCGCCAAGAGCCGTGAGAGGCTGTTTTCGACTGCAGAATCCTTTTCGCGAATCGCATCTTCGAGGGTGCGCGGGTTGTCGAAGATCTTGAGATCATATCCTCGCCGGTCCCGATGAATCGGTCGAATCACTCCCTCGTCGATCACGGAGCGGATCCACGACAAGGTGTCCTCGTCTGCCTGCAGGCGCATCTGGTTAGTGAGGGGGATCGGGGGTTGAGCCAGTCGATCGGCGAAGTATTCTTCAATTGGGGTTTCCCAGTGCTGGGGCGTTTCCAATGTCTGCTTTGGGTCGAATACCGCAATCACAATCTTCGCTCGGTTCAGAATCGCCTCGATTTGAGGAATATTTTCCGTGTAGCCCTGGGATCGCTGAGTTAGAAGGAGGTGGGCCTCATCGATGAGGACCACGTCTGCGGGATCATCTTCGGAAAATTGATTCACGAAAGACGTCGGGCTGTATACCCTGCTTCTTCGTTCTCCTTTACGTGATGAGGGCATTCCGGACTTTCGCACGATTTCCTCGTATACCTTCAGCTGACCACCCTCATTTTTGTGCCCGGAGACCAGGTATCCGTCAATACCGGTGCCCCGGTTGTCGGGGTCTGCAATAAGGTAGCGGAATCGTTCGTCCTCTTCTTCAACACCCATCATGATTCCGTTGAAGATGCTGCTTATCAGGACCGTCTTTCCAGAACCTGCCTCCCCCGAGACGAGAATGAGCCGATGGCCACCCTCGGGATCAGCTAGGGCGGCATCAATAGCGGCAAAAATGTTGTTCTGGGCCTCTAGCTGTTGCTCGTTGAGTTTCTGAAAAGGCGATGCCTTATAAATTGCAGACGACACGATCTCTTCTTGGGGTTCGAAGAGCTCGGGTTCTTCCTCATGGAGTTGCTTCCACACCGCGTCGAAAAGCGGGTCTAGATGCTCCACCGTGTAATAGCTGCGCTGCTCATTCGTACGGCGATTATTGCGCCGCTCCACGGATTTGCAAGATTCTAAGTAGTGCAAGAAGCGGTTTTCGATATCTAATGTCAGGGATTTGTTGAAGTACTCGTGCCCAATGACGTACATCTCAACGTCGTCATGCTGGAGGAACTCAGCCCAGTCCTCGCGATTCACGGGATCTTGGGTGAGGTGCTGCCGGGTGCGTTTCCGGATGTCATTCGTTTCACCCACGTAGACCCTGTAGCGCTGCCCGTACTTGAGTAGACGCTTGCTGCGAATGACGTAGACGGTGGGGTACTGCAGAAGCTGCGTTACAAGGGCCTCTTTCTCTTCGGGGGTTGATCGTTCTTCAAGTAGCTCCCCCATGAATTCGGGTCCGTAGGAAACGCGCCTGACTATGGGCTGAGGAAAGTCACTCATTTCGCAATTCGCAATCTGCTCGGTGCGGGGTGAGGACATGTCCTTGGAGGCGGAAGTCCGTTGGGCCCGAAGGGGTGGTTATTTCTGGGTGAGGGTTCGAAGAGCTTGACGGGTCTGCTCGTCGGGGGAGTAAAGGATAGTTCCGATCATTCCCCGAGTCAGCAGCACTTTATAGATGTGCCTTACTAGGGTGTCGAAATCACTGTCCGGTACCCGCGACGCGTACTTAAAATGAGGATCTCTGTTCATGCGTCGAACGGTCTGGAATCTGCCATCCCTCCACACAAGGTCGGGGCCAATGATCACGCCTGCCCAGTCAAATTCAAATCCCTGAGCTGTGTAAACGCAGCCAACTTGGTTGAAACCCCCGCTCTGAGTAGCCCAGAGGGCGGACGGCGGAGCATCACCCACCCGTCGCTCCTGTTTGTTGTTCCACGGTCGTGACCAATCATCGATAACGACGTCATCGATTAAACGGCCTCCCACTGGATCGGACCAGGGCCAGCAGAACCCAGCCGCCATCCTCGCGGAATAACCTTGCTGCACTTTTTCCGCCAAACGACGTTCTAAGTCCCACGGGGTATCCACCACATCCACCTCTAAGGTGTCATCCGGTGGCAGGGCAGCCTCTACCGGGGCATCATCTGACAACCCCAGAATCTGCTCGACCCACTCGACATACCCTGCCGATCCGCCGCACCGGAATTGTTCATCCAGTTCAACGTGCACAACTTCATGCCCACGTGATCGTGCAAACGCGGTAATTTCACGCACCGACCCTAGCTCGCCCTTACGCACCACTTGTTTGTCATCGAGAAGAAAAACCGGGACCTTGGCCGCTGAGATCAGCTCATCGATTTGTAGACGATCGCTCCGCGCCGAGGCACGTGTGAACCTGTTGTTGGAGGTTTCCCTAATCCGATGCGCCTCGTCAGCAATGAGTACGTCGATTCCATCGGGTTCTGCCCGCGTGAAATTATTGAAATACTTGAAAAGGCTCTGGGTATCGCGACTGCGGTACCCGGCAACGCTACGCATCGTTTGGGTGAACGACCGCGATCCAGTCGCGTGAAGGGCACTGTAACCCCGTCTTCCGAGGTCCCCCAACAAACTAAGCGCCACTACGGACTTTCCACTCCCCGGGCCGCCTGACACCACAATCACTCGCTTGTTGGGGGCAGTTTTGGCTTTCTCCACCTCATGGCGCACAAGGTCCACGACCAGCTGCTGTCCCCCAAGTAGGACAAACTGCTCGCGGTTTCGAACCTCCTCGGCCGCTGCCTCCATCAACTTCGTCGATGGCCGCACTGGCGAATTCAAGAGAACATCAGCCGTCCCCGAAACCTTCTGCGCACTCAACTTCGATGCCAGGAAGTCTCTGAATTGATCTCGGTTTCCCCGGGTGAAAAGTGGTGCCTCCGGAATGGATGCGAGGCCGGCAACCGACCCGTCGTTCGGTGCCTCATGGAGGTAGGCAGTGGTGCTCACCCACTCTTCGTGGCCATCTAACGCGGATAGATATTGAGAAAGGTAGCGCCCGTATCCCATGACTTGTCGAGACGGATGCGCGCGTGGCTCCGCAATTCCAGGGACCCTAACGAGGTTTTCGTCATCTTCGAAAGGGTGAGCCTCAGACCATTGTTTCAATTCGACCACCACGATGGATGGGTCACCGGTATCTGGGTGGTGACCTGCCAAGACAGCATCCGCTCGCTGCGAGGTGAGGGGAAGCCCGTATTCCAGCAAGACGTCCACATTTTTCAATCCGACTGCCGCCAGATCCTCCGCCAGGACGGGCAAACTGTGGCGCCACGACCGCTGTTCGGACAAACCCGCGTGTTGGCGGTGTTCTTCGAGGAGATTTCGGAGCATTGTTGTGACCAGGGAATCGGCATCGGTTACGGACTCGATAAATTCTTCACCAGTCATCCGCAAAACGGTCACGGTCTCCTCCATGCACGAAAAATCGTGCGACATGGAGGCCTATCCGTCGAGCGGATTCAGAATGCGCGGAAGCCTGTCGGGGTCGCTACTTCTCGGTCGATGGTAGCAAGGGTGGGGGCTGGAAATTTGTGTTTTTGCCGTGGCATGCGATCGGTGACGTGCCCCTCTGACCTGATTCGGAATTGGACGCTGAAAGCGTTTCACCCGAGTCGGTGAGTAACCCACCCCACAACCCCCTCCGCCGCCCGCTTCGCGTACGGCCCCACGCCCGTGATCGTCGCGGCGCCCGGACCCACCCAGTCCCCGTAACCAACAAAGAACAACCCCGGCATGTTGTTCCCCATCAGACCCCGCACCGGCCCCAGCGCAGGACGGAAGCCGGTGCACCAGATCAGGTGGTCCGCGTCCACCTCGTCCAGCGAGTGGAACATGGGCGTCGCAACCAGGCGGCCCGAGTCGCGGGCGGCACGCACCGCGGGCAGCGCCACGATGTCACCGAGTTGCGTGTCGGCGCCCGGGTCCGGTTCACCGCGCAGGAGCGCCAGCGCCCGCCCCCGGTTGCGGTGGAAGAGCACGCGGCCGTCCACGTCGTCGGGCATCCAGCGGGGCTCGCGACGCGTGTACCAGGTCACCTCGGCCGCCTCCGTCAGCTCCGCGGCGATCTGCGCCCCGGAGTTTGCGGCACCCACCACCGCCACCTTCGAATTCCGGAAGGGTTCCACGCCCGGGTACCGCGCGGAATGCCACTGCCTGCCCCGGAAGGTGCCGGGGTAAAAGGGAACGAAGGGCGCGGACCACGTCCCGGTCGCCGCCACCACCGCATCGGCGGTCCAAAAGCGCTCCCCGGAAGAGACCACGAACCGGCCGTCAGCCCAATCAACCCGGTCCACGCGCACCGGGCGTTCCACGGGCATGTTGTAGCGCTTCTCGTAGGCCGCCAGGTAGTCGATCACGTGCTGCGCGGGCGGGAAGCCGTCGTGAGGCGGCATGGGCCAGCCGGGCAGGTTGGAGAACTCGGACGTGGAGAACAGCGTCATCGAGGGCCACACGTGCCGCCAGGCCCCGCCCGGCGCGTCCTGGTCGTCGAGGATGACAAAGTCCACCCCCGCCTTAAGCAGGTAATAGGCGGTGGCCAGCCCCGATTGGCCACCGCCCAGCACAACCGCCTCGTAATGCACGGAAGCGAGCCTACCGCGCCGCCTTCACGTTCAACCCGGCCGCAACCACCAACAGCGCCGCCGCCAGCCCGAAGCCGGCCAGGTGGTTTCCGGAGTACACCGGCAGGATCACCAGGGGTGTCAGCGCGTTGCCGAAGAAGCGGAAGGCCTGCACCGTGGACAGGATCTGCCCGCCCACGGGCGAGCTGAGCACCAGCATGTTCACCGCCACCTGCACGCCCTGGGCGGCGAGCACCGCCACGCCCCACAGGATGGCCAGGGGGATCATCCAGCGGCTCAGCCCCATGCCCACCAGGGCCAGCGCTGCCACGAGCAGCGACCCGAGGATCAGCGGGCGGGCGCCGTGTGTGTCGGCAAGCCCGCCGACGGGGCGCGCCAGGATGAAGGACGTCAGCCCGCCGGCCATCACGATGAACCCGCGCGTGAGGGGGGAGGCGCTGAAAAGCTCGCCCACGTGGATGGAGACGAGGAAGCCCATTCCGACCACCGCCGTGCCGATGCTCAACAATGTCAGGCTGGCGCGGATGACGGGCCAGCCGAGCACGCGCGCGGGTGCGCCCTCCCCGGCCGCGCGCCGCTGCGGGGGCACCGCGGGCAGGCCGACCACAACGATGAGCACCGAGAACGCCATGAGGATCACGTACATCCAGCGCCAGGACGCGAAGGTCACCATCGCACCGGCGACGAGCGGGGCGGAGAAAAGGCCGAAGGACTGCATCGCCGCGTACGTGCCCAGCGCCCGGCCAAGCTGCTCGCGCGGGGTGATGTGGCGCAGGATCAGCTGGAGCAGGGGAGCGGTGAACGCGTTGGAGATGGCCGCCGCGACGTACGCCACGAGGAACACCGCCCACACCGGTGAGAACACGAGCGCCACCGAGGCGAGCGCGATGACCGTGTACGCGACGCGGACCACCGCGGTGGGGGAGAGGTTGCGCACGAGGTAGGTGGAAAACAGCATCATCACCGCGAAGGGCAGCATGTAGGCCGTCATCGTCAGGGAGGCGAGGTGCAGCGAGATACCGAAGTCATCGGCGAACTCGGGGAGCACGACGGAGAGCGACTGCCCGGCGAAGGGCCCGAGGAAGCCGCCCATCATGATGCACAGATACCGCAGTCTATCCATTTTGGGCATAGCTCAATGATAGGGCAGCCCCACGGGACCGCCACGGGGGACTGACGCCTTAGTAGCTGCTCGAACCGCCCGCACCGGAGAAGCCAGAGCTGAAGGAGCTGTTGGTGCCGGAGGACGCCGACTGCTGGGCGGCGCGCTCGGCCTGCACGTTGGAATTGTGCCAGCTGCTCAGCATCACGTAGGGGACGTAGCTGGGGTACCAGTAGTTGTTGTCGTACAGGCGCGGGCGCTGGAGCGGGTTGCGCTCCTTCACGTCGCTGAATTCGCGCTCCTTCACCTCGTCGAGCACCAGGCGGTAGTCCTCGAGCACCCGCACGAACTCGTCCACGAAGCCCGGGTCGGCGGGGTTGCGGTCCAGCCAGTCGATGCGGCCCTCCAGGTCCGCCAGCCGCCCGCGCAGCGCGGGGGAGCTCACGCCTCGGTTCGCCTTCTTCACGTCCTTGCGCAGCTCGGTCAGCCCGGCGCGGCGCGCGGCGGCGTCGCCCTGCTCCATGGCGAAGAGGCGGTTGATGTTGTCCTCGGCGGTGGAGACGTGGCGCACCGACTCCGCGGCCTCGGCGATCTGCTTGTGGTGGTCCCACACCTGCTTGTCGTCGTTGACGTCGACCGACCCGAAACCGTTCGCACCGGAGACGGCCTCGTGCATGCCCAGGAAGCGGTCGCGCACCTCGGCCCACTCCTTGCGCAGCTCGCGGTCCGCGAACGCCGAGCTCACGGAGTTGGCGCGCACATCCACTTCGTCGAGGCGCTGGCCCAGCTCCGCGTACTCGCGGGTGACCAGCTCGTAGTCCTTCCGGCCCTGAGCAATCGCTTCACGACGCTTCTTCTGCCGCGCCACCACAAGGCTCCCGCCCGCGAGGGTGGCGGCACCGGTGCCCACGCCCGCAACGGTGGCGTTGGTGATGCGCGCGGACGTCCCCTCGCCGGCGGCGTAGTCTTCGATCTCCTGCGCGTCGGTGGCCTTACTGGCCCCGGCGAACAGCGCGGCGGGGATGTTGTTGTCGCGCATCCCGGGCTTGATGGCGTCGTTCACCGGCTCGGCCCGCTGGCCCTTACGCAGGTAGAGCTGGTTCGCTACGTCCTCCCCGGCGAAGGCGAACACCTTCCGGTTGTCGGTACCCGCGCCGATGATGAGCACACCGTCGGCGAACTTGTCCCTGCCGATCTCCTCGGGTCGGTTCACCCGGAGGTACTCCTCCACGGAGTCGTTCACGTTCTCGCGAGTCTGGCCCAGCACCAGATAATGCAGGGTGTGCACCGTGTCGGGCACGTCTAGGCGCCGGGCATCGGACTCCAGGCGCGCCTCGTCCTCGGGGGTCAGCACGTCCTGGGGGTCGTCGACAAGCACGCGCGGCGCGCCGGTGGTGGCCACGGCGACCTGGTCGCGGCCGGGTACATCCGTCATCGCCGCCGCGGCGCCCCCCACACCGAGCGCGACGAGGCCCGCGACGCCTGCCACCGTGCTGTACTTCCATGCGGATGCCATGCGGTGGAGCCTATCGGGGTTAGAAGGGTTCCGCTATCGCACGGGCAATGATCACCGCCGCGGGATCGAACTGCTCCACCATGCGGCCCTCGACCTCGTCGAGGGTGTTGGGCGTGAGGAACCAGCCGGACCACGCGTCCTTGGCGGGGGAGAAGCCTCCGTCGCCGCGGCCGATGAGGTTGAGGGTGGCGTCGCGGATCCACAGGGGCCCCACCAGGTCGGCGTTCTCGCTCACGTCCACCAGGGCCGTGTCCTCCTCGTAGGCCACGACCGTGCAGCGCTCAAGAAGCTGGGTGAAGAGCGCCTGCGCCTGTTCCTGGGCGCCCTCGGAGCCGAGGTAGACCACGCTGACGAGGGAGAGCTCAGCACCCGGCTGGACGTCGTCGCGGCTGAGCAGGCCCGAGATTCCGCCGATCTGGGAGGGGAAGCGGGCGGGGGTGAAGGGGTCGTCGATGAAGAAGGTGTCTATCTCCGTGTCGCGGTCCACGCCCGTGAAGTCCACGAGCGCATTGGCCTCGTAGAGCTGCATCTCCTCCGGGGCGGCGAGGTTGCCGTACGCGGCCTCGGTGCGCAGGTCCCACAGCGCGTAGGGGGCGTCGATCGGGTGCGGGCCGGGTGAGACCGCCAGCACCGTTGCGGGAGACTCCCGCACGCGGCGCGCGTAGACCGAGTAGGCCTCCTCCGCGTCGGCGGGGTGGGCCAGGAACAGGGTGGTGACGATCTCCGCGCTCATTCCCCCAAGGATACGGGCGGGCGCAAATGCCATGTTTCACGTGAAACATCGCGTTCCCCGTATCGCACCCCACCTATACTGTGCGGGTACATCCCATCCCCACTACGGATCGTTCGGCACGTTCCTGCCGATGGAGGAAATCATGGCAACAGTGACCTTTGACCAGGCCACCCGGGTCTACCCCGGGGCGGAAAAGCCGAGCGTCGACAAGCTCAGCCTGGAAATCGCGGACGGTGAGTTCCTCGTCCTCGTCGGGCCCTCGGGCTCGGGCAAGTCCACCGCGCTTCGCATGCTCGCGGGGTTGGAGGAGACCAACGAGGGCCGCATCTTCATCGGCGACCGCGACGTGACCACGATGGAGCCCAAGGAGCGCGACATCGCCATGGTGTTCCAGAACTACGCGCTCTACCCGCACATGTCCGTGCGCGACAACATGGGCTTCGCCCTCAAGCTCGCGGGTATGGGCAAGGCGGAGATCAACGAGCGCGTCGAGGCCGCCGCGAAGACCCTCGACCTCACCGAGTTCCTCGACCGCAAGCCCAAGGCCCTGTCCGGCGGCCAGCGCCAGCGCGTGGCCATGGGCCGCGCCATCGTGCGCGAGCCGCAGGTGTTCCTCATGGACGAGCCGCTGTCCAACCTCGACGCGAAGCTGCGCGTGCAGACACGCACGCAAATCGCCAGCCTGCAGCGCCGCATGGGCGTGACCACCCTCTACGTCACCCACGACCAAACCGAGGCGCTGACCATGGGCGACCGCATCGCCGTACTCAACTTCGGCGTGCTGCAGCAGGTGGGCACCCCGCGCGAGCTCTACGACCACCCGGACAACGTCTTCGTCGCCGGCTTCATCGGCTCGCCGGCCATGAACCTCTCCACCTTCCGCGTCGAGGGCTCCGGGGACGCGGCCGTCGCGCGCCTCGGCTCCGCGGCCATCCCGCTGCCCCGCGAGTACGCCGACGCGCTCACCCCGGCGGACAACGGCGAGATCATCCTCGGCTTCCGCCCCGAGGCGCTGCGCCTCGTCGGCGGGGAGGTCCAGCACACCATCCCGGTCGAGGTGGAGTTTGTCGAGGAGCTCGGCTCCGACTCCTACCTCTACGGCCAGCTCGCCGGCGGCGGCTGGGCGGCCGAGGGGTCCAGCCCCGAGTCCACCGGGCACATCGTCGTGCGCACGCCCCCGCTCTCCGGGGTGCAGCCCGGTGACGTGATCCACGTCCAGATCGAGGAGGGCGGCCTCCACGCCTTCTCCAAGCAATCCGGAATGACGTTTGAAAGGTGACTAGACCGCGATTGTCGCACCCGTGATTACCGTGCCGGTCTTTACAATCAAAGCGATACATCACCGACTTAGCATTCGATCCTAAACCACTTCACCAACACGAACCGATTAAGGAAAAGGTGTCACCTGCATGAAAGAACCTGGCCAGGACACGATGGATTTCCATTCTTTGACAGAGGATGACCAGCTAACTCTGACGCGCGAAGAGATCGAAGATCTCGAATTTCCCGCAGCGCAGCCGCCCACTGTCACTTATGCCGGGCAAGATTTTGATGTTGAAGGGCTGGTGCGCAGACTCGACCGCGGCGACATTGTTATCCCTTCTTTCGGTGAAACCGCAGATGACATCGAAACCGCCGGCTTCCAGCGAGGGTTTGTCTGGCGAAAACCACAAATGGATAGGTTCGTTGAATCTCTCCTGCTCGGTTTCCCAATCCCAGGAATTTTTCTTGTCAGACAAGGCGATGGGCGGATGCTAGTACTTGACGGCCAGCAACGCCTGCGCACTTTGTCCCACTTCTATGACGGATTGTTCTCGGGCAGGGAATTTTCTTTGAACTACGTTTCCGAGACGTTTAGGGGGCTCACCTACAGGAACCTCCCAGCAGAGTTACGACGAAAGCTAGATAACACTTTCATGCAGACCGTTATTGTTACGGCGCAGCCTGATGCGGACAATATGGACGCTATCTATCAAATTTTTGAGCGGCTGAACTCTGGTGGCACCCAACTAACCGCTCATGAAATTCGTGTGGCGCTGTTTGCCGGGCCCATTATCGAGTACTTGGAGACGTTGAACCGGAGCCCCGATTGGCGCCAGTTATACGGGCGAAAAAATAAGCGAATTAGAGACCAGGAGTTGGTCGCCAGAATCCTCGCTCTTTTCCTACATTCAGACGAATATTCCCGGCCCCTAAAGACTTTTATTAACAAGTTCTTGGAAGCCAATCGTAACGGAGTAAGAGACGAAACACGGCAGGCGGGAGAATTGTTCTTGCAGGCCTCGTCCTTACTGAGCGAAAACTTTGGTGAGGACGCTCTGCGGAGGGCATCTAAGCAAGTCAACAACGCCTGGACAGACGGTCTTTACTTCGGGATCATGAAGAGATTGTCGCAAGGCCCGTTGGATGTAGAGGAGTTAAAGTCAGGTTACGACTCGCTCCGCAAGAACGAGGAATTTCAGAGATTTTCTACGAGTTCAAGCGCTGACGAGCAGCAAGTTAAGCAACGTTTACAGATTGCCGAAGAAAGTTTCGGCACTAAATGACACCTGAGAAAGTTATGTCATGGCCCTCCGTCGAAATTATCAACAGCCGTAATGACATTCAATGCCTGCGCGCCGAATTAGATTCACTCAGTGCCGACAATGACACAATTGAACGGGCGATGTGTCGATTCTTGGTGATTCGCTCGTGTGGATATATCGAATTGTGCGTGGAGCGCGGATTGTTGGATACCTTGGCATACGAAGCATCTCCTTCCGTGCTTTCGTATGTCGAGTCAGGTTTTTTCAAAGGTCGGAATCCTAAACCCGGGAAAATTGATAGCCTTCTACGGAGCTTTCGAGTTGAATGGGCAGAAGAAGTTGCTGATCTTTTGGGGAAGGATGACGAACTCCTAAAACGGGAGCTGGAGTTCTTAGTGTCGAAGCGCAACAGCATCGCTCACGGCCAAAGCGATAGTTTAGGTCGGCGGAAAGCTCTCGACTTGTGTGACTACGCGATTATGATTGGGGATGGCATTCTTGAAATCCTCATGCCACAGAAGGTCAAACCAGTCTAGTAGGTAATTCATTGGGAATCGATGCTGGATTTGGCGTCCGCCAGAAATCATGTGCCCCGTATCTCAATGCCGAGATACGGGGCACATGGATGTGCAGGGTGGGCTGGTTTACTTAGAATTGCCCTCGTCCTCGCGCTCCTCCTCGAGCTTGTAACCCTCGATGGAACCCGCGGCGAAGCGGTTGACGATCATCGCGATCGCGCCGTCACCCGTGACGTTGGCGGCCGTGCCGAACGAGTCGATGACGATGTAGGCGGCGATCATGAGCGAGACCATCGAGTCGTCGAAGCCGAGGTTGGACTGCAGCAGGCCCACGGCCGCCATAATCGCTCCGCCCGGCACGCCCGGGGCGGCGACCATCATGATGCCCAGCAGGAGGATGAAGCCCGCGATCTGGCCCGGTCCGATGGGCAGGGAGCCCATGTAGACGATGGCGAGGGCGTAGAGGGTGATCTTCATCATCGAGCCGGAGAGGTGGATCGTCGCGCAGAGCGGGACCACGAAGCCGGCGACGTTCTCGTCCACCTTGTTCTTCAGCGTGGACTCGTAGGTGACCGGGATGGTCGCGGCGGAGGAGGAGGTGCCCAGCGCGGTGAAGTAGGCGGGCAGCATGTTCCTCAGCGAGGTGAAGGGGTTGCGGCCCGCGACCGCGCCGGCGACGAGGTACTGGAGGATGACGATCACGATGGTCATCGCCACCGCGAGGACCAGCACGCGCCCGAAGGCGGACATGGTGGAACCGAGGTTGTCGTTCATGCCGAGGTTAAGGAAGGTGCCGAAGATGAACACCGGCAGCAGGGGAATGACGAAGACCTTGACCACCTTCATCACCACCGATTCCAGCTCGGTGAAGAACTTGTACATGGTGTCGGACTTCACGGCCGTCATGCCCAGGCCCACCACGAAGGCGAGCAGCAGGCCCGCCATGACCTCGAACGGCGCGGGCATGTCAACCTCGAAGAACGGGCTGAGCCCACCGGCCTCCGGGTCGTCGACGGTGGTGATCAAGCTGCGGTCGCCGAGCAGCGAGGGGTAGAGCGCCGAGGACAGGCCCCAGGCGATCATGCCGGAGATAATGGTGGAGCCGTAGGCCAAGCCGGCGGTGAGCCCGAGCCACTTGCCGGCACCGCGGCCGAGCCCCGCGATGGCCGGGGTGATCAGCGAGAAGATCAGGACAGGGACGAAGAATCCCAGGAAGTTGGAGAACAGGCCGTTGAAGGTGATGAACACCCGGGCCAGCCAAACGGGGAAGAACATGCTGCAGAGGATGCCGAGCAGAATTGCCACGACGATCCAGAAGAGCAGCGAGTTCAAGACTTTCGATTTCATGTACGAGCCTTTTCACTCGACCCGGGTCCGGGTCATTTACAAAGGGGACAGTCTGAATAGACAACCCTAAACCTATACGTCAGGGGTACCCGCCGGGCCGATTACCTCACGGTTTGTGTGCGCCGGTTCAGCTTTTTGCGCGCCGATGGGCTCCCCGGAGCGCTTTCGGGGCCGCGATGAGCCCGGGTTATGCTGATGTGCATGAGTGCAGCAAACCTCGTCGCCGGCATCCTCCTCCTCGTTCTCGCGCTCGCCCTGATCGTCCCGGGCGCGATGGCCACCGCAGGCAAGCTGCCGGGCAACTCCGTCTTCGGGCTCCGCGTGCCGGAGGTTCGCAAGGACAAGGCGATCTGGGACCAGGCGCACCGGGTCGCGGGCCCGATCTGGCTCTTCTCCGGCGTCGCGCTCGCTTTCGGCGCCGCCTTCGCCTTCCTCGCCAACGGCTGGATGTGGGTCGTCCCCGCCATCTTCGCCATCGCGGCGGTGGTGGGCTTCTCGGTCGCGGGTAACTTCGGGGCGCGCGCCGCCGCGCTTATCGACGCCTCCCGCGATACCCAGGCGAACCCGGAACCCGCCCCCGGGGCGCCCTCGCCCCAGGTTGACCTCGGCGCGCTGCGCAAGGCGGCCGGCCGCGCCGACGAGGGTGGCGCCCGGTGATGTTTCACGTGAAACATTGAGTTTCCGCTGCGCCCTCCGCCCTCCGGCGGGGGGTGTTTTTTCTGCGCGGGGCGGGTGGGCGTCGAAAAGCCTTGCGCGGCCGTGTGATGCCCGCTACTCTTTCCCCTGTGACTTCCACCATCTTGAACGCAACCGCTGCGCCCGCGCAGTGGTGGTGGCGCGCGTAGACGGCGTGCCACCCATTTAGTCACACTCTCGGCCCGCCGGCTTGGACCACCAAGCACCGCGGGTCTTTTTGTTCCCAGTACCCCGGTGAAGGAAACGACACAAGGACGTACGAATGAGGAACCCCCACCCCGCGACAGCCCGCGTGGACGTGAAGTACCACGCGGACGCGTCGAGCTTGTTCGCGCACCTCGGCGGCCCCCGCGCCACCGATGCGGTGCTACTCGAGTCGGCGGACATCACCACCCGCTCGGGACTCCAGTCCGTGGCCGTGCTTGCGGCGTCGCTGCGCGTCACCTGCAACGGGCCCCACGTAACCGTCGAGCCCCTGACCCCCTCCGGTGAGGTGCTCGCCGCCGACCTGGCCGAGCGCCTGGGTGACTACGCAGCGGGGGAGAACACCTTCGACTTTCCCGCCTCCACCGCCGCCGACGAGCGCGAGCGCCTCACCGCCACCTCCAGCGCCGAGGTTCTGCGCGCGCTCAGCACCGGGGCCGGGTACCGCGAGGGGGACTTCCCGTTCCTCGCGGGTGGAATGGCCTTCGACTACCTGGCCACCTTTGAGACGCTGCCCGGCGTGGGGGAATCCGCCAACACCTACCCGGACTACCAGTTCGTGGTCGCGGAGACGCTCCTGCGCATCGACCACCGGGAGCGCACCGCCTACCTGGCGGGAATTTCCCTCGACGGAACCACCCCGGACCTCAACGCCCTGGCGCGGTGCATCGACAACGCCGATCCCGCCCGGCCGGCACCCGCCGACGTGGCGGAGACGCTCACCGTCACCGCCGACATCTCCGACGAGGAGTTCCGCAGGGACGTGGACACGCTCAAGGGCCACATCGAGAACGGCGACATCTACCAGGTGGTGCCGGCCCGCACCTTCACCACCGCGTGCCCGGACGCCTTCGCCGCCTACCAGCGCCTGCGCGAGACCAACCCCTCGCCCTACATGTTCTACGTGCGCGGGTTGGACCGCGCCGGCGAGCCCTACGAGCTCTTCGGCGCCTCCCCTGAATCGAACCTGAAGTTCAACTCCGCGACCCGCGAGGTGCAGCTCTACCCGATCGCAGGCACCCGCCCGCGCGGCCTCAACCCCGACGGCAGCGTGAACCACGAGCTGGACACGCGCATGGAGCTGCAGCTGCGCACCGACGCGAAGGAGGTGGCGGAACACACGATGCTGGTGGACCTCGCCCGCAACGACATGGCCCGCGTGGCCGTGCCCGGCAGCCGCCGCGTCGCCGACCTGCTCCAGGTGGACCGCTACTCCCGCGTCATGCACCTGGTCTCCCGCGTCACCGCCACCCTGGCCCCGGACCTGGACGCCCTGGACGCCTACCGCGCCTGCATGAACATGGGCACCCTCACCGGTGCGCCGAAGCTGCGCGCCACGGAGCTCATCCGGGAACTCGAGGGAGCGCGCCGCGGCTCCTACGGCGGCGCGGTGGGCTACCTCACCGGCACCGGGGACATGGACAACTGCATCGTCATCCGCTCGGCCTACGTCACCGGCGGGGTCGCGGCCGTGCAGGCCGGCGCCGGTGTGGTGCGCGATTCCGACCCACAGGCCGAGGCCGACGAGACCCTGCACAAGGCGTACGCGGTGCTCAACGCCATCGCGCTCGCCGCCGGAGCAACCCTGGAGGTGGTCAAGTGACCCGCCGCGGCCCGATCGTCCTGCTGGATAACCAGGACTCCTTCGTTTACAACCTCGTCGACGCCCTCAGCGCCCACGAGACGGTGGTCTACCGCAACACCGTTGCGGCGCAGCGCGTGCTTGACGCGGGCCCCAGCCTCATCGTGCTCTCGCCCGGGCCCGGGTACCCGGGGCAGGCGGGCTGCATGATGGAGCTCATCCGCCTTGCGCAGGGCAGGGTGCCCATCCTGGGCATCTGCCTGGGCTTCCAGGCGCTGGTCGAGCACTTCGGGGGGCG
Organism: Corynebacterium sp. UBA2622; assembly: GCF_002339505.1. Taxonomy (GTDB): domain Bacteria; phylum Actinomycetota; class Actinomycetes; order Mycobacteriales; family Mycobacteriaceae; genus Corynebacterium. The sequence goes on from NZ_DDJO01000017.1 coordinate 92,851, forward strand.
CGTGCAGCCCTGCGGGGCGGTGCATGGGGCGTCGATAAGCATGGAGCTCGAGCCCGCCGGGCTGGCCTCGCCGATCTTCCGCGGCCTCACCGTGGGCGGCACCCCGGACTCGCCCGGCCGCGAGGTGCCAGTCGCGCGGTACCACTCCCTGGGGGCCATCGAGCTGCCGGAGGGCTTGCACGCGCTGGCGCGCACGGACACGCAGCTTGGCGACGTCATCATGGCCGCGGCCTCCGACGACGGCATGTCCCTGGGGCTGCAGTTCCACCCCGAATCCATCCTCACACCCGGCGGCCCGCTGATCCTGGAACGCTGCGTGGACGAACTGACACAGAAAGGCGCGAACTGATGGCGAGCGACAAAGCCCTGGAGATCCTGAGGCGCTTCCTGGACAACCCGGAGCCCACGCTGGAGGAGGCTATCGAGGCCTTCACCCCGCTGACCGTCGGGGACTACGACGACGTGCACATCGCGGCGCTGCTGGCCACCGTGCGCACGCGCGGGGAAACCTTCGCCGATGTCGCCGGAGCAGCGCGGGCGTTCCTGCGGGCGGGGCGGCCCTTCCCGGTCACGGGGGAGGGGATCATGGACACCGCCGGCACGGGCGGCGACGGCGCGAACACCATCAACATCACCACCGCGGCCTCCCTCGTGGCCGCCGCCGGCGGGGTGAAGATGATCAAGTGCGGCAACCGCTCCGTGTCCTCCAAGTCCGGGTCGGCGGACGTGCTGGAGGCGCTGAACATCCCGCTCGACCTGGACCCGGAGCGCGCGGTGCGCCAGTTCGAATCGTCCAACTTCACGTTCCTCTTCGCCCCGGCCTACAACCCGGCGATCGCCCACGTCCAGCCGGTGCGCAAGTCGCTCGGCATCCCCACGCTGTTCAACACGATGGGGCCCCTGCTCAGCCCGGGTAGGCCGGAGTTTCAGATAATGGGGATTGCCAACCCTCGGCAGGGCCAATTAATTGCCAGCACCATGAAGGAGCTGGGGCGGGGCCGCGCACTTGTCGTCCACGGGGCGGGGACCGACGAGATCGCCCTGCACGGGGAAACGCAGATCTGGGAGCTCGGCCGCGACGGGTCCATCGAACACTACACCATCACGCCGTCTGATCTGGGCCTGCCCACCCACGCACTCGAGGAGCTCCGCGGGGGGAGCGGGGAGGAGAACGCCGCGATGATGCGCGCCACCTTCGCGGGGCAGGGACCCGACGCACACCGCGATGCCGTCGCCGCCGCGGCCGCGGCGATGTTCTACCTCTACGGCACGGCGGACACGATGCGGGCCGGGGTCGAACACGCGCTCGGGCTGATTGCAGACGGCACCGTCTCACAGTGGCTCGCGACACACGAGGAGGCCGATTACAGTGCCTAACATGCCCACGGTCCTGGAGGGAATCGTCCAGGGGCGTTTACGTCACATTGACGAAATAAAGGGGCGTATTTCCCACGTGGACCCCGCAACCTTGGCCCGCTCCGAGCGCTCCCTCTACGACAACCTTGCCCGACCGGGTGCGCAGTACATCATGGAGTGCAAGTCCGCCTCGCCTTCGCTGGGGACGATCCGGGCGCACTACGAACCGGGGGAGATCGCCTCCGTCTATTCGCGCTACGCGGCCGGCATCTCAGTGCTGTGCGAACCCGACCGCTTCGGCGGGGACTACGACCACCTGGCCGCCGTCGCCGCGACGACCCACCTGCCGGTGCTGTGCAAGGACTTCATCGTCGACGAGGCCCAGATCCACGCGGCGCGCTACTTCGGCGCCGACGCCGTCCTGCTCATGCTGAGCGTGCTTGACGACGCCACCTACGCCGCCCTCTCCGCCGAGGCGGAGCGCCTGGGCATGGACGTGCTCACGGAGGTCATCGACGAGGAGGAGGCTCGACGTGCGACGGCGCTGGGGGCCCGGATCTACGGGATCAACCACCGAAATCTCCACGACCTCTCGATCGACCTCTCCCGCTCCGCCCGCCTCGCACCGCTCGCGCCCGAGGGCGCTCTGGTGGTGTCCGAGTCGGGGATCCGCGATGCGGAGACGATCCGCCGCCTCGGGGGCCATTCGGACGGGTTCCTGGTCGGTTCGCAGCTCACCGGCCAGCCGGACGTGGACCTCGCAGCACGGGAGCTGGTCTACGGGCCGAACAAGGTCTGCGGGCTCACGTCAACCTCCGCGGCGCAGGCGGCCCGGGCGTGCGGTGCCGTGTACGGCGGGCTGATCTTCGAGGATACGTCGTCGCGCAATGTTTCACGTGAAACATCGGAGAAGATCATGGCTTCCGAGCCCCACCTGCGGTACGTCGCCGTCTCGCGGCGCGCAGAAGGCTGGGCGGAGCTTGCTCTGGAGGGGGTCCACGCCGTTCAGGTTCACGCCCCCTACCAGGGGTCCATCGCCGCCGAAACCGACCTCGTCCGCCGGGTGCGCGACGAGGTGGGGGAGGGCGTCGAGGTCTGGCGCGCGGTGTCCATGAGCCGGCCGGAGGGACCGCAGGTGGCCACGGCGCTGCTCGGGGACGTCGACAAGCTCGTGCTCGATGCCCACGACGGCGGTTCGGGCGAGGCCTTCGAGTGGGCGCAGGTGCCGGAGGAGGTCAAGGGCATGGCTCTGCTCGCGGGGGGACTCGGACCGGACAACGTGGGCGGCGCGCTCCGCGTCGGGTGCGCGGGCGTGGACCTCAACTCGGGCGTCGAGTACCCGGCCGGCGCGGGTGCCTGGGCGGGCGCGAAGGACGCGGGCGCCATGCGACGGACCTTCGAGACAATCAGAAACTTCCACTACTAAACGCAAGGACGCGAACATGACCGACTACACGCACGGCGGGAGCACGCTCCTGCCGGCCTACTACGGAGAATTCGGCGGGCAGTTCGTCCCCGAGTCGCTCCTCCCGGCGCTCGACGAGCTCGAGCGGGCCTTCGTGGCCGCGTGGGGGAGCGAGGAGTTCATGCAGGAGTACCGCGCGCTCCTGCGCGACTACCTCGGCCGGCCCACACCCCTCACCGAGTGCCGCAACCTCCCGCTGGGGGACACGCCCGCGAGGATCTTCCTCAAGCGCGAGGACCTGGTGCACGGCGGCGCCCACAAGACCAACCAGGTGATCGGGCAGGCGCTGCTGGCCAAGAAGATGGGCAAGACCCGCATCATCGCGGAGACCGGTGCGGGCCAGCACGGCACCGCCACCGCGCTGGCGTGCGCGCTGCTCGACCTCGACTGCGTGGTCTACATGGGCGTGGAGGACATGGCCCGCCAGGAGCCCAACGTCTACCGCATGCGCCTCATGGGCGCGGAGGTCGTGGGCGTCGACTCCGGCTCCGGCACCCTGAAGGACGCCGTGAACGAGGCCCTGCGCGACTGGACCGCCACCTTCCACGAGTCCCACTACCTGCTCGGCACGGCGGCCGGGCCGCACCCCTTCCCGAAGATGGTGAAGGAGTTCCACCGCGTCATCTCCCAGGAGGCGCGGGCCCAGATGATCGAGCGCACCGGGGCGCTGCCGGATGTGGTCGTCGCCTGCGTCGGCGGCGGCTCGAACGCAATCGGCATGTTCGCCGACTTCATCGACGACGAGGGCGTCCAGCTCGTCGGCACCGAGCCGGGAGGCGAGGGCGTGGGCGTGGGCAAGCACGGCGCCGCCATTGCCGCCGGGACCGTGGGCATCCTCCACGGTACCCGCTCCTACCTCATGCGCAATGACGACGGCCAGGTGGAGGAGTCCTACTCCATCTCAGCGGGCCTGGACTACCCGGCCGTCGGCCCCGAGCACGCCCACCTGGCCAAGACCGGTCGCGCGCAGTACGTGCCCGTCAACGACGAGGACGCCCTGCTGGCCTTCCAGCTCCTGTCCAAGTACGAGGGCATCATCCCCGCCCTCGAATCCTCCCACGCGATGGCCTACGCCCTGAAGCGCGCCGAGGAAGCCACCGAACCCGTGAACATCCTGGTCTCCCTGTCCGGCCGCGGCGACAAGGACGTCGCCCACGTGCGCGCCACCCTGGACCAGCACCCCGACTGGGTGATCACCAAGACCCACGAGAGGGAGAACTAACCATGTCCCGCTACGACACCACCTTCGCCGCGCTCAAGGAAAAGGGGGAGGGCGCGTTCGTGTCCTTCGTGATGCTGGGCGACCCGAACCCCGCCGATGCCCTGGAGATCATCCGCACCATCGTCGACGCCGGTGCCGACGCCCTCGAGCTGGGCGTGCCCTTCTCCGACCCCGTGGCCGACGGCCCGACGATCCAGAAGGCGCACATCCGCGCCCTGGACGGAGGGGCGAGCGTCGACAAGGCCCTCGAGCAGGTGCGCACCATCCGCTCCGAGTACCCCGACCTGCCGATCGGCATGCTCATCTACGCCAACGTCGCGTACGTGCGTGGGGTCGAGGACTTCTACCGCGAGTTCGCGGAGGCGGGCGCCGACAGCATCCTGCTTCCCGACGTCCCCGTGCGCGAGGGCCGGCCCTTCAGCCAGGCCGCCGAGGCCCACGGCATCGCGCCGATCTACATCGCCCCCGCCAAGGCGTCCGCGCAAACCCTCGAGGGGGTCGCGGCGCAGTCCCGCGGCTACATCTATGCCATTTCGCGCGACGGGGTCACAGGCACCGAACGGGAGTCCTCCGTGGAGGGGCTCCGCGACGTGGTGGAGAACGTCCAGCGCTTCGGCGGCGCCCCGGTGCTCCTCGGCTTCGGCATTTCCTCCCCCGAACATGTCCGCGCAGCCGTCCAGGCGGGAGCGGCGGGCGCGATCACCGGTTCCGCGATCACCTCCATCATCGACCGCCACACCGAGGGGACGCACCCGAGCCCGGGGCGGGTGCGGGACATGGGGGCGCTCAAGGAGGAGCTGAGCAGCTTTGTCTCCCGCATGAAGGCCGCGACGCGCGGGGAGTGAGGCCGGGTGGCCGGGTTGGGCCTTCGGGCTGGACCGCTGGGCTAGACTCTGACGCATGACCTGCTCACGACGCCTTTTCCTGCTCGGTTCCGCCACCACCTTCGCGGGCGCCTTCCTCGCCGCCTGCGGCAAGAACCCCTCGGAGGACGTGGCCAAGACCGAGGTGCCGGTCGGCAGCGCGGTGATCCTGGACAAGGTGATCATCGCCCAGCCCACCGAGGGCCACTTCGTCGCCTACTCCACCACCTGCCCCCACGAGTTCAAGAAAATCACCCAGGTGCAGGGTGACATCGTGCGCTGCACCGCCCACGGCTCACGCTTCAGCATCGCCGACGGCTCCGTTGTCAACGGCCCCGCGGTGCGCGGGATGCGCCAGGTCGAGCTGGCCGAGCAGGGCGACCGCCTGGTGGCCACGGACTCCGAGAAGTAATTCACGTCCCGCCCGCCGCGGGGGAGCGGGGACGGGGCGCCCGGAGGTTCGTAAACTGGGCGCATGCCCGTTCCCTCCTTCCTCAAAGACCCGCTGATCCAGGGGATCCTGGCAGCAGTCGTGCTGGCGGTGCTCCTTCCCGCGCACGGCACCTTCGCGGCCGTCTTCGGCACCGCCACCAAGCTCGCCATCGCGCTGCTCTTCTTCCTATACGGCGCACGCCTCTCCACGCGCGAGGCCCTCCGGGGCCTGACGCACTGGCGGCTGCACCTCACCATCCTCCTGTTCACCTTCGTGGCCTACCCGCTCGTCGGCCTGGCCCTGCGGCCCATCACGGGATTCATCTCCGAGGAGGTCTACCAGGGCATTCTCTACGCCATGCTGGTGCCCTCCACGGTGCAGTCCTCCGTCGCGCTGACCGGCATCGCGCGCGGCAACGTTTCCGGGGCCGTCGTCGCGGCCAGCCTCTCCAGCCTGGTCGGCGTGTTCGCCACCCCGCTGCTCGTCATGCTGCTCATGGGCGCCGGTGACGGCATACACATAGACAGCGGTGTTTTCGTTGACATCGCCCTGCAGCTGCTCCTGCCGTTCATTCTGGGCCAGCTGGCGCACAACTTCGTTCCCCGGGTGAAGGACGTCGCCGGCGCAAAGGCGACCAAGCTGGTGGACCGGGGCTCCATCTGGATGGTGGTCTACTCCGCCTTCTCCCGTGGCATGGTCGCAGGTGTGTGGGGCCAGGTCTCCCCGTGGGAGATCGTCTTTCTGGTCGCGCTGGCCGCCGCGCTGGTCATCTCCATGCTCGCCATCACGAATGCGGTCCCCAAGGCCCTCGGATTCGGCTACGCGGACCGCGTGGCCATCCAGATGTGCGGCACGCAAAAGTCGCTTGCAGCCGGCCTGCCCATGGCCTCGGTCATCTTCGGCGGGGCCTCCCTGGGCATCCTCATCGTGCCGCTGATGATCTACCACCTGATCCAGCTGATGATTTGTTCCTCGCTCGCCGCGCGCTACGCTCGGGTAGCACCCGCCGAGGCCTGAAGGAGTTGTTTCACGTGAAACATTACGTACGCATCCATTACGAGGTGCCCGAGCTCGGGGGACAGCTCCTCAACATCGCCGAGCTCGAGGAGGTTTCGCCCACCCAGTGCACGATGGTCCGCATGATCGAGCTCACCCCGGAGGAGACCATCACCGGGGTCTACGCCGACGGGCGCGTCACCGGCCAAGCCAACGAGCCCACGGATGTTGTCCCGCACCCCGACAGCTACGCCCAGTTCGAGGGCATCACCGCCACGTCGCTCACACCGGAGGAGTTCGAGGGCCTCTGGGAGGAGGCCAGGGCGAAGTTCCCCGAGCTCTAAGCCGCGCTTGTCGACGCCCCCGCGCACCGCACGGGGGATTTTTTCTGCCTCAGAACGCCAGGTTGACCAGGACCATGTAGAGCGCGGTGCCGGCGAGGATGGACAGGACCGCGGAGCGTCGCCACGCGTGGAGGCCCAGGGTGAACAGCGCCGCGGCGAGCGCGGCCCACACCCCTCCCGGGGTGTCGCGTGCGCCGGCGAGGGTGTAGACCACGAGGACCGTCAACACCCCGACCGGCATGGCGTTGCCGAGAAACTCCACGAACGGGCTGCCCTTGAGCAGGCGCAGGAAGGAGAAGGGCAGGGCGCGCAGGATGAGGGTTACCACCGCGATGGGGAGCAGCACCGCCGCCACGTGCGCGGGGGTCACACCCGCGGGCAGGCCCACTACGGTGCCTCCCGGCGCAGCGCGGTGTCGAGGCGCGGGTTCCAGAAGCGGAGGAGCAGCACCGCGAAATAGGCGACGAGGGCGATCATGAGCATGTTCGCCGGTGCCGCGAGGGCGGCGAGAACGCCGATCCCGCCGGCGATGACCACGGCGGACCAGTCGCGCGAGGCGGCGAAGGCCTCGTAGGCGAGGACGACGAAGAGGGCGGTGAGCGCGAACTCCATTCCGCGCACGCCCGCGGGGATGACCTCCCCGGCCAGCGCCCCGACGATGCCGGGAAGAACCCACAGGGCCTGACAGAGGAGCTGGATGGTCAGCACCCGCGCCCCGGAGCGGGGGCGTGTCGCAGAGGCGATGGCGTAGGACTCGTCGGTGAGCGCGTAGGTGGAGTAGGCCCGCCCCGCCCGCGAGCGCACCAGGTGGCGGGGGAAGGTCAGCCCGTAGAAGATGTGGCGGAAGTTGACCATGAACCCCGTCACGGCCGCGGATACCGGGCCGATGCCGGCGGTGACCATAGTGATGGCCAGGAACTCCATGGACCCGGCGTAGATGACGAGGGAGAACACCGGCGTCCACCACCAGGCGAAGCCGGACTGTGTCATGAGCAGGCCAAAGGCGAGGCCCAGTGGGATCAGGCCGAGGCCGACGAGGGCGGTGTCACGGGACCCCTGGAGAATCTCGGCCCGCGTGGAGCCCGAGCCGCCCACCCCGGAGTTCGATGTTTCACGTGAAACATTCATCTAGTTCTGTTCAATGTCCTCGGGGAACGTGGCAAAGAGGGGCAGGGGCATCGCCTGGCGCCGCATGACATCCCCCCACAGGTCCGCCGAACCCGGGGCAATCACGTCGCCGGGCAGCGCGGGTGCGACAAACCAGTCGCCCCGCTCGATCTCCTCCTCAAGCTGGCCGGCCTCCCACTGCGCCGTGCCCACGAAGATGCGCACGCCCTCGAGGAGCGGCTCGAGGTCCCCGGGCTGGGCGTGCAGGTCCAGATGGACCAGGCGGTTGGCCAGGCGGGTGAACTCCGGGTGCTCCTCGATGGCGACGCCGTTCCTGGTCACGCCCACGGCCACCCCCGCCTGCGGGCCCACGGGCCCACCCACGTAGAAGGCCTGCGGTTTGGCCACGAGGGGCAGCCAGTCGGGAAGGACGTTGTACACGGCCGTCTCGCTGCGCCGGTTGATGATGATGCCAAGCGTTCCGCCGGCGGTGTGCTCGAGCACGAGCACGACGGTGCGCGCGAACTCGGGGGAGACCATTCCGGGCGCCGCCACCAACAGGGATCCCGCCTCCGGCTCCGCGCGCTCCAGAGCGTTGAACAGGCGGTCGGCGTAAAAGTACTCAGGCATTTTCGTTCTCCCACCACTTCTTCAGTTCCGCAACGGCCTCGTCGTGGTCCAGCTGGCCGCGCTCGAGGCGCAGCTCCTTCATGTACTTCCACGCCCGGCCCACCTCGGGGCCGGGGGAGAGGCCGAGGATCTCCATGATCTCGTTGCCGTCGATGTCCGGGCGAACCTTCGCCAGGTCCTCCTTCTCGGCCAGCTCCGCGATGCGCTCCTCCAGGTGGTCGTAGGTGCGCTGGAGCCGCCGCGCCTTCCTGGGGTTGCGCGTGGTGCAGTCCGCGCGCACGAGCTTGTTCAACCGCGGGAGGAGCTCACCGGCATCGGTGACGTAGCGGCGCACCGCGGAGTCCGTCCACTGCCCCTCGCCGAAACCGTGGAAGCGCATGTGCAGGTACACCAGCTGGCCCACATCCTCGATGACGTGCTTGGGGTACTTCAGCTGCCGCATCCGCTTGCGGGCCAGCTTCGCGCCCACCACCTCGTGGTGGTGGAAGGTCACGCCGCCACCCTCCTTGGGAGCGCGGGTGTCGGGCTTGCCGATGTCGTGCAGGAGCGCCGCCCAGCGCAGCTCCAGGTCCGGGCCCTCTTCCTCCAGCTCCGCCGCCTGCCGCAGCACCGTCAGGGAGTGGCGGTAGACGTCCTTGTGCTGCATGTGCTCGTCGGTCTCCAACTGCAGCGCGGGAACCTCGGGCAGCACCACATCGGCGATCCCGGTGGCCACCAGCAGGTCCATCCCCTCCCAGGGGCGCACGCCGAGCATGAGCTTGTCCAGCTCCGCCTGCACGCGCTCGACGGTGATGCGCCCGATCTCACCGGCCATCCCGCTCATCGCCGCGTAGACGCGCTCGGCGACGGTGAAGCCCAGCTGGGAGACGAAGCGGGCGGCGCGCAGCATGCGCAGCGGGTCGTCGCGGAAGGAGACCTCCGGTGCCTGCGGCGTGTCCAGGCGGCGGTGCAGAACGTCATCCAGCCCGCCGACGGGGTCGTGGAAGACGGGCGCGAGGGAGCCGTCGGAAAGCGAAAGCTCGATGGCCATCGCGTTGCACGCGAAGTCGCGCCGCACGAGGTCGCCCTCGAGCGAATCGCCGAAGGTGACCTCCGGGTTGCGGGTCACACCGTCGTAGAGGTCGGAGCGGAAGGTGGTGATCTCCACCTGCTGGCCGTGCTTGACCGCGGACACGGTGCCGAACTCGATGCCCGTGTCCCATGTCTTCTCACCCCACGCGCCGAGGATCTCCGCGATGACCGCGGGCCGCGCCGAGGTGGTGAAGTCGAGGTCGTTGCCCAGCCTTCCCAGCATCGCATCGCGCACGGGCCCGCCCACAAGGTATAAGGACTCACCCCGCTCAGCGAAGAGGGCCGCCAGGGGCTCCAGGAGGGGAGCGAGCTTCTCGACGGCCCCCTGCGCCCGCGCCATCAACGCCACCGGCGCGGCGGGATCGGCGGGGTCGGGCAGGTCGAACAGCGGTGCGTAATTCTCAGGCGTTGTCACCCGTACCAGGATACCCGGCGGAAAGTGCGGCTCCCGGCGGCCCTGTTAAGTACCACAAAGCCCAGCCGGGCGGATACGATAATGCGGATGACTAAGGACACTCGGCCCGGCTCGGGCGACTCTGGAGGCCCCAAGGGCGAGGGTCACCGCAGGCGCGGACGGCGCCGGCGCGGGTCCCGGCCTGCCGGAAACCCGCAGCAGGGCGGGGCGGGGGACAACCCCGGCCGGGGCGGGGGTGCCGGCGGCGGCGACGGCCGGGGCGCCGAAGCCAAGCCGGGCGGCCCGCAGGGAGGCGCACAGGGAGGCGCCAAACCGGGACCGAACAAACCCGGAGGGGCCAAACCGGGCGGAAACAAGCCCGGCGCGCACGCATCCGGCGGCGGCAAGCAGGGTGGAAGCAAGCAGGGCGGGAACAAGCCCGGCGCCAAGAACTCGGGGCGCAACCGTAAGGGCCGGGGCGGTTCCTCGCGCGGGCGCGGCAGGGGCGGCCGCCCCTCGGGCGGCTCCCGCGGCGGGGGGCGCTACCGCCAGAACCAGCGCAGCCCGCGGCACTCCCACTACGCGGATTCCTCCATGGAGCTGCGCGACGAGACGTCGGCGGGCGGGCTCGTCGTCTCCGGCATGGCCGAGGCCGTGGCCCCGAACGGCGACGTGGACCTCTCGCGCATCTACGTCGCGCTCATCGGCCGCCTCGACCGCCGCGGCCGCCTTTTGTGGTCCATGCCGAAGGGGCACGTCGAACCCGGCGAGCACCAGTGGACAACCGCCGAGCGCGAGGTATGGGAGGAAACCGGAATCTCGGGGGAGGCCTTCGAGACCCTCGGGGTGATCGACTACTGGTTCGTCTCGGACGGTGTGCGCATCCACAAGACCGTGCACCACAACCTGCTGCGCTTCGTCGACGGCATCCTCAACGACGAGGACCCGGAGGTTACCGAGGTGACCTGGGTGCCCATGAGCGAGCTGATCGAGCACCTCGCCTACGCCGACGAACGCAAGCTCGCCCGCATCGCCTACGACCGCATGCCCGAGCTCGCGAGAAAGGAAGCGGAAGCCGGAAGGGCCACTCCACGATGAGACCGGTCAACCCGCTGGGTGCGTTGCGCGGGGGGTGGCGCCGTGCGGTGTCGGCCGCCGCCGCCGCGGCCCTCGCGGGAACCACCCTGGCCCCGGGTGCGGCATCGGCACAGACGGCGAGCCCCGCCGACCCGTCCAACCCGTCGCGCTCCATCGCCATCCCCACCGACCCGGACAACCCCTACGTCTCCGGGCAGTGGGCCAACTCCGACATCCGGGACGGGGAGGGTGAGCGCGCCACCGTCGAGCTGGTCAATGGCCCGGAGGTCATCGGGGCGCACGACCCGGTGCAGGTCACGCTGCGCATCACGAACACCTCGGGTGAGACGCTCGAGGGCCTCAGCGTCACACCCCGGCGCGGGCCAGCCACCGGCTCGCTGTGGGACCAGCGCGTCGCCGCGGTCGCCGACCTGGGGGAGTACTCCGTGGTGGGGCGCACGAGGAACGTCGACAAGCACCTCGCCCCGGGGGAATCCACCGACGTGGCCCTGCAGGTCCTGGAGGACGAGCTGCCCCTGCCCGGGCTGTCCACGTACCCGCTGATGTTCGTGCTCGCCGAGGACGGCGCGGTGCTCGACACCGAACGTTTCCACCTCTCCGTGCGCGGCGCGGGGGAGGGCAGGGCGCCCGGGCTGAGCGCGCTGTACCCCGTCTCCGCGCCGGTGGACATCGTCCCGGGTGAGACGGGCGAGGCGCCGGACACCCCGCCGCTCATCCTCTCCTCGGAGAACCTCGCCGATCAGCTCGCCCCCGACGGCCGCCTCAGCAAGCTTGTCGACGTCTACTCGGCCGCCACCACCCAGCCCGCCGTGGCCCAGGCGTCCTGCATGAGCCTGGACCCGGCACTGGTGGACACCGTCGCGCGCATGGCCAGGGGCTACACCGTGTCCCAGACCCGCCCCGACGTGGTGGAGGAACCCAAACGCCTGCGCGACAGCTGGGGCACGCAGGATGACACCCCGGCCGGATCACCGGGGCGCGGCAGCGAGGATGCCCGGAAGTGGCTGGACGAGGTCGGCGACATCGCCTCCTCGGGCTGCGTCGTCGCCATGCCGTGGGCCAACGCGGACCTCAACGCCGTGGCGCGCACCGGCGACGTCTGGCTCATGCGCGAAGCCGTCGAGCGCGGCCCCTCCACCCTGGCGCGCGTGCTGGGCCAGGCCGGGGTGGCCAACGCCGTCGTAGCCCCCTCGGGGTATCTCGGGCCCGGTGCCGCGGCTGGCATGGGCTGGGCGGACAGGGCCAACGCGGCCGGAGCCGGGCTGGACGGGGCGTGGGAGGAGGCGCAGCTGGCCGCGGGACAGGGCGCCAGCGGGCGCCTCGAGGGGGAGGGGCGAGCCACCCTGGAGCGTCCGGACCTGCCGGGTGTCGGCGGTGTGGCCGCGCCGGCTCCCGCGTCCACCGTGCGGGTGCTGGTGGCCTCCAACACCGTGCGGCACGACCCGGTCGGGCAGCGCTTCTCCTGGGTCGCGCCCGGGGTGCAGGCGGTGGAGTACCAGGATTCCCTCGCCTCCACGCTGGCGGCGGTGGGGCCCCACCCCGAGACCACCGGCTACTCCGCCGAGGGCCTGCGCTACAACCTCACCGATGACTCCACCCGCGCCCGCGCGGTCAACGCAGCCTCGGCGGTGCGCCTGGCCGCGCAGCAGGCACGCGGCGCGGGCGGCGAGGAGGAACCGGCGCCGATCCTGGTCAATCCCCCAGCGGCCTGGGACCCGGACTCCGCCGCCACCGTGATGCGGGCGGTGGGGGACACGCTGGCCGACTCCGCCCGCCCCATGACCCTCGACGCCTACCTCACCGCCCCGGCCGATGCCCGGATTCCCCCGGCCGAATGGACGGGCACCCCCAACGCCGACCCCACCGTGTACGCGGACTCCGAGGTTCTCACCGCGGGCCAGCAGGCGCGCTTCGCCAACGACCTCTCCGCGCTCCTCGTGGCGGATCCCGCCATCGCCCTGACCCGCTACGGTTTCACCCTGCCGCTGCGCCGCGATCTTCTGGTCTCCCTGTCCTCCACGGGTCGGCGCGCGAAGGACTCCTACCGCGATGCCGAGGAGGCGACGCGCAGCCGCCTGGCCGGAAGCCGCGACATGATGAACGGCCTGCGCTCCTCCGTCGCCCTCATCCCGCCGGGGAATGTCTACACCCGCGCCTCCGCGTCCTCGCCGCTGCTCATCGTGGCGGAGAACGGCCTGCCGCTGCCGGTGGACTCGACCATCCTCTACACCGGCCCCGAGGGAGCGCGCCTCAACGTCCCCGGTGACCTGCGCATCCCCGCCCACGGCTCCGTCACGGTGCAGATGACCGCGGACCTGCCCGACAACCGGGACACCGACCTGCAGCTCTTCCTCGCCTCACCCCAGAAGGTGCCCATCTCGCAGCCGGTGGACATCTCGGTGCGCACCGCCGGCATCGCCCTGCGCGGCTGGGCGTTCATCGCGGCGCTGGCGGTGTTCCTCGCGCTGCTGCTCCTCTTCGGGGTCGGACGCCACCGCCGCGCGCGCGGCCCCACACGCCCGACCCCGACGCAGGCCCCACCCGATTCCGCAGCTGACCCCAGCGACGAGCCCCGAGGCTCGGCGACCCGATAGGAGAACCCCCCACGTGACCCACCAGGAACCGCTCCAGCAACCAGCTGGCCTGAGGAGCCGCATCGTCACGCCCGCCCCTCCCGCGCCGGTGCCCGCGCCGCGCGAGAAGAAGCCGACCCCGGAGGAGCAGGTCGCCGAGGACCGCTCGGCCCTGACCACAAGCCCCTCCGGGGAGACGCTGGCCACGCCCGCCGACGCCGACACGGCCGCGACCGGCCAGACGAGCAACTCCGATGTGGTGCGCTCCACCGGCTCCATGGCCGTGGCCACGCTGATCTCGCGCATCACCGGCTTCCTGCGCACGGTGCTGATCGGCGCCGCCCTCGGCGGGCCCGTGGCCTCCGCGTTCAACACCGCGAACACGCTGCCGAACCTCATCACGGAAATCGTGCTTGGCTCCGTGCTCTCCGCCCTGGTGGTCCCGGTGCTCGTGCGCGCCGAGAAGGAGGACGAGGACCACGGCACGACGTTCATCCGCCGCCTGTTCACCCTCACCCTGACGCTGATGACGGTGGTCACGCTCCTCGCGGTCGTCGCCGCACCGCTGCTCACCCGCCTCATGCTCAAGGACACGGGCCGCGTCAACGTGGTCCAGTCCACCTCCTTCGCGTACCTCCTGCTGCCGCAGATCTTCTTCTACGGGATGTTCTCCCTGTTCATGGCGATCCTGAACACGAAGGAGCATTTCCGGCCCGGCGCGTGGGCGCCGGTGGCCAACAACGTGGTCTCCATCGCGGTGCTGCTTCTGTACATGCTGCTGCCGGGGGAGCTCAACCCGGCCGCACCCGCGTCGGTGGCCAACCCGCACGTGCTGCTTCTGGGCCTGGGCACCACGCTGGGCGTCGTCACGCAATGCGTGATCATGATGCCGGCGCTGCGCCGGCTCGGCATCGACCTGCGCCCCCTGTGGGGCATCGATGACCGCCTGAAGGCCTTCGGCGGGATGGCGCTGGCGATTGTCGCCTACGTGGCGGTGAGCCAACTGGGTTACGTGGTGACCACCCGCATCGCGTCGGTGGCGGACAGCTCCGCGCCGTTCATCTACCAGCAGCACTGGATGCTGCTGCAGGTGCCCTACGGCGTCATCGGTGTCACCCTGCTCACCGCGATCATGCCCCGCCTGTCCCGCAACGCGGCCGACGGTGACCACCAGGCCGTGGTGCGCGACCTGACCCTGGGCACGCAGCTGACGTTCATCGCGCTGATCCCGATGATCGTGTTCATGACGGCGCTGGGCCCCGACATCGGCCACGCGCTGTTCGCCTACGGCAACTTCGACCCCGACCTCGCCCGCACCCTGGGCCTGACGGTGAGCTTCTCGGCGTTCACGCTCATCCCCTACGCGCTGGTGATGCTGCACCTGCGCGTCTTCTACGCCCGCGAGGAAGCCTGGACGCCGACGTTCATCATCGCGGGCATCACCGCCACCAAAGTGGTGCTGAGCTACCTCTCGCCGATTGTTGCGTCCTCCACGCAGACCATCGTCGTCCTGCTCGGCGCGGCCAACGGATTCGGTTTCGTCGCCGGCGCGATCATCGGCGCCTTCCTGCTCAAGCGCAAGCTGGGCACCCTCGAATCCCGCGCCGTGCTGCGCACCTCCATGTGGGCGCTGGGCTCCTCGGTGGTCGGTGTCGCCGCCACCCTGGCGCTGCGGTGGCTGGTGCGCGACGCCCTCGGCCTGGACTTCGCCGTCGGCTTCGGCAAACTCATCGGTGCGCCATCCGTGGGCTTCCTCGTCGAGATCATCGTCCTCGGGCTGATCTTCCTGGTCATCACCGGCCTGGTCCTCTCGCGCTCCCGCCTGCCCGAGGTGCAGAACCTGGGCCGCGCCCTGACCCGCATCCCGGGCGTGGGCCGCCTGATCAGGTACGACGAGGACAAAGCCATCGAGGTCGGTGAGGTCGACCCGCGCGACCTGTCGCACCAGTTCCTCGCCTCGGACACCTTCAACGCCTCCCCGGTGCCGCCGCCCATGTCCGCCGGCGTGGTGCGCGGCCCGCGCCTCGTTCCCGGCGCCTCCGTCTCGGACGGCCGCTTCCGTCTCATCCGCGACCACGGTGCCACCACGGGTGCCCGCTTCTGGCAGGCCCGCGAGGTGGCCACGGACCGCATGGTCGCGCTCACGTTCGTGGACACGACCGGCTCCGCACCCATGGCCCCGGCAACCCCGCGCCAGGCCGCCATCGACGCCGCAGGCGTGGCGCGGCGCACCCGCAAGCTCGCCGGCCTGGGCCACCCCGCAGTGGCGGACAACATCCAGATCCTGTCCTACCGCTCCGGCGCCCTCGTCGTGGCGGACTGGATCCCCGGCACGACGCTGAAGAACGTCGCCGAGTCGGGGCAGACGCTCCACGCCGAGGCCGTCGCCCACGCCCTGGCCCCGCTCGCCAGCGCCATCGGCACCGCCCACGATGCCGGGGTGCCCCTCGGCCTGGACAACCGCAACCGCCTGCGCGTGTCCACCGAGGGGATCGTGCGCCTCGCCTTCCCGGCGGTGCTGCCGGACGCCTCCACCGAGGAGGACGCCGGGGCCCTGGCCTCCGCGCTGACCCTGCTGACCACCAACGTCAGCTCCGACGCCCTCGACGGCGTCACCGCGGAAACGCGCAAGCTTGCCGACGCCCCCTCCGCCGAACCGGGGGAGTTCCGCTCGATTGCCACGACGCTGGAGGTCATCGGCTCAGGGGAGGAGGAGCGTCCCGCCCAGGTCTCCGGCACCCCCGGGGACGATGCGGACGACGCGCGCGGCACGGACGAGCCCGAAACCCCCGAGGGCACCTCGCACCGCGTGCACGACCTCAGCGCGGCCGTCGCCGCCGGGCGGCGCGCGCCCGAGCCCGACCCGGAGGCGCTCAGCGGCGGTTTCGGGCGCAAGGCCTACCGCCCCGCCTCCCTCGTGCTCATCCTCTCGCTGGTCATCGGCGCGGTGGTGCTCATCGCGGTGCTCACGGCCTACCTCGTCGGCGCCCTTGGCGGTCACGGGCCCAACGCGCCCGTGACCTCGAGCTCCGTCGAGGAGGGCGCGGAGAAGATCGGTGAGACCGCCGCGGCGGGCCCGGCCGTGATCATCGGGCCCATGACCGCCTCGCAGTGGGACGGCACCGGCACCGGCGGCGCCGCCCTCGCCGCCGACGGCGACCACGCCACCACGTGGGCCCCGGTGGCCGGCCAGGCCCTCACCCTTGAGCCTTCGAGCGGCACGGAGTTCACCCCCTCGAAGGTGAGCGTGGACACCGCCGCCGGGGGAGCGTTCACCGTGTACGGGGTGCCTGAGGACGCGCCCCGCGACCTGGGCGCCCTGCCCGAGCTCGGTTCGGGCACCCTGCGGGAGGGTGAGACGGAGCTCGACGTGCAGTCCCACCAGCACCTCACGGCGCTGGTGGTGCGCTTCGACGCGCCCGCCGAGGTGCGCGAGGTCGCGGTGGCGGGCCGTACGTTCCCCTAGGCGGACCCACTTAAGTGTGCGCCCCCGCCCGGGGAGGTCGGCGGGGGCGGGGCACACTGAGGGGGTCAGTTCAACGGGGGAGCACCCCTTCGGAGCATTCGGGGGAATGTCATGGCGGGCGGTATTTCGGGGCAGAGGTCTGACCAGCAGCTTGTCGAGGCCTACATGGGCGGCGATCCGCGCGCCTTCGCGGCGATCGTGCAACGCCACAAGACGCGTCTGACCTACGTGGCCAGGCGCTACTCGCGCAACGAGAACGACGTGGAGGACATCCTGCAGGAGGCCCTCTTCAAGGCGTCGCGCAACATGCACACCTACCGCGCCGAGGCGACGCTGTCGACGTGGCTTCACCGCCTGGTGATGAACACCGGTTTCGACCATGTCCGCGCGTCGCACAAACGCCGGCGCGACGTGAGCATCGACGACGACGAGCGGGTCTCGGCCGACGCGAACCCGGCCCTCGCGCACGACCCCACCGCACACCTCGACCGCGCCATCGTGGTGCGCCAGGCGCTCGCCTCCCTGCCCGAGGCCCAGCGCCGGGCTCTTCTGCTCATCGACGTCGCCGGCCTGACCATCGACCGCGCCGCCGCAGAAATGGGGGTCCAGCCGGGGACGGTGAAGTCGCGCCGGGCGCGGGCGCGGGTGGCTCTGACCCGCGCCATGGAGCCGGCGGAGGCGTCGAAAAACATTGCCTAGCTCGGCAATCAGCGGGGTGTGGGGGCCCGAAGTAGACTGGCCCAACGTACAAGAACGCCCCGATTGCCTAGTTGGAAGATGTAGGACAGCATGACGAACCCCGGCTTCAACTTTGTTGTGCCCAAGCAGGACCTCACCTCCGAGCCGGAGGCCGACGCCGCCGTCGAGACCGCAGGTACCGGGGGTGAAACGGAGGTCCGCGACCTCATCATCGTCGGCTCCGGGCCCTCCGGATACACCGCGGCTCTCTACGCCGCGCGCGCCGAGCTGAACCCCCTGGTCTTCGAGGGTTACGAGTTCGGCGGCGAGCTGATGAACACCACCGAGGTGGAGAACTACCCCGGCTTCCAGAACGGCATCATGGGCCCGGACCTGATGATGGAGATGCGCGCCCAGGCCGAGAAGTTCGGTGCGGATCTTCGACCCGACCTCGTGGAGAGCGTGGACTTCACCGGCGAGGTGAAGAAGGTTGTGGTGGCCGGCGAGGAATACCGCGCCCGGGCCGTGATCCTCGCCACCGGCGCCGCGCCGCGCCACCTCGGTGTCCCGGGTGAGACGGAGCTGACCGGCCGCGGCGTGTCCACCTGCGCCACCTGCGACGGGTTCTTCTTCAAGGACCACCACATCGCCGTGGTCGGCGGCGGTGACTCCGCGATGGAGGAGGCGATCTTCCTCACCAAGTTCGGCTCCAAGGTTTCGCTCATCCACCGCTCCGAGAACTTCCGCGCCTCCAAGGTCATGCTCGAGCGCGCCCGGTCGAACGAGAAGATCGAGTTTGTCACCCACACCATCGTCGAGGAGGTCGTGGAGAAGAACGGCAAGGTCGCCGGGCTGAAGGTGTTGGACGTGCGCGACAACACCGAGTCCGTCCTGGACGCCACCGCGATGTTCGTCGCCATCGGCCACGACCCGCGCTCCGGGTTCCTCGCCGGTCAGGTGGCCACGGACGAGAAGGGTTACGTCCTCGTTGACGAGCCCTCCACCCGCACCAACGTCGAAGGAATCTTCGCCTGCGGTGACCTGGTGGACACCACCTACCGCCAGGCCATCACCGCGGCCGGCTCCGGCTGCCGCGCCGCACTGGACGCGACCCACTACCTCGAGGCGCTCGGCGCGTAACCGCCCCGCGACACCTGCCGTCCGGGGTTTCGGCGCGGGCCACGCCCGGCACTAGTGTTAAACCTGTTAACTGAAGTTGCACCCCGCCCCAGACAAAGTCAGGAGAACCCATGAGCGCCCCCATCGACGTCACGCAGGCCACCTTCAAGTCCGAGGTCATCGAATCGGACATCCCGGTACTCGTGGACTTCTGGGCGCAGTGGTGCGGCCCCTGCAAGAAGCTTTCCCCGATCCTCGACGAGGTCGCCGCCGAGATGGGGGAGAGGGTCAAGGTGGCCAAGGTGGACGTGGACGCCGAGCGCACCCTGGGCGCGATGTTCCAGGTCATGTCGATCCCGACCGTCCTCATCTTCAAGGGCGGCGAGATGGTGGATCAGTTCGCCGGTGTGCAGCCGAAAGAGGACATTGTCGCCCGCGTGGAGAACCTGCTCTAGGGCCCCGCGCCGGTACGATTAGATCCGTTCACCCTTCGTTCACAAACTGCGTTTCATCGGTCCAGGAAGGTACCCAGTGACAGAGACTCTCCGTGTAGGCGATTCGAGCGCTCGCGTGGCCGAGGTCCGCTCGACCCTTGCGCGGCTGGGCATGCTCGACGACTTCGGCGGCCACGTCAGCGACTGGAACAACCGGCAGTTCTCGCGCGAGGACCTGCTTTTCGACGACTCCCTGAGCGAAGCGCTCAAAGCATTCCAGCAGTCCCGGGGCATCGTGCCCACCGGAGACATCGACACCGTCACCCTCCGCGAGCTGCGCGAGGCCTCCTACACCCTGGGTGCCCGCGTCCTGTCCTACGAGCCGAGCCAGGTCTTCGTCGGCGACGACGTGCGCCAGCTGCAGCAGCAGCTCCAGGACCTCGGGTTCTACGCCCACCGCCTGGACGGGCACTTCGGCCCCCGCACGCACGAGGCCCTCGCGTCCTACCAGCTCAACTACGGGCTGCAGGATGACGGAGTGTGCGGCCCCGACACCCTCCACGCCCTGAGCCTGCTGGGCCGGCGCATCACCGGCGGCTCCGCCCAGGCCATCCGCGAGCGCGAGAACGTGCGGGAGGCGGGCCCCCGCCTGGCCGGCAAGCGCGTGGTCATCGACCCCGACCTGGGCAAGGACGACCGCGGCATGACGGTCACCGGCCCCTACGGCGACATCACGGAGGAGGAGATCCTCTGGGATCTGGCCCAGCGCATCGAGGGCCGCATGATCGCCGCCGGGGTGGAGACCATCCTGTCCCGCCCGCGCGGTGACAACCCCTCGACCAAGTCCCGCGCCGACCTCGCAAACAGCTTCAACGCCGATCTCCTCATCTCCCTGCAGCTGGACCGCTATGAAAACGACAAGGCCAACGGCGTGGCCTCCTTCTACTTCGGCTCCGAGGCCGGGGCCTCATCCATGACGGGTGAGACGCTCTCCGGTTACATCCAGCGAGAGATCGCGGCCCGCACCAGCCTGCGCAACTGCTTCAACCACGGGCGGACGTGGGAGCTGCTGCGCATGACCAAGATGCCCTCCATCGAGGTCGTCCTGGGTTACCTGACCAACCCCGGTGACGTCGCCGTGGTCACCGACCCACGCCAGCGCGATGCCATCGCCGAGGCAATCGTGGTGGCCATCAAGCGCCTCTACCTGCTCGAGGAGGACGACATGCCCACGGGCACCTACACCTTCTCCGAGCTGCTGCGCGAGGAGGGCGCAAGCTAACCGACTCCCCGCAGCCGCGGAATCATGACACCGAGTAGCGCGTCGTCCGCGTCGACCCCCGCCGCGTGACCTCGCCCTTCTCCACCAGGTGGCGGAGGGCCCGGTACGCCTGTTGCTGGCTCACCCCGGCCCTCTCCGCTACCTGTGCGCTGGAGGCTTCCCCGAGATCGCGGAGCGCGCCGAGCACATCCCCCCTCACCGACGCCGCGCGGCCGGCGGGCACCGCAGCAATGGTGACGGTGACCGCCTGCGAGTGCGTGCCCGAGTACGAGGGGGCGGCGAAACCCCGGGCCAGCATCTCGCGGGCCGCGTCCGCGGCACCAGTACCCGCGCCCCTGGTCACACCGGTGTGGGCAATGGCGGTGGTGAGGTGCAGCGAGCGCGGTGCGAACGACGGGGCCCCGCCCAGAACGTCCTCCGCCGTAATCCCGCGCGGCAGCGGCCCGGGGCTGGTCACGGTGCGGCGGTCCTCGTCCACGTGGACGTAGATGGCGCCCGGGAGGGTGTAGTCCCGGTGCAGGAGGGCGTTCAACACGAAGGGCAGGGCGTTGCCCACCGTCTCGGCACCCGGCGTGGCGCCCGTGAGGCGCTCCACCAGCACCGGCAGGGCCGCCCGGCTGCGCCACGTGGAGCGCGGGGTACGCGCATCCGCGACCACCACCTGGTGGAAAGGCAGGTGGCGCGTTATGGACTCCTCCGTGCCGAAAAGCAGAATGGCGCCCAGGGAAAGAGGCTCGCCCGAATCGTTGCGGAACCCCAGGGCCCGCACAAGCGAATCGTCGCCGCGCTGGGCCAGGGCTGAGTTGCCCCCGTGGGAGGCGGTGAGGCGCCGGTAGGCGGCGAAGGCCCCGGGGTCAAGATCGGAGGGCGAGGCTCCGGCTGCGGGGGAGGTCGCCCAGTCGACACCGTTGGCGTCCCGGTAGCGGGTGAAGAGCTCCGCCGGGGGCAGGCCCTCGTCCACGGCTACACCGGAGGAGTTCAGCGAGCGGGCGCGGTAGACACCCCATGCCGTCGCAACGGGTGTCGGGCTCGCGGCGACGGAGAGGGCCACGACCGGCTGGCCCTCCACGGCGGCCACTTCCACGGCGACATCGAGGGGAGGAGCGGTGTAACGGCGGATGGCCGCCGCCAGCTGAACCGGGTCGGTGTGGTCGCCGTGGAAGGGGTGGCACCCGGAGATCGAACCGTCCCCGCCGACCCCGACCAGGAGGGTACCGCCCCGGCTGTTGGCCAGGGCCGCCATTCGCTCGATCACCGCACGCTCGTTGATGTAGGCGGAGGAAACCCGACGCGCGAATGAAACGTCGATACCTTCCCCGCGTGCAATGATCTGCTGAATTTCCCCGGGTCCCATGCCGACAGATTACATCATTGTGAGCCGCGTGACTGAATGGTTGATTGAATTGATTGATTCAGCTGGCGGGTGCCCAAGCGAGAAGGTCCTCGACTTCCCGGGCGCTGAGGAGATCGCGGTCGGGCGGAAGCGGGAGGCGCAGACGGGGAACGACGGGATGGTCCTCCCGCACCTGGAAACCCGCCGACTCCAGGATGGCGGCATCCACGAGACCGATGCGCGCCGCGTTCCGCAGTACGGAGGCGGAGAGTCCCGTGCGCGCATCACCCTCGGGCCTGAGCCCGAAAACCTCAAGTGCATCGGCTCCGGCCTCTGTTGCCGCCATAATCACGGAGTCGAGGAGGACGGCCTCCCAGCCGCGGTGCTGGGCGGTGGAGTCCAGATGCATGCTTGTGATCAGCCACGCGTCCCGTGACGCCGGGGCGGTGGGCATGCGTACCGCCCCCGGGGCCTCGGCGGCGGGGCAGAAGAGAACGGTGGCGAAAGCCCCGACCGATGAATGCCCCTCGGCGATGCTGAAGCCCGCCACCGCCTGCTCACGGGCGCGTCTCTCCAGCCAGACGCTTTTGTCTAATTCCGACACAGTGTCGAAATACCGTTCCCCGAGGGGGTCCACCTCCCAGAACACGCTTTCGGCGGTGAGCCGGTGCATCCGGCCCAGGTTGGCGGCGGTGAGAGGGACCACCCGCACCCGCTCGCCCGGCCCACCCACAGCGTGAGCCCTAGTCCGCGCCCTGGATCAGGGACATGATGCGCTCGAAGTCCTCCCGGTCCCCGAACTCCACGACGATCTTGCCCTTGCGCTTGCCCATGGTCACCGAGACGCGGGTGTCCCAGACGTCCGCGAGGCGCTCGGCGGCGGCGCTGACGAACTCCGGTTGTGGCTGCGGCTCACGCTTCGGGCGCTCCGGCACGATGCCGTTGTTGTTGAGCAGCGTCACGGCCTCCTCGGTGGCCCGAACGCTCATGCCCTCGGCGACGACCCGGTCGGCGAGGTTCTCCTGGGCGGTGGCGGTGGCGTCGCCAAGCTTGATGCCCATGAGGGCGCGGGCATGGCCCGCGGAGAGGACACCGGCGGCCACGCGGCGCTGCACGGGAACCGGGAGGTTGAGAAGCCGGATGGAGTTGGTGATCACCGGGCGGGAGCGGCCGAGCCTGTCGGCGAGCTGCTCCTGCGTTACCCCGAACTCCTGGAGCAGCTGCTGGTAGGCGGCGGCCTCCTCGAGGGGGTTGAGCTGCACGCGGTGGATGTTCTCCAGCAGCGCGTCGCGGAGCATGTCCGCGTCGTTGGTTTCGCGGACGATCGCAGGGATCTGCTTCAACCCCGCCTTGGACGCGGCGCGCCAGCGGCGCTCGCCCATGATGAGCTCGAAGCCCTCCGCGGTCTCGCGGACGACAATCGGCTGGAGCAACCCGAACTCGCGGATGGAGTGCACCAGCTCGGACAGCTCGTCCTCGTCGAAGACGCGCCGCGGCTGCTTCGGGTTCGGCTGGATCTGGCCCAGCGGCACCTCCTGGTAGCGCGCGCCCATCGGCACCGGCTGCTTCACCTTCTCCGTGTCCGCGACCACGGTCGGGGCCCCGGGTATGGAGGGGGCACCCGGGATGCGCGGGCGGCCGCGGGGCGGGAGCTTGTCGCCCGGGACCGCCTGGGCGGAGGGCTTTTCCGCGGGAGTGTCCCGCGCACCCTTCGAACCGCCGATGATCACGTCGGCGGCTCCGTCCCCGAGCCGTCCGGTCTTCCCGGTCTTGTCCGTCGCCTCGGGGTTGGAGGGGATGAGGGCCGCGAGACCCCGGCCGAGACCGCCCTTACGTTCCTGCGCCATGGTTACTCTCCATCCTCCTGGACTGTCTGGTGATCATCGATGCGGGCCGCACCCGCCTCTGGTTCGACGTCGGGGGCGTCCTCGACATCCGCCGCGTCCGCCCCGTCGAGCTGCCTCGCCACCTCGGGGCTCACTCCGATCGGGCCCGTCGTCTCATGCGGCTGGTAGTCACCGCGTTCCGCCAGCTCGCGCGCGGCGTCGATGTAGGCCAGCGCGCCGCGCGAACCGGGGTCGTAATCCACAACGGTCTGTCCGTACCCGGGGGCCTCCGAGACCTTCACCGACCTGGGAATGACGTTGCGCAGCACCACCTGGCCGAACTGGTTGCGCACCTCGGAGGCGACCTCCTCCGACAACTTGGTCCGGGCGTCGAACATGGTGAGCAGGATGCCCGAGATGTGCAGGTTGTGGTTCAGGTGCTCGCGGATCATCCCGATGTTGCCCAGCAGCTGGCCCACGCCCTCGAGGGCGTAGTACTCGCACTGGATGGGAATCATGACCTCGTCGACCGCGGTCATGGCGTTGATGGTCAGAAGGCCCAGGGAGGGCGGGCAGTCGATGAAGACGTAGTCGAAGCCCTCCCGCTCGAGGAAGCCCCGGCGCAGGGCGTCATGCAGGCGATATTCGCGGCGCACGAGGCTCACAAGCTCGATCTCCGCGCCCGCGAGGTCGATTGTGGCGGGGATGCAGAAGAGGTTCGGGTTGCCCGGGCTCGCCTGCATCGCCTCCGCGGCCTGTGCCTCGCCGATGAGAATCTCGTAGCTGGAGACGGTGCCGGCGCGGTGCTCGGCACCGAGGGCGGTGGAGGCGTTGCCCTGGGGGTCGAGGTCGATCACGAGGACCTTCAGGCCCTGTCGCGAGAGCGCCGCCGCCATGTTCACGGAGGTGGTGGTCTTGCCCACGCCGCCCTTCTGGTTGGCCACGGTGATCACACGCGGCTGCGCCGGCTTGGGTAGCTTCTTCATGCCGGAGCTGAAGCGCGCGGCGCGGCGCGCCGCCGCCGCGATGGGGGTGTCATCCCACTGGTTGCTCTCGTCCACGGGACCGTCCATCTGTCCGTTCATCTATCCGCCTAACCCTGCCTGCCTCGGTACCGCGTGTGCTCCGTCCACCCCGGAGACAACTCCCTTAACCCCATTAACCCTAGTGTGTCCCAGCCACATCGGTTAGCGCCGCCGGGGGATTCGGATCAGGGTCGTCGGCTCCTCCAGTACAGAGGCGCCGACCGTGAAAACCTCCGCCTCGCCACCGCGCGCCCGGGCAATCTGGGCGCGGTCACGCTCGAGCTCCTCGGCTACGCTCGCGCCCTTCATCGCGATCATCGACCCGCCCACCTTCACGAGCGGCAGCGACCAACCGGCCAGCTTGCCCAGCGGGGCGACGGCGCGGGATGTCACGACGTCGAAAAGCGACTTCTTCTGTTCCTCCGCACGGCCGCGCACGACGGTGACATTGTCCAGCCCGAGCTGATCCTTCACCTCGCTGAGGTACGTGGAGCGCTTGAGCAGCGGCTCGATGAGGGTGATGTCCAGGTCGGGCCGCGCGATGGCCAGCGGGATGCCGGGGAGGCCGGCCCCGGAACCGATGTCGGCAACCCGCAGCCCCGAGCCCTCAACCGCCTCGGAGAGGACCGCGCAGTTGAGGATGTGCCGGGACCACAACCGGGGAACCTCCTTCGGGCCGATGAACCCGCGGATGGAGGCCACCTCCGCGAGGGAGCGGTGGTATTCGCGCGCCAGGTCCAGCCGCTCCCCGAAAATCTCCCCGGCGGCCGCGGGAACGGGCTCGGGGGCGGAAGACGCCCCGGGATCGGGTAATTCGTCTGACACGGCTGTGCTCTCCTTCGGCTGGGGTCCGGAGGCCTGCCGCGCGGCGGGCCTGCCTCGTGCCCTCCGACTCTAGTAAACAGCCCCAACACCGGCCCAATGCGCGGCCAACGGTGCAGCGTACGTCGGGGGACCGTGCAAAAGAGCCGCGGCCCGGGATACGTGGAGGGTATCCGGGCCGCGGCGGTGGGGCGCGGAAAAGCGGGGGCTAGCTGCCCTGGCGGCGTTGCTTCTTGCTGCGCTTGTCCACGCGGCGGGAGCCGACCTGCGGAGCGAGCGCGGCCTTCGCCTGACGCTTCTGCTCCTCCTCGAGGGCCTCCTCCTTGTCCATCTTGTCGTAGACGATGCGGGTCTGGAAGAAGGTCCACACGTTGTTGGCCAGCATGTAGAACAGCAGGCCGATGTGCCAGAGCGCACCGGACGCGAGGATCATGAACGGGAAGACCCAGAGCATCATCTTGTTCATCATCTGCATCTGGTTTTCCATCATCGCCGCGTTGTCGCTGGCGGGCGCGGCCGTCTTGCCGGAGGCGCGACGCTCGTTCTGGCGGTCGATGGACAACCGGGCGTTGAGGTGGGTGAACACCGCGGAGATCAGCAGCAGCGGCAGGCACACCATGATGATGTTGGTGCGGGTGAAGTCCAGCCCGGTGAAGGCACCGAAGGCGCTTTCCGGCATGGACATGTAGGCCGACAGCGGCACGCCGAAGAAGTCGGCGTCGAGGAAGGAGCGGACGTCATCCGGGGAGAAGATGTAGTTCGCGGTGTTGCGGTTGTCCTCCACGCTCATCCCGAGGGAGCCCGGGCCGGTGCCGGTGCGGTTGAAGGAGCGCAGCACGTGGAACAGACCCAGGAACACGGGCATCTGCACCAGCGGGACGATGCAGGAGGCCAGCGGGTTGGTGCCCGCTTCCTTGTAGAGCTTCTGCGTCTCCTCCGCCATCTTCTGCTGGTCGTTCTTGTACTTGGCGCGGATCTCCTGCATCTTCGGCTGCATCTCCTGCATCCGGCGCATGGACCGCATCTGGTTGACCATCGGCTTCACCAGAAGCACGCGGATGGTGAAGGTGAGGAAGACGATCGCGAGGATCCACGAGAACCCGGAGTCCGGGGAGAAGAGGTATCCGAAAATCTTGTGCCAGAACCACAGCACTGCTGAGATCGGCCAGTAAATGAAATTCAGCACTTGGGGGGGTTGCTCCTAGTCGGTGAAGTGGGGGCCGCTTCGCCACCGGCCGCGTCAGAGGCGTCCGGTGGAACCACGCTGCCGGGGACAGGGTCGTATCCGCCCGGGTGCCACGGGCCGCACTTGCTGATGCGGGCCGCGGCGAGAAGGCTTCCCTTCACCGCCCCGTGGCGCGACACTGCTTCGAGCGCGTAAGCGCTGCAGACAGGCATGAAACGACACGTTCCTGCCATCTTAAGGGGTGAAAAGTACTTTTGGTAGAGGCGCACCAGCCCCACCAGCACTTTCGCGGCGGGTCCCCTCGGAGCGGGGATTTCCGCACCGAGGAAGTTGCGGTACGCCATCACGCCTTCCGCGCGGGCGCGGCGGTCTGTTTCTGCCGGGCCTTCTCCAGCGCCCTGCCGAGCGCCGCGTGAAAGTCCCGCTCCAGCTCCGCGCTGGTCGCGGTGGCCGAGGCGGGCAGCGCGCGCACGACCACGTCGTGGGAGCGCCCGAGCTTGTCGACGCCCCCGCGGCAGACGTGCCGCAGTTTGCGCGACACCGCGTGCCGCGTCACGGCGTTGCCCACCTGCTTAGAAACCACGAGCCCGAACCGGGGTCCGCCGGTGATGGCGGTTCCGGTTCGGGTCGAAAGGTGCACCACCAGCGTCCGGGCGCCGGCGCGACTGCCCTTCCTCATCACGCGGCGAAAATCCGCGGAGCTGGAGAGCTTGTGCGCCTTGGGTAGCACTGTGGCTGGTGGGGCTTGTGGAGGGCGGCGAACTACGCGGTGAGCTTCGCGCGGCCCTTGCGGCGGCGCGCGGAAACGATGGCGCGGCCGGCGCGGGTGCGCATGCGGGTGCGGAAGCCGTGCTTGCGGGCGCGGCGACGGTTGTTGGGCTGGTAGGTCCGCTTGGACACGGGAGACTCCTTGAGGGTTGCGACGGCCAGCGGCTCCGCGCCTGGGGCGCGGAAAGCCTCCCGGGGTAGAGACCGTCCCAGTATAGAAAGCTTTCCGAGATGCGGGTGCGCCGCGACCTGGGAAGGGTCGGTGGTGCGCCTCGCGTGCAACTCCTGCGCCGACTCGCCCTGACGGGCGGCCCGGTGCACCGCGCGGGTGTTGCTCTCAAGCACATCGGGGAGGTAGCGGCACCTGATCAGCCGCGCTACTCGATGTGGCAGACCATGCCAGGTTACGTGAAATTCAGGTGCGCGGCCAAATCGACACGCGGCCCGAAAACCGGAGCGGCGGCGGGTACCCCCGGAATTACAGACCTGTGTTTTTTTGCAGGTGGACGGGCGAATCGCCGGTGCACCCTGCGCTTCGTCTCCCGGGCCCGTGCCGCGACGGCAGGCCGAAAAGTTATCCACAGGGGAGGCGGCGCTAAACGCGTGGACACAGGGCCATCCCAGCGGGTACCAATGATTCATCACCACAACTTCACACAGAGAACTACACACAGCCCTGTGGATAACTCTCAACTTCCGGTTGAGAGTTTTGCTCGGTATTTTGTGTTTTTGCAGGTGAAAAGCATAAATATTCTTTCACGTTTTTATCCACAGGTCCCTGGCCAATTGTGGAAAAGGGCTGGTGAAAGATTTGTCCACACCTGTGGATAAAGTTGTGGAACTGGAGGTCGGAGCCACCATGAATGGTGGGGAATTTGTGAATGCAGCGGTGAATCACACGCCGCCGCGCGACTCCCCGGACCGTGGCTCCCGATGCCGCCCGTCCGCAGTACACGGGCGGCGCGCGGGGGCCGGGGTGGAGGGACAGATGACAGAAATCGAGGATTGGTAAAACGTGGTGGACCAGAACATAGAGGCGCTCTGGCGCGACATCGTCTCCGAGCTGCTCGCGCTCTCGGAGCGGCCCAGCTCACCCATCCCCACCCTCACGCACCAGGAGCGCGCCTACCTGCAGCTCGTGCGCCCCGTGATGCTGGTCGACGGCTACGCGATCCTCTCGACACCCCACGCGGCCGCCAAGGCTGTTATCGAGGACAATCTCGGCACCCACATCGCCGCCCTGCTCACCCACCACCTGGGCCGGCCCTGCAGCCTCGCGGTGTCCGTGCAGCAGCCGTCCGCCCCCTCAGAGCTTGCGGAGCAGCCCTCCCTTTCCGGCCGCGACGCCAGGGAGGCCCCTGCCCCGGCGCAGCAACCCGGCTTCCCGGGTGAAGCGGGTCAGCAGGCCCCGCAGGCCGCCGCCGACGAGTGGTACCCCACCCGGAGCGGGGCTATGCACGGCAGCGCCGGCACCCGCCCCGGGGAGCAGATCCCCATGGGTCTCGACGAGCTCGCGCGCATCCACTCGCAGCAGCAGGTGGAGCGCCAGGGGCGGCGCCAGGCGACGGCCCACCCGACCGTGGCGCAGCGCATCCCCCGCGAGAAGCCGGCCCACGACCCGGACCGGGAGACTTCGCTGAACCCGAAGTACACCTTCGAAAACTTCGTCATCGGCTCGTCCAACCGCTTCGCCAACGGCGCGGCCGTTGCGGTGGCGGAAAACCCCGCGCGGGCCTACAACCCCCTTTTCATCTGGGGGGGATCCGGACTGGGTAAGACGCACCTGCTCCACGCTGCGGGCAACTACGCCCAGGTGCTGCAACCGGGTCTGCGGATCAAGTACGTCTCCTCCGAGGAATTCACCAACGACTACATCAACTCGGTGCGCGACGACCGGCAGGAATCCTTCAAGAGGCGCTACCGCAACCTCGACATCCTCATGGTGGACGACATCCAGTTCCTGGAGGGCAAGGAGGGCACGCAGGAGGAGTTCTTCCACACCTTCAACGCGCTCCACCAGGCGAACAAGCAGATCATCCTGTCCTCCGACCGCCCGCCCAAGCAGCTCACCACGCTCGAGGACCGCCTGCGCACCCGCTTCGAGGGAGGGCTGATCACCGACGTCCAACCGCCGGACCTGGAGACGCGCATCGCCATCCTGATGAAGAAGGCGGCAGCCGACGGCACCCACGTGGACCACGCTGTCCTGGAGCTCATTGCCACCCAGTTCCAGTCGTCCATCCGCGAGCTCGAGGGAGCCCTGATCAGGGTCTCCGCATACTCCTCCCTGATCAACGAGCCGATCACCATGGAGGTCGCCCAAGTGGCTTTGCGCGACATCCTCCCCGACGAGGGCGACGTGAACATCAACGCCTCGACCATCAAGGATGCCGCGGCGGAGTTCTTCGGAGTGACCAACGAGCAGCTCACCGGCGCGGGGAAGACGCGCCAGGTGGCCCATGCCCGCCAGTTGGCCATGTACCTCTGCCGGGAGCTGACCGATCTGTCCCTGCCCAAGATCGGGGACGAGTTCGGGGGCAAGGACCACACGACCGTGATGTACGCCGACCGGAAGATCCGCAAGGAGATGACGGAAAACCGTGGCACCTACGACGAAATCCAGGAACTTACCCAGATGATCAAGAACAGGGCGCGAATGCGTTAACCGCGCTTGCCCGATCCCCGGCGCCGGTCCAGCCCCACCAGAAAGGTGGCTGGACGGGCGTTTTTGTCTGCCCGGCGCCGTTCTCCACAGCGTTTTTCACAGTTGTGTAATTTCCCCCATGTAATTCAATGATGTCGCGCACTATGTGCCCCACGCCACACATGCCGCCACCTGTGCACAAAGCGCGAATTCGTGTGAGTCCCCGGTGGAGAAACCCGGCCGTAGTGTGGACAGCATCCGTCCGCAAGAATCCATCCACAGGGGAGGCGGACTATTCACAACAAACCCACATCCCGAATCACATCCGTGTTTTCCCTCCTGAACACGGCAAAGAGCCCCGCATCCACAGAGTGCACAGGACTTACTGTTCTTCCCGTCTTTTACTTTGTAATTCTTCCAAGAGAAACAGAGACTGTGGACTCCCGTGCTGGCTCGCCCGGGCGGGGCGGAGGGGCGCGTCGATAAGCGGGCGGCTGCCCCGCCCCGGTAAATGACAACAAACCGCGCTGCGCCTAAGGTGGAACCAAATTACGTAATTTCGCCTTTCGCGTTCTCTGCGGGAGCGCGTGTCGACGTGCAAGGAGCCGCTCGCCGCTATGGATGACAACCGCGTGTCATTTCGCGTTCACAAGGATGACCTCTCCGACGCCGTGGCCTGGGTTGCGAGGAGTCTGCCGACGAAGAACACGCAGCCGATCCTCCGGGCGGTCGTGATCACCGCTGACGACAACGGGCTCGAGTTCGCGGGCTTCGACTACGAGGTTTCCTCACGCGTGCGGATCGGCGCGGAGGTGGATCAGCCGGGCCGCGTCGCCGTGGCCGGCAAGCTGCTCGCCGACATCGTCTCCAACATGCCGAACAAGCCCGTCGAGGTTTCCACGGACGGTTCGAAGATGCTGCTCCAGGGCGGATCGGCGCGCTTCGAACTGCCGCTGATGCCGTTGGATGACTACCCGCAGCTGCCGACCCTCCCCGAAGTCACGGGCACGCTGTCCCCGCGCGACTTCGTCGGAGCCGTGACTCAGGTGGCCTCCGCCGCCGGCCGCGACGACACCCTGCCCATGCTCACAGGCATCCACGTGGAAATCGAGGGCTCCCGGGTGCAGCTCACGGCCACCGACCGTTTCCGGCTGGCGCTGCGCACCATTTCCTGGGACCCCGTGGCGGGCGACGTGCAGGCGAAGCTGCTAGTCCCGGCGAAGACGCTGCTGGACAACGCCCGCACGCTGGACACGCAGATCGACAACCCCGTCGAGATCGCGGTGGGCAACTCCGACAGCATCGGCGGCGACGGCCTCTTCGGTCTGCACTCCGGCAACCGCGAGACCACCACGCGCATGCTCGACGCAGACTTCCCGAACATCCAGCCGCTCCTGCCCAAGTCGCACACGTCCATGGCCAGCGTCGCCATCGCCCCGCTGGTCGAGGCCATCCGCCGCGTCAGCCTGGTCGCGGACCGCAACGCGCAGATCCGCATGCACTTCCGCGAGGGCGAGGTCACCCTCTACGCCTCCGGCGCCGACTCCGGCGAGGCCACCGAGACGGTCCAGGCGTTGTTCACCGGGGCCGAGGAGCTGCTCATCGCCTTCAACTCCGGCTACCTCAAGGACGGCTTGGCGGTCATCCCCACCGACAACGTGGTGTTCGGCTTCACCGAGTCCTCCCGGCCGGCGATCATGATCCCCGCCCCCGAGGAGCTGCCCGAGGCGCAGCCGGACGGATCGTTCCCCACCCCGGAGACGGACTTCACCTACCTGCTCATGCCGGTCCGCCTCCCGGGCTAGGCCGGCCCGCACACCTCCGACGTGTACGTACGCGAACTCGACCTGCGCGATTTCCGCTCCTGGCCCGCGCTCACCCTGGAGATGCAGCCGGGTGTGACGGTCCTGTCGGGGCGCAACGGGCACGGCAAGACCAACGTGGTGGAGGCGATCCACTACAGCTCGGTCCTCTCCAGCCACCGTGTCACCGCCGACGCCCCGCTGATCCGCGCCGGGGCGCGCGACGCCCGCGTCTCTACCACAACGGTCAACGAGGGCCGCGAGCTCACGACACACCTTCTGCTCAAGGCCTCGGGGGCGAACCAGGCGCAGATCAACCGCACCCGGCTGAAATCCCCGCGGGAGATCCTCGGGGTGCTGCGCACCGTGATGTTCTCACCGGAGGACCTCCGCCTGGTCACCGGTGAGCCACACGAGCGGCGCCGCTTCCTCGACGAACTTGCCGCGCTGCGCACGCCGCGCCTCGGCGGGGTCCGCGCCGACTACGACAAGATCCTGCGCCAGCGCAACGCCCTCCTGCGCAGCTCCGCCATCGACCTGC
This sequence comes from Corynebacterium sp. UBA2622, assembly GCF_002339505.1. GTDB lineage: Bacteria > Actinomycetota > Actinomycetes > Mycobacteriales > Mycobacteriaceae > Corynebacterium. The sequence goes on from NZ_DDJO01000017.1 coordinate 125,329, forward strand.
GCCGCGGTTACGGCGACGCCAACGGTGCTTCGGCCCTGACCACCCTCGACACCTGGGATTCCCAGCTCGCACACGCCGGCGCGCAGGTCATCGCTGGCCGGCTTTCGCTTCTCGACGCCCTCGCAGCCCCCCTGACCGAGGCCTACGCCACGGTCGCGCCCGAGTCCCGGCCGGCCTCCGCGCACTACAAATCCACCGTCGAGGACGCGGTGCGCCAGCTGCTCGGCGAGCCGACGCGGGACCCGGAGGTCATTGAGGCCGCGATGCTTTCCGAGCTGGGCCGGCGGCGCAGGGAGGAGATCGAGCGCGGCATGACGCTCGTCGGGCCGCACCGCGACGACCTCGTGCTCATGCTGGGTGAGCAACCCGCCAAGGGTTACGCCAGCCACGGTGAGACCTGGTCCTTCGCCCTCTCCCTGCACCTGGCCGAGTACTCCCTGCTCGCGAGTGAGGGCACCGGCCCCGTGCTCATCCTGGACGACGTCTTCGCCGAGCTCGACGCGAAGCGCCGGGAGCGCCTCGTCGCCGTGGCGGGGGGCGCGGAGCAGGTGATCATCACCGCCGCGGTGGGCGATGACCTGCCGGCCAACCTCTCCGACGCAGTGACGGGGCGCCACAGCGTGGTCATGGAGGACGGTGAATCCCGGCTTGAGTGACCTGGTCAGGAGCACGTTCGACAATCTCCGCGAGACCGCCCGGCGCCGGGGCGTGCGGCTGCCGGACCTCACGCGTCAGGGGACGGGCGTGGTGCCGCGCTCCAGCGCGGGAAGGGGGAGCCTGGGCGGGGCCGGGGCGTCGATAAGCGTGCCCGGGCTCGACCTGGACGAGGAGAAACCGAAAACCTGGCGGGGCCGGGGGCGCCCCACCGGCCCGGACGGGCGCGCGAGGCGGCGCGGTTACGACGTGAAGGGTTTCGGCGCGCTGGTGAGCAGGGAGATCCGCGCCCGGGACTGGACCGAGAACATGGCCTACGGCTGGGTGATGGGCAACTGGGAGGGTCTCGTCGGGGAGAAGATCGCGCAGCACACCAGCGTGGAGATGATCAAGGAGGGCGAGGTCTTCATCTCGTGCGACACGACCGCCTGGGCGACGCAGCTGAAGTACATGCAGTCGACGGTTTTGTCGGAGATCGCGAAGAAGGTCGGGCCCGGGGTGGTCACCAAGCTCCACGTGTATCCCCCGAAGACCAAGAATTGGCGTTACGGACCGCTCCACGTGAAGGGCCGCGGGCCGCGCGACACCTACGGCTGAAAAGCGCCACACCCTCAAATCCGCGCGAGAAACGCCCTCTCGCTGGAGTTGCACGTTCCGTGGGTGGGACCCGCGGGGTGTAGGATGAGACGGGTTAAGGCCCAAATAGCGCAATAGGAGAGTCCGTCAAACGTGGCTACCAACGAACCGCATTATGATGCGTCATCCATCACCATCCTCGAGGGGCTCGAGGCCGTGCGCAAGCGACCCGGCATGTACATCGGCTCGACCGGCGCCCGCGGCCTGCACCACCTCGTCTGGGAGGTAGTGGACAACTCGGTGGATGAGGCGATGGCCGGTTACGCCGACCAGGTTGACGTCACCCTCCTCGCGGACGGCGGCGTGCAGGTGGTGGACAACGGCCGCGGAATCCCCGTGGAGATGCACCCCTCCGGCGCCCCCACCGTCCAGGTGGTCATGACCCAGCTCCACGCCGGCGGCAAATTCGACTCCGAGTCCTACGCCGTTTCCGGCGGCCTGCACGGCGTGGGCATCTCCGTGGTCAACGCGCTGTCCACCCGCGTGGAGGCGGACATCAAGCGCGACGGCAAGCACTGGTTCCAGAACTTCACGGGAGCGGTGCCCGAGGAGCTGCAGGAGGGTGGCAATGCCCGGGGAACCGGCACCACCATCCGCTTCTGGCCGGACGCGGAGATCTTCGAGACGGTCGAGTTCGACTACGACACGATCTCGCGCCGCCTCCAGGAGATGGCCTTCCTGAACAAGGGCCTGACCATCACCCTCAAGGACGAGCGCGTCTCCGACGAGGAGCTCGAACTCGAGGCCATCGCGGAGGAGGGTGACACCGCGGCGCTCGTCGAGGGCGACTCCTTCGACGACGTGGTCGTCACCGAGCCCGAGGACGCCGGTGAAGAGGTCGCCCCGGCGGTGAAGAAGAAGCGCGAGAAGAAGGTCACCTACCACTACCCGAACGGCCTGATCGACTACGTCGAGTACCTCAACCGCAGCAAGAACGTCATCCACCCCTCGGTCATCGGATTCGAGTCCAAGGGCAAGGACCACGAGGCCGAGGTGGCGATGCAGTGGAACGCTGGCTTCAAGGAGTCCGTGCACACCTTCGCCAACACCATCAACACCCACGAGGGCGGCACCCACGAGGAGGGCTTCCGCGCCGCGCTGACCTCGATCATGAACCGCTACGCGCGCGAGCACAAGCTGATCAAGGACAAGGACCCGAACCTCACCGGTGACGACTGCCGCGAGGGCATCTCCGCCGTGGTCTCCGTGCGCGTGTCCGACCCGCAGTTCGAGGGCCAGACCAAGACCAAGCTCGGAAACACCGAGATCAAGGGCTTCGTCCAGCGCGCGGTGAACGAGAACCTCTCGGACTGGTTCGACGCCAATCCGGCCGAGGCGCGGGTGATCATCAACAAGGCCGTGTCCTCCTCCCAGGCCCGCCAGGCGGCCCGCAAGGCCCGCGACCTGGTGCGCCGCAAGTCCGCCAACGATATGGGCGGTCTGCCCGGCAAGCTCGCCGACTGCCGCTCCAAGGACCCGAAGAAGTCCGAGCTCTTCATCGTGGAGGGCGACTCCGCGGGCGGCTCCGCCAAGCAGGGCCGAGACTCCATGTACCAGGCGATTCTCCCGCTGCGCGGTAAGATCCTCAACGTGGAGAAGGCCCGCATGGACCGCGTGCTCAAGAACGCCGAGGTCCAGGCCATCATCACCGCCCTGGGCACGGGCATCCACGATGAGTTCGACCTGGCCAAGCTGCGCTACCACAAGATCGTGCTGATGGCCGACGCCGATGTGGACGGACAGCACATCGCGACGCTGCTGCTCACCCTCCTCTTCCGCTTCATGCCCGACCTCATCGAAAACGGGCACGTCTACCTGGCCAACCCGCCGCTGTACAAGCTCAAGTGGGCGAAGGGGGACCCGGGTTACGCCTTCTCCGACGCCGAACGCGACGCCGAGCTGGCCGCCGGCCTCGAGGCGGGCCGGAAGATCAACACCGACGACGGCATCCAGCGCTACAAGGGTCTCGGCGAGATGAACCCGGGTGAGCTGTGGGAGACCACCCTGGACCCCGAGTTCCGCATCCTGCGCCGCGTGGATCTCGAGGACGCGCAGCGCGCCGACGAGCTCTTCTCCATCCTCATGGGTGACGACGTCGCGGCCCGCCGCTCCTTCATCACCCGCAAGGCGAAGGACGTCCGCTTCCTGGACGTCTAGGTTCCCCGCGCGTTTATCAACACGTAAACGTTTCGTTTTACGCGCGGTGTGGCGCTCGTCCGTCTAAACTCTGGACAATGACGAGCATCACACCCACGGGGCCGGAATCGGCCACCATCACGCTTCCCGACGGCTCGACTACCACCGTCCTCCTCTTCGCCCCGCGCGCCCCTGAAGGCGAGGTGCCGGACAAACCCCTGGTGGTCATCTGGCCCGGCTTCGGCATGGGGGCCCGCTACTACAAGCCCATGGCCCGGTGGCTGCGCGACCACGGGTTCCCCACCGCGATCGGGGAGCTGCGCGGCCAGGGCACGAGCACCGCGGTTGCATCGCGCAAGCGCCAGTGGGGGTACCACACCATGGTCACGGAGGATTACCCGCTGACCATCTCCACGGCCAAGGAGGTCCTCGGCCTACCGCGCGAGCACCCCGTCATGCTCCTCACCCATTCGATGGGCGGACAGATCGGGGCGCTGTTCCTGGCCAGCGCGGGCGCGGGGGAGCAGAACGTCGTCGGAATGATGGGCGTGGGCACCGGCAGCCCATACTGGAGGGCGTTCCACGGCAGGACGAAGGCCACCGTCGGGCTGGGCGCACCCCTCATGGCCGGGGTGGGCAAGGTTCTCGGTTTCTGGCCCGGCGGCAAACTCGACCCCGTGGGCTACGGGCGGCAGTCGGGCCGCCACGTGGGGGAGTGGTCGAAGCTTTCGCGCACGAACAGCTTCAGCCACATCCGGGGCGCGGACTACGAGTCGGCGCTGACGGAGGTGAAAGTCCCCGTGCTCCTCACGCGCTTCTCCAACGACACGGACTGCACCTACAAGTCGGCCCAGTCCCTGGGCCTGCACATTCCCGCGGCGCACCCCGACGTGGAGCAGCTGCGCGGCGAGCTGGGGCACAACAAGTGGGCGCGCAACCCCGGGATTGTGGGGCGCCGCTTCGTGCGCTTCTACGAGGAGAAGGTGAAGTAACTACCCCGCGTTGCGCTCGACGATGTCGCCCAGTTCCGGCAGGGCAGGCCCGACGATCTTGCCCGCCTTGCCGCGCAGACCCGAGTACGCCTTCGCGATTGCAGCCGGCCCCTGATCGGCGAAGCGGTCGCCGAGGCTGAGCAGGGAGGCGGTGCCATCGTCCTGCCGGGAGGCGAGGTAGTTGCCGAACCCGGCGGAGGCGGCTGGGTCGTAGTCCTCCCAGTAGGGGGTGAGCTCCCTGACAATTTCCGGCAGGAACCTGTCCACGCCCTTGCGCACCGCGTCCGCGTCGGCCTTCTTCACCGCGGCGACGGTGGACTTGACCGCCATGCCGGTCAGCCCCGACTGCCCGGCGACGGTGCTGTCCACCAACTGCGACAGCTCCGCGACGACGGTGGGGCGGGTGGTGTCTTTCAGTAACGCGCTCAGTTCATTCATTCGCCCAAGCATAGCTTTTCGACGACCCGCCCGGCCGCCCGGCCACGTGCCCGAAAACGAGAAAAAGACCCTCGCCGATGGGGGTCTTTTCCGTCCGTTGGGGCTCTTCCGCCACAGCCTCGCGAGAGCTCTCCAGTCACACGTTTCACTGCAGCCACAACAGGAACAAACTTAACATGGGCGGAAAACAGGCGCCAACCGGGTGCGCGGCCGGGTCACCGGTCTTCGGCCCATTCCGCGTAGACCGTGGCGGCCACCCGCGAGAAGCCGTCGTTTTCCCCGGTCAGCGGCCGCAGGACAGAGATGGTGCGGGCCAGCTCCGCCGCGGCCGCCCCGGCTGTGTCGGAGACGGGCACGCCGTGCACCCGGGCCCCGGGCACGGCGGCGCAGGCCGACAACGCGGCGAAGGAGCGCACCCGCACCCTGGTGAGCGCGCAGAACTCATCGGCCACCGCCAGAAGTTGCTCGGTACTCAGGGGCCTCACCTGCCGCGCGCCTGTCGGATCCGGGCCTCGGTGGCCGCGTACTCCTCCACGCGAGAACGGGCCAGAGCGGTCACGGTGGCGTCGTCAAGCATGCGCGCGGCCGCGGTGACGATCGCGCGTCGCGCGGCCTCCTGTTTCGAACAACCCCACGCGGAGGCGAGGAGGACGAGGGCCTTGTCCTCGTCGGTGCTGAGACGAAGCGTCATAGCCATACCACTTTGATACCAGCTGCCGGCACGGTGATCGCCCCTGGGCCGGTTAGAATGGCCGGAGACGACAGAAAGGCATTCCATGAGTGATGACACCCTGGGCGGGGACGAGTACGACCGCATCAAACCCATTGACATCAATGAGGAGATGCAGACCAGCTACATCGACTACGCGATGAGCGTGATCGTCGGGCGCGCCCTGCCCGACGTGCGCGACGGCATGAAGCCGGTCCACCGCCGCATCATTTACGCGATGTACGACAACGGCTACCGCCCCGAGCGTTCCTACGTGAAGTCCGCCAAGCCCGTCGCGGACACGATGGGCAACTACCACCCGCACGGTGACTCCGCCATCTACGACACCCTCGTGCGCATGGCGCAGCCGTGGGCGATGCGCTACCCGCTGATCGACGGCCAGGGCAACTTCGGCTCCCCGGGCAACGACGGCCCGGCGGCCATGCGCTACACGGAGTGCAAGATGACCCCGCTGGCCATGGAGATGGTCCGCGACATCCGCGAGAACGCCGTGAACTTCTCGCCGAACTACGACGGCAAGACGAAGGAACCCGACGTCCTGCCCTCGCGCGTGCCCAACCTGCTGATGAACGGCTCGGGCGGCATCGCCGTCGGCATGGCCACGAACATCCCGCCGCACAACCTGCGCGAGCTGGCCGAGGCGATCTACTGGATCCTCGACAACCACGAGGCCGACGAGAAGACCACCCTCGATGCGGTCATGGAGCGCGTCAAGGGACCGGATTTCCCCACCTCGGGGCTCATTGTGGGCGACCAGGGCATCCGCGACGCCTACACCACCGGCCGAGGCTCCATCCGCATGCGCGGCGTGACGGAGATCGAGGAGGTGGGCAACCGCCAGACCATCGTGATCACCGAGCTGCCCTACCAGGTCAACCCGGACAATTTCATTGCCGGCATTGCCGAGAACATCAACAACGGCAAGATGCCTGGCGCGGCCCGTATCGAGGACGAGTCCTCGGACCGCGTCGGCATGCGGATCGTCGTCACTCTGCGCCGCGACGCCGTGCCCCGCGTGGTGCTGAACAACCTGTACAAGCACTCGCAGCTGGAGACGAACTTCTCCGCGAACATGCTCTCCATCGTCGACGGAGTGCCGCGCACCCTGCGCCTGGACCAGATGCTGCGCTACTACGTCAAGCACCAGATCGAGGTCATCGTCAGGCGCACGCAGTACCGCCTCGACGAGGCCGAGAAGCGCGCCCACATCCTGCGCGGCCTGGTGAAGGCTCTGGACATGCTCGACGAGGTCATCGCCCTCATCCGCCGCTCGCCGACGGTCGACGAGGCGCGCACCGGCCTCATCGGGCTTCTCGACGTCGACGAGATCCAGGCCGACGCCATCCTCGCGATGCAGCTGCGCCGTCTGGCCGCACTGGAGCGGCAGAAGATCGTCGATGACCTCGCGGCGATCGAGAAGGAGATCGCGGACTACAAGGACATCCTGGCGAGCCCCGAGCGGCAGAGGGCCATCGTCGGCGACGAGCTGCGCGAGATCGCGGACAAGTACGGCGACGACCGCCGGACCCAGCTCGTGGCCGCCACGGGTGACGTCACCGAGGAAGATCTCATCGCCCGCGAGAACGTGGTGGTCACCATCACCTCCACCGGTTACGCCAAGCGCACGAAGGTGGACTCCTACAAGTCGCAGAAGCGCGGCGGCAAGGGCGTGCGCGGCGCCGAGCTGAAGCAGGACGACGTGGTGAAGAACTTCTTCATCTGCTCCACCCACGACTGGATCCTCTTCTTCACCAACTTCGGCCGCGTCTACCGCCTCAAGGCCTACGAGCTACCCGAGGCCGGCCGCACCGCCCGCGGGCAGCACGTGGCCAACCTCCTCGAGTTCCAGCCCGAGGAGAAGATCGCCCAGGTGATCCAGATCCAGTCCTACGAGGATGCCCCCTACCTGGTCCTGGCCACCCGCGAGGGCCGCGTGAAGAAGTCGCGCCTGACCGATTACGAGTCCGCCCGTTCCGCAGGGCTGATCGCCATCAACCTCAACGAGGGCGACTCCCTGATCGGCGCCGTGCTCGCGAGCGAGGAGGAGGACATCCTCCTCGTCTCCGAGCAGGGGCAGGCGATCCGCTTCACCGCCGACGACGAGCAGCTGCGCCCGATGGGCCGCGCCACCGCCGGTGTGAAGGGCATGCGCTTCCGGGGCGACGATCAATTGCTGGCGCTGACCGTGGTCCACGACGACGAGTACCTGCTCGTGGCCACGTCCGGTGGTTACGGCAAGCGCACGGCCATCCAGGAATACACCCCGCAGGGCCGCGGCGGCCTGGGCGTGATGACCTTCAAGTACACCCCGAAGCGCGGCAAGCTCATCGGTGCCCTCGCGGTGGAGGAGGAGGACCAGATCTTCGCCATCACCTCCGCTGGCGGAGTGATCCGCACCGAGGTCAAGCAGATCCGCCCGTCCTCGCGCGCGACCATGGGTGTGCGCCTGGTCGACCTCGCCGACGACGTGGAACTGCTCGCCATCGACAAGAACGTCGAGGACGAGGGTGAGGAAGAGGCCACCGCCGTGGCGAAGGGTGAGAAGACGCTTGAGGAGGCCATGGAAGCCACCTCGTCGGCGCCCGGCCACTCCGGGGCGGCAAAGTCCGTGAACGTCAACAGCGTGGAGGCCGACAACGTCGGATCCAGCTACGATTACGGGACCAACAGCAGCGTCCCGGCTGAGGATGGTTCGGACGACTCGGACGACTCGGACGGCGAGGAGTAAGCATGGCCGCACGGAAAGTGACCGTCACCTACCTGAGCCCGGTCTCGGTGTTCAAGGTCGCCTCGATCCTCGGGGCGATCGGGTTCATCGCCTGGATGATCGCGGCGACGCTCCTTTACCTGGGTCTGCAGTCCGCCGGTGTGATTGATTCGGTGAACTCGCTCGTCAGCGGCGTGGGGGGCGACCAGGTGGTCGACTTTCCCTTGCTCATCTCCGCGGCGGCCCTGCTCGGCCTCGTGGGGGTGGTCTTCGTGGCCATCATGGCGCCCCTGACGGCCATCATCTACAACGCCGTGGCCAATCTGGTGGGCGGGGTCAGCCTCCGCATGTCGAACAGGCAGCGGTAGGGGTAAGACGGGATAAAATATGCCTTTGTACTGGCGATTTGTTGAAGAAGCCGGTCGTGGGTAATGTTCTATCTCGTTCCCAGGGCCTATAGCTCAGTCGGTTAGAGCGCATCGCTGATAACGATGAGGTCGCAAGTTCGATTCTTGCTAGGCCCACCACGGGGGATTAGCTCAGTTGGTAGAGCACCTGCTTTGCAAGCAGGATGTCAGGAGTTCGATTCTCCTATCCTCCACATTTGAGGCACTCGGTTTCCACCGGGTGCTTTTTGTGTTGCGCGGCATGTATTCCGCGCGATGGGCTGCGACCGGTGGCCTGGTCCCGTGCCATGGGAGTACGGTTCGTGGGGATGCAGCCATCCACGGCTGAAAGGAGCGCCACATGAAGAAGATTGTCGTCCTCGGGGCCACGGGTTACGCCGGAGGCCTCGTCCTCGAGGCACTGATCCGACGGGGCGTGCGCCCCGTCCTGGCTGGCTCAAGCGAGGAGAAGCTTGCCGCGCTTTCAGCCGCGCACGGCGACCTCGAGTACCAGGTTGCGGATGCCACCGAGCTCGACTCCGTCCGCGCGCTGGTTGATGCCGGCGGCGTCCTGGTCACCACCGTCGGGCCCTTCAACAGCCTTGGCCTGACCGTGGCGCGTGCGGCGGCGGAGCAGGGAGCGCATTACGTCGACTCCACGGGCGAGGTCGGCTTTGTCCGGACCCTCCGGGAGCGGCACGATGCCCAGGCCCGATCTGCGGGCGCGGTGATGCTCCCCGCTTTCGGTAACGATTACGTGCCGGGTTTCCTGGCTGCCGGACTCGCGATGCGCGACGGGGGTCAGGAGGTGCGCAGGCTCGACGTGGGTTACTTCGTCGATGGTTCCCTGCGCGGCGGGCGCGGGATGAGCCAGGGCACCCGCAAGACGGCGATTGAGGGCATGACGCTTCCCTCCCTGGAGTACCGGTCGGGAAACCTGGTGGAGCGCCGCACCGCCGAGACAACGCGGCTGTTCCCCGTGCGCGACGGATCCAAGCGGGCCATCCTCGCCAGTGGTACCGAGGTGCTCTTCCTCCCCGGTGATTTCCCGCAACTCGAGTCGGTCAGCGTCTACAACGGGTGGATGCCCCGCGGAAGCAGGATCATGCCGGGGGTGTCGAGGCTGCTCAACGCGGTGTCGAGCACTGAAATCGGTTCGCGGATCATCTCCGCGGCGGCGTCCCGTCTCGTCGGTCCCCCCGGTGGGCCCGACGCCGTCGAGCGGGAGAAGACCGCCGCGCGGGCGGTGGCCGTGGCCACGGATGCCGGGGGGCGGGTGCTGGCGGAAGCGCAGGTGAGGGGACCCAGCCCCTACGACCTCACCGGCGAGCTTATTGCCTGGGCGGCTCGGGAGCTCGCCCAGGGCAACCCTGCCCACCCCGGGGTGGTGGGTCCGATCGAGGCCTTCGGGCTCGACGGGCTGATAGCCGCGTGCGACGGGCTGGGTCTGCGCCGGGGTTGATGCCCAGGGCGGTGAAAGCACCTGCAGCGCGCAATCCCGGACGGTAATAGACCCGGGCAGCAAGAACCCCGGGTGCCGCGGCACCCGGGGAGAGGCGAGAAGGCCCTACTTCTTCGGAAGCGCCAGCAGAGCGGCGCCGATAGCGGCCAGCCAGGTGTTCTTCGACAGGTCAAGGCCCTCCTGGGTCGGGCGGATGCCGTCGGACTGCGTCATGGCGGGGTTGCGGAAGTACATGCTCAGCAGGCCCGCGGCGAACGTGCTCAGGCCGAGCCCGGCGAGGCGGTTGGGCACGAACGGCAGCAGCAGCGCGGCACCGAGGGAGGTCTCGGAGGCGGCGATCAGCTTGGCGAAGTTCTCCGCGTCCATCTCCTTGACGAAGGGAAGCCCGGTGGAGGCCATGTTCTGCAGGAACTCCGCCGTTGCCTTATCCGCCTGGAACTTCTCCAGGCCGGTGTTCAGCATGAACAGGCCGATCGGTGCGCGCAGCGCAATCGAGGCGACCTTCGTGTCCGCCTTGTCCTTGGCGGTGGTGATACCGGTCGGGATGAGCTTCAGGGGGTTGAACATGGTGACTCCTTCTACGTTTTGGTGACGTATCAACATTAACCCGTGCTGACCTGTCGCGCAAGGGGTAACGGGCGGAGGGGTTTAGTGGGTTGCGCGCCGCTGGTCGTCGTCAAGCGCGTCGAGCGTCGAGAGCTGGGAGTCGATGGAGCTGAGGAGCTCCTCGTCGCGCACCGCGGGCTCCTCCGCGAGGGGACCGGCAGAACCGGCCCGGGCCTCGCGGTCGTCCTCCGTGGCGGTGGAATAAACCAGGGTGGTGTTGCCCCGGGAATCCGTCTCCTCCCGGGGAGCCATGGGGCGGTACGTGACCGTGTCTTTCTTGTCCAGCCGGTCCTTGAGGAGGAAGGTGTACACGGCCCAGGCGATTCCACCCGTGGCGGCCGCGGCGGCGAGGAGACCGATGGCCCGGCCGGCACCGGAATTCCTGCCCTTCTTGCGGGGCTTCGTGTCCTTCGCTTCTGCCTTCAACAGGGCGCGACGCTCGGCGCGGTCGGGGGCCGCGGCCGCGAAGGCCGCGCGGCGGCGGTCGAGGCGGGCGTGCGAGGCGCGGGGGACGTCCCCGGCCTGGGCGCGGGCGGCGCCGTAAAGTTCCTCCAGCTCGTCAATGCCTGCGAGGTCGTTGAGGTCGTCCACCTCGTCGTTCTTGATGGCTTCCACGACGGCGTCGTAGATGTCGCGCTGCTTTTCGTCGTCGAGCTTGCGGAAGTAGTTGTACGCGCCGGTCGCGCCGCGCAGCGCCAGGCGCAGTGTGGTGGGGTTCATGGGTGCTCCTTCATCGTGACGTGCAGTTTCGCGCTCCAGCCTAGTCGCGGTTGCGGCCCGGGTGCCCGTGCGGCGGCTCCGGGGGAGGGTTGCGGCTCCGCCCGCCCGCGCGCCAACCGCGTACCCTGTAACCCATGACCATGAAGACACAGACTGCAGTCCTGCACACCAACCACGGCGACATCAAGATCGACCTCTTCGGCAACCACGCGCCGCAGACGGTGGAGAACTTCGTCGGGCTCGCCAACGGCGAGGGGGAGTACTCCACGAAGAACGCCGGCGGCACCAACGAGGGCCCGTTCTACAACGGGGCCATCTTCCACCGCATCATCCCCGGTTTCATGATCCAGGGCGGTGACCCGACCGGCACCGGCACCGGCGGCCCGGGTTACCAGTTCGCGGATGAGTTCCACCCGGAGCTCCAGTTCGACCGCCCGTTCCTGCTGGCCATGGCCAACGCCGGCCCGGGCACCAACGGTTCGCAGTTCTTCATCACCGTCGCCCCCACCCCGCACCTGAACAACCGTCACACCATCTTCGGCGAGGTGACCGACCCGGAGTCCCAGAAGGTTGTGGAGGAGATCTCCAACGTCCGCACCGGCCGCATGGACCGCCCGGTCGAGGATGTCGTCATCGAGTCCATCGACTTCGAGCAGTAGACCGACCGCCCCCTCACCGGCCCCCGCGCATTCCGCGCCGGGGGCCTTTTGCGCATGAACATCAGAAAACTCTTCTCGCACACCCCCGCCACCGCGGTCGTATGCGTCGCCTGCCTGGCGGTTTTCGTCGTATCCGCCCTGCAGGCGCGCTCACTCGGCAACACCATCGGCCACTCGCGCCTGGGAGCGGACATGGTGCTCTACGGGCCCTTCGCCGCCAGCGAACCGCTGGGTTGGACGCGTGCCCTCACGGCGGGGTTCGCACACCTCGACGTCACCCACATCAGCGTCAACCTGCTCATGCTCGCCCTCGTGGGAACGGAGGTGGAGCGCTTCGTGGGCACGGGGCCCTTCGCCCTCGCGTACGCCGGCGGCCTTCTCGGGTCCTCGGCCGCGGTGCTCACCATGAACTTCACGACACCCACCGTGGGTGCCTCCGGGGCGCTCTACATGCTCATGGCGCTCCTCGCCGCCATCGCCTATCGACGCCACACGGACCTGCGGGCCCCCTTCGCGTTCGTCGCACTGAACCTGCTCTACTCCGTGATCACGCCCCAGGTGAGCCTGTGGGGCCACGTGGGCGGGTTGCTCACCGGGATGGTGGTGGCGTGGCCGCTGACGCACCCCGACACCCGGATCCGGTGGGCGGGTGCCGCGCTCGGTGTGGGCCTCGGGGCGGCCGCCGTCGCGCTCCCGCTCCGATGAACTTCGGGGAATAGTGCCCCTGTGGAGGAAACGGGGGTTTCTCCACCCTTTATCCCCAGCCCCGACGAGCGGCGAGTTACCCACAGAGGTTACCCACAATGTGGATAACCACAGCGGTGTCATTCCTAGAACAGCGTGGCGAATCTTCGCTTTCCACACCGGCTTCACCTGCGTTTAAGCAGTTCAGAGCAGCGTGGTGTTCGCATGTGCGGAAGTAGTTCACAGAGTTATCCACAGGTGGGGATAACCCACCCATCCACAGAATCTTCCACATCCTGTGGATAACTTCGACCCCCGTAAATCAACAAGCTGGGCCGCGGCGTGTCGCCCTGCGAAAGCACCGAACCGGTGCTACCTTGAACCGTTTCCCCGCGCGCAAAAGCACCCCCCGGAACGATTTTCCGGGGGGTGCTTCGGGTCTGCGCGTCAGCGCCAGCCCATGGTCATCAGCAGGCCGAGGATGAGGCCGGTGAAGCCGATGAGGTAGTTCCACGGACCCAGCTGGGACAGCAGGTGGATCTGGGAGCCGGCGATGTAGAAGACGATGAGCCAGGCCAGCCCGAGGATCATCAGACCGAACATGATGATCTTGTACCAGAGCGGGGTGCCGCCGGTGTTGATCTTCACCGGGGTGCGCGACGAGCCGGTGGCGGTCGAGGGAGCCGGGCGGCTGTCCCTGGTTACTTTTGCCTTAGGCATTGTGAAAACCCTTCGCTTTTCGGGCACGGGCGGTGTGGAACCGACCGCCGCCCGCAGGTGGTGCTGTATTGGTGTCTCTGTGCCCCGGGGCGGGGCGGGTGCTGGGCAGTGACTTTACCACCCGGCACCGCGCCTAGCGGGGGACGAGCTGGCGGGGGTCGAACTCCCACAGGTTGTACCCGATCTGCTGGTCCTTGCGGATCGTCTGCCCCGCGTCGACGGACTGGTGGCCGATCAGGCCCTGGTCGATCATCGCGCCCGTGGGGACCGTGGGCCCCGCCACCAGGCTGCCGGACCACCCGGCCTTGCGCAGTGCGGCATCGGCCTGGGAGGGGTTCATCCGCCCGATGTTGATCATCTTCATCAGCATCCCGTTGCTCACCCGCAGCTCCACGGTGGTTCCGGTGTCCACCTCGGTATTCTCACCGGCCGCGGCAATGACCTCTCCCTCGGCTTTCTCGGAGTCCACCTGCGTGACCGTCGCCTTGAGGTTCATGGACGACAGAAGCGCGGTGGCCTGGTTGACGTTCATCCCCACCAGCGTGGGCACGGTCACCTTCTCGCGCCCGGAGGAGACCACGACCGAAACCTGCGAGCCCTTGGACAACTGGGAGCCGCCGGCCGGGTTCTGGGAGATGATCACACCCTCCGGAACGTCCTCGCTGTGCTCCTTCCGGATCTGGGTGCTCAGCTCGAGGTTGGCGTCGGCAAGCGCTTGCGCGGCCGCCTGGGGGGTGAGCCCCGTGATGTCCGGGACATCGGTGAGCTCGCGGCCCGAGGACACCGAAACGGTGACGAGGGTGCCGGGGCGCAGCTGGGAGCCGGCCGTCGGGTTGGTGCCCAGGACCTCACCGCGCGGGACGTCCGGGCTGGGGGTGTCGTTGACCGCGACCTGCAGGCCCATCCTTTCGAGGGTGGAGACGGCATCCTCGCGGGTCTTGCCCTTCAGATCGGGCACCTCGACCATGGTTTCCTGCGCCGGGGCCTGAGTTTGGTCACCACCCTTGTCACCGGTGAAGTAGTTGTACGCGAGGAGGGAGGCGGCACCGACGAGGACGAGGCCGAGGATCACGGCCACCCACTTCATCCAGGCGGTGTTGGAGCGTTTCTCGTTGGCCCGGCGGTGCTCCTCGTACCTGCTCGCGCCGCCGGGGGCGGGAGCGTTCGGCTGGTCGTTGACGGGCAGTATCTCCACGGGCCGCGCAGCGACGGTGGAGCCGGCGACGATTGTCGCGTCCTGGTAGTTGCCGTACTGGGGTTCGCTGTATGCGAGGTGGTTGCGCGCCGCCTGGGTCACCGCGCCGCGCTCGAGGAGCTCGAGGTCGTGGCCCATCTCGGTGGCGGTCTGGTAACGGTCGGCGGGGTGCTTGGCCATGGCGGTGAGAATGACGGCGTCGACGTTGACGGCCTCGTTCTCCGTCAGGCCGGCGATACGGGTGCTCGGCGGCTCCGGATCCTCCTGAACGTGCTGGTAGGCGACAGCGAAGGGGGACTCGCCCTCGAAGGGCGGGCGACCCGTGACGGCCTCGTACATCACGCAGCCGAGGGCGTAGACGTCGCTGCGGCCGTCGGCGGGCTTGCCCCGCGCCTGCTCGGGGGAGAGGTACTGCGCTGTGCCGATGACCGCGGAGGTCTGGGTCATGGCGGAGGTGGAGTCGTCGAGGGCGCGGGCGATGCCGAAATCCATCACCTTCACCGCGCCAGTGTTGGTCACCATGATGTTGGCGGGCTTGATGTCGCGGTGGATGATGCCTGCGTCGTGGCTGGCCTGGAGCGCGCGGGTGACGGGGAGGAGCAGCTCCGCCGCGGCGCGCGGGGTGAGCGGGCCGTCCTCGCGGACGATGTCGCGCAGGTTCCGCCCGTGCACGATTTCCATGACGATGAATGGGACGGCGACACCGTTGATGTCCACCTCACCCGTGTCGTAGACCGAGACGATGTTCGGGTGGTTGAGGCGGGCGGAGTTCTGGGCCTCCCTGCGGAAGCGCTCACGGAAGTTCTCGTCGCGCGCCATGTCGATCTTGAGCATCTTCACGGCCACGGGGCGGCCGAGGACGGTGTCGGCCGCGGCGTAAACGTCGGACATGCCGCCGGTGCCGATCGGCTCGCCGAGCTCGTATCGGTTAGCGATCAGGGTCATGGGGTACCGCCAATCTGGGGAGTCGTGGTGAGCTTCGGATCGGGCAACGACACGGTTGCGCTGCTCTGCGGCTGCGTCGCGGGCGCGGGCACCGAGGGGCGCTGGGTGGGGGCGGGCGCCGAGGGCGTCGGCACCTCCCGGGTGGCCGGGGGCTCCGCCGGCTCGGAGGGCTCCGGCTCCGGAGCGTCGGTGAAGCTGACGGTGCCGGGGGCGCTTTCGCTTCCGGTCATGCGCTCCCGGGTGCGGACGGTCGTGGTCGCTTTCTGCGGCTTCTCCGTTGTGGGCTGTGCGCTGGGCGAGACGGTCTGGGTCTGCGTCACGATGCTCGGGGTCGTCGTGGTCGCGGGCTTCTTCTCGTCCCCGCTCAGCGGACCCGATGTCAGGGCCCACGCCAACGCTCCACCGGCGAGGAGGACCAGCGCCGCGATGCCCAGGCCGAGTCCCACACCGCCCTTGCGGTCCTCACCGCGCTTGCCCGCGTCCCCCCTCCGCGCCGGGTCCCCCTGGCCTCCGCGCAACGCCGGTGCCTGATGCTGGGGCAGCTGACCGCTCGGGCGGCGCTGCTGCGGCTCGGCCGGGTGGGCAGTGGTGGGTTGCGCCACGGAGGCGAGCATGGCGGTCGAGGCCGTCGGTGAGGGTTCGACCGCGACCTGGGTGCCGGTCCCCCCGCGCGGTTGGGCGGGGCGCAACCCCTGGCGCACCTGGGCGATGGCCAGCTGCATCTCGTTGCCGTCGCGGAAGCGCATGGCGGGGTCCTTGCGCAGGGCAATCTCGATGAGCTCGCGGGCGGGGGCGCCGACGGACGTCGACAAGGCGGGCGGCGCGGAGGAGACGTGCGCGAGGGCCACCGAGACCGAGGAGTCACCGCTGAAGGGGCGGGATCCGGAGAGCATCTCGTAACCCACCACACCCAGGGAGTACACGTCGCTGGCCGCGGTGACCCGCATGCCCTGCGCCTGCTCCGGCGAGACGTACTGGGCCGTGCCCACCACCATGCCCGTGCGCGTCAGGGGCACGGCGGCGGCCGCCTTGGCGATGCCGAAATCGGTTATCTTGACCTGCCCGTTCTGGGTGATCATGAGGTTGCCGGGTTTGATGTCGCGGTGCACGAGCCCCATGCGGTGAATCACGGCCAGCCCGTGGGCGGCCTGCTCCAGGACGTCGAGGGCGAGGGCCTCGTCCAGCTTGCCTTCGCGGGTGATCATGTCCGCCAGGGACTCACCGCGGATGTACTCCATGACGATGAAGCACATGGAGTAGCCGGCGCCGGTTTCCACCTCGCGGTAGTCGTAGGTGGCCACCACGTTCGGGGAGTTGATGCCTTCGGCGGCCAGGGCCTCGTTGCGGAAGCGGGTGAGGAACTCCTCGTTGGAGGAGAACTCGGGGCGCAGGACCTTGACGGCCACCTCGCGGTCGTTGGACCTGTCGTCGGCGAGCCACACGGTGGACATGCCGCCGTGGCCGATGATCCACTGCAGGCGGTAGTCGGGCCCGACGAGTTTCTGGAGGTCGTCCCTGTTATCGGTGTGCATCTAGTTTCCTCCTCCGGGGGCGGCGTTCAGGATGGCGCGTCCGATGGGCGCGGAGACCTGGCCGCCGGTGGCGCTCATTCCGAGCCCGCCGCCGTCCTTGACCACGACGGCCACGGCGACGTCCTTGGCGGGGTCGAAGGCGACGTACCAGGTGTGCGGCGCCGCACCCTCCCCGTGCTCGGCGGTGCCGGTCTTCGAGGCGTAACCGTTGCCGTTGTAGCCGAACGTGGAGTGCTCGGAGCTGAACATGAGGTCGCGGATCGTGCCGGCCTCCTCGGGGGTGATGGCCTCGTTGAGTTCGTGGGGGCGGTTCTCCGTGAGGGTGGTTAGGTCGGGGCGCACCACGCGCGAGACCACGTAGGGCGCCATGCGGCGACCGTCGTTGGCCACCACGGACGCCATCACGGCGGCTTGCAGCGCGGTCATGGTGACGTCGCGCTGGCCGATCGCGGACTGGCCCAGCTCGGAGGGGCCGGGCAGGTCGCCGAGGGAGCCCGAGGCGGTGGGCAGGCCGAGGTCGTACTGCTCGCCGACGCCGAAGGCGGTGGCGGCCTCGCGCAGGGGCTCGGGGCCGAAGCTCAGGGCCGTCTGAACGAAGGCGGTGTTGCAGGACAGCGAGAACGCGGTGCGCAGGGTGACGGTGCCGCCGCCGGCGCAGGGCTGGCCGTTGTAGTTGGTCAGCGGGACGGTGGTCTCCGGCAGGGTGATCTGGGGCTCACCGGTGACGGGGGAATCCGGGGTGAAGCCGTGGCGCAGGGCGGCGGCGGTGGTGATGATCTTGAAGATCGACCCGGGGGGCAGCTGGTCCTGCGTGGCGTGGTTGAGCAGGGGGTTTGCGGGGTCGTCGTTAAGCTGCTGCCACGCGGCGTCCGCCGTGTCGGGGTTGACCAAGGAGTTCGGGTCGAACGACGGGGTGGAGGCCATCGCGAGCACCTCACCCGTCGAGGGGCGCATGGCCACCACGGCACCGTCGTAGTTGCGGTTGCTCAGCTGATCGTAGGCGAGGGCCTGCAGGTTGGGATCGATGGTGAGCTCAAGGCTGTTGCCGGTGGGCGAGGCCTCGTGCCCGGTGCGCAGGAAACGGTCGCCCTTGACGCTGCCCTCGCCGGTGAGCTGGGCGTTGTAGCCGGACTCGAGGCCCGCGGTGCCGAACTGGTCGGAGACGTAGCCCACGATAGGCGCGAAGGAGAACGGCATGTTCGGGTAGGAGCGCTGGTAGAACTCGTTGCTGTCCTTGTAGGACTGGGCGAGCACCTGACCGCCGGCGTTGATGTTGCCGCGGTTGATCTGCTTGAGCTCCACGAAGGTGCGGGCGTTGCGCGGGTCCTGGGCGTAAGTGTTTTCGCGGAAGCCCTGGATCACCGTGAAGTTCACCAGCAGGACGAGGGTGAGCAGCAGGGAGACGAGGGCGCCGAGGCGGATTGCTTTGTTCATCGGGCGGCCCCCACGAGCTCGGGTTCGGCGGCCGGATCCGCGGCCGCGTCGAAGTCGGTTGGCCTGTTGGCGCCGTTGGAGATGCGCAGCAGCAGGCCGAGCAGGATGTAGTTCGCCATGATGGCGGACCCGCCCGCGGACATGAAGGGCGTGGTCAAGCCCGTCATGGGCAGCAGCGCGGAGATGCCGCCCGCCACCACGAAGATCTGGATGACGATGGTGGTGGACAAACCGGCGGCGAGGAGCTTGCCGTAGGAGTCGCGCACCTGCAGCGCGGCGTGGAAGCCGCGGGTGGTGAAGATGGCGAAGAGGACCAGCACGGCGGCCAGGCCCACGAATCCCAGCTCCTCGCCCAGGGCGGCGAGAATGTAATCGGAGTGCGCGACGGGGACCATGTCGGGGTGCCCGTAGCCCAGGCCGGTTCCGGTCACCCCGCCCCAGCTCAGGCCGAACAGGGCCTGGGAGGGCTGGTAACCGGTAGTGTCGTAGTGGGCGAGGGGGTCGATGAAGTTGTTCACGCGCTCCTGAATCTTCCCGGAGACCTGGTAGACGGCGTAACCGCCGACCGCGACAAGCCCCGTGCCGATAATGAGCCACGAGGTGCGGCTGGTGGCGAAGTAGACCATGCCCAGCACGGTGGCGAAGAGCAGCAGGGCCGGGCCGAAGTCGTTGGAGATACCCATGATGAGGATCGCGATGGCCCACACCACGAGGATCGGCGCGAGGTCACGCAGGCGCGGGAAGCTCAGGCCGAGGAAACGCCGGCCCGCGACCGTGAACAGGGAGCGCTTCTGCGCCAGCAGCTGCGCGAAAAAGATCAGCAGCAGGATCTTGGAGAACTCACCCGGCTGGATGGAGAAGGGCCCGAGCCAGATCCAGATGCGGGCGTCGGCGAAGTCCACCGGCTGCGGCCACACCAGGGGCAGCGCAAGCAGGACCAGACCGGCCACGCCGAGGAGGTAGGAGTAGCGCGAGAGCGACTTGTGGTCGCGCACCGCGACGAGGGTGAGCACGAGCATGACCACGCCGGCCAGGGACCACAGCACCTGCCGCTCGGCGAGCGGGCCGTAGCCGGGTCGCTCGGCGAGGTCGAGGCGGTAGATCACCACCAGGCCGATGGCGTTGAGCGTGGACACCACGGGGAGCAGGACCTGGTCGGCGTAGGGCGCGGTGAGGCAGATCGCCAGGTGCGCGATGGCGTAAACACCGATGAACCCGCCCACCAGGTAGAGCATCTCGGTGGACAGGGCGCGGCCCTGGGACATCTCCAGCCCGAAGAGCATGAGGAGGAGCAGCAGCGCCGAGCAGATGAGCAGCACCAGCTCGCGGGTGCGGGAAAAGAGTCGGGACATGTCACTTCACCGTCCTGCAGTTGTCGCCGGAGGGGGACTCGGGTTGCGCGCCCTTGTCCTCCCCGGCCTTCGCGGGGGCATCGGCGGGCTTATCGACGCACACCGGCAGCGCCCTTTCAGCCAGGCGGTTCATCAGGGCCACGGCCTCCTCGTAGGATCCGCCCTGGAAGTCCTGCATGGCGGACTGCTCGGACGGCGGGAGCGCGTCGGTGGTGAAGACGGTGCACCCCTGGGGGAGATCCGTCGTGCCGGTGATGCGCAGCTCGTTCTTCTCGTTGATGCAGGCGAGCTGGAAGTCGTTGCGCTCCCTGGAGCCGAAGAGCGAACCGGGCGCCTGCTGGATCGCCACGCGGTTCCCGGCGTCGGCGGCGACGTAGTAGGTGTCCTCCGCGCGGCTGTTGAGCCAGGCCAGCGTGCCCACGCCGGCGATGGCCACCGCGAGCAGGGCTACCAACCAGGGCCAGAAGGTGCGGCGCGGGTGGGTCTCCTCGTCGTCGGAGGGGGCGTCGCCAAGCGAGGTGCTCCCGGCGTCCCCGCTTCCGTCGCGCTGGCCCTTGAGGGTGGCCTTGTGCACGGGCGCGGCGGGCACGTCCGTATCTGAGGCGCGCATCAGTGCGGCGGCCCGGCTGGCGGAGGAGTCCGGGTGCGAGGGCTCGTAGTCGGGCACCAGGGCCCCCGCGATGGCGGGAGCGGTGGGAAGGCTCGGGGCATCGGGGCCGTCGGTCTCGACAACGTCGGCGATGACGACGGTGATGTTGTCGGGCCCGCCCGAGCGCAGCGCCAGCTCGATGAGACGCTGCGCCGCAACCTCCGGGGTGCCCTCGCGCAGGGTTTCCTCGATGGTGGAGGCGGTGACGGGGTCGGAGAGCCCGTCGGAGCAGAGCATGAAGCGGTCCCCGTCGCGCACGGGGATCATCTCGAGGTGCGGGTCGACCGGCCGGCCGGTGTAGGCCTTGAGAATCAGCGACTTCTGCGGGTGGGAGGAGACGTCCTCCGGGTCGAGCTTGCCCTCCTTGACCAGCGACTGGACGAAGGTGTCGTCCTCGGTGATCTGGGTGAGGGCGGTGTCGCGCAGCATGTAGCCGCGCGAATCGCCGACGTGGATGAGACCTACCTCGGTGCCGTTGAACATGAGCGCGGTGAGCGTGGTGCCCATGCCGTCCTGCTCCGGGTTGTCCCGGACCGACTGTTCGATGGAGGCGTTGGCGTCCTCGGCGGCGGCGCCGAGCAGCGCGAGGATGTCGGCGTCGCCCGGGTCCCTGTCCAGGTGCTCCATGTGCTCGACCATGAGCTGCGAGGCGATTTCGCCCGCGGCATGGCCGCCCATGCCGTCGGCGAGCACGAGCAGGTGCGGGCCCGCGTAGGCGGAGTCCTCGTTATTGCCGCGGACGAGGCCGCGGTCCGACGCGGCGACGAAGTTCAACTTCAGGCTCATGGCATCAACCTCACAATCGTGCGCCCCATCTTGATGTCGGTACCCACGGACACCCGTTCCGGTTGGTCAATGCGGTTACCCTGCACGAAGGTACCGTTGCGCGAGTCGAGGTCCTCGACGAACCACTCGCTGCCGCGGCGGAAGAGCCGCGCGTGGCGCGAGGAGGCGTAGTCGTCTCCCAGCACAAAATCGCTCGATTCCGCGCGACCCAGGGTGAGGTCCTCCACGCTCGAGATGTCCATGTGTGAACCCTTCAGCGGGCCCTCGACCACCATGACCTGGCGGGCCTTCTCGCGCTTGACGGGTGCCGAGGCAGCCGCTTGCCGACGCACCCCCGACGCCGCCACGATATCCCGCCGCATCACCCAAATGACGAAGAGGATGAACAGCCAGAGCAGGATGAGCAGTCCGAAGCGGGCCCCGAGGATGATCGCGGAATCCATGCGGCTCCTTAAAATTCGCGCTCGGCCGGGCGCTGGCCCGGGAAAAATTCGGTCTGGGGGCGGGCGACGTCGTCGGGGTTGCGGCCAGCGTCGGAAGTAAGTCCACGGGGCTCGACGATGCGGACCTCGATGTGGGAGTGGCCCACGGTGATGACGTCGCCGTCGGCGAGCATCCAGTTGTCCACCGGCTCGTCGTTGACTGTCGTGCCGTTCGTGGATTCGAGGTCGACCAGCACGGCGACTTCGCCATCCCACGTGATCTCCGCGTGCTGGCGGGAGACACCCGTGTCCGGCAGGCGGAAGTCCGCGTCGTTGGAGCGGCCGAGAATGTTCGAGCCCTCGTGGACGAGGTAGGTGCGCGACGAGCCATCCTGGAGAAGCAGGCTGACCGTCGGTTCGCCGCCGGTGGCGGAGACGGCGGTGGTGGGCTCGGACATATCATCCTCCTGGTCGCGGCCGCGCGCCGGGCGCGCACCCGCGGTGCTTTTCGGTGTAGTGGGTTCCGCATAGATCGCGTCGAAGCCGCTGGCCACATCGGGGTTCGGGTCGATGTACGACGACGCGCGGAGCTGCCCGGTCCGCAGACCCGACTCCTCCGCGACGCGCACGACCACCGGCCCGTCCAGGAACCAGCCCTGGTTGCGGGCGTAGCGCCCCAGCTGGTCGGCGAACAGGGAGGGCAGGTCGCGGTTCTGCGACAGGTTCTCCAGGTCCTTCGACGACACCCCGACCGCGTACACGTTCGGGGCAACCAGCTCGTCCCGGTCCGTCATCACAATGCTGTCCTGGGCCTCCTGCTTGAGGAGCTCCTCGATCTCGGCCGGAACAACCTTGCCGCCGAAAAGGGCGGCCATGCTGTTGTCCAGGCCGCGTTGCATCGAACTGTCCAGCTTGGCCAGTCTGTCCATGAACGCCATTCGCCCGCACCTCCCTTCCTCTTCCATCCGAATCAGCTGCGCGTGCGGTAGATAACTAGGACAGTATATGTGGGGCCGCGCCATTGGCCTAGATGTGAACGCCCCGCGCACGGCTTCCCGACGCCCAATTCGGCCCCCAGGCTCGGGATTTGGTGCTCCACCCGAGCGCGGTGCTATATTAGTCAAGTCGCCCGCCCGGGTGGCGGAATTGGCAGACGCGCTGGCTTCAGGTGCCAGTGTTCGCAAGAACGTGGGGGTTCAAGTCCCCCCCCGGGCACAGATATGAAGGCTCGAGACATCGATCGCACGGTGTCTCGAGCCTTTTGTGTCGAATGTTCTGCTTCATTCGAGGGCTCCACTCACCCCCGCCGTGGGTACGAGATAGGGGCGCCCAGATTGGAACCGCCAGATGGTGTGGTCGAGGTGGATGTAGTTGACGCCCAGGATGTCCGCAGCCGCCTCAACTAGCCGGGAGGCTTCCTTCGTGGAAACGCCACGCTGAAGCACCTGCGAAACGAAACGGATCACCATGCGGTCTGCTTTTACTCCAGGGATACCCACGAGCATGAGAAAGTAGTTCCAGGTCAAGCCGCTGCTTTGGCCACGTATCGCCAACCACTCCCTGGCTGTGTCCGAGCGCTCACGGCTTTCCCGCGAATTCAACCTGTCCTTGGCATCGCTCACAGCCTGGATGGAGTGACGCTCAAGAACTCTTGCGGCCTCCAGAGCGGCGTACGCCTTGTAGGGGGCGGAAAGCCGGGACGAGGTTCTCCAGCGGTTATTCGTCTTGTGGACGAACTCATCGACTCCTCCCCAGCGATGGAATGCGTCGACGAGGTGAGTGGCGGTATCGGTTTGCGGATCGGCTTTCTCCGCTATCCGCAATTCTCGGTATCGGTTCACCAGGTTGATCACGCCTGTGTACCGGTTGCCCGTGGAGTAGATGGCGTCAAGAACGGCTAGGGCGACGCTCTGATAGCCATCGGGGTGAAACCACCGGTTTGGGTCTGAGCCGAATTGGGTGGTCACGCGGGTCAAAAGTTTCTGGACATCGCAATCCGCAATCATTTTCCGCTCCATGTTGGCGCTGGGTCGTTGGGGCGCAAGCTTCTCTTTGCTTGGGAGGTGAGAATCCACAGTATCCAAGGACCGGAGGGTATACGTCCGATCGTCTTATAAAGACCTCCTCGCCCCCGCCCTGACCGCCGGCTGCGCACTCGCGGCAGCCAGGCAACGGCCGACGGAGAGGTTGCTGAATCGATGATTCCGCGTCACCGCGGTGCGCCGAGCTGGTAGTTTGGACGTCGATAAGCCATTCGCCGAACGACGCGCCTGACAAGGACGACTCATGCCACTTGCCCCCATAACGAAGCCCCGGCTGGACGAGGCTCTCGCCCAACTGGGCCTGCAGACCGGGCGGAGCGATGACGGCGATGTCGTTGCCGCGTTCGAGAACGTCGAAGTCTTCTTCATCCTGGACGAGGCGGTGACGACGGTCCGGGCCTACTGGCTGGGCATCGTCACCGGTGAGGGGGAGCAGGACAGGCTTCGGGAGGTGGTCAACGCCTTCAACTCGGAGATCCCGTTGGGCAAGGTCTCGCGGGTGATGGCTCCGGGCGGGATGTCCGTGGAGTTCCGCCACCACTTCCTAAATGCCACCGGTGTTTCCGACGAGCAGCTGCACCAGATGCTGGACCTGTTTTTCCAGGTCGCCTTCTACATCATCGAGGGTGTGGAAGCGGCATTTCCGGACGTCTACGTGGGCGGGGAGGAGTAAACGATGAAACTTTTCGGCGGCAGGAAGCCCTCGGACGCCACGGCCCCGGCAACCAGCGACCGGGCCATCAAGGTGCTCAAGGAGCGCGACTACGAGGCGGAGACGAACGAGCACGACGTGATCACCGTGCCGTTCAACGGCGGGATGTGCGTGGTGCGCACAAACCCGGACTACCTGGAGATCGGCGCGCGCATCGCGGGCGAGCAGATGGAGGGTGCGAAGCGCTCCGAGGTCCTGGATTGGGCGGAGAACTTCAACCGGAACAACTTCGTCCCCACCCTCTTCGTGGCGGGGGACGGCGAGGGCAACGGCCTGGGCCTGCTGGCGGTTTACCGCATCCCCACGGCGTGGGAGTACACCGACGAGCAGTTCGAGGAGCAGCTCTTCCGGGGCCTCGACGCGGTCTCCCAGGTGCTGCGCGGCTACCTCGCCGGCTACGAGGTCTAGCATGAGATCTAGGACCCGCCCGCTTGACGACGACCCGCGGCTGAGAACGTAGAAAAGGTGCGCCCCGGATGGGATGCGCACCTTTTCTTTGAACCAGCTTTTACTTCTCCGGGTACCCCGCGGCCCAGAGCGCGGCGGCGATGAGCGCCGGCTGGCCGAACAGACGCCCGAGGCGCCGGCCGTCCGTGTCCAGCCCGAAGGCGTCCTTGCCCTCGGCGTACTGGCCGATGTTGCCGGGGAAGATCGCCGCGTAGAACGCGGCCAGGGCAACCCCGGTCAAACGTCGCTGCTTCGGCAGCGCGAGAAGGGATGCGCCGAGAGCGATCTCCGCAACCCCGGAGCCGAGGACCACGAGATCCTTGTTCATCGGAATCCAGTCGGGCACCTGGGCCTGGAAGTCGTTGCGGGCGAAGGTGAGGTGGCTGGTGCCGGCGAAGCTCATGAAGGTGCCCAGCGCGAGGCGGGCGACGTTCTGCGAGGTCGAGGCCTTGCCGGGGTTCTTTAAACGCGGGAGAAGGTTTGCCATTGGGTGTCCTTTCGGCATAGACGGTTGGATTACGGCTTGAGCACGACCTTGATGCAGCCGTCCTGCTTCTTCTGGAACTTCTCGTACATCTCGGGGGCGTCGTCAAGCGGCGCGGTGTGCGTCTTCAGGTCGAGCACGCCGAGCGGATCCGAGGGGTCGTCGACGAGCGGGAGGATGTCGTCGGTCCAGTTACGCACGTTGCACTGGCCCATACGCATCTGGATCTGCTTGTCGAAGAGCGTCATCATCGGCATCGGGTCCTTCATCCCGCCGTAGACACCGCTGAGTGAGATCGTTCCGCCGCGGCGGACGGCATCGATGGCGGTGTAGAGCGCGCTGAGGCGGTCCACCCCCGCGTTCTCCACGGCCGCGCGGCCGAGGGGCGAGGGCAGCAGCCCCGCGGCGGCTTGGGCGACACCGACGACGGGGGAGCCGTGGGCCTCCATGCCGACGGCATCGACGACGGAGTCGGGCCCGCGGCCGTCGGTGAGCTCTCGCAGCGCGTCCGCGACACCCTCGCCGTCGTCCATGACCTCGATGCCGTGGCGCTCGGCCATGGCGCGGCGTTCCGCGACCGGGTCGACGGCGACGACCCGGTAACCCAGGTGCTTACCGATGCGCGCGGACATCTGGCCGATTGGGCCGAGGCCTAACACGGCGAGGGTGCCCTCCTGCGGCACCGCGGCGTACTGCACGGCCTGCCACGCGGTGGGCAGGACATCCGAGAGAAAGAGGAAGCGCTCGTCCTCACCGACGTTGGGAACCTTGATCGGGCCGTAATCCGCGTGGGGGACGCGCAGGTACTCGGCCTGCCCACCGGGCAGTGAGCCGTAGAGGCGGGAGTAACCGAAAAGGGTGGCACCCGAGCCGTACTCGTGAACCTGCGTGGTCTCGCACTGGGACTGCAGGCCGTGGCGGCACATCCAGCAGTGGCCGCAGGAGACGTTGAAGGGCACGACAACGCGGTCGCCCGGCTTGAGGTTGGTGACCTCGCTGCCGACTTCCTCGACGATGCCCATCGGCTCGTGGCCGATCACGTCGCCCTTGTCCATGAAGGGGCCGAGGACCTCGTAGAGGTGGAGGTCGGAGCCGCAGATGGCGGTTGAGGTGATGCGGACGATGGCGTCAGTGGGTTCGAGGAGGGTGGGGTCGGGGACCTGCTCCACGCTCACGGAGCGCTTTCCTTGCCAAGTGAGGGCTTTCATAAAGATCCTTTCATATGAACGGGATAGTGCCGATCGTAGTGAAGCCACTCACACCCCGCCAGAACCGGAATGCGGAAACCGGCAATCCTGCCAATGTGATGCCAGAAAGTTGGGAAATGCGCTATACACAAGCTGTAAACACGCAGCCATGCGTCCGGTTCGCGGGCGCGGGCTCCCGGACAGGCAAAGGCGGACGGATTGCGACATCTCGCATGGGCCGCGGCGCTCCCACTCAGCGCTGCGCTGCTTACCGGCTGCGGGGCGATCCCCGCGGACCCGGAGGGCACGTACAACAGGGCAAAGGACGGCACCCTTGTCGTGGGAGTCTCCGAGCACGAGCCGTGGACCTCGGTGGACGAGTCCTCGGGGGAGGTCACGGGAACGGAGGCGGACCTGGTCAAGGGTTTCGCCGACTCCATCAACGCCGACGTGGAATGGAAGGTCGCCCCGGAGAGCGTCCTCGTCGGGTGGATGGAGGACGGTGAGGTCGACGTGATGATCGGCGGGCTCACCGCGAAGTCGCCCTGGGCGAAGGACATCGCCCTGACCCGCCCGTACACCACCGTCGAAAGCGGGGACGGCAACAAGGAGAAGATGGTCATGGGTGTCCCCATGGGAGAAAACAAGCTCCTGGTGGAGCTCGAGCGCTACCTCCCGCAGGCGGAGGGGGAGATCTGATGGCGCAGGTGGACGAGGCGAGCACCGGTTCCGGCATCGACGCGCTGCCGGAGGACCACGGCAGGTTGCTGCGGCGCGCCGTGCGCCTGGAGTGGATCACCCTGGCCACCCTGGTGGTCACGGTGGCCATCGTCGGAGTGGTCTCCGGGCAGTCCCAGGCCATGAAGACGGCCTGGTACGAGGACCTGTTGTCCTTCCTCCCACCGCTGGCCTTCCTCGCGGCCACGCGTGTGACCCGGAAGAAACCGGACGCCAAGCACCCCTACGGCCACCACCGCGCCATCGAGGTCGGCCACCTCGTGGCGGGCTCAGCCCTGCTCGCCATGGGTGCCTTCCTGGTCATCGGGGCGGTGCTCAACCTCGCCAACCGGGAGAAACCGCCGATCGGCACCGTCGTCCTCTTCGGGCACAGCATCTGGCTGGGCTGGCTCATGGTCGCTGCGATGACGGTCACGGGCATCGCACCCGTCATCCTCGGCCGGATGAAGATGAAGTTGGCCGACCCGCTGCACGACAAAGTTCTCTACGCCGACGCCGACATGAACAAGGCCGACTGGATGACATCGGTGTCCACCATCGTGGGTGTGCTCGGCATTGGCATCGGCCTGTGGTGGATGGATGCGGTGGCCGCGATCGTCGTCGCGGTCTCCATCGTGTGGGACGGTATCACCAACGTGCGCACGGCCGTGCGGGACCTCACCGACGCCCGCGCCACCGACCTGAAGCGGAAGAAACACCCGCTGATCGGCACAATCGAGCTGACGGCGGAGAAGGAGCCCTGGGTGCGCGAGGCGGCGGCGCGGGTGCGCGACGAGGGCCACGTCCTTCACGTCGAGCTCTTCGCCATTCCCCACCCGGGGCAGGATCCGGACGTCGAAAAGCTTCGTGAGCTTCGCGACGCTCTCCACGCCCTCGACTACAAGGTCCACGACGTGGTGGTCACCGCCGTGCCCGCGATCCCCGCGTACCTGACGGAGGAGCAGCGGTAGGCGTGGACTAAGCTTTCCAGGTTAACCCCTTCCCCGACCCGCCGAGAAAATGACTGTCTACCCCGCCCCGCTCGAACCCGGCTCAACCATCCGCGTGGTCACCCCCTTCGCTTTCCCTGCCCTTCGTGGTGGACAGGGGCACGGGCGACTACCTCGCCCGGCTGGCGACGCAGCGTCTGACGGACCTGGGGCTCAACGTCACTTTCGGTGCCCACGTCAACGAGTCCGACGAGTTCTACACCTCGGAGGTGGAGTCGCGGGTGCGCGACATCCACGCGGCGTTCCGCGACCCGGAGGTCGACGGCATCCTCTCCGTCATCGGCGGGTTCAACAGCAACGAGCTCCTGCCGTTCCTCGATTATGACCTCATCGCGGCGAACCCCAAGTTCCTCTGCGGGCACTCCGACATCACCGCTCTCCAGAACGCCCTGTTCGCGCGCGCCGGGCTGGTGACGTACTCGGGGCCGCACTGGTCCACCTTCGGCATGCGCGACCACAGCGAGCTGACCCGGCGCTCCTTCCGGCACGCGGCGTTCACGTCCGAGCCGATCGAGTGGGAGTCCAGCCCGTGGTACACGGACGACGACTGGTTCCTCCACCAGGACAACCGCGTCACCGAGCCCACCACGGGCTGGTGGGCCATCCAGGAGGGCGAGACCGCGGGTACGGCGATCGGTTCCAACCTGAGCATCTTCACCCTCCTGCACGGCACGGAGTACCTTCCGGAGCTCGCCGGCAGCGTCCTCTTCGCGGAGGTGACCATGAACTCGGACATCACGGAGTTCCGCCGCCGCCTCATGTCCGTGATCCAGCAGCCCGGCGGGGAGGGCATCCGCGCCGTTGTGATCGGCCGCTTCCAGAACGGCAGCGGTGTCACCCGGGAGGACCTCGAGTCCACCATCGAGTCCATTCCCCTGCTGGAGAACATCCCCGTGGTGGCCAACGTGGACTTCGGCCACACGAACCCCCTGCTCACCTTCCCGGTGGGCGGGCGCGTGGAGCTGTCCGTCCACGAGGGGGCCACAACGATCCGCTTTCCCAGGGAGGCATAAGTGTCCCGAGAACTCACATCCCCGGCACAACGTTGGGGATTTTTTGCCGTTATCTCTCTCGGGCTGCTGATGATCGGTTTGGACAACTCGATCCTCTACACCGCCCTGCCCGTGCTGGAGTCCCAGCTGAACACCACACACACCCAGGCCCTGTGGATCATCAACGCGTACCCCCTGGTCATCGCCGGCCTGCTGCTGGGTACGGGCACGCTGGGTGACAAGATCGGCCACCGGCTCATGTTCACCCTTGGGCTGGCCATTTTCGGCGCGGCCTCAGCCGCCGCGGCCTTCGCCCCCACCGCCTGGGCCCTCGTGGCCGCCCGGGCGGTCCTGGGGGTGGGCGGGGCGACGATGATGCCGGCCACGCTCGCACTGATCCGCCTGACCTTTCCCGACGAGCGCGAGCGAAACACCGCCATCGGTATCTGGGGCTCGGTTGCCGTGGTCGGGGCCGGCATCGGGCCCGTCGTGGGCGGGCTGCTCCTGGAGAAGTTCTGGTGGGGCTCGGTGTTCCTCATCAACGTGCCCATCGTTGCCGTGGCGCTCATACTCACCCTCGCGCTGGCGCCGGAGAACCTCCCCAACCCGCGGCAGCACTGGGATGTCGTGTCGTCGGGGTATGCGCTGCTGGCACTTTCGGGTCTCACGATGACCATCAAGGAAACCGTCAATCCCGCCCGCACGCCCGCCCTTCTCGCCGCGGCGATGGTGGCGGCGGTGGTGGGAGGGGCGCTTTTCGGGCGTCGTCAAGCGAAGCTTGAGCAACCCCTGCTGGCCTTCGACATCTTCCGCTCGCGGCTGTTCACGGGTGGGGTCGTCGCCGCGGCGGGAGGTATGTTCGTCGTCGCGGGCGTTGAGTTGGTGACCACCCAGAAGCTCCAGCTTGTCGACGAATTCTCACCCCTTCACGCCGGAGCCGTCGTGATGGTCATGGCCCTCACGGCGATTCCCACCTCCACACTCGGGGGCGCATTCCTGCACCGGGTGGGTTTCCTGCCGTTGATCGCAGGCGGGTTTGTCACGGGTGCAGTGGGCGCCGCGGTCCTGCTCTGGGCTTCCCAGGCGGGGTCCATGCCGGGAATCCTGTCTGCGCTGGCGCTGCTGGGCATCGGCGACGGCGCGGTGATGTCCGTGGCCTCCATCGCGATCATCGGTGCCGCGCCGTTGTCGCGCTCCGGCATGGCGGCCGGCGTGGAGGAGGTCTCCTACGAGTTCGGCACGCTGCTGACCGTGGCCATCACGGGTTCGCTGCTCCCGCTGTGGTTGACCCGCAACCTCGATCACGCCACCTACAACGAGGCGTACACGTCGGCGTACCACTCGGTTGTGGCCCTTCTCGGCTCCGCCGCCGTGCTCTTCGCCCTCGTCACGTGGTGGTGCTTCCGCGACAACCCGAAGTCGGGGGAGCGCACGGCTGCGCACTAGATCGCGCTTGGGGCTGTGCCCGCGTCGGAGCGAATACACAAAAATCGCCTCCCCGGAGGGAGGCGGTTTTAGTTACCCAGGATGCCCTGGGCGTTGGAACTCTTACTTGCCGAGAGCGCCGATGAAGTTGGAGGAGAGCTCCTGAAGGCCGTAGAACGGAACCTGGATCAGGGAGCCGAGGGCGGAGATGAACTGCTGGATGGTGGTGAAGATGGTGTCAATCATTTTTGACCCTTTCGGTTGAGTTTGTGCTTACGAGAGAGACTTTATGGAAAATCCGGACCCAACAAAACCCCGGCCCCCGATCCCGGTACGGAGATTCGCAAAATAAAGTGGAAATCTCCCTACAGGTGTAACGCTTTCCAATGGCAAAATTTTTGATTTGTCCACGTCGTGGGACGGCGGGCGGGGGTAGTGGGGGTGGCAATAACGCCGCCAGCTAAGTGAAGTAGATCACATGTGCATCCGTTCGCCACGTACCCCATAATGGGGGTAAGACGACCCTGCCACAACGAAAAAGCCCGGACCCTGATCACAGAAAGGGGCCATGAACTGCGTTTTTTAAGTGACTTTTCCGCTCCACACGTTTGCTTAGCTGATGCTTGGAGGGTCGTTCGTACCCTCCCTCGACATGAACGAATTGCTTCTCACCGTGTGGGCGAACGACTCCCGCTCACCGATTACGGACGCGATCTACTACGGGTTCGAGCCAGCCTGGGCCACGCTCTGGGTGGTCTTGGCTGGCCTCGTGCTCGCTTCACGGCGTCACGATTACCGGTCCTTCTTCACTTTCGGCGCCACCGTCGCCCTGACCTGGGTGCCGGTGGTGGTGCTCAAGGTCATCGCCCACCGGCCCCGCCCCAGTGCCGCGCTCCCGCCGCACCCCGCGGCCACCCCTCCGGGGGACAGGTCCTTCCCCTCGGGCCACGTCGCCTTCGCCACCGCCCTCGCCGTGGCCGTTTTCCTGTTCACCCGAAACAGGTGAGCCCGCGGCGCCGCCGCGGCGCTCGTGCCCGTGATGGTGGCCACGGTCCTCGTCACCGGGGTGCACTACCCCTCGGATGCGCTCTTCTCCGTGGCGTGGTCGCTTCTGCTGGGTCCGGTGCGGTTCAGGCTGGTGTGCCGAGCCGGTAGCCTTCTCCCCGCACCGTCTGGACCAGGTCGGGCTCCAGCTTCCGGCGCAGGTAGTGCACGTACGTGTCCACCGCCGACTCAGAATCCCGGTGCTCGAACACGGCAGACAGCAGCTGTGCGCGGCTGAAGGCCCGGTCGGGTTGTTGCGCCAGCACTGGGAGCAGCGCGTTCTCCTTCTCCGTAAGGGCGATGTGCCCCGTGTAGGAGGACTCCACCCACTGTCCGTCGGGCCAGCTACCGATCCCGATTTCTCCGCCGTCGAAGATCCGGGTCAGGGCGCGCAGGCGGGCATCCAGCTCCTTGAACTCGAAGGGTTTGATCAGGTAGTCGTTTGCCCCCGCATCGAGGCCGCTGACCCGGTCGTGAAGCTACCCGAGGGCGGTGAGCATGATCACCGGGGTGGCATTCCGCCGCCGGCGCATCCACTCCACCAGTCCGGTGGTGTCCCCGTCGCGGAGGGCCCGGTCGAGGACGCGGGCGTCGAAAAACTCGCGCGAAAGGGTGTCGCGCGCCTCGGCGAGAGTGGTCACCCAGGTCACGTCCCACTTCAGGGCGAGGAGGTCGCGGGTAGCGGCGCCGAGCCGGAGGTCGTCCTCAAGCAGCAGCAGCTTCATGGAGCACAAGCTTAACGACGGTCCCGTTGCCACCCGTCGACCCCACCTCCACGCTTCCCCCCGCCGCGGTGACGGTGTCGCGCAGCAGCGCGAGGCCGATGCCGTGGGAGGGCTGCCGCCCGGGGGCACCGTGGGTGAAGCGTTCGACGATGCGCTCGGGCGCAATTCCCGTGATTCCCGTCCCGGTGTCGCGCACCCGCACGACCACACTGCCCCTGCCGCGTTCCCCGGTCAGGCACACGGTCCCTCCCTCGGGCGTATGGCTCAGGGCGTTGGCGAACAGGGCGGTCAGGCAGCGCTTCAGGGCCACCTCGAAGAGGTTGGCACGGGCATCGGGTGGATTAGCGACGAGGGTGACACCCAGCGCCTCCACCTGCGGTGCGAGGTCCCGGGCGGCGGCGGTGGTGGCGTCGACAAGCGATGCCGAGCCCCCACCTCGCTCGGCGGAGGCGAGGGACAGCAGGTCGCCCACGATGTCGACCATCCCCGTGGTGTCGCGGCGCAGCTCCGCGATGACCGGGCGCAGGGTGTCATCGTTGTTGAGCATCTGCAGCTGCTGCACCCGCATGTGCATCGTGGACAGGGGAGTGCGCAACTCGTGGGAGGCGTCGGCGATGAAGGTGCGCTGGCGCTCCATGGCCAGCTCCAGGGGTTTCGTCGCCTGCCGGCTGAAGAGGAACGCGGCCCCACCCTCCGCCGCCACCGCAAGAACACCCACCGCCGCGAAGGCCACCGCCAGATCCACCACGTCCAAGGTGAGAGTCACGCTCGGAACGGACTTCGGCTCCTCGGGGCCGCGGAGAAGAGCACGGCGCCGACGAGGACCATCGCACCCGACAGCGCGGCCATCCTGACACCGATGGTGAGGGCGCTTTTTTTGAATTGCCGGTCCACCCAGGGCCCTCCTTAGAGCATTCTTGGGACGCTTCCCCTTACTCTATGACCCATGCATAATTTTTCGGGCCTGAGTTCCCTCATGGATGCGGGAACCCTCCTCGCCGGTTTCGGCCCCTACGTCCTCGCGGGGCTCGCCGTCGTCGTCTTCATCGAGTCCGGCGTCCTGTTCCCCTTCCTTCCGGGTGACTCCCTCCTGGTCACCGCCGCCATCCTGCGCGGCGAGCTGAACCTGAGCGTGTGGCAGCTCGTTGTGGTGGCCATCATCGCGGCCGTCCTCGGTGACCAGGTGGGCTTCTACCTCGGACGCACCTTCGGGCGGCGGTTGTTCAAGGACGACGCACGCATCCTCCGCACCGACCGTCTCGTGGCGGCGGAGGAGTTCTTTGCCAAGCACGGGCCGCTCGCCCTGGTTCTCGGGCGCTTCGTGCCCATCGTGCGCACCTACGTCCCCTTCGCGGCGGGCACCGCGGACATGAACTACCGCAACTTCGTCGGGTGGAACGTCACGGGTGCCATCGGCTGGGTGGGCCTGATGGTCGCCGTCGGTGTGCTCCTCGGCGGCATCCCGGGCGTGGCGGACTCCATCGACATGATCGCGATCATCATCGTCTTGATTTCCGTGCTCCCGATGGTGATCAGCTGGCTGAACAACCGCCGGAAGGGGAAGAAGCAGGGGACAACCGGGAGTGTCTAGCTGACGCTCTTTACGTCGACGATGTGGAGCTGCCCGAGGGGTATGTCGGTGCCGGACGGGAAGGACATCTTCTTGTCCTCCACCACAACGGTGACGTGCTGATCCAGGTAGCGCTCCCAATTCATCGTGGCAGCCTGGTCACCGAATGTGACGGCCCAGGACTCCTGGGTCTGCATCGACCCCGCCTTGTAGGCGGTGAAGGTCTGCGGGGTGTCGAGGACCAGGATGATTTTCGTCTTGCCCGCGGGCTCACCGTTCGGAGTGGGCTTGCCCTCCATCATCTCCCCATAGGTCATCTCTTTGACTGTGCCGATCAGCGCCGTCTCACCCGGTCCGGCGGCTTGTGCACCCGCAGCGGGGGCGGGTCGGGGAGCAGGCATGTCCGGGTAAAGGAGTTGACGCGTCGCGGTGTCGAGCCACGCAACTTGCACGGCATCGGGGATGTCCTCCTCGCGCATGTACGTGGATTTCGGACCGGCCACCAGGCTCACACCCTGCACGGCCCACTGCGAGACTTTCCGCTCAGGCTGCACGGACTGGTAATCCACCTCGTAGACGCCCTGGCCGGATTGGGAGGCCATGACCTGCGCCCGGGACCCGCCGGCGCTGGAGGCGCCGTCGACAAGCACCTCGTTGCTCGGCGTGTAACCGCCCTTGCCGTCGGCGGTGAGGACCACGACGGGCGAGAACTCCTTGCTGTTGACGCGCAGCAGCATGTCCTGCACCCCGTCGGCGTTGACGTCCGTGAAGGCGTAACCGTAGGAGCCGTCGGGGTCGTAGCGCGCCGAGGGGTTGACGGGGACGGAGCCCGGGTTGGCCAGCACGTCCGCGAAGGTCTGCTCCGGCCCGGCCGACCCCGAGGGCTGGGGCTGGTCGGGGGAGCCCGGGTCCACCACCACGCCCTCGGTGGAGGTCACCGTCGAGGACGCCTCCCCCGAACCTCCCGCGGAACACGCGGACACCACCAGCGCCGAACCGGCGCACACAACGGAAATCACCCTGCGCATGGACACCCTTCCAAAAAGTCGTTTTGCCGAGCATATCGTGTGTCCGCGCAGCTCGCAGGGGTTTAGCGCAGCGCGAGCTGGCCGACCTCGCTGCGGCCGAAACACGCCTCCACATCGGGGCGCACGCTTATCGACGTCCCCCCGCCGCTCACCCTCACCCACACCTGGTTCAGGCCGGGTCGCAGGTCCACCCGGGTCGGGGCACCGTCCAGCGCCACCTCCGCGGTGCCGGCGGTGCCGGCGAAGTAGTTGAGCAGCACGGTCCACTCCACGTTGTAGAGCGGCCCGTCGAGCGCCAGGCGCGTCTCACCGCAGCCCTCGGCGCTGGTACGGGACGTGACCAGGGCCGCGGGGTGGCGGTTGCCCCGGGCGTCGATGAGCGTGGGCGAGGTGGCGGAGCCGGTGACCAACCATGGGGCGAGGTGGTCGAGGCGGTTGTGAGGGTTAGCCACGGGCAGGAGCACCTCGGCGGGCACGTCCTGGTTGAGGCCGGGTTCCCGCAGGTTGGTGAAGTACTCGCGGGCGGGCTGGTCGGCCCACGCCTGGGAGTAGGTGAAGCTGGAGACCAGCGAGGACGCCACGACGGCCGCCGCGATCGCCGGCCGTGGCGTGAGGCGGCGCTCCAAAACCGCGAGGGTGAGGGCAACGAGGACGGCGGTTTCGGAAAGGTGGCGCAGCGTGAGCACGATCTCGACGGCCGTGTCAGCCCCCGAGCGCAGCAACCACAGGCCGAGGATGGGCAGCAGAGGGTAGAGCGCAACCGGCAGCCAGGCAACGAGGAAGCGCCGTGACCACACCACAACTACCGCCACGACGAGCGCCCCGAGCAGGATCAGGGGCAGCGGGGCCTGCGCGAACGGCGGGGAGGGTTGCCACCGGTCCCACAGCCAGGGCCCGCCCGCGGCGGTGGGCAACAGGCCCTCGACGTACCCGCGCCAGACGAGGGTGCCGAGGGGGAGGCGGGCATCGCCGCCTGCCGACGGCCGGACCAGCGCCAGGTAGAGCCCGGCCCACGCGACGGTGGGCACCGCGAGTACGGCGGCGGTGCTGCGCGTTCGGGCGCGGTGCCCCCAGCAGGCCAGGGCGGCCAGAGCGAGGGGGGCGATGAGCAGCGCCCGCTCGTTGAAGGCGAGACCCACCAAAAGCCACGCGGCGGCTCGCACCGGGTCCCCCCGGCGGCCGCGGGCAGCCAACCCGATGACCATCGCCAGCGCCGCGTGCAGCGGGAGGGCGTTGATGCCCGCGGCCAGCCACGTGGTCACGGGGAGCGTCAGGGGGGAGGCCAGGTAAATGGCCACGGGGAGGGGAGCCCACCTGCCAGCGAGCTGGCGGACGGCCCACGCGACCGCCACCGCGGCCCCGAGCTGCAGACCCGCCAGCACGGCCAGGGCAGCGGGCCAGTTGAGCGGGGCGAACCGGGCAAGCGCCCACTCCACCACCCATGCGGCCGGCATGAGGTGGCCGTCGTGAGGCTGCAGCAGCGAATGCCAGAGTCCGGCCTCGCGCACCTGGGACTGCAGGATGAGGTCGTCCCAGTACAACCACCCGCGCGCGGCGATGCCCACGCGCAGCGCGACACCGATGAGGAGGACGGCGAGGGTGAGGCGCTTCTGAAGCTGGGGCACGGGGGATACCTTAGTGGGGCCGCTTACGCGTCACCCGCGCCCCCGTGCATCTAGTACTGGCTGTAGAAGCGCTCCACCGACACCAGCTGGCCGGCGTGGGGGCCGGTCTGGAACACGGCCTCACCGTGGCCGACCTGGATGGCGTTGGGGCGCAGCATGTTCACGCGGTGGTGCTCGGAGTTGTACCAGCCGTCGACCACCTGCTGCGGGGCGTAACCGGCGCCCACAGCGGCAATGTTCTCCGAGAGACAGATGGTGCCGTTGCAGCTCATCGTGTCGTGGTCGAACTCACCGGTGGTGGCCATGTGGTCCGCCCACGCCTGCGCTTGGGCGTTGAGGTCCTCGGACTCCGTCACAGCCGGGAGGCCCGCCTGGGCGCGGTAGCCGTTCACACCGTCAACGTAGGCTGACAGGCGTGCCGCACGATCCTGGGTGGCGGGCTGCGGGAGTCCGGCCTGGCCGGCGGCGGGGCCGAGGAAACCCTGGATGACGGGGCCGGGGTTGAAGGGGCCGGGGATGAACCCGACGCCGCTCGAACCGGCGGGCAGCTCGAAGGCGCTGGCGCTGGCCGCGCCGAGGAGGCTGGCACCCATCATGGCTGCGGCGGCGAGTTTGGCGGTGGTGGATGTCATGTGGACTGCATTCTCTTTCGATCGGGAACACCTATTTTTCACAACGGTACCCGCCTGGTGGCGTTTCCGCAGGTGGGGACACCCGGTTACGGGGCGTCGCTAAGCGCAGATGCCTTCATCGAGCAGCGCGAAGAGATAGCAGTTGCTCGGCGCTATGTCCTCAGCCTCGAGGAACGGCTCCACGCGCTCCACGTGGCAGGGAGGGCCGCCTAGACCGGGCGCCCCAGGTGTCACGAGCACGAAGTCGGAGATCTCCCCGGTCAAACCCCACAGCAGCTCGTCGGTCACCCCCGGGAAGCGGGCGAAGTCCCAGTTCGCGGGGAAACGTTCGCGGTAGTCCTCCGGGAGCCAGGCGCGGATCGCATCGGTGAGCATTATCGACGCCTCGATGTCCAGCCTGTCGCACGCCTCCTTCGCGATTCCCGTCAGCGTCCGGGCGTACCCAAGTTCCGGGTTGCGCCTCCTCGCCTCCGAGAGGGAATCATCCAACTCGGTGAGGAGGATGAGCCGGTGCTTCAGATCCGTCCGGGCCTCGTGCGTCGCCTGCAGCAGGCTGAGGCAGTGGTGCGAGAACGCCAGGTGGTTGTAGTACTCCACCAGGCTCACCTCAATTTCCTGGCTGTGGGAGAAGTGGGCGTCGAGTCGGCGGCGCAGGCCACGCAGCGCCGCGTGGGCAGCGGGGGTGGGGGGATCAATGCTCACGGAGAGGGTGAGCTCACCGCCTTTGAGCAGGCGGTCGACACTCAGGAAGGCGACGGGGTCGAACACGCCGCGGGGAAAGACCATGCGCCCGGGTACGAGAAACTCCTCGTCGTCGAGCTCGTGGGTCAGGTCGATTCTTAGCTGGTCACGCGACGGGAGCATCGTCTCCGCAAAATCCTCGTTGGACTGCAGGTCGTCGATGACCACGTATGGGCCGGATTGGTCCGCGCGGGTCAACGGGAAGGGCAGGGCACCCTCCAGCTCGGTCCAGAAGTCCATCGCCGCCTCGACGTCGAGCTCCCCCGCGTACTGTGCGGCCGTGACCGCCAGGGAGTGCGGGTAGGCGAAGCGCGGGTCGGATTGCTCGAGCTTTGCCAGCGCCACCCGCAGGCGTTCGAGGTAGTAGTGCACCACCGTGGGTGATTCCTCCCGCGCGTTGCCGGCGAGCTCGAAACACTGGAGCGCGTAGAACAGCTCGAAGAAGTCCTCGAGGTGGAGCTGGGCCGGCTTGGTGCCTGCCTTGGACGAGGGGCCGAGGAAGAAGCACTCCACCTCGTAGTGGATCCCGTCGACGACGGGTGAGGGCAACCCGTCGCCCTTCACGTTCCAGGTGACATCAAGGCCGTCGAGTGTCGCGGTGCCGCGGTGCAGGGTTTCTGGCATGACCCCAGTGAAGCAGGCGGGCCCGACACTGCGGAGGGGTGTTCGAACGGGTTTGTGGGGGCATCCCGGCGCTCATCTGGAGCAAACCGCCCCAAAACCGCCCCCAAAACCGCCCCGTAGACTGGCCCGCATGCCGACACCCGTGCCCGAGTACCTCGACCGCATCCTCAACCTCGTCCGCGACGAGGACGGGGGCGCGGTGGCCGACTACATCGAGAACCTGAGAAACGCGGACCCCGACAAGCTCGGACTCGCCGTGTGCACCACCACAGGCCACCTCTACGCGGTGGGAGACGCGGACGACGAGTTCTCCATACAGTCGATCTCCAAACCGTTCGTCTACGCGATGGCGCTGGAGGAGCTGGGACCGGAGGAGGTGCACAAGACGGTTGGCGTGGAACCCTCGGGCGAGGCCTTCAACGCCATTTCGCTGGACGAGGTCACCCACAAACCCGCCAACCCGATGATCAACGCGGGCGCGATCACCGTCAACCAGCTGATCAACGGCGCGCACTCCACGGTGGAGGAGCGGGTGGAGAAGATCCGGGCGTTCATGTCGCGCCTGGCGGGGCGGGAGCTGCGCATCGACGGGGACATCGTCACCAACGAGCTGGCGACGGCACACCGCAACCTCGCCATCGCCCACCTGCTGCGCGAGCACGGCATGGTGCAGGACGCCGCCCACGACGCCGTGAACAGCTACACCCAGCAGTGCTCGATCATGGTCACGGTCAACGACCTGGCGGTGATGGCCGCAACCCTGGCCAACGGCGGGGTGCAGCCCGTCACGGGTGAGTGGGTCCTGTCGGCGAAGTCGTGCCGCGTCACGCAGGCCGTGATGACGTCGGCGGGCATGTACGACGGCTCCGGCCAGTGGATGGTCAGCGTGGGCATCCCGGCAAAGTCCGGGGTGGCCGGGGGTTTAATCGGGACGATGCCGGGGCAGTTGGGGATGGCGTCGTTTAGCCCGCGGCTCAACGAGCAGGGCAACTCCGTGCGCGGGGTGAAGATCTTCCGCGAGCTGTCGAACTCGCTGGGGCTGAACCTGATGTCCTCGGATTACTACGCCGCGCCGGGCATCAAGTCCGTCGACCGCGGCGAGGAGCGCACCGTGGTGGAGCTGCAGGGCACCATCAACTTCACCGCGGCCGAGAAGATCCTCCACGATCTCACCGACATGAACCTCGTGGGCGAGAACCTGGTGCTCGACGTGTCGGGGGTGACCAGCTTCAACAAGGCGGGGCGCATGCTGATCAAGGAGGGCTTCCGGGAGTTCCGCGACGCGGGCTGCGACGTGAAGATCTACGACCCCGACGGCGCCATGCCGGACTACGAGTTCTCCGACGGCACCTACGTGGAGGCCATCAAGGACTTCTCGGCATCCTTCGAGGTCCCGGCCACGCGCGAGGAGGTCTACCGCGCGATCTCCAACCCCGGGGAGTGGTGGGACGAGCCGGTCGAGGGCGACGCTTCTTTCCAGCTCAGCACCGAGGACCACAGCGAGTTCACCGTCGAGGAGGCGAAGGAGGGCGAGCGCCTGGTGTGGCACGTGGAACCCTCCGGCCACGGTGACGAGGACAACGGGTGGCGCGACACCGACATCATCTGCGAGCTCGAGGACGGCGATGACGGTGAGACGCACGTCCGCTTCACCCACCGGGGCCTCAAGCCCCACGAGGAGCACTACTCGGAGATCACCGAGGGGTGGAGGAGGCGCCTCGCGGGCCGCCTCCAGCCGCTGATCAAGCGGTCGGAGAGCTAGCTTCCCGCTTGTCGACGCCCTCCGCGGGCGTCAATCCTCCAGCTGGGCGTCGAGCCGGTGCTCGTCCTGCTGACGCCGCTTCGCGGCGGTCCTGGGGCCGAAGACCAGGAGGGCCACGGTCGCCGCGACCGCACCGACGACCATTCCGAACGTGGCGCTGGCGCTGCTTCCAAACGCGTTGTAGGCGATGCCGCCCATGCCAATGATCCACAGCAGGAAGAAGGGCGCGTTCGCCCGGGTGAGGAGGCGCCGGGCCCGGGGGCGCGGGGCGTAGTTGCGCAGCCAGGACTGGGCGACGAGCTGGGCCCACACCGTGGGGAGGATAACGAGGACGGAATAGAGGGAGTCGTACCCGGGGAGCACCCACGCCAGAAACGCGAAGGCGAGCGCGAGGACGAACGGCTCCGCCTCCACCGCCACCGTGTTGGCCTTGTGGAGCATGGTGCGCTGGTATTCGTCGTCGGCCGTGGCCTCCGTGGTGCGGACCGCGTAGTCGCCGAAGTTTTTCAGTGCCTGCATTGTTCTACCCTTCCTGTTCGTCGCCGAAGATCTCCTCGACGGTTTTTCCGAGGACCCTGCAAATGTCGAGCGCCAGGTGGACCGAGGGGGAGTAGTTGCCCCGCTCGATGTTGGCCACCGTCTGCCGCGAGACCCCGACCCGATCGGCGAGGTCCTGTTGCGACATCTCGTGCCACCGGCGCCATTTCCGGACCATGTTGTCGTGTTCCGTCATGAACGCTCCTTATCAACGCGTGTAGTCACACCATAAACAAAACGCGACTAGGTGTAAAGGATAATTGTCAAAATAGGTAAGGGGGTGGTCACGGGTACGTCGAAAAGCGGAGACCTGCCGACAACCGCGCTACGGGAACGTAGCCTGGCTATGACCACTTCCGTCGGACAAGGAGTAGCGATGATCGACGACACCATCTGGTGGCACGTGTACCCCCTCGGGGCGACCGGCGCGCCCGTGCGCAACCGTGAGGAGGTCGACGCCGGCCACCGCCTGCGCCAGCTCGGCCCCTGGCTCGACTACCTCATCGAGCTCGGTTGCAACGGTTTGCTGCTCGGCCCGATCTTCGAGTCGGTGGGCCACGGGTACGACACCCTGGACCATTACGCCATCGACTCGCGCCTGGGCGACGATTCGGACTTCGACTGGCTCATGGAGGAGT
Source organism: Corynebacterium sp. UBA2622 (assembly GCF_002339505.1). Classification (GTDB taxonomy): domain Bacteria; phylum Actinomycetota; class Actinomycetes; order Mycobacteriales; family Mycobacteriaceae; genus Corynebacterium. Next base: position 167,116 of record NZ_DDJO01000017.1, read on the forward strand.
GCAACGCCCGCGGCATTCGCGTCATGCTCGACGGCGTGTTCAACCACGTCGCCGCGACGCACCCGGCCGTGGCGGAGGGCCTCGCCGGTGAGACCAGCTGGGAGGGCCACGACGAGCTGGCCACGCTGCACCACTCCGACGAACGGGTGGTGGAGATGGTCGCCGACATCATGAAGTACTGGCTTTGCCGCGGCATCGCGGGGTGGCGCCTGGACGTGGCGTACGCCGTTCCCGCCGAGTTCTGGCGCGAGGTGATCGGCAGGGTGCGGGAGGAGTTCCCCGGGGCGATGTTCCTCGGTGAGGTCATCCACGGCGACTACGCAGGCATCGCCGAAGCCGGGACGATGGACTCGGTGACGCAGTACGAGCTGTGGAAGGCGCTCTGGTCCTCGATCCACGACGTGAACTTCTGGGAGCTCGACCACGCGCTGGGCCGCCACCAGACCATCGCGGAGAGGATCCTGCCCAACACGTTCGTGGGCAACCACGACGTGGACCGCATCGCCAGCAAGGTCGGCCAGGGCGGGGCGATCGTGGCCCTGGCGATCCTCATCACGGTCCCGGGGATGCCGAGCATCTACTACGGCGACGAACAGGGCTTCGAGGGCCTGCGCACGGAGGGCTTCGAGGCGGACGACGCCGTGCGCCCCGCCCTGCCCGCCACGCCGGAGGATCTTTCCCCGCTGGGGCACTGGGTCTACGAGCAGCACCAGGCGCTCATCGGCCTGCGCCGCCGCCACCCGTGGCTCACCCGCGGGGCGGTGGAGGTGTTGGACAAGACCAACGAGACCATCACGCTGCGGGCTTTCGCGGGGGACGAGGAGCTGCTCACCGACGCCTGGCTCACCCCGTCCCCGGGGGTGCGCATCCGCACCCGGGACGACGAGACCCTCTACGAGTGGCAGTAGGCGGGACTACACCCCCAGGAATCGTCGCACCAGCGAGCGGTACGCGCGGGTGGTGAGCTCCACGTCGGCCACCTCCACGTACTCGTCGTGGCTGTGCAGCAGGTCGAGCACCTCGCCCAGCGTCCGCTCGCGCGCGTGCAGCGCGAAGCCGTAGCCCACCCCTCCCTTCTTCCGGGCGAAGCGGAGATCGGAGCCCCCGGCGGCGATGGTCGGCACGACGGGGACCCCGGGGAAGAATTCACCGAAGGTATCCACGATGGCGTCGTAGAGCGGGCCCGAGGTGGGGGAGACGGTGGCGTCCTCGGTGATGAGGTGCTCGATCTCGACGCGGTCCGCGAGGTCGCCGAGGGCCGAGCGGAGCAACTGGTCGATCTCCTCCTGCGTCTGCCCCGGGAGGGGCCGGATGTCCAGCTCCAGGTGGGCGGAGGAGGGCAGGACGTTGATCGCCGAACCGGCCTTGAGCACCGTGGGCGCGATGGTGAGGTGGCTCATTGCGTGGGAGTAGCGGGCGAGGTCGCCGAGGGCGGGGTAATTCCGGCCGTCGAGAAGCGCGCGCTCCGTCTCGGGGTCGAAGCGGAAGGCGCGCACGTAGCCCTCCCACAGATCGTCCGAACGCACCTCGGGTTCGAGCGCCGCTACTCGACGCGCCACCTCCGCGATCAGGGCCACCGCCGAGTCCCGGCCGTAGGGTGCGGAACCGTGGCCGGTGTCGCCGTGGACCGTGAGGCGTCGCTGGGCGGCGCCCTTCTCACCCACGACCACGATCAGCGCGTCGGAACCGTCCCGGACCGGGAGGTGGGAGCCGCCCTCCTCGGAGAGGCAGTTGCGCCAGCTGAAGGCGTCGGGGGTGTTTTCCGCGAGCCAGCCGGCACCGAACCCTCCGCGGGCCTCCTCGTCGGCGCAGCCCACGAAGGTGAGGGTGCCCCTCGGTTTCAGGCCTGAGGCGGCGACCCCGCGGGTCACGGCGGCCATCGCGGCGGTGATGTAGAGCATGTCGGTGGTGCCGCGGCCGTAGATGCGCCCGTCGCGTTCCTCGGCACCGAAGGGGTCGGTGGTCCACTTCTCGGCGTCCACGGGGACGACGTCGGTGTGGCCCAGCAGGGTGAGGGGTTCCGCGCCGGGGTCGGAGCCCTCGACGGTGAAGGCGACGGAGACGCGGCCCGGGCGGGGTTCGAAGCGCTGCACCGTGACATCCGTACCGGCGAAGAAGCGCTCGAGCGTCTCGGCGTTTCGGACCTCCTGGCCGGAGTCGGGAGTGAGGTCGTTGACGCACCCGTTGCGGACCAGCTCCTTCAGCAGGGCGATCGCGGAATTGGTGAGTGAGTTGTCGGTGGTGGGCATGGGAAAGACGTTACCCACGGAGGCGGTTTCCGGGGATTTGCTGAACACTGTTCAATGGCTGGGTTATAGTGTCCCCACCTCGACTGAACGGAGTTCAATTATGTCTGCACCCACCACCGCCCCGATCCTCGACATCACACGCGAGAAGGTCCTGGAGAGGGGGGAGGGCCTCAACGAGGCCGAGCTGCTCGAGGTGCTCACCCTCCCCGACGAGCACCTGCAGGATCTGCTGGACCTCGCACACCAGGTGCGCATCCGCCACTGCGGTGTGGAGGTGAGCCTGGAGGGCATCATCTCGCTGAAGACAGGCGGCTGCCCCGAGGACTGCCACTTCTGCTCCCAGTCCGGCCTCTTCGAGTCCCCGGTGCGCGCGGTCACCCTCGACATCGCCGAGCTGGTCGAGGCCGCGAAGCAGTCCGAGAAGATGGGCGCGAGCGAGTTCTGCATCGTCGCCGCCGTGAAGGGCCCGACGCAGAACCTGCTGGACCAGATGCGCGAGGCCATCACCGCCATCAACGACGAGGTGGACATCTCCATCTCCGCCTCCCTGGGCATTCTCACCCGGGAGCAGGCGAAGCAGCTGCGCGAAATGGGTGTGAGCCGCTACAACCACAACTTCGAGACGGCCCGCTCCTTCTTCCCCAACGTGGTGACCACCCACACCTGGGAGGAGCGCAAGAACACCCTCGAGTACGTTCGCGCCGAAGGCATGGAGACCTGCTGCGGCGGCATCATCGGCCTCGGTGAGACGCTGGAGCAGCGCGCGGAGTTCGCCGCCCAGCTTGCCGAGGTCGAGCCGCACGAGGTGCCCATGAACTTCCTCGACCCCCGCCCCGGCACCCCCTTCGCCGACCGCCCGCTTGTTCCCCAGGGCGAGGCATTGCGCGCCGTTGCGGCGTTCCGCCTGGCCATGCCCACCGCGCAACTGCGCTTCGCGGGTGGCACGGAGCTCGCGCTTGGCGACGACGGCACCGAGGCCGGCCTCCTCGGCGGCGCGAACGCCATCATCGGCGGCAACTACCTGACCACCCTCGGCCGCCCCATCGAGCGCGACCGCGACCTGGTCGACAGGATCGCGCCGGGCCGCAACCTCGGCATCACCCCGGTTGCCACGAGCGTCGAAGAAACCCTGAAGGCGCTGTAGGGCCGTGCGGGTTCCCGACAGCACCGAGCTCGCCGATGCGATCCTCTCCGGTGAGACCGCCTTCCGCCTGAACCCGGAGCGCCCCTACGACGCCCCGCGCATCTGCCCGCTGTGTGAGCGGCGCATGGTGGTGAAGATCAACCCCTTCGGGTGGGAGGCGGCGTGCTCGCGCCACGGGGTGTTCCGGTCGGAGTGGCTGGAGCGGTAGGGGTCGGCACCGCCGGACCGGTGTTGGGCGGCGACTCCCCTGCTCCCTGCCCCGCTACTGATGCTGGCCCGCATGGTACCGCCCGTGGTACTATTTGCAGAGTGGGTGGCAACATCGATTCCATCGTGGAGAAAATGAGGAGGGCTCCAGCCAACATCTCTTTTTCCGAGTTGGAAAAGGTGTGTGACCACTACTTTGAAAGCCGTAAATCAAGGAAGACGTCGCATAAGACTTACAAGACTCCGTGGCCGGGAAACCCGCGCGTGAACATCCAAAACGCCAACGGCAAAGCGAAGCCATATCAGGTGGGTCAGGTGTTGCAGGCCATTGACAATCTCATGCGCATCGCCAGGGAAGAAGAGGAGTAGCGTCAATGGACATCAACAAGTACACCTACCAGGTGTCCTGGTCCGAGGAAGACCAGGAGTTCGTCGCCACCGTCGCCGAATTCCCCTCCCTTTCATGGCTGGCCCCCGGCCGCCAGGAGGCGGAGTCGGGGCTATTCGACCTCGTCTCCGAGGTCGTCGAGGACATGGAGCAGTCCGGGGAGGAGATCCCCGCCCCTCTCGGTGGGCGCACCTACTCCGGGCGGTTCAACGTCCGCACCTCTCCGTCGCTGCACCGGAAGCTTGTGATCATGGCCAAGACGGAGGGGGTTTCCCTCAACACCCTGGTCAACCAGAAGCTCGCGTCCGCCTAGCGAGATCCTCGAGAGAATCCCGGGCGGCGCTGAAGCTGGGCCGTTACCAGAGGACCTGGGTTACACACCGGTAGAGGTGACCGTCAGCCAGATCGCCACCTGGTGCAGCACCGCCGCAATGATCGTCGCTGCGTGGAACACCTCGTGGAATCCGAACACGCGCAGCGACGGGTTGGGCCATTTCAGCGCGTAGACCAGCGCGCCGAGTGTGTAGACGAGGCCGCCGGCCCCCAGCAGAAGCGTCACCGCGGGGCCGACGCCAGCCCACAGATCGGGGATCTCCCAGATGACCAGCCACCCGAGGATCAGGTACACGGACACGCCCAGCCATCTGGGGTGATGGACCCAGACCACGTTGAGCAGCACCGCGAACAGCGCGCCCGCCCAGCACAGGCCCAGCAGAAGCGTCGAGCGGCCCGGGGGTAGCGCGGTGACCGCCACGGGCCCGTAGGTGCCCGCGATGAACACGGCGATCATGGCGTGGTCGGCACGGCGCCACATTAGTACCGAGGACTCACTGCGCCACGGGCCCAGGTGATACAGCGCCGAGACGCCCATCGACCCGATGAGGCACAGGGTGTAGAGCGCCGTCATCCAGGTGACGGTGGCCGCCCCGTGCAGGTGCGCGGTCACCGCGATCAGCGGGATGCTCGAACCGATGAACGCCCACGTCGATCGTTCGTGGAGTATGCCGCGTAGCAGCGGGCGGGGGCCGCGGTCGAATCGGGGGCGGTGGGGCGCAGGCGCTTCCGCACCGGGGTCATGGACGGCGTCACAACGCATGACCGAATTCTACATTCGGGCAGCCGGCCAAACTCCGGATTACGGGGGGAAACGGTTGCGCGCCGCGCCTCACCCCGGCCCGCGTCCGAAGCCCCTACAGCCCCTCGTACTCCCGCAGCAGCTCGTCCCCGTCCTTGCCGAAGATCGCGGGGATCTCCCAGTAGTCACCCGGCTGCTCGATGGTGCGGGCGGTGCCGTGCGCAAGGATGTGCTCGGAGGGGGTGAGCTCGCGGATCGCCACAAGCTTGACCCGGTTGGGGTGCTCGAAGACGACGTCGGAGTAGATCATCGGGTCGTGCTGGCCGTTGTCGCCGACGAGGGTCCAGGTGATGTGGGGGAAGTCGATGAGCAGGTTGCGCAGCTGCACCCGCTTGTGTTCGGGTCCGCTGCGGAAAAGGGCGGTGGGGGTCGGGCCCCAGTCGGTGAGGAGCATCGGACCGGCGGGGAAGCCGTGGCGGCGCATGAAGTCGCGCAACATGTCGTAGGTGTTCCACGCACCGGTGGAGAGGTAGAACACCGGCTCCTCTGGGGCGCGGATCTCCCTGAGGAAGCGGGCCATCCCCGCCACGGGGCGGCGGTTCTCCGAGCGGATCACCCAGGAGTTCCACACCGCCATGACTGTGCGGGGCAGCTGGGTGATCATGATGGTGTCGTCGATGTCGGCGATAACACCGTGGGTCACGGAGTCGGGGATGATCTGCACCGGGGCGTCGGAGGTGCCGCCGCCAAGCGCAACGCTGATGCGCGCGTCGTGCCAGCCCGGCTCGAGGCCGTGGTCCTCGATGAGGACCTCGATGTAGCCCTCCTCGTTGGCCCGCGTCTGGACAGTTTTCTCCCCGAGGGTGACGGTGACGGGGATCCACGGCACGGGGGTGGTGAGGAACTGCCGGTAGCCGCGTTGGAGGGTGGAGGAGGGCTCCACGCTCGCGGGGTCCTCCATGAGCACCCGGCCGACGACGCGGGCGCGCTCCGGGCTGCCGTAGCCCGTGAACCCGGTGACGGTGGGCACGCACGACGCGCCCGCTTTACGACGCACCCCCGCGCGCCGCATCCGACCTTCCGCCCACCGGGCCACATCCGCGATTCCCATGGGCATCCAGTCTAGTGGGGGGCGGGGGAGCACCAATGCTTTCAGTAGGGTGGGGAGGCATGGAAAGAGCGCGTAGCGGGGAGACAGTGGACGGGGCCGTCGACAAGCTGATCGAGCTGTACGAGGCCTCGTGCGCCCTGGCGCGCGATGTGATCGCGGGCGAGGACTACTCGGCGTACCGGGACGTGCTGTACCCGAAGATCAGCGTGGACATCCGCGAGTGGGCCCCGGTGGACCGCACCGAACCCTTCGGCTACGTCGACGAGGCCGGGGTGTACTCGGCCGTGGTGTCCAAGCCGGGCCTGATGGCGGGTTACCTGCGGGCCCAGCTCGGGGCACTCTGCGCGAACTACGACGCGGAGATTACCGTCGGGTACTCGGACACCGCCATCCCGCCGGAGTACATCCGCGGCATCGAGGGGCTCAGCGAGGTGCGGGCCTCGCGCTCCGACTCCGTTCCCCGTCCCACGCTGGATTCGGTGCACGACGCGATCGTCGACGGGCACTGGGAGGCCTTCCACGGCGCGGAGAAACCGCTGTTCCACTTCGGCCCGCAGCGCTTCGACCTGGCGTGCGCCCGCCTGGAGCACTACACGGGCATCGAGGTGGACTCGCTGCAGAAGTACATCCTGTTCACCAATTACGCGATGCACGTCACCGAGTTCGTGCGCTTCGGCCTGCGTGAGCTCGCCCGGGAAAAGACGCGCTACACCGCGCTGCGCCTGCCCAACGGGGAGACGGTCTCGGACACCGTGGCCTTCGAGGACCTCGACCTCGCCTCGCGCTACCAGATGCCGCGATACGACCTCATCACCGACGACGGCGACGGCATCACCATGATCAACATCGGCGTGGGGCCCTCGAACGCGAAGACCATCACGGACTCGCTGGCCGTGCTGCGCCCCGAGGCGTGGATCATGATCGGCCATTGCGCGGGCCTGGACGGGCGGATGCGCATCGGCGACCTCATCCTCGGCAACGCCTACGAGCGCCACGACCACGTGCTGGACGAGAACATCCGCCCGGACTCGCCCATACCCGCGGTTCCCGAGATCCAGCGGACCCTCGAGAAGGCCGTGCAGAAGGTCTACGGGGAGGACACCGAGCTCATGCGCACCGGCACCGTCCTGTCCACGGCCGACCGCAACTGGGAGTGGAAGACGCCGCGCGACCTGTGGGAGTGGCTGCGCGGCTCGACGGCCGTCGCGGTGGACATGGAATCCTGCGCCCTGGCCGCCAACGGATACCGCTACCGCGTGCCCTACGGCACCCTGCTCGCCGTGTCCGACCTGCCGCTGCACGCCGTGCCCAAACTCCCGGCGGCCGCGCAGGCCTTTTACTCCAACTCCAAGGAGGCGCACGTGATGTGCGCGGTGCGGGCGATGGAGCGCCTAGCCAAGAACCCGCAGCGCCTCCGCACGCGCAAGCTGCGCCGCACCATCGGCGAAGTGCCCTTCCGCTAGACCATGGACGACAGAACGCGTTTCGACGACCCCGCCATCGCCATGGCGCACCGGAGCGCCGTGCGCTCCATCGAGCGGGTGGTGGAGGAGACCGCCACCCCCACTGACCCGGCGGTGGCGCTGCGCAACGTGGTGGCGCAGCTGCGCGACCCGAAGGTGCTGGTCATCACCGGCGCCGGGATGTCCACCGAGTCAGGCATCCCCGACTACCGCTCCGAGGGCGGCCGGCTGACCAAGGGCCGGCCGATGACCTACCAGGAGTTCGCCCACGCCCCCGAGCAGGTGCGCCGCTACTGGGCCCGCGCGTTCGTGGGCATGCGCCACATGCGCGCCGCGGCGCCGAACCGCGCCCACTTCGCCGTCACCGAGCTCGGGCGCGCCGGGCTACTCACCGGCGTGATCACGCAGAACGTCGACGGGCTGCACACGCAGGCCGGCACCGGGAACGTGCTCGCGCTGCACGGTGACATGGAGCACGTCGTGTGCCTCGACTGCGGCTTCGAGGAGGAGCGCCCGCTTTTCGACGCCCGCCTCGCCGCCGCCAACCCCGGTTACGTCGAGTCGGTGGAGGTGACGGGATCCATGATCAACCCGGACGGCGACGTGGAGCTGCGCCCGGGCGATGTGGAGCGTTTCCACATGATCCGCTGCGTGCGCTGCGGCGGGCAGCGCCTCAAGCCGGACGTCGTGTACTTCGGCGAGGCCGTGCCCCGGGCGCGCCGGGCGGTGGGGGAGGAGTGGCTGGGGGCGTCGACAAGCGTGATCGCCCTGGGAACCTCCCTGGCGGTGATGAGCGGTTACAAGTTCGTGCTGGATGCGCTCAAGCAGGGCAAACCGGTGGCCGTGATCAACGGCGGGCCGGGGCGCGCGGACCCGAAGGCGACCACTCTGTGGCGCTCCCGGGTGGGTGATGCCCTCGACCAGGTGCTCGACGAGCTGGAGCTCTAGGCGGCGTGCGCCACGGCGGGCTCGTCCTGCCAGGCGCGCTCGTCGATGATGTGCTCGCGCTTGGAGACCACCGCGGCGACGAGCGCCTGGCCGGTGACGTTGACCGCGGTGCGGCCCATGTCCACGATCGGCTCGACGGCCAGGAGTAGTCCCACGCCCGCGAGCGGCAGGCCCAGCGTGGAGAGGGTGAGGGTGAGCATGACGGTCGCGCCGGTGGTGCCGGCCGTGGCCGCGGAGCCCAGCACCGAGACGAGCACGATGAGGGCGTAGTCGGTGAAGTTCAGCGGGATGCCGTAGAACTGGGCCACGAACAGCGCCGCCACGGCCGGGTAGATGGAGGCGCAGCCGTCCATCTTGGTCGCCGCGCCCAGCGGCATAGCGAAGGAAGCGTACTCCGGCGGCACGCCCATGGACTCCTCGACGGTGCGCTGGTTGACGGGCATGACGCCCATGGAGGAACGGGTGACGAAGCCCAGGGTGGTCACCGGCCAGACGCGGCGGAAGAAATCCGCCACGGGGATGCGGTTGAGCGCCAGGATGGCCGGGTAGAGGCCGAAGATGACCAGCGCCAGGCCCAGGTAGATGGCCAGGACGAACATGCCGAGGGAACCGAGGGCGTTCCACCCGTAGGTGGCAACGGCCTTGCCGATGAGCGCCGCGGTACCGATGGGGGCGAGGCGGATGATCCACCACAGCACGACCTGGATGACGGAGAGGAAGGACTCGGCGAAGGCGATGAAGGGCTCCGCAGCCTTGCCGGCCTTCACTGCCGCGATGCCGATGAACAGGGAAAGCACGAGGATCTGCAGCACGTTGAAGTTCAGGGCGATGGCGCCGTCCTCTGCGGCCTTCGCACCCAGGCCGAGAATGTTGGCCGGCACGACGGACTGGAGGAAGGCCAGCCACGAACCCGTGGTGGATGGGTCCGCGGCGGAAGACGCGTCCACGGAGGAGTGGGCGCCCGGCTGCAGGACCGCCCCGACGACGATGCCGATGACCACCGAGAAGAAGGCGGTGACGGCGAACCAGATCAGGGTGTTCACCGCCAGGCGGGCGGCGTTGGTCACCTTGCGCAGGTTGGCCACGGAGGTGACCACGGCCGTGAAGACCAGCGGCGGGATGAGCAGCTTGAGCAGCTGGACGTAGGTGGTGCCCACCCAGGCCAGGGTGCCGGTGAGCCAGCCGATGTCCGCCTCGCGGGCGATGAAGCCGAGGAAGAGACCGACGACGAGGCCGGCGATGACCTGGGCGCCGAATCCGGTGGCCCACTTGGGTAGGTGCATGATGCTCCTTCTTGTCTAGACCAATTGGTCTATTCTCGCTGAGGTTCCACAGGATAGTACACCGTACTGGGCCGGTTTATTCCCGGCGCGGGACGTGGTTTAAATAGACTGGTCTGTACGACATGGCTCGGGGGATAGGCTGGGCACGTACACCACCCGCCACCCGCCGGACCAGGAGCCGACCATGATCTACGCCTTCGAGGGCACCCGCCCCACCATCCACCCCAGCGCCTACGTCGCCCCCGAGGCCACGATCATCGGTGACGTGGTCATCGGCGAAGACTGCTCCGTGTGGCCCGGGGCGGTGATCCGCGGCGACGTCGGCCCCATCAGGATCGGCGCACGGGTGAACATCCAGGACGGCGCTGTCCTGCACGTGGACACCGGGGGCGAGACGGTACTGGGCGACGACGTCACCGTGGGTCACCTGGCCATGGTGCACGGCTGCCACGTCGAACCGGCCTGCCTTGTCGGCATGAGCGCTACGGTGCTCTCCGGGTCCCGCGTGGGCGAGTGCAGCATCGTGGGCGGGGGCGCGGTCGTGCTGGAGGGCCAGGAGATCCCCGCCTTCAGCGTCGCCGCCGGGGTGCCGGCGAAGGTGCGCAAGACGCTTGAGCCGTCCACCCGCGCCGACCGCCTCGCCCACGCCGCCTCATACGTCGAGCTAGGGCGCCGCCACCGCGAGGGGCTCACGCAGCACAAGGTCTAGCGCCACCGCGCGGGCGATGTCGCGCACCATCTCCCGGTGCGTGGGGATCATCCGCAGGTTCACGCCGCCGGGGATCTTGTCGCGCACCGCGCGGGCGAAGGGGGCGGGCGCGCCCGGGTCGTCGATGAAGGCCGATCCCGCCACCACCACGGTGGCGGGGGAGTGCTCGGCGTGCAGCCGGGCCGTCAGGGCGCCGAGCCGGCAGGCGCGGTGGTCGAGGGCCGCGCGGGCGGTGGTGTGGTGCTCGGGGGTGGTAAGGGCGTCGTGAAGCGTGCGGATGCCGGGGATGGCAATCTCATCGACGAGCCCCTGCGTGGTGAGGTCCTCGCGGGCGACGGCGACGGGGCGCACGCCGCCGCCCGAGGTGACGGCGCAGGCGATCGAGTCGTCGGCGAAGAGTGCCATGACGCTGCGCGTGTCCAGGTCGTCGCGCGACTGCACCTCGCTGCCGACGATCGCCGCGGCGGCCGATGTGACCACCACCGGGACGCCGAACTGCGCGCGCATCTGCGCGCCGATGTCCACGCCCCGCCAGCCGAGGTTGGGGGCGTGGACCTCGCCGGCTTCGGTGACGGTGCCGGAGGTGGTCACCCCGATCGTGGCCAGCGGCCTGTCCAGGCCCGCGCGCAGCCGGTTCAGGCCGGCCATGATGTGCTGGATGAAGTCGTCCTCGCTCAGCTCCGCGACGGGAATGTCAATGTCCACCGCGCGCAGCGCGCGCCCCTTGAGGTCGAACAGGGCGACGTAGGTGGACATGGTGCCCACGGAGACCCCGGCGTGGATGGCGCGCGGATCGCCCAGCTCCAGGGGCACGACGGGCCGGCCCCGCCCCCGGGCCTGCGCGAGGTCCGGGCGCTCGGTGACGTAACCGGACCTGCAGAGCGCGGCGACGGCACGCGTCACGGTGGGTTGGGACAGCCCGGTCGCCTCCACGAGCTCGCTTCTCGACGTCACCTCGCGCAAACGCACCACATGCAGGCACTTCGCCGCCGGTGTGCGCGGGGCGGCGAAGGCGGGACCTGGGGCGGGCATGGCCACATCGTAGCGGTTTTGTAGACCGCTTTGTCCAGTTTCAGCGGAAGATTTGGGACGGGGCTGTTCGTTTTTGTGCTGGGGGGCGGCCCGGTGCGCCGCGTGATATCACGTTGTGGGAGGGTGGGCCGGCGTTTTCCCAGGTCGCGTTCCGCTCTCCGGCGCACATCGTGATATCACGCTTCAGGCCGGCAGGGCCCGGTTACCGCACGCCGCTCAGTTCGAGCGTCGCGGCGCTGCCGTTCAGTTCCGCGGGCAGGGTGTTGTCGGACACCGTGATCCGCGCGCCGTCCCAGTGGAAGGTGGCGCTGCTGGGCGCCGTGTCGTTCACCGCGGCGGGCTGGTCCGTGGGAAACGCGTAGTTCACCCGGATCGTGGCGGCATCGATGCGCTCCACCGACTCGATGCGCCGCGCGAGGATGGGGGCCGGGTCGGAAACCAGGGCACCGTCGCCGAACAGCGCGACGGTCTCGGCCGAGCTGCCCGCCGTCGCGCCGGGGCCGGACCCCTCCTGCCCCTTCGTCCCGGACAGCTTGACCCAGCTCAATGGGGTGCAGGAGTCGGGCGCACCCCCGGACGGTGCGTAGAAGAAGCGCCCGTCGGTGGAGGGACTGTCGGCGTACGTGATCGGGATCGGCTGCTCCCCGGTCAGCGGGTTGACGGCCGGCGCGTTCGTGCAGGTCGAGGGTTCCCCGCTTGTCGACGAAACCGGCGCCGCGCTCGGCGCCTCACTTGCTGTCGAGGAAGCCTCCCGCGTCGATGTCACCGTTTCCGTGTCCGTGCCCGCCGCACCCTGGCCCCCGGAGGCGCACCCGGAGACCGCCAGGAGCGCTCCGGCGAGCAGCGGCAGTGCGATGCCAGCTCTCATCCTCGCCTCCTTCTGCAGGGTTCTGCCGCGGAGGGTGCCGATGGCGGAGGTTTCGCCCATCCTGAACTCCTTGGTTGTGCGTCCAGCGGATGCGTCCACGTTACGTCTGCGGTGGCGGTGAGTGCGGGGGGCGTGCGGGGCGTGCGGGGCACTCAGCGGGGCGTGATATCACGTTTCTCGGTTGTCGGCCGGCGTTTGCCCAGGTGGCAAGACGGCTACGTGGGTGAAACGTGATATCACGCCGGATGGCAACCGCGCAGCGCCCGCACCGCACTCCGCACCCCGCATCACACCGCACTCCGCATCACAACCGCAGCGCCGCACCCACCGCACCCCGCGGGGCGTCGGCAAGCACCCGCCAACTGGGATTGCGGGGGCGTGTTCACTACACTCACCGCTCATGAAGCCAGACATGGGCGTGCCCACGTCCCTGAAGGACACGCAGGAGACGGAGGACAGGCCGCCCTCGCTGCTCGACGCCACCTGCGAGGACTTCGTCTACGACCTCGCCGCTCTGTCGCCGACCCTGGCCACCGCGGTGGGGGTCGACGGCCACGACCACGAGCTGCAGGACTTCAGCCCGTCGTACTGGGACGCGGTGGCGGACCGGATCCGCGACCTGGTAGCCGACGTCGACGCGCTGAACGACTCCACCGACGAGTCCGACGACGAGGACGACTTCGACGCCGTCGACCACCTCACCGCCGCGATCCTGCGGGAGCGGATGACCCTCGAGCTGGACCTGCACCACCGGGGCGAGTACATCCGCATGCTCAACAACATCGATTCGCCCGTGCAGCACATCCGGGACGCCTTCACCCTCATGCCCAAGGTGACCGAGAGCGACATCGAGCACGTGGAGTCGCGCCTCGCGCAGGTGCGCGCCTCCCTGCACGGCTACCGCGAATCCCTGGCCGAGGCCGCCGCGCAGGGCAACGTGGCCACCCACCGGCAGATCGACGCGGTGATCAACCAGTGCGAGGCGCTCGGGGAGGACGAGTCCCTCCTGGAGACGCTGGGGGTCCCGCCCGAGAGCCCCGTCGTGGAGGAGGCGAAGGATGCCTTCCAGGAGATGGCGGACTGGCTCTCCACGGAGCTCTCGCCGCAGGCCGCCTACGAGGACGGCGTGGGCCGGGAGCGCTACGAGCTGTTCTCCGAGTTCTTCCTCGGCGCGAAGGTGGACCTCGACGAGGCCTACACCTGGGCAATCGAGGACCTCCGCGAGACGACCGCGAAGCAGCGCGAGCTCGCCCACGAGATGTACGGTGCCGAGTGCACGGTGCAGGGCGCCTATCGACGCCTCAACGAGGACGAGCGCTACATCGTCCGCGGCACCGATGAGCTGCTCGAGTGGATGGCCCGGACCACCGACGAGGCGATGGCCGTCTTCGGCGGCGAGTGCTTCTCCGCCCCGGAGGAGGTGGGGCGCATCGACTTCGCCATCAACCGCGGCGGGACGGGCGGGGTGTACTACACCCCGCCAAGCGACGACTTCATCCGTCCCGGAATCATGTGGTGGTCCGTGCCCGAGGGCCGCGAGGTGTTCCACACCTGGCACGAGAAGTCCCACATGTTCCATGAGGGCGCACCGGGCCACCACATCCAGCACGCCACCGCCCTGACCCAGCGCACGGAGCTGAACCTGTGGCGCCGCGCGGTGAACTGGAACGCCGCGCACGGGGAGGGTTGGGCGCTCTACGCAGAGCAGCTCATGGCCGAGTTCGGGGCCTTCGAGGACCCGGGGATGCGCATGGGCCTGCTCGCGTCGCGGCGGCTGCGGCTGGCCCGCACCGCCGTGGACATCGGGGTGCACCTGCGCAAGAAGACCCCGGACAAGACGGGCACGTGGGACGCGCAGTACGCCAAGGCGTTCCTGCGCGACAACGCCGCCCTGCCGGAGTCCAGTCTCGCCGTGGAGCTCGACCGCTACATGGGGTGGCCGGGGCAGGCGCCCTCGTACGCCGTGGGCTACCGCGCGTGGATGCAGCTGCGGTACGACGCCCTCGCCGCCGGCATGACGGTGCGCGAGTTCCACGACCGCGCCCTGCGCCTCGGCTCCATGCCGATGGGGCTGCTCGAGCACGAGATCCTGGGCACCCGCTAGGACCGGCTACGCCCCGCGCGTGAACCGGCCCAGGATGCGGGGCAGATACCCCGCGATCAGCATCACGGTGATCAGGCGGATGAGCTGCAGCGCGATCACGGCCGGGCCCGCGCCGCCCTCGGCCGAAAGGGCCAGCACGGTCTCCAGCGCGCCGGGGCTGGTGGCCAGGTAGCCCTCGAAGAAGGTCACGCCCAGCCACTTCGAGATCACCCAGCCCATCGAGGCGCAGGCGGCCATGATGGTGACGATGCAGACCACCGTCAGCGGCAGCTGGCGGCTGAACTGCTTGAGGGAGGGCACCGACAACCCGCCGCCGCACACCCAGCCGATGGAGAGGAAGGCGAGCACCGCGAGCGGGCGCGGCATGACCACGGGGGCGGGCAGGAAACCGGCGACCAGGACGGTGACCAGCAGGGGCCCGAACACGCTGGGGACGGGGACGTGCAGCTTCTCGGCCGCCGGGCCGGCGGCGACGGCGATGGCCAGCACGAGCGCCCACATCCACCAGGTGGGCGCGGTCTCGGGTGGGGGGCTGGCGGAGGGCGTCGTCAAGAGCGATGCGACCAGCGGGAGGGTGACGGAGACGGTGAGCAGGCGCAGATACTGGGTCAACGCGACGTAGCGCATGTCCGCGCCGAGGTCCTCGGCGATTGCCGGCATGATCGACGCGCCACCGGCGAGCATGGAGAGCACCCCGGTCTCCCGGGTCACCTCCCCGCGGCGGGCGAGGAGGAACCCGCCCGCCATGCCCACGCCGGTGGTCACGGCCGCGGCGGCCAGGCCGGGGACGAGGTAGTGCAGGAGCTGGTGGACGGGGATGCCCACGAGGGGGACTGCGGCGAGGATGCCGATGATGCCGCGGCACACGCCGTAGAAGCGGCGGTTGACCTTCAGGTCCCGGCCGGTGCCCAGGGCCATGGCGCCGGAGGCGAGGATCGCGCCGAGGATCCACGCGGCGGGCACGTGCAGCCGGTTCAGCAGCCACCCCAGCGCCACGGAGGCGGGGGCGACCACGAACCAGCGATTCATGCTGGGTCATGGTACCCGCCGTGTACTCTCAGGCCCCATGGTGCCCGAGATGCCGCGCACGGTGGTGAAGCGATGACGTATGTGTTCCTGCTGGCCGCCGCCATGCTGGCAGGGTGGGTCGACGCCGTCATCGGCGGCGGGGGGCTGGTTCTCATCCCGGTGCTGCTGTCCACCACCGGGCTGACCTCCGCGGCGGCGTTGGCGACCAACAAGGTCGCCGCGTTCACGGGAACCGCCTCCGCCGCAGCCACCATGGTGCGCCGTGTGGGCATTCCCCGCCGCACCTGGGTCTATGCGGCGATCGCCTTCGCCCTTTCGGCGTGCGGCGCGCTGGCCGTCTCGCTGGTGTCGGATTCCGTGATGCGCCCGGCGATCATCGTCCTGCTGCTCGCCGTGGGCACGTTTGTGGCGCTGCGCCCCACGTTCGGCGCAGAGGTGGGTGAGGCGACGGTCACGCGCCGCCGCGTCCTGGGCGGCGCCGGTGTTGCCGCGGCCGTGGGGTTCTACGACGGCATCTTCGGCCCCGGCACCGGCATGTTCCTCATCATCGGCCTCACCGCCGTGTTCTCCCAGGCCTTCCTCAAGTCCGCGGCGATGGCGAAGGTGATCAACACCGCCACCAACCTCGGCGCGCTCACGGTGTTCATCGCCGGCGGTTTCGTGCAGTGGAAGCTGGCGCTGGCGCTCGCCGTGGCCAACGTGGTGGGCGCGCAGATCGGCGCCCGCACGGTGCTCAAGGGCGGCTCGAACCTGGTGCGCTGGGCGCTGCTCACCCTCGTGGTTGTGCTCTGCGCGCGCCTGGGGTGGCAGGAGTGGGCAAGTTTGCGCAACTGACCCGTACGCCGGAAGCGAATGTGAAATAGTGGGTCAATGGCACGCGAGACGAAGAGCACCGCTGGTCAGCGACCGAAGCGCCGGCAGGCAACCGAGGAGAAGATCTACCGCTCCGTCTTGGCACTGGCGCGCGAGCGGGGTTTCAACGCCGTCACCATCGACGCGGTCGTCGCGCACTCCGGGGTGGCGAAGACGACCATCTACCGCCGCTACGGCGACCGCAGGGACATGCTTGCCGACGCCCTCTCCAACGTGGTCATCCGCATCCCGCAGCAGTACCCGGCCACCTACGGGGAGTTCGAGTCGTTCCTGGCCCAGTTGCAGGAGCACCTGGAAAACGAGATCGGCATCCGCCTTATCGGCTCGCTGCTGGCCAGCCGGGAGGAGTACGTCAGCGAATGGGCCGACAGGCTGACGGACGAGGTCCTCAGCGGCCTGGAGGTCTACGTGCGCAAGGGCGTGGAGCGCGGCATGTTCTCCGCCGATGTCGACGCCCGCACGATCGTCTCGATGGTGGTGGGCAGCATCCTCGTCCGCTCGGCCTTCGAGTTCGGGGACCCGAAGGCCCACGCCCGGCACCTGGCCGCGCTCGTCTGGCCGATGCTGCGGGCCTGAGGCGGCTCAGCCCAGGCTGAGGGAGCCGTCGGCGAGCCCGGCCACCGCGAACGCCGCGCCCACGACGACGAGGGCGACGACCACCCACTCGAACGCGTTGAACAGCCGCTGCCGGGCGGCGAGACGCGTCCACACGTAGGCGATGAGACCGGGCACCACGGCCAACGCCCCGAGGAGGACGTAGACGGGGTCGGCGGCGTAGATGAGCCACAGGGAGTACACGAGGGCCAGGGCGCCCACGGCGAGGTGGCGGCGGTTCTCCCGGGGCGTAGCAAAGCGGATGCTCCCGCCGCGGGACGCGCGGGCGGCGAGCAGCACGAGGTAGAGGGCGGTGAAGATGTAGGGCAGCAGGTACATGATCGTGGCCAGCTGCACCATCGCGTTGTAGGAGGTCTCGCTGGCGAAGAAGATGATCACGAAGAGCTGGATCACCGCCGTGGAGACCAGCTGGGCGAGCCACGGCGCGCCCGCGCGGTTGGTCGCGGCCAGCCGGCGGGGCAGCAGGCCGTCACCGGCCATCATCACCAGGGGCTCAGCGCACAGCATCTGCCAGGACACGTAGGCACCCAGCACGGACAGGCACAGGCCGAGCGAGATGAACGCCCCGCCCCAGGGTCCGACGACGGCGTCGAGGACCGCGCCCATGGAGTTCTCGGGCAGCGCGGCAAGCTCCTCGCGGGTGAGCACGCCGTAGGAGAGCGTCGACACGGCGACCAGCAGGAAGAGCACCGAGAGGAAGCCGACGACGGTGGCGCGGCCGACGTCGGTGCGCGTCTTCGACTGCTTCGAGTACACGGACGCGCCCTCGATGCCGATGAAGACCCACACCGTGAACAGCATGATGCCCTGCAGCTGCCGGCTCAGCGGGATGCCTGAGCCCTTCCCCCAGAAGTCCAGCGTGAACCGGTCCCAGGAGAAGCCGAGGAAGGCGACCAGAACGATGAAGCTCACGATGGGCACGAGCTTTGCGACGGTGGTGACCAGGTTCATCACCGCGGCCTCCCGAATCCCGCGGGACAGGCCGAAAAAGATCAACCACGTCATGGCGGAAACGGAGACGGCGAGGACCCACCTGTTGTCGAAGGCGGGGACGTAGTGGCCGAGGGTGCGGAAGAAGAGGGTTGCGTAACCGACCTGCGCCATGACTGATCCGAGCCAGTAGCCCAGTCCGCTGGTGAAACCGATGAAGTCGCCCAGGCCCGCCCGGGCGTAGCAGTACACCCCGCTGTCCAGGTGCGGTTCGCGTCGGGCGAGGATCTGGAAGACGAAGGCGATGGACAGCATGCCCACCCCGGCGATGACCCAGCCGATGAGCATCGCGCCGGGGCTCGCCACCGAAGCGATGTTTTGCGGCAGGGCGAAAATGCCGGAGCCGATGGTCGATCCGATGATCAGGGAGACCAGGGTCCACATGGTCACCGTGTGCGTCTGGGGCGCGGTCGTCATGCAGCTAAAGATACGTGGGTGTTCCCCAATTATTAAATGCGGGGGAGCGGGTATTTCAGGCGGAGGCTGTGCCTAAAAATGCGTTCGATGTGCATGATTGCACAACGAGTGCAAGAATGTCCGGCATGGCTAAATTCCTCTACCGGATCGGACGATCCGCTTACCTCCACCGTTGGCGGTTCCTCGCCGTGTGGCTGCTGATTCTCATCGGCACCGGCACCGCGGCCGCCACCATGATGAAACCGACCACCACCAACATGACCATTCCGGGGCTGCAGTCCCTGGAAACGAATGACCGCATCCAGGAAATTTTCGGCGGCGAGGACGTTATGCAGGCGCCCTCCGGCAGTGTGGTCGTGCGCGCGGCCGACGGCAAGACGCTTTCCGACGCCGATGTCAAGGCCGACCTGGACAAACTGATCAAGGACGTGCAGTCCAAGGACTACCTCAAGGGTGCGGACACGATCGTCGACCCGGCGACGGCCGCCGCCGGCATGGAACAGCAGTTCACCGCACAGAAGACCCCGCAGCTCCAGGCGCAGGGTATGACGGAGGAGCAGATCCAGCAGCAGATCGCGAAGGATTTCGCCGACGTTTCCCCGCTCAGCGAAAACGGCCGTACCGGCACCTTCCAGGTCACCTTCGACTCGCCCACCACGCAGGATGTCGCCCCGGCGGATCGGGACGACTTCACCTCCACCGTGGAAAACGACGCCACCGGCAACCTCGAGGTGGCCTACAACGGAAACGTCTTCCAGGCCCAGGAAATCGGCGGCGCGTCCGAGATCATCGGTCTGCTCGTCGCCGCCCTGGTCCTCCTGATCACCTTCGGTTCCCTCATGGCTGCCGGCCTGCCCCTCATCTCCGCCATCGTCGGCGTGGGCACCGGCATGGGCCTCATCTTCGCCGGCACCGCGCTGACGGACACCATCAACTCCATGACCCCGACCCTGGCCACGATGGTCGGCCTGGCCGTGGGCATTGACTACGCCCTGTTCATCGTCTCGCGCTTCCGCAACGAGATCATCGCCCACATCGGGCGGACCGACCTCACTCCGAAGGAGCTGGCCGCCGAGGTGAAGAAGCTCAGTGCCCGCGAACGCGCCCACCTGGCCGGCCTAGCCGTGGGCAAGGCCGGGTCCGCCGTGTGCTTCGCGGGCCTGACCGTCCTCATCGCTCTCGCGGCCCTGTCGATCATCAACATCCCGTTCCTCACCGCCATGGCCCTGGCCGCGGCGCTCACCGTGGCCATTGCCGTCCTCGTGGCCATCACCCTGCTCCCCGCCGTGCTCGGCGCCTTTGGCACCAAGGTGTTCTCCGCACCCATCCCCGGTGTGAAGGCCCCCGACCCGGAAAACGAGCAGCCCACAATGGGCCTGAAGTGGGTCCGCCAGATCCGCGCCCGGCCCCTGGTGTTCCTGCTGGGTGGCGTGCTCGTTCTCGCCCTGCTCGCCCTGCCCGCGCTCCAGATGCGCCTGGCCATGCCCACCGACAGCTCCTCCGCCCTGGGCACGCCGACCCGCACCGCCGCGGAGTGGGTCGACGAGGACTTCGGCCCCGGGCGCAACGCCCCGATGACCGCCCTCGCCGAGGCCGGCGACGGTGCCACGCCGGAGCAGGCGCAGCAGGCCTTCGCCACCGCGGTGAAGGACATCAACGACGTCGACGGCGTGAAGAACGCCCAGATCGTCGGGATGACCGAGGACATGCACGACGCGCAGCTGCTCATCACCCCCGAGTACGGCGCCACCGACGAGCGCACCAGCGACACCCTGCAGGCACTGCGCGACGCCGCACCGGCGTTCGCGGAAGAGACCGGCGCGTCCTACGAGATCACCGGCACCACCCCGATCTACGACGACATCTCCGAACGCCTCTCCAGCGTGCTGGTCCCCTACGTCGCGATCGTCGTGGTGCTCGCGTTCCTTCTGCTCATGGTGGTCTTCCGCTCCATCTGGGTGCCGCTCATCGCCGCGCTGGGCTTCGCGCTGTCGGTCGCAGCCACCTTCGGCGTCACCGTCGGCATCTGGCAGGAGGGCTGGCTGGGCATCAACAAGGACCCGCAGCCGCTGCTGTCCTTCCTGCCCATCATGCTCATCGGCATCGTGTTCGGCCTGGCCATGGACTACCAAGTCTTCTTGGTCACCCGCATGCGCGAGGGCTACGTGCACGGCAAGACCGCCGGCAACGCCGTGTCCAACGGTTTCAAGCACGGTGCCCGCGTGGTCACCGCGGCGGCGCTGATCATGATCTCCGTCTTCGCGGCCTTCATGCTCATGGACGAGCCCTTCATCAAGGTGATGGGTTCCGCCCTGGCCATGGCCGTGTTCCTGGACGCCTTCATCGTCCGCATGACCATCGTGCCCGCCACCCTCTTCCTCCTCGGCGACCGCGCCTGGAAGCTGCCGACGTGGCTGGACAGGATCCTCCCGCGCGTGGATGTCGAGGGCGAGGGGTTGAAGGGCATCGAGGCTCCGGCGCGATGACGGACGGCCCAGGCACCGCGCTCACCCACCGGGAGCGCAAGAAGGAGAACACGCGGCGCTCCCTCGCCCGGGCCGCCGCGGAGCTGCTGCTCACCGAGGGCAACGAGGGGATGACCGTTGCCGCCATCGCCGAGCGCGCCGGGGTCTCGCCGCGGACCTTCCACAATTACTTCCCCCGCCGCGAGGACGCGCTCATCTCCTTCCTCGAGGCCACCGTCGCCGAGCTCGCGGACAAGGTCCGCCGGGCACCGGAGGGGGAGACCCCGCTCGCGACCCTGCGCCGGCTGATCACCGAGCGCGTCGTGCACACGGAGTCGGCGGGGTCGGCGGGAACGGGTGGCGCAACGGAAGCTCCCGACACGCTGCTGAACCTCATGACCATCGGCGGCCACCTGAGCTACGTCACGGGCCCCGAGGACCGGGAGCGCGTCCGGCACATGCTCGACGACCTGCTCGAGGCGCTCTACCGCCGCGGCGGCGGGACCCTCACGCGCCAGGCCACCGCCCTGCTGCTCATTTCCAGCCTCACGGCGGGCGCCATCGCGGTGGAATCCGCCCAGCGGCGCGCGTCCGGGCCGGCTGCGGCGGAGTCGGCGTGCCACCTCTCGCCGTGGGTGCTCCAGGACGGCTCCCCGGAGGCGACGGAGCTTCTCGACGCCCAATTCACCCTCCTGGCCGGGGGCTTCGGCGCCTAGCGGTCACATCCTGTTCTTCGTCCGCGCGGTCGCCACCGCCGCCCACGGGTCCTCGGGCCACGGGTGCTTCGGGTAGCGGCCGCGCATTTCCCTGCGCACTTCCTGGTAGGGCCCGTCCCAGAAGCTGCGCAGGTCGTCGGTCACCGCCAGCTCGCGCCCGGCGGGGGAGAGCAGGTGGAACAGCACCCGCACGCCCGCGGCCTCGGGGGAGGCCGCCAGGCCAAAGCATTCCTGCAGCTTGACGCGCACCACGGGGCGCCCGTTGGCGTAGCTCACCCGCGGGTGCGAGCCGCTCGGCACCGCCAGGCGCTGCGGCGCGAGCTCGTCGAGGCGCGAGGCCTCGGGCCAGGGCAGCTGCCGCATGAACGCCGCGCGCATGTCGAGCCCGCTTATCGACGCCCCCCTGGCCACCTCGGCGACCTCGGGCGAATAGTCCCCTTCCGCGACGTCCGGCCAGGGGTCGCCCAGGGTGTGGTGGAGGAAATCGAGGCGCTCCTTGAGGCCGCGGGCTGCGTCGTCAAGCGTGAATGCGTCGAAGGTGAGCCCGGCAAGCGCCTCCTCCGCCTCGGCGGGGGAGAGGCGCACGGGTGTGGAGGTCAGCTCGATGGCACCGACCGCCGTCACCCTGCGGCCGCGGACCTTCCCGCCCGCCAGCGTGGCCCGCGTGTGCGTGCGCACCCTGTCCTCCGGGAAAGGGATGGGGGCGGCGGAGCGGATGACGGCGCCGCCGCGGGTGAGCTGCACCTCCGAGGCGGCGATCCACTCGGGAGCGCCCATCGGGATGCCAAGGCGGGCACGCGTGCCGCTGGCCAGCAGGTATTCCTCGCCGGTGCGCCTGGCCACCCACTGCGGGTAGGCCACCGCGAGCACCTCACCCGCCGGGACGGGATCGGTCCGCGGCACGAGGCGCGCCAACCGGTCCACCTGGCGCTTCGGGGGGCGGGCGGAGGAGAGGTCACCGCCCATGCCCTCCGCGAGGGCCGCGACGGTGGGGGCGGCGCCGGAGCCGAACCTGACGAGCGCCGCGCCGAGGCGGGGGTCGACCGGCATGCGCGCGAGCCTGCGGCCGAGGTCCGTGATTGCGCCGTCGGAGCCGAGGGCGCCGAGGAGGCGCAGCGCCTCGTGGGCGTCGGCGAGTGCCTGGGCCGGTGGCGGGGTGAGAAGCGGCAGGTCCGGGGAGGCCCAGGCCGCCATCGTGAGGGCCGCGCCCGTGAGGTCCGAGGTGGCGATCTCCGGGGTGATGTCGGGCTGGAAGTGCTGGTAGTCCGCCTGCGAGTAGGCGCGCACGACCTCGCCCGGGCCGAGGCGCCCGGCGCGGCCGGCGCGCTGGTCGGCGCTGGTTTTCGCGGCGGAAACAGTGACCAGCCCCGTCATGCCGCGGGCGGCGTCGCGCCGGGGGACGCGGGACAACCCGGCGTCGACGACGCGGCGCACACCCGGCACCGTGAGGGAGGATTCGGCGATGCTCGTGGCCACGACCGTGTGTGCGTCACCGTTCAGGGCGCGGTCCTGTTCGGAGCTGCTGAGCCGGCCGTGCAGGGGGGCGGCGTCGGGCAGGTGGGAGCAGACGAGCTCCACCTCGCGCACA
Organism: Corynebacterium sp. UBA2622; assembly: GCF_002339505.1. Lineage (GTDB taxonomy): Bacteria > Actinomycetota > Actinomycetes > Mycobacteriales > Mycobacteriaceae > Corynebacterium. The sequence continues at coordinate 190,390 of NZ_DDJO01000017.1, forward strand.
CCGGGAACGAAGACGAGGGTGCGCGCGTCACCTGCACCGGCGAGGTCGGCGACGTGGCGGTAGAACTCGTGCGTGCCCTCCACGCGGCCCGGGTGCGGGTCGTAGGTGACATCCAGCGGGTGGGTGACGGCCTCGGTGCTGAGGATGCGCGCGCCCATCTGCCCGGCGAGGGCGCGCGCGTCGAGCGTGGCGGACATGGCGGCCAGGTAGAGGTCCTCGCGCAGGACCGCGAGTTCCATGCACATGGCCAGGACCAGGTCGGTGTCCAGCTGGCGCTCATGGACCTCGTCGACAACCACCGCGCCCACGCCCCCGAGCTCCGGGTCGGCGAGCAGGCGGTTGAGCAGCACGCCAGGGGTGACAAACTCCACCAGGGTGCCCGGGTGGCGCTCCCCGCGGATGGAGTATCCCACCCTGTCGCCGAGCCGGGAGCCGTCGAGCTGGGCCAGGCGCTGCGCCGCGGCTCGCACCGCCACCCGCCGCGGCGCCGTGACGAGGGTCTTCCCCGCGACGTTCGCGATCGCCGGGGGAAGCAGCGTGGTCTTGCCGGTGCCGGGCGGCGCCTCCACGACAAGCGGTCCCGCCTCCGGGAGGTCGGCGATCACCCGGCTGACGGGCAGGCCGCGGCCGATCTTCTCGAGGTTGAACGCCGGTGTGACCATGGCCAACAGGGTAGCGGGGCGGGTAAGGTGCCGGGGCATGGTGTGGATGGGTGGAGCGGGGCGCGGGGGCGTCGGAAAGCGATGAGGCGGCTGTTCGCGGCGGTGATGCTTCCCGACGCCCCGCGGGAGCACCTGGTCACTGCCCTGCGGCCCCTGCGCGGGCCCGAGCTGCGGTGGACCGATCCGGACAACTGGCACCTCACGCTGGCCTTCTACGGCGACCAGCCCAACGACGCCGCCGCCACGACGGCGCTGGTGGCGCGGGCGGCGGGGCTGCACGGGCCGCTGCGACTGAACCTGAGCGGGGCCGGGTCCTTCAGCAGGCGCACGCTGTGGATCGGGGTCGGCGGCGACACCACGGAACTGCGGGCGCTGATGGGGGACTGTGCCGCGGAGCCGGACGAGCGCCGCCGGGCCCACCTGACGGTTGCGCGGGCGGGCGCGCGGACGCGGGATTCATGGCTGGTCGCCGACCACGCCCGGGCGCTGAGCGTGTACCGGGGCCCGGAATTCGCGGTGGAGGAGGTGCAGTTGGTGGAGTCGCACCTCGGGTCGGGGCGCGGGGGCGGCCCGCGCTACGAGGTGGTGGAGAGCTTCGCGCTGCAGTAGGCGGCGGGTGTTGTGGTAGGTGGCGAGTGCTGCCGCAAACCGGCAAAACTAGATCGGTAAAACTGCAGGTCGCGTTTTGGGCGCGTTTCGTCCACCAGGGCTTTTACCGGTTTGGTTTTACCGGTTTGTGGCGGAGACGGCGGCGACGGCGGAGGCGCACCCCGCCCCGCAGAAAACGCCGCCCAGGGCACCTACCGAACCGCCTCCGCAGAAAATGCCCCGTCCCGCCGCGACGCGAACACCGCGAGCAGCGATGCCGCCAGCACCACCAGCGGCCCGACCCAGCGCCCCTCCGCGAGGAAGTAGGCGGCCACCACGAGCACGGCAATGACGACGGCGAGGATCACGTTCCGGTTCATTCGCTTCAGGGTAGCGTGTGGGCATGCTTTTCGACGCCGCCGAGCTGCCCCGCGCCCCGCAGCGCGTCATGCCCGGCGTGGTGCACTTACCGGGCTTTCTCTCCCCGGACCAGCAGCGCGGGTTGGTGGAGCAGGCGCGCGGGATCACCCGGGACGTGGCCGGGACCCCCGTCGCAATGCGTCGCCCGCAGGTGGGGCGCAACCAGATGAAGGCCCACCTCATGTCCCTCGGCTGGTTCTGGGCCACCAACCCCTACCGCCTGGTCCGGGAAGTCGACGGCACCCCGGTCCCGCCGGTCCCGGAGAATTACCAGGCCGTCGCGGACACGGTCGTGGCGCGCGCGAACGCCCTCGACCCGGCCATCACCCCGATGAAGGTGGAGACCGCCCTGGTGAACTACTACCCGCCAGGCGCCGGCATGGGCGAGCACGTGGACGCCGAGGAGGAGGCCGACAACCCCGTGGTCAGCCTCTCCATCGGCGACGAGACGGTGTTCCGCATCGAGGGGCACAAAGTGGTCCTCATGTCCGGTGACGCGCTGGTCTTCGGGGGTCCCGCGCGCCGGGCCCGCCACGGGGTCACCCCGCCACGTCCCGGCACCGGCCCCGGATACACGGGGTTGAGGGAAGGCAGGATCAACATCACCATGCGGCAGGTCGTCCCCACCTAAACTTGTGCCCATGGACAAGATTGCTGTGGTGACGGGCGGATCGGCGGGCATCGGCGAGGCAGCCGCGCGGGCGCTGGCCGGTGACGGATGGACCGTGTACGTGGCGGCGCGGCGCATCGAGCGCTGCGAGCCCATCGCGCGCGAGATCGGGGGTGTGGCGGTGGAGCTCGATGTGACGGATCAGGAGAGCGTCGACAAGCTTGCCGCACAGCTCGACCGGGTGGACCTGCTGGTGAACAACGCGGGCGGGGCGCGGGGTCTCGACTACCTGCGCGACGCGAGCGAGGAGGACTGGCGCTGGATGTACGAGACCAACGTCTACGGCACCGTGCGCGTCACCCAGGCGCTCTACCCCCAGCTCAGGGCCGCCGAGGGGTTGGTGATCAACATCGGGTCGGTGGCCGGCACCGACGCCTACAGGGGTGGTTCGGGCTACAACGCCGCGAAGTACGGCCTGCGCGGGCTCACGCGCGCCCTGCGGCGCGAGGAGGCGGAGAACCTCATCCGCGTCACGGAGATCGACCCCGGGCGCGTCAAGACAGACTTCTCCCGCAACCGCTTCGCCGGCGACACCGAGCGTGCAGACGCCGTCTACGAGGGCAAGCTCAACCTCAGCGCCGAGGACGTGGCGGAGGCGGTGCGCTGGGTGGCGAGCCTGCCCGCGCACGTCAACATCGACACCCTCAACATCATGCCGACCGACCAGGCGGAGCGCTGACCTTGCGCCGCGGTTAGGCTTGTCCTCCATGGACGTTGGAATCACCGGAGATTCGATCAAGCTGGGTCAGTTCCTCAAGCTGGCCAACCTCGCCGAGACCGGCGGGCAGGCCAAGGAGCTCATCGCCGGCGGAGAGGTGCTGGTCAACGGCGAGGTAGTCACCTCCCGCGGGCACATGCTTGCCGACGCCGACGTGGTCACCGTCGCAGGCACCTCGGCGACCGTCGTCACCGGCGGGGAGGATTCCGACTACTTCGACGAGCGCACCGCCAACGACGACTTCGACCCCGAAAAGTGGAGGAACCTGTAAATGCCGGCTTTCGAGGCGATGGAGGGCATGCCGTACTGGCAGGACCTGGCCACCACGGACACCCAGAAATCCACCTACTTCTACTCCCGCGTCCTCGGCTGGGAGGTTTCCGCAGATGCCTACCGCGTCGCCCGCAAGGACGGCCTGCCGGTGGCCGGTTTCATCCCGCAGCTGGACGACCCCACGATGACCGACGGGTGGGTCACCTACTTCCTCACCCGTGACCCGGTGCGGGACCGCGGAAACGTCGAGAAGCTCGGCGGCACCGTCCTCGCCTCCGCCGAGGTTTCGCTCGGCGAGATGTCGCTCTGCGTCGACCCGGCGGGGGCGGTGTTCGGTCTCATCGCGCCCGCGGGCGAGGACCAGTTCGTCGCCGCCGGTGAGCCCGGCACCCCGGTCTGGCACGAGTACGTCGCCGTGAGCAGGGGCAGGGAGTGCATCGACTTCTACGCCGAGCTGTTCGACTGGGAGGTGCGCGTCGACGACGGGTACTACACGGCGCTTCGCGACGGCGCGCCCTTCCTGGGCATGCGCGACGAGTCGGGCCGCGACGAGCTGGAGGGCATGGCCGGGTTCTGGGAGACCTACCTGGGGGTGGCCGACACCGCCGCCGCGGCGCGGCGAGCCGAGGAGCTGGGCGGGGAGCTCCTGCTCGGCCCGGAGCAGCATCCCTTCGGTCTCCTCGCCGTCATCGCGGACCCGACGGGCGCGACAGTCACCCTCTGCGAGGTGGAGGAGCCCAGCTACGAGGAGTACAACGAGGCTGACTCAATCCTCGACCTCTAGGGTGCCATAATGTGAAGCGTGAAAAAGCTGGTGTCGGCGCTGTGCGCCTGCCTCCTCGTGTCGGCCGCGCCGGCCCAGGCCTACGAGATTGAGCGGTCGTACGAAAACAACCGCACCGCCATTGTGGTGTACCACCCGGACGGGCGCTGGTCCGGCACCTCCGACGCGCTCGAGCCCCGTCCGGCACTCTCCCTGGCCAAGCTCTACCTCGGCTACTACGTGCTCTACCACGGCACGGACGAGGAAAAGGACCTGGTCAAGGATATGATCCGCATGTCCAACAACTCCTACGCCGAAAAGCTCGACGAGGCCCACCCCGAGGCGATCCGGGATATCGCGGCCGAGTTCGGCCTGCCCCACACCGAGCGCAACGGCGCGTGGGGCTGGACCACCACCTCGCCCTACGATGTGGCCAAGTTCCTCGCCTCCATCGTCTGGGACCCGCAGGCCAAGCCGCTTCTCGACGGCATGCGCAGCGTCCCCGACACCGCCGACGACGGCTTCCGCCAGGTCTTCGGCACCGCGAAGCTGGACCACGTGGAGGGCTTCAAGACGGGCTGGTCCAACGACGAGAAGTCCCAGACCGGCAGCGTGGCCTTCGGCGAGATCGGCGACGAGACCTGGGTCGCCGCCGCCCTGACCAATGGCGACGCCTACGACAACACCACCGACACGATCCGCGGCATCCGCCAGATCGACGAGACCAAGCAGCGCTCACCCCTGCTGCGCCCCCTCCGCAACTGGCGGTTTGGGGACGGTTTCCCAGCGCCCTTTAAGAAATTAGGCAGTTAGGTTCATAATGGAGGGGTGAAACGTTTCCTCCCCCTGCTCCTCGCTTCCGCCGTGGTCTTCACCGGCGCGCCGGCCCACGCAATGGACGTGCGCGGCGGCTGGTCCGACCCACGCTCCGCGGTTGCCGTCTACCACCCCGGCGGTACCTGGACCGGAACCCCGAACGCCGCCGAGCCCCGCCCGGCTCTGTCCCTGGCCAAGCTCTACCTGGGCTACTGGGTGCTGCGCTACGGTGCGCCCGAGGACCAGTGGCGCGTGGAGGACATGATCCGCCGCTCCGACGACGGGACCGCCACCGACCTGGACCGCCGTTACCCGCAGGCGATCGACGAGACCGCGCGGGATTACGGGCTCGGTGCCACCCACCGCGTGGGCAGCTGGGGCAACACCACCACCTCAGCCCTCGACGCAGCGAAGTTCGTCAGCGACATCGAGCCGGATCCGGCCGCGGGTCCCCTGCTCACCGGCATGCGCACCGCCGCGCCCGTCGCCGCGGACGGCTTCGTGCAGAACTACGGCACGTCGCAGCTCCCGGGCGCCCAGGGCACCAAGTACGGCTGGTCCGACGACTTCGCCACCGAGACCGCCTCGGTCTCCTTCGGCGACGGCTGGTCCGCCGCGGCCCTGACCTACGGCGGGGCGCAGGCGAACACCGATGACGCCGTCGCCGCGGTCGAACCCGGCATCACCGACGCCAACGGCGGGTGGACCAGCTCGGCCGGCCCCGTGTGGGCCCCGGCAGTCCCGTTGCGCAACGTCCTTGCGCCCTACCTGCCGATGAACATGCTCACCCTCATCCCGGCGGATGTCCTCGTGCCGGTCGGAGCACCCCACGTGGACATCCCCGGGTTCCAGCTGCCTTTCTAGGCGCGCAGGAAGGCGGCGACGTCCCGGACCCGGCGGCGCGCCTGCGCCGGCGTCGAGATACCGGCGCGCGTGTAGTACGCGGCTTCCGTCTGGACCAGGTCGGCGTCGACGTCACCGGCGGGAAACGTGACCACCCGGGCATCGGCGTCCGCCTCCGGCAGCGCGCCCAAGCCCCACAGCGTCACACGCGTTGCCCCCCGTGAGCGGGCGTACTCGACGGCGGCCGGGGCCTCGGCGGGGTCGGTGACGTCGATGATGGTCGTGCCCGACAGCTCCGCCGCCCCCGCCACCTCCGGGCGCCAGGCGTGCTCGCGCGCCTCCGGGCCGAGCGCGGGGGCGCAGGACACCACCCACGCGCCACCCGGCTCGGAGGGGGTGAACAGCGTGCCCCACTCCACCTCGGAGGCGGCCACGCCACCCGGAAAGGCCACGCCCGGCATGGTGTGGTCCACGGCCGAGCCCAGCATGAGCATCGCCGCGTGCGTCAGGCGGTCGGGCAGGAGAGCCAGGTACTTGTCCGAGGGGTCGCCCTCCACCGGGTAGGTGGCCTCCATGTAGGAAAGCAGCTGCTCCAGTTGCAGCTCCTCCGGCAGCAGGCGCTCCACGCCCCCGACGTTGAAGGAGGGGTCGCCCTGGATGTTCTCCGGGTAGGCGTCGTCGGGCGAGCCCTGCTCGAGGGGCTTTCTCACCAGATCACCACCCGGTCCTCCGGTTCCACCCAGACCCGGGAGCCCGGTTCCACGTCGAAGGCCCCGTAGAACTCGGGGATGTTCGCGGCGATGACGTTGCAGCGGAACTCGTTGGGGGAGTGCGGGTCGATGGCCAGCAGCTGCGCGGCCATCTCCGGGCGAACCTTGGAGCGCCACACGCGCGCCCAGGCCAGGAAGAGGCGCTGGAAGCCGGTGAACTCACCCTCGAGGCCGTCGACGGGCAGGGAGGGCCCGTCCTCCATCCCGTGGTCCTCCAGGTAGAGCCTGTAGGCCACGACGGCGATGCCGAGGCCGCCCAGGTCACCGATGTTCTCGCCCAGGGTGAACTCGCCGTTCACGCCCGAGATGTCCTCCCGGCCGTCCAGGACGGCCGGGATGAGGCCGGTGAACTGCTTGACCAGCTTGGCGGTGAGCTCCTCGAAGCGCTCGCGGTCCTCGTCGGTCCACCACGACTGGAGATTGCCCAGGCCGTCGTAACGCGAGCCCTGGTCGTCGAATCCGTGCCCGATCTCGTGGCCGATGACCGCGCCGATCGCGCCGAAGTTCTGGGCGGCGTCCGCCTCGGGGTCGAAGAACGGCGGCTGCAGGATCGCTGCGGGGAAGGTGATGTCGTTGACCACCGGGTTGTAGAACGCGTTGACGGTCTGCGGGGTGGTCACCCACTCGTCGCGGTCCGTGGGTTTGCCCACTTTGTCGATCTGGTACTCGTGCTCGAAGGCCGCGCCCCGGCGCACGTTGTCCAGCAGGTCCGCACCGCTCGGGGAGAACTCCAGCGCGGAGTAGTCGCGCCACCGGTCGGGGTAGCCGATCTTGGAGTTGAACTGGGCGAGCTTCTCCAGGGCGCGCTCGCGGGTGCCCTCGCCCATCCACGGCAGGGTGGAGATGCGCTCCCGGTAGGCGCGCACCAGGTATCCCACGAGCTCCAGCATGTGGTCCTTCGAGGAGGCGGGGAAGTGCTCCCGGACGTAGACCTGCCCGATTTCCTCGCCGACCAGGGACTCCGCCAGGCCCACGCCGCGCTTCCACCGGTCGCGCTGCTCCGTGGCCCCGGACAGGGCGGTGCCGTAGAAGTCGAAGTTCGCCCGGCCGACCTCCTCCGGGAGGACGCCGGCGCGGGAGCGGAGGACGTTCCACACGCCCCACAGCTGCCAGTCCGCGAGGGTCTCGGGGCGCAGCATGCCCGCCAGATCGGCGGTGAAGGAGGGCATCATGTTGATCACCCGCCCGTCGCCGAGGCCGGAGGCGCGCAGCAGAGTCTGGATGATGGCCGGAAGCTCCTCTAGCTCCACCGGGTTGTAGGTGGCCATTGCGTCGCGTGTGGCGACGACATCCCAGTGGCTGTGTGCGAGCTGCGTTTCCAGGTTCACGATGCGCCGGGCGGCGATCTGCGGGGTGAGCCCGAAGAGGTAGGACGGGTCGACGAAACCGAGCATCTTTTCGACGTGCCCCACGTACCGCTTCAGGGTCTCCGCGTGCTCGGGGGAGCGGTAGTAGGCCTCGTCGGGCAGACCCAGCCCGGACTGGAAGAGGTACGGTACGGCATCCTCGCCCTGTGAGTCCTTCTCCACCCAGTAGGTCAGCGGGCCGCCCACGCCGTCGCGCTCGAGGAGGCCGAGGTTGTGCACGAACTCACCGATGTCCGAGGCGCCGAGGCGGTCCAGGTCCTTCTTCAGGGGCTCCATGCCGGCGGCGTTGACCCCGTCAGTGTCCATGAAGGAGAGGAAGAGATCACCGCCGCGGCCGGCACCGTCGCGCAGGAGCGCGTGCACGTCCTCCTCCGACTTGTCGCGCAGGGCGTAGAAGGCACCGTCGATGCCGCGGTCGGCGGGGATGGTGTGGGTCTCCACCCAGTGGCCGTTGACTAGTTCAAACAGGTCTTTCATGCCACCACCTTAACGCGGCAGCCGGCGCCGCCGCGGGGGGCGGGCGCCGGCTGCCGGTGGGCTGGGTGCGGGGGTTGCTCGGGCGGTGTGCGGGGCGGGGCCCGCTACCGGGGCCGGGCGGGCCCCGGAAACGCTACTGCGAATCCTCCTCGGGGTCGCGGACCTTCATGTGGCCCGGGCTCCACCAGCCCGTGCGGGTGATGTCCTCGTGGTTGATCTCGGCCACCTTCGGTGCCTCACCAACGGAGTTCGTGCGGCGCTCGTACTTGGCCACCGAACCCCAGTCACGCTGCCAGTCGTGGTTCATGTACCCCGGAATCTCGTAGGAGTAGTTCACCGCCTCGGCCGTGGCGAGGGAGCCGCCGCCGAGGAAGTCCATGAACGCGGAGAGCTTCTTCTTGCCCGGGGCGTCGGGCATGATGCGGAACTCGGGGATCTCGGCCACGCCGGCGTAGTGGTTGAACGTGCGCTGGCACGGGTACTGGAACGCCACGGACCAGTCGAGCAGGCCCGGGGTGTCCGGGTGGAGGACCTCACCCAGCGGAGCGAGCGTGGGGGCGCGCAGCGGGGTCACGGCCATCCAGTCCTCGGCCTTCAGCGACGTGTCCTCGCCGACGAGGCGGGCCACGTTGGCCTCCCCCGGCAGGTCCGCGATGGGGTAGCGCAGGTTGCGCCAGGAGGGGGTGGGGCCCTGGTCGAGCATCTCGACGTCGCCAAGCACCTCGACCTCGCCGTTGTCCTTGCGGGTGCCGTACTCGAGCTTGAGGTCGGTGCCCTCCTGTTCGACACCGTTGATGTCGTGGTGGGCGATGCGCCCGGCCACCGATGCGACCACGAGCGGGGCGTCCTCGCGGGCCGCGGGGAGCTCGTACCAGGAGGTCTCGAGCTTTGCGGAGCCCTCGGGGCTGTCGGAGAAGCTGCCCAGGACAGGCACCTTGTTGTAGTCCAGGTTGAACGGCAGGCGCACGGTGGAGCCGTTGATGCCACGCAGCTCGGGTGCGCGGTTGCCCTGCGTGTTGGTGCGCGAGGTGGACTGCTCCTGCTCGGAGGCGTCACTGGACTTCGCGTCGGGCGTGGCGTTTCCGCTGCCGCTGGACCCGTTCGCGTCGTTGGCGTTGGAGTTGCCGGAGGCGTCGCCCGTGCTGGATCCTGTGGTCGCGCCGGTGTTGGTGTTGTTGACTGGGGCGGCCGCGGCGGTGTTGTCGGAGTTGGTGCGCGAGTCGGCGGTCGCGGCGTTGTCACTTTCCGAGGTGATGTAGGCCGGCACACCCTCTGGGTTGAACCCCCGGTGCTCGCCGGCGTCGAGGGAGCGCCCGAGCGGCACGCCGCCGACGGGGGTGAGGAAGGACTCGTTCGTGTCGGTCTCCAGCAGGACGTCCCCGCCGAGGGCGCAACTGTTGCCGGTGAACGTCTTCACGTTGCCCATGCCCACCGAGTAGGCGGGGGCCTGCGCGACGAAGGCCTTGAGGAAGGTGAGGCAGGAAAACGCCACCATGAGCACCGCCACGACGGCGATGGGCGCGGACATGATGCCCGCCCAGCGGCCGCGGTCGGTGATCGGCTCGGTGTCCTGGTGCCGCAGCCCCTGCACGACACCCAGGAGAAGCACGGCGAGGGTGATCACCAGCATCACCGTGTTCGCCTCCACACCCTTGAGCTGGACGGTGCGGTCCCACCACGGAACGCCGAAGGAGGAGACGTACCACCAGGCGTTCCAACCGGCCAGGGTGAGCGACATGAGGAAGAGCACCGCGGCGATGGCCAGGGTGCGGTTGCGCACCGAACGCAGCGCGACCTGGCTGAGCACCACCGCGCCGACGGCGGCCGCGGCACCGCCGATGCCGGCGTAGATGCCGAAGTGGTGGGTCCACTTCGTCGGCGTGAACATGAAGAAGAACGTGGACAGGCCGATGATCATCACCAGGCGCTGAACGGGCCCGGACTCGGCGCCGTTGATGCGCCCGTAGCGCGCCAGCGCCCAGAGGATGAGGATGACGCTGAACATGAAGACGAACATGGGGAAGCGGCGCGACATCGAACCATCCACCGACTGCTGGAACAGGGTGGAGTAGCGCGTCCACTCCGCATACCACTCCAGCGCGGGCCCGACCTTCGAGCGCACGGCGGTGGCCTCCAGCACGGCTGCCATGGTCTGGTCGTGGAACACCGGGATCATCACCGCGGTGCCGGCACCCAGGAAGGCGGCGACGTAGGCCAGCGCCGGGGCAATGTCCCGGCGGCGGTGCATCGTGCGCAGCAGGGCGGGCAGGCTGACCAGGAACACACCCACCGCGGCCAGGCCGGTCGGTCCGCACGCCAGGGTGAACGCGGCGATGACGGTGCCGAGGGCGGCCGGGAACAGCCGGTCCGTGGCGATGGCCCGCTCGAAGGCGGCCCAGGTGGCGATCAGCCCGAGGGCGATGACCGGCTCCGGGCGCGTGCCGTTGTCGTAGGGCAGCCAGAAGGCGAGGAAGACGAAGGCTGCCGTCCAGTACGCCACGCGGCGCTGCGCGATGGCGCTGCCCAGGCGCGGCAGGATCGCCCGCGAGAGGATCCACCAAATGAGCAGGCCCGCGATCAGCGTGGGCAGGCGCATCCACATGGAGGCGGTGGACACCTTGGCAAAGAGCGAGAGCAGGTCGTAGAACGGGGAGCCGAAGGGGGACTCGGGGACGCCGTACCAGCGGTAGTAGTTGGCCATGTAGTCGGAGTGGTTGGCCACCCGCGCCATGGTCAGCAGGTAACCGTCATCCGAGGTGTTGGCCCCGAAGACGTGCCAGAAGGCCAGGACGGCCACGACGACGCCGTCGAGGGGCTTGACGCCGCGCCACTCCTGGCGCAGCCGCGGGATGCGGCGACCGTCGCAGCGGTCCAGCCTCCACAGGCTGTACAGGGCGGTCAGGGCGGAGAGCGCCCCGACGACCATCGCGAGCGTCTTCGCCAGGGTCGGGGTGGAGGTGAAGCGCGAGTTGATGTCCACGTGGGCGCTCAACCCGGCGTCGACAAGCTTCGCGGCATCCCCGTCGAGCTCGGTGTAGATGCCCGTGATCTGCGGCCGGAGGTCCTCGTCGCTCTCCTCCCTGAAACCGGTGCCCGGCACCTCGACGCTCGTGCCCTCGCTGTCCGCGCGGATCCGGATCCTCGCGTCACCCGGCAGCGACTTCACCTCGTCGCGCGTGAGCTCGAAGATGACCTTGTTCACGGAGTTGACCACCACGCCGCCCCCGGGCGCGGTGACGAACATGCCACGGTCGTAGGCCTCGCTCGACGAGTCGGGGAGCGTGCCCAAAACGGTCGTCTGCCCGCTGCGCAACGACGCGATCGCGGAGACCGGGACGGTCACCTCGATGTCGTCGGGCGCCAGCGAGATCAGCGGCGCGTTCACCGAGTTCAGGGAACCTTCCTGCGGCCAGTTCAGCGAGGACTGCACCTGGCTGACCGGAAGCAGCGGCGTGAGGACGAAGCAGATGAACGCCAGCAGGCCGGACACGGTGGCCAGCCGCACGAGGCTTTTCGACGCCCGATCGTGCGCCACCACGGTCGAACCCTCCTGCTGAGTGGGTTTTTCTGGAGCTGTCACGTCGTGTAACTCTACTTTCCATCTCACTTGTTACGAACCGCCACAACGAAGGGGCCGATCTGCTTCACGTCCCACGCGGGCGAGTCGAAGGCCGCGGGGTTGAACAGGATGGCGTCGTAGCGCACGTTGGGCTGGTTGGGGAAGATGTCGTGGGAGATGTGGCTCTTCCAGGGCTCGTCGGGATTGTCCAGGTCGCCGCGGAAGATGAAGGCGTCCGGGGCGCGCCAGCGCGAGGAGTCCATCGCCCCGGTCAGCTTGGCCGGGTCGGAGAGCTCGCCGAAGGACCCCTCGGCCCAGGCGGCAAGGTCCTCGTTGCGCAGGTCGAACTCGCCGAGCGGGTTGGCGTAGTGGCTGGTGATCGCGTTGAACCCGTAGAAGGGGTGGTAGGCCATGAAGTTGACTTCGTCGGTGTAGACCACGGTGTCGGCGGGGGCCCGCCCGTGGTCCGTGATGAAGGCGGCGACGTCGTTGTAGTAGCGGCCGGCATCGGCGGGGCGCTTGTCCGCGCGATCGCCGTTGCCGTCGGTGTCGCCGTAGGCCTGGTCGATGTGCGTCTCGTTCTCCCCCGGGATCTGCTGGACGAGTGTGAGTACGGAGGCCGCGGCCAGGACAGCGGCGGAGGCCGCGACGACCCTCCGGTTTCCCTCGCCCATGCGGGGCAGGAGGTCGGTGCCCGCGCGACCGCTGACGGCCTCGGCCGCGCCCAGGGCTCCGGCGGTGACGAAGAGGAGGGTGATCAGCACCTCGACCCGGAAACCCAGCAGGGACGTGCCCGCCAGCGGGGCCACCATGGACGCGAGCGCCCAGAAGTAGCAGACGGCCAGCGCGACGAGCAGGCCCGAGTAGCGGGCGTCGCGTGCCCGGGCGATGAGGAAGACCACGCCGGCGAGGCTGAGCGCGCCGATGACGGAGAGGGAGAAGAAGGGCAGCGGGAGGACCGTGCCCTCGTTGGGCAGGAAGTGGTTCGCCGTGCTGCGCACCGCGTATCCGCCGAACACCCGGCGGTACAGGTAGGGGCCCCACGTGATCAGGGCGATGACGATCGAGCCGGTGCCGATGGCCAGAAGGTGCTTGACGGGCGTCCATTTCCGGCCCTCCGCGAGGAAGATCACTGCGGCGAGGACGACGACCGTCAGAGCCGAGATGGCGGTGTAGAGCGTGTAGAACGTGGCAGACAGGCCGAGGTAGACGGCCAGGCCCGCGGTGGCGGACTGAGAACCGCGCAGGGCGCGGGCCGAGGCGACGGCCGCCGCCGGGACGAACATGGCCACGATGGCGGCGTAGGGCTCGTCCGCGGTCTTCGTCAGGATCACGGCGATGGTGATGCCCGCGATCGCCGCGGCGAGGGGCAGCGAGGAGGTGAGTTTGCGCCACACCGGGGTCAGGGCCGAACCCGCCGCGGCGAGGGAGACGATGGCCCACGGCTGGTAGACCTCCCAGCCCTGCATGTGCAGGACGTTGGCCATCCGTCCGCCGAGCCAGAACCAGCCGAGCGGGTAGAACGTCGGCAAGCCGAAGTAGTTCATGTCGTGGTTGCCGAGCTGTTCCGTCATGCGGTTGAGGAACTGGGTGCGGAAGCCCTGGTCGACCTGGATGCCCCAGAGGTAGAGCTTGGTTGCGCTCAGCGGGACACCCAGCGCGGTGACAACCAGGCCCGCGGGCATGAGGGTGGCCGCAATCTCCGTCAGGGCGGCGCGCCAGGCTGGCCGGGTGCGCCCCGCGCGATCGTCGCGCATCCACAGCCAGACGAGCCACGCGGTGACGAGGATGACCGCGAAGGAAAACGCGGTGGCCAGCGCCGGCGTCACGGTGGAGGTGTTGAACGCCGGGAGGGTGACCGAGTGGAGGATGAACCAGGAGAGCAACGCGAAAACACCCCCGCCGACCAGGGCGGCGGGGATGCGCCACAGCGTGGCGGGCACGGTCAGGGCATCTCGCCCGGCCGTGCCCGCGCGGGAGGCGGCGGTGGATCCGCCTCCGGTGGTCGGTGGTGTTTCCGGGTGAAGAACTCGCATGGATATCAGTTTGTCACACGGCACCGGCAATCCCGTTTTGGAAGGTTAGAAGTTCAACCGCCTCATGATGGACGCGGGAACGTGCTGGAGAACAAAGGAAATGGGGCCGAACAGCTTGTGCACGAACACCGTGCGGTCGCCCTTGAGCGCGGCCTCGGTCGCCGCCTGGGCGACATCCTCCTTGTTCACGGTCAGCGGCGCCTCGTCCAGGCCCTTGGTCATCTTCGTGCGCACCTGGCCGGGCCGCACCACGGTCACCTTTACGCCGTCGGCGCGCAGCGCCTCCCCGAGCTGGAGGTAGAAGGCGTCCATCCCGGCCTTGGCGGAGCCGTAGACGAAGTTGGAGCGGCGCACCTTCTGGCCCGCGACGGAGCTCATCGCGATGATGGTGCCGTGCCCCTGGGCCTTCATGGCCTGTCCGAGCAGGACGCCCACGGACACGAAGGCCGTGTAGTTCGTCTGCGCGGAGTCCACGGCGAGGGCCTGGTTCTGCCACAGCTCCTCCTGGTCGCCGAGAGTGCCGAACGCCACGACCGCGACGTCGATGTCGCCGTCCGCGAAGGCGGCGTCGATGACCCCGGGGTGGGAGCCGAAGTCGGTGGCGTCGAAGTCGATCAGGCGCACCCGACCCGCGCCCGCGCGCTGGACCTCGGCCACGGCGTCGTCGAGACGCGGGGAATCCTGGCGGGCCGCGAGGGTGACCGTCGGGGCGCCGCCGCGGGCGAGGAGCTCGCCGACGATGGCGAGTCCGATCTCCGAGGTGCCGCCGATGAGAAGGATGTTCTGGGCTTGGCCTACTGCGTTAAGCATGGGTGTTCTCCTTTAGCTGAGCTCGAGGCGGCGGGACATGTCGGAGGCGAAGACGCCGGTGGGGTCGATCTCGCGGCGGGTGCGCAGCCAACCCTCCATGCCGGGGTACATCGCGTGGAACTTCTCCGCCGAGGTACGCGATTCCTTGGCCAGGTAGAGGCGCCCGCCGAACTCCATGACCTGGTCGTCCAGGCGGTCGAGGAACTCGTGGAGGCCCGGGCGGATGGGGAAGTCCACGCACACGTTCCAGCCCTTCATCGGGTAGGACAGGGGAGCGCGGTTGCCCTCGCCGAAGAGCTTGAACACGTTCAGCGCCGTGTAGTGGCCGCTGGACTGGATCTGGTAGATGATGTCCTTGAACGGCTCCACCGCGTCGGTGGGCACCACGAACTGGTACTGCAGGAAGCCCGCGGAGCCGTAGCCGCGGTTCCACTCCCCGATGAGGTCGAGCGGCTGGTAGAACTGCGTCAGGTTCTTCACCTGGTTACGGGCGGGCGCGCCCATGAGGTAGTAGGCCTCGCCGATGGCCATCAGGGAGAGCTTGTTCATCGTCCATGAGGGGAAGATGTCCGGCACCGTCATCAGCTGCGGGGCGTTGAACTTCAGGGGGTCCTTCGCCAGCTTCGGCGCCAGCTCCTCGAGCTGCGCCAGGGTGGCCAGCGAGCCGCGGGAGATGGTGGAGCGGCCGGTCTTCGGCGGCCCGGAGATGGCGTCGAACCAGGCGGAGGAGTACTCGTAGTTCACCTCGGAGCCGTCCGAGTGGGCGGCGATGGTCTCGTCGAGGGTGTCCGTGCGGTCCGTGTCCGCCACGAAGTACGCGGTCTCCGTCTTGGTCATGCGGATCTGCGCGCGCAGGATGATGCCGGTCAGCCCCATGCCACCGACGGTCGCCCAGAACAGGGTGCCGTCCGGGTCGTCGGTGCTGCCCTCGGGGGTGAGGTGCAGGACGCGCCCGTCGGCGACGAGGAGTTCCATGGACACCACGTGGTTGCCGAAGGAACCGGCGGTGTGGTGGTTCTTGCCGTGGATGTCGGGGCCGATGGCGCCGCCGATGGTGACCTGGCGGGTGCCGGGCAGGACGGGGACCCACAGGCCGTACGGCAATGCCGCCTTCATCAGCTGGTCGAGGGTGACGCCGCCGTCGACGTCGACGATGGCGGAATCGGGGTCGATCGAGTGAATCTCGTTGAGCGCCCGCATGTCCACGACCAGACCGCCGCCGTTCTGGGCGGGGTCGCCGTAGGAGCGGCCCATGCCACGGGCGATGACCCCGCGGCGCTGGCGCTCGGGGAGGGATTCGTTGTCCGCGGCGACCCGGGCCACCGCCTCCCTGATCACCTCGACGTCGGGGGTGGACAGGACGTGGGCCGTCGAGGGTGCTGTGCGGCCCCAGCCGTGGAGGGATTCAACGGTTGTGTGAAGTTCCATGTTCTAAGAGATCTCCTTAGTAGGCATACGCGGACAAGCCTAGCCCGCACCCGCCGAAAGTTGGATACGAACACAGCGATACGTGCTGGTAATCACCGCCCGCG
Source organism: Corynebacterium sp. UBA2622 (assembly GCF_002339505.1). Lineage (GTDB taxonomy): Bacteria > Actinomycetota > Actinomycetes > Mycobacteriales > Mycobacteriaceae > Corynebacterium. Next base: position 206,694 of record NZ_DDJO01000017.1, read on the forward strand.
CCCACCGCGCCGACCGCGCCGCTGCGGACCCTACAGGTCCATGATCTCCCGGATCTCCGCGGGCAACTCCTCCTGCGAGGTGATCACCGGGCGCCCCGCCGCCTTGTGCTCGCGCAGCAGGGCGTAGACGCGGGTGCGCGACTCGGAGTCCAGGAAGGGCAGCTCCTCGGCGAAGAGGCGCGCCATGAAGTCCGACAACGGGGCCTCAATGCGCTGGGCCGCCTCGTGGGTCGCGTTCGGATCGTCGCCCTTGTAGTGCTTTCTCATGACCGCCCAGCCTAGTGCGCGTCTACCATGGGCCGACATGGACGCACCCATGGACGCACCCCGGGACAACACCCGGCACGGAGAAGACCACGCTCCGAAGCACGCTGCCCCCGAGCCGCACGCCGGCGAGCACAACGAAGCACCCGAGAAGATCGACTACAACGCCCTCGACAATACCTTCGGGGGACGCCTCATCCAGGCCGGCTTCATCACCGGGTGGTACGCGCTCGGCGACATCACCGAGCGCACCGCCGCCGCCCGTACCGCCCTGGTGGCCGCCAACTTGGCCACCATCGCCGCCTTCAACGCCTTTGACGAGGATCCCGCGAACGATCTGACGGCCACGGTTCACGGCGAGGGCAGCCCCGCGAAAACGTGGGCGGTCATTAGTGGTCTGGGTGCCACCGCAGCCGGTGTCACGGCCGCCAGTTCCGTCCTGCACCGCTCCGCCGCACAGGCGCTGCGTCGGCGCGGCATCTCCCGGCCGTGGACCCTGATGGGGGTCGTTGTCGCCGCCGGGTACCTCGCCGTCGAGGCGGCAAAACCGGGGAAGACGGGCACCCGGTGACATGAACCGGGTTGCCGGGCACATCGGGTGAACCGGGAAGCGAAACCGACATGAGCGAGCTCTCCGGCCAGCACCGCGCGCCGGTCATCGACCTGGCCCTCGCGCGGGCGCGCCGAAGCGGTGCGCCGCCCCGGCGGCGCACTCTGGTGGTCCGGGTGGCCACCATGAAATCCGACGAAGAGGTGTACCGCTACCTCGGCTTCGCCGACGACGCCCGTCTTCCCGAGGTCCAGCACGCGATCGCCGTCGCATTCTCGCTTCCCGACGCCCAATCGGCCCCCGCCCGGTTCAGCGGCGCGCCGGGGGACACGCTCGGGGAGGCCCTGGGCGACGGCCGCTCGCCCTTCACCTTCACCTGGGGTCTGTGGCGCTTCGACCTGCAGCGTGTGGAGGAGTACCCGCGCGATCGCTCGACACCGGCCGCGGTGTGCCTCGCCGGCTCCGGGGATTTCGGGGACACCCCCTTCGACATCACCGGCATCAACCGCCGCCTCATCGGCGACGACCGCGCCGACGATGTCCTGAGAGCGGCCCGCCCCGAGGTGCGCGACGTGATCACGCGCTCGCGCATGTTTGACTACGTCCTGCTCGTTCAAGCGCTGGACCTCGGGCGCGGGGGCGTCGACAAGCGTGCCCGTGAGGCGGCGGAAACCCTTCCCCGGGAGCGCGGGGCCGAGGGGCGAGACGCCTACTGGTGCGTGGTGCTCGGGCTGGCGTGCTTCGCGGACGCGGAGACCACCGACGCGGTGATCGAGTCGACCTTCGAGGCCCTGGGGTGGCCCCGGCGCACGGCGGACGAGGTGCGTGACCTGTGCTCGGGTTCGCTGGTCCGGCTCGCGGCGCTGGGGGTGTTCGGCCCGGGGCGCACCTCCCCGGTCGAGCGCGTGGAAGTTCTGCGGGAGCTGCTTCGGCGGTAGACTGTGCGCCCGTGTCCAAGGTGTCCCAGGAGTACAGACAGTCAGTGCTGCGGCAGCTCGTGCCGTTCGTGATCATCGGCGTCGGGTGCGCGGTGATCGATTTCGGCATCACTTACTCCCTGACGGAGCTCACGGGGCTGTCGCGCACCGGCTCCAAGGCGGTCGGCTGGGTGTTCGGCACCCTGGTGGCGTACCTGCTGAACTCGCGATTCGCGTTCCAGTCGCAGGTCAGCGCGAAAAAGGCGGGGGCCGTTTTCCTGCTCTACGCGATCACGTTCGCCGTTCAGGTGTTCCTCTACGATGTCACCGACGAGCCGCTCCAGGCCCTCGGCCTGGTCGAGCCGTGGAAGGATATCGTCTCCTTCACCATCGCACAGGGGGTGGCCACCGTGACCAACTTCGTGCTGCAGCGCCGGGTGATCTTCCGGGAGGAGACGAAGATCGTCGCGCAGGCGGACCCGGCCTGAGGGGTCAGCCGCGCGGGCCGGGGCGGCGGAAATCCTCCCGCGCCCCCATCTGCAGCAGCGAGATCCAGCGGACGAACTCGCGGGGGTTTTTCTTTTCCACCAGGAAGAACCACGCGAACCTGACCACCTCCTGCAGTTTCATCTTCCGCATGCCCTGCTGGTTCATGATGTAGCCGCGGTTGCGGTAGGTGAAGTAGCGCTTGGTCTCGTTGTCCGGCCACTGCGCGTGGGCGCGGCCGCCCATGATGGGCTGGAACTCCCCGGAGCCGTCCGGGTGCAGGTAGGACGTGGTCAGGGCGGTGCCGTAGGCCAGACCGGAGCGCGAGAGGCGTCGGTGGTACTCCACCTCGTCGCCGCGGATGAAGAGCCGGTAGTCCGGCACCCCGATGCGCTCCATCGCCCCCGCCGAGATGAGTGCGCCGTTGAACAGGGAGGCGTACTGCGGCAGGAAGTCGCCCTCGAGCTCCGCGGTGGTGCGCTTCCAGGTCACGCCCTGGCGCAGGGGGAAAGCGAGCTTCGCGGGGTCCTCCAGGCTGACCACCAGCGGGCTGACCTCCGCGAGGCCGTGGCGCTCCGCGGCGGCGTACAGAGAGGCCAGGACGTTCCCGTCGGCGGGGCGGCCGTCGTCATCGGCGCACCACACGGCATCCGCCCCCAGCGCGAGGGCGTGCAGGAAGCCGTAGGCGAAACCGCCCGCCCCGCCCAGGTTGGTGCGCGAGGGCAGGTACACGCCGCGGTCCCCGGCGAGCTCCGCCAGCAGGTCGCGGACGCCGTCCTGCGCCGCGTTGTCCACCACGATCACCCACGTCACCGGGTGAGTTTGGCTGACCACCTGCTCCAGGGAGTGGCGCAGGAGCTCAACGCGGTTGTGGGTGACGATCACCGCGGCGGTTTTCCCGCGCGGGTTGAGGGTGGCAGTCATGCCCACCATTGTGCCCGAGCGGCCGCGCGGTCCCGGGCAGCGACCCCGCTACCCCTGGAAGCGCTGGACCAGGTCGGCCACGTAGCGCCCGGCCTCCGGGCCTTCGTAGGCCGCGACCACGTCCGAGACCTCGCCCGCCTTGCGGATTTCCCCCTTGTCGATCCACAGGCCGGTGGTGCACAGCTGCGCGAGGAAGTCGTTGGAGTGGGAGGCGAAGACGAGGATGCCGGAGCGCTGCACCATCTCGGCGAGGCGCACACGGGCCTTGGCCATGAAGGCGGCGTCCACGGCTCCGATTCCTTCGTCGAGAAGCAGGATCTCGGGCTCGATGGAGGTGACCACACCAAGGGCGAGGCGGATCCTCATGCCGGTGGAGTAGGTGCGCAGCGGCATGCTGAGGTAGTCGCCCAGCTCGGAGAACTCCGCGATCTCGTCCATCTTCCTGCGCATCTGCCTGCGGGTCTGGCCGAGGAAGAGCCCGCGGATGATGATGTTCTCGTACCCGGAGATCTCCGGGTCCATGCCCACGCCGAGGTCGAAGACCGGGGCGACGCGCCCGCGCACGTCCGCCACGCCGCGGGTGGGTTCGTAGATCCCGCTGAGCAGGCGCAGAAGCGTGGACTTGCCGGCGCCGTTGTGGCCCACCAGCCCCACGCGGTCGCCCTCTCGCAGGTGGAGGTTGATGTCGCGCAGCGCCTCGACGACGACCGTGTTCGAGGCGTTCTTGCCGATGGCACCGCCTGCGGTGGAGACCACGGCCTTCTTCAGCGAGCGCGACTTCGCGTCGAAGATGGGGAAGTCGACGCAGGCGTTGTAGGTGTCGATGGAAACCATGGTGATAAGTCCTTTACACCCAGTAGGGGACGCGGAAGCGCAGCTGGCGCATGACCAGGAGCGTGACCAGCAGCCCCGCCACCGTGCAGGCCCCGACGATGGCCCAGTGGTAGGCGGCCACGTCCTGGCCGATCAGGGGCGCGCGGATGATCTCCAGGTAGTGGTAGAGCGGGTTGAGCTCCGCGATGCGTGCGCGCCGGGCGACCTCCCCGCCCTGCTCGCGCAGGGTGGAGGTGGTCCACACGATCGGCGTGACGTAGAACAGCAGCTGGACCAGTGCCTCGAGCAACGGGGCTACATCGCGGAACCGGGTGGCGATGATGCCGAAGAGCATGGTCACCCACACGCCGTTGAGCACGAGCAGCAGCAGCGCCGGCACGGCCAGCAGGGTACTCAGGGTGAGCGGGATGCGGAAGATGACGATGAGCACCAGCCAGATCACCATGTTGTGGGCGAGGAAGAGCAGCTGGCGCCACACCAGCCTGTAGACGTGCACCGACAGTGCGGAGGGCAGCTGCTTGATCAGGCCCTCGTTCTCGATGAAGACGTTGGCGCCGTCCTTGATGCAGCCCGAGATGAATCCCCAGATGACGAAGCCCACCGTGACATGGGGGAGGAACTCCCGCACGGAGATCTGGAACAGCATGGAGTACAGCAGGCCGAGGGCGAGGGCCATTACGCCGGTGGCGATGGTGATCCACAGCGGGCCCAGCGAGGAGCGGCGGTAGCGCTGCTTGATGTCCTGCCAGCCGAGCTGCAGCCAGAGTTCGTGCTGGTTCCACCCGCGCACGAGGTCCGACCACGCGCGCGAGAAGGTCTTGGACTGCGACTTCGGCGTCTCATCGGTGGCGGTCGACGTCATGCGGGCGACGTCGGCGCGCAACTGCTGCTTGTCCATCACGCCCATTACCCTAGCGCCCGGGCCGTCCCGACCCGTGTAGGCCTGCGACGACTCCGTCCCGAAGGCCCCGGCGGGCCCCGACGCATTCGAAAACTCTTACTAATCGGTCGGGAAAAGTCCAGCGAGAACCCCGTTGTGCGCGGCGAGCAGGCAAGTGTGCATCGCCGCGCGGGGGTGTGCATAATTGGGTGCTGTATTTCGTTCGTCCTACATCTTTCGGTTTATCCGGATTCGGCACACCAACCCTGGGAGGTTCATCCAGTGGCCTATGACGTCGCGAGCGTGCGCGGGCTCTACACCTCCCTCTCTGACGGCTGGACGTACCTCAACGCCCACGACTGCCCGCAGATCCCCGAGCGCGTCTCCGCCGCGGTCGCCCGTTCCTTCCGCATGTCCACGGCCGTCTCCCGCCCCGAGCCCGTGGCGGGTTCGCACTCCCGGCACAACGCCGGGAGGCCCGAGGGGCTCGCATTGCTTAGCGACGCCCACACCGCCGTCGCCGACCTTGTCGGCGCCACCCCCGAGCGCGTTGTCCTGGGCCCGAGCCTCCACGCCCTCTATGCCGCGCTGGCGGCGGCGATGCGCCCGCTGCTGCGCCGCAACTCCACCGTTGTGCTGAACAACGTCGACCGCCCCGACCTGACCGCGGCGCTGAGCCGCGTGGACGCCGGGGTGCGCTGGGCGCAGGCGGACCTGGCCACCGGCGAGCTGCCCTCGTGGCAGTACGACGACCTCGTCGACGGCTCGACGCGGCTCGTCTCCGTCCCCGCGGCGCACGGCCTGCTGGGCAACGTCGCCCCCGTCGCAGAGGTGGTGGACAGGGTCCGCGCCCGCTCCCGCGCGTGGGTCATTGTCGACGCCTCCGCCTACGCCCCGTACCGGGCCATCGCCTTCGACGACTGGAACGCAGACGTCGTGGCCGTCGACCTCGCTGAGATGGGCGGGCCGGAGATCGCGGCGCTCGTCTTCCGCGACGAAGCCATGTTCGGGCGTCTGGACGCCCTCGGCCACCCGGACGTAACCGGGGCGGCGAAGCTTGCGCAGCGGGTCTCGCCGGGTCTTGCGGGCGGCGTTTCCTCCGTGGTCGAGCACTACGCGTCGCTGGCGGAGCGCCCGGCGCACGGTCGCAGCACCCGCCGCACCCGCCTGCTGGCCTCGATGGATGAGGCCAGCACCTACCTCAACGGGCTTCGCGACGACCTTCACACCTTCCTGGGCACCCTGCCCGCCGTGCACATCGTCGGCGTCTCCGGCGAGGCGGCCGACGGCGCGACGATCGACCGCGTGCCCCGCCTGAGCTTCGGGGTGATGGGGGTGCCCTCGGCGATGGTGAACCAGCGGCTCTTCGACAACGGCATCGTTGCCACCGAAGCCCCCGCCAACCAGCTGTTCACGGACATGGGTGTCCGCGACATGGGGGGCGCGGTGACGGTGTCGCTCGGCCCGTTCAACACGCCGAACGACCTCGACCAGCTGATCCGCGCCGTCGCCTCCCTAGCCTGAGGTTCGACCTACACGGTCAGGACGATCTTGCCGGTGTTGTCGCCGGAGTCGAGGTGTTCGTGCGCGTCCGCGGCCTCGGCGAGCGGGAATGTCCGCGAGATGCTGTGCGTGATGGTGCCGTCCTCGAGCAGGGGCCAGACGTTCTTGACGGTGTCCGCGACGATGTCCGCCTTCATCTCTACCGGCCGGGCGCGCAGCGTCGTGGTGTGCACGGACTGGCGCCGCGCCAGCATGCGCCCGAGGTTGAGGGTGCCCTTCGGTCCGCCCTGCAGCGCGATGACAACCAGGCGTCCGTCGACGGCCAGGGATGTGATGTTGTCCTCGAGGTAGGGCCCGCCGATGACGTCGAGGATGACGTCGCAGGAGCCCTTCAGCTCCTCGGCGAAGTTCTGCTCCTTGTAGTTGATGAGGATGTCGGCGCCCAGCTCGCGGCAGTAGTCCAGCTTCTCCGCGCTGCCCGCGGTTGTGGCCACCTCGCAGCCGAGGGCCTTGCAGAGCTGGATGGCGAAGGAACCGACTCCGCCGGAACCGCCGTGGATGAGGACCCGGTCGCCCTCCTTTACCCCGGCAACCATTCCGAGGTTCGACCAGGCGGTCGCGGCTGCTTCCACGATCCCCGCGGTGTGCTCCTGGCTGAACCCCTTGGGTACTGGGGTGAGCTGGCCCTCCGGAACCGCGACAAGCTCGGCGTAACCACCGCCGGCGAGGAGACAGCCCACCTCTTCGCCCATGGTGCGGCCGGTGCTGCCCGCGTCGGCGATGACCCCCGCGCACTCGAGGCCGATGATCTCGGACGCGCCCTTGGGCGGGGGGTACATGCCCTGCGCCTGGGCGAGGTCCGCGCGGTTGACCCCTGCCGCCTTCACCCGCACGAGCACCTCGCCGTCGCGCAGCTGCGGGTCCGGGACGTCGGTGAGTTCAAGGGAGCGGGGGTTATCGGGATCGGTCTGGGTGATTGCCTTCATGCCGTCCCAGATTATCCAAGTTTTCCGGTTCCGGGCTAAGATCGTGGCGCTGGAGACGTGGCAGAGCGGCCGAATGCACCGGTCTTGAAAACCGGCGAGGTTCACACCTCCGGGGGTTCAAATCCCCCCGTCTCCGCCAAACAGGATCGGACGCTGTGCGGGGAATGCACCACGGTACGGCGGGTGGGCGCGGGTCCGGGTGCGCGAAAGGCGTGATATCACGGTTTGCGTAACTTAGCCGGCGTTTCCCCAGGTGACTCGCGGCGGCAGGGCCTGAAACGTGATATCACACGGGGCGGAGTCAACACGCACCCCGCGAGGTGATGAATGATCTCCGCGGGCACCCGCGCTCGGTCGAGAACCCGGCGCACGGCGGACGGGCTGGGCCCCGCGGTGGCGGGCGATCCGTGCCGGACCCCGACGGCGGGTGACGCGCAGTCTAAAGATGCGGTGCTCGGTGCACGCCGGTGTTTCTCCCGGGGTGTTAGCCCACCCGATCCAGGACCTCGATGAATCGCTGGGCCGCGGCCTCCGGGTCCTCCCACTTGTCCAGCCCGAACAGGCCGATGCGGAAGGTGGAGAACTCCTCTCCCTCGTCGATCTTCAGCGGAACGCCCGAGGCGATCTGCAGGCCGTGCTCCTTGAACGCGGCGCCGGACTGCTGCTCGGGGGTTTTCGCGTAGAGGACCACCACCCCGTTGGACTCGTAGCCCTCGGCGGCGACGGAGGAGTAGCCGCGCTCGTAGGCGGCCTCGCGCACGAGGCGGCCGAGGGTGCGCTGGCGCTCAGCCAGGGCATCGAGACCCTGCGCGGTCGACTCCTTCATGATGCCGAGGTTGCGCACGATGGCGTCCGTCGGCAGCGTGGAGTGGTACGCGGCCTTCCCGTCGCGGTAGCCGTCGAAGATCTCGAGCCACTTCTTCAGGTCGAGCGTGAAGGAGGTGCTCTGCGTCGCGGCGACGGCCTCGCGGCCCTTCCCGCTGAGCAGGACGTAGCCGGTGGCGGGGGAGCCGGACCAGGACTTCTGGGGTGCGGAGACAAGCACGTCCACGCCGGTCGCCTTCATGTCGGTGAAGGCGGCGCCGGCGGCGATGCAGTCGAGGACGAACAGTGCGCCCGCACGTTCGGCGATGTCGCCGAGGCCGCGCAGGTAGTCGTCGGGAAGCGTGAGACCCGCGGCCGTCTCGGTGTGCGCCGTGACGATCACGTCGGGGGAGAACTTTTCGACGGCCCCGCGGACCTCGTCCAGCGACGGCGGGGCGAAGGAGGGGTTCGCTCCCCCGGAGGTCGGGGCCGCGTTGAGCACCTTGACCTGGTCGGTGATGGAGCCGGTCTCGATGATCTGCGACCACCGGAAGGTGAACAGCCCGGAGCGCAGAATGAGCACCTTTTTGCCGGTGAAGAGCTGGCGGGCCACGGCCTCCATCGCCGCGGTGCCGCCGCCCGGGATCAGGGCGGCGCCGTCCGCGTTGTAGGTGGAGGTGAGAATCTCCAGCATCCCGCGTGCCGCAGCGATGAACTTCTGCGACATGTGGTTCAGTGAGCGGTCGGTGAAGACGACCGAGTACTCCAGCAGGCCGTCGGGGTCGATGTCAGTGCGTGGCAGTGCAGTCATGCACTTCAGGGTAACGCGCGTCACCCTCCGGCGCGCCGGTTTGCGGGCTAACCCTCGGGGAACAGCTCCGGCATGGTGTAGAACTTGCGCTCGCCGAAGGGGGCGGCCATCCCGCGGAAGACATCGAGGGCGCGCTTGGTGGTGGGGCGGTCCTGGCCGGCGACGATCTGGACCTTGTCCAGGGTCAGCGGCCCCGCGATCTCCACGGCCGAGCCGGAGTTCGGGGTGTCGGTGTGGTGGGCGAAGCGGGAGACGTCGAAAAGCGATGCCGCCTCGTCGAGCGTGGTGGCGCTGGCGCTGCCGCCGTCGTTCAGGCGCCAGTCGCCCTCGAGGTCGCCGAGGGGGATGCCGAGGAGGACCACGTCGCGGGAGAACTCGGGGGTGGTCAGCGCGGAGACCTTGGGGGCGAGGTAGAAGGTGAGGGGGCCCTGGAGGGCATCGGCGGTGAGCTCGCTCACGCGCACGGGGTGCCAGACGATCCAGTCCTTGACGTTGGAGGATGAGGGGGCCTCGTCGCCGCGGGCGGCGAAGCCGGATGTGAGCCAGGAGTTGATTTTCATGCTGTTCAGTTTACGGAAATGTGGCCGGGGCAACAGCGCCTGAGAACCGGGCGGGCGCATTTTGTTGGGTGCCGTGTCCTTGGGTACTATGCAACATGGTCCGGAGACGTGCCAGAGTGGCCGAATGGGGCTCCCTGCTAAGGAGTTGCCCTCTTTGCGGAGGGCCGCAGGTTCAAATCCTGTCGTCTCCGCCACGCGCCCGTAGCTCAACGGATAGAGCATCTGACTACGGATCAGAAGGTTGGGGGTTCGAATCCCTCCGGGCGCACCAGCACAAACCCCGTTTCGGCGGGGTTTGTTTGTGTTTGCGGCCGGCCGGGCAGGGCGGCGGCGCGAGGTAAGGCAGGTGCAGGGTGGCAAAGACCGGTGTGAAGCTGTTCCAGGGGCTCGGCAGGCGCCGCGATGTCAGCGCAGAAGAGCTGGAGCGGATGCAGTCGCAGCTCGACGGCATGACGCTGCGCGAGATCACCGCCCTCGTGGAGCGCAGGTCGCCGGTGGCGGGCGCGAAGATCCTGCGGATGCTGCCGCCCGAGCGCTCGCTCGCGGTGTTCAACGTGCTCAACCCGCGCCACCAGGCGGACATCGTCAGCGCGCTCGGTGACGACACCGTGGTGGACTACTTCGGCTCGATGGGGGCCGAGGACCGGGTGGCGCTGCTGGACAACCTGCCCGCCCAGATCGCCGAGCGCCTCATGCGCGACCTGGACGAGGACGACCAGCGCGTGACCAACGTGGTGCTGGGTTACCGCAAGGGGACCGTGGGGCGCACCATGTCGCCGGCGGTGCCCGAGGTCACGCCCGGGATGCGGGTGCAGGACGTCCTCGCCATGCTGCGCGGGGGCGTGGAAAAGCTGGAGACGATCTACACCGTCCCCGTCGTCGACGAGGACCGCGTGCTCGTCGGCGTGACCAGCCTGCGGACGCTGTTCCGCAGCCGGGGCGACGATCTCATCGCCGACGTGCTCACGGACCCGACACCCGTGGGCGCGATGGACGAGGTCGAGGGTGCCGCCCGCTGGCTGATCTCCACCCATCTGCTCGCCGTACCCGTCGTCGACGAGGACGGCCGGCTCGTGGGCATCTTCACCTACGACGAGGCCCAGGACGTCGTCGAACACGCGGACACGGAGGATTCCGCCCGCAGCGGCGCCTCCGAGCCGCTCGGCCGCCCCTACCTCTCCACCCCGGTGCTCACGCTGGTGCGCAGCCGTATCGTCTGGCTGCTGGTCCTGGCCGTTTCCGCGATCCTCACCGTGCAGGTCCTCGACATCTTCGAGAGCACCCTGGAAAAGGCCGTCGTCCTCTCCCTCTTCATCCCCCTGCTCACCGGCACGGGCGGCAACACCGGGAACCAGGCCGCGACCACGGTGACGAGGGCACTCGCGCTTGGCGACGTCCAAAAGCGCGACATCGTCGAGGTGATGTGGCGCGAGCTGCGCGTGGGCATGACCCTCGGTGCTGTGCTGGGAACCCTCGGCCTGGCGGTGGCCACGGTTGCCTACGGCCTCCACATCGGGGTGGTCATCGGGGCGACGCTGTTCCTCATCTGCTCCATCTCGGCGACGGTAGGCGGGATGATGCCGATCGTGGCGAAGGCCGTCGGCGCGGACCCGGCCGTGTTCTCCAACCCCTTCATATCCACCTTCTGCGATGCGACGGGGCTCATCATCTACTTCTTCATCGCCAAGGCGGTTCTGGGAATCTAGCCGTGTACTGGCGTTTTGGCGGCTGTACCGTCGCGGTGTAATGTTTCACCTCGTTGCACACAACATAGCGCGCCCGTAGCTCAACGGATAGAGCATCTGACTACGGATCAGAAGGTTGGGGGTTCGAATCCCTCCGGGCGCACGTTTAACTCCCCGGGACAGTTATCTTGTCCCGGGGTTTCGTGTTGCGGAACGGGGAGGTGATCCCCGCCCAATGATTCCGCCGAACAACTCCCTGCTGCGCAGCGTGCGGGGTATCAGGCATCGGGGCGTCGCGAAGCGGCGCGCCCGTTGTCCTAGAAAACCTCGACCCGGCCGCCGAGTGACTCAATCTGGCGCAGGTGTCCCACCCAGCCGGGAGCGCCGAGGTGCACCCGCATGACGGGGCGGGAGGAGATGCGCACGGGGGACACGGATTCTCGGCGCGCCCCGGTGCGGGCGTTGAGGCGCGTGTAGGCGCGGTTGCCGCTTTCCGCCAGCTCCTTCATGGACGGCCGCTCGGCTGAGAGGGTGTCGCGCGCGCTCTGGAGCAGCGCGATGAACTCGTCGAGGGTGGGCACGAGCGCGGCGGCGTTTGTCTCCACCATGTTGCGCACCAGCTCCGGGTCGGTTCCGGCGACGCGGGTCGCCCCCTTGAAGGAGCCCGCCGCGAGGGACTGCGCGAGGGTGCCACCCTTGTCGCCGACCACCGAGAGCGCCTCCGCCACCACGTGGGGCAGGTGCGAGACGCGTGCGACCGCTTCGTCGTGCCGGGACACCGACACGGGCACGGCCTCCGCACCCGTCAGGGCCGCGAGCCGGCAGACCTGACCGAACAGCTCGGCCCACTCGGCGGGCACGGGGTGGCCCGCCTGATCGAGCTGCACGGCCCAGTCGTAGGTGACGGCCCAGGCGGCGTGGTTGAACAGGCCCTCCTGGGATGCACCCCACCCCGAGTTTTCCGTGCCGGACATGGGGTGGCCCCCGACGTAGTGGCCCTCCAGCCCGCGCTCGAGGATGAGGTCGTAGACGGGCTGCTTCACGCTCACGACATCGGTGATTCCGCAGGTGGGGGCGTATTCAACCACCGCGTCGAGGATATCCGCCACTGCGCTCATCGGGGTGGCCACGACAATCAGCGCGTTCTCCGTGGCCGCGCGCTGCAGAGTCTCGGTGAGGTCGTGGGAGACGTCGAAGCCGTCGCGCTGGGCCTGCCGCGCCCCCGAGCGGGCCAGCGTGTAGCCGAACACCGCGGCGCCGGCGGCGACGGCATCGCGCATGATGGAGCCGCCGATGAGCCCCAGCCCGATGATGCAGAGGGGCCGGAGCGGTCGCGGGTGCTGGGCTGTCGCGGGGGTTGTAGCGGAGGCTGTCACGGTGACAAGTCTTGCACAACGTCGCTATCCTCACTAAGCATGAGCCAGGATTACGAGGATGGATTCGCCGTCACCGTCGCCGCCCGCGACGGCGGGTGGGTCGTGCGGGAATTCGACGACGATTTCACCGCCCTGGACACCTCCGTGGCAGCCGTACGGGCGCTGCGCAGCGAAGGTCCGGCCTTCGCCCTGCTGAACGTGGAGGACGAGTACGCCGTCATCGTCCGGCCGGGTCCCTCGCGCACCCGCCTGCTCCTCTCCGACGCGACGATGGCCGTCGACGACGACTTTGCCGCGGACATCCTCGACGAAGCCGGCATCGACGTTCCGGACATCGCGCCCGAGGACCTCGACGATGTCGATGGCTGGGCCGACGGCGATTTCGCGCTCCTGGAGGATCTCGGCCTGTCGGAGCAGGTCCTAAGCGTGATCATGGACAGTGGCGACGAGCCGGGGGAGATCATCGAGCGCGTCGCGGAGGTGCTCGGTTTCTCCGACGAGCTCGCGGACTGCCTGGACTGAGGCGTGAGCCCCAGCGGGCCGGAGCGCCGCGCCGACGCCCGCATGGCGCGCGCCATCGAGGTGGCCGGGCAAACCCCGCCCGGTGATGTTCCCGTCGGGGCAGTCGTCTACGACGCGCTCGGGAGAGAGGTGGGGCGCGGGGTGAACCGTCGTGAAGCGAAGGGCGATCCCACCGCCCACGCCGAGGTCGAGGCGATCCGCGATGCCGCCCGAACCCTCGGCACATGGCGCCTCGACGGCTGTGAGCTCGTGGTCACGCTCGAACCGTGCACGATGTGCGCCGGGGCGATCCTCGGGGCGCGGGTGAGCAGTCTCGTCTTCGGGGCATGGGAGCCGAAGACGGGGGCCGTGGGCTCGCTTTTCGACGCCCTGCGCGATCCCCACCACCTCCACCGCGTGGAGGTGCGCGGCGGGGTGCGCGAGCAGGAAAATGCCATCCTGCTGCGGGCGTTCTTTGAGGAATTTAGGTGAAACGAAATGAAATTGTTACCCGCGTCACGGTGGCCCGTGGCTATGGTGGGCGTTGTTAGTTATTCCCAACGTTCGTAAGGAGTACACCATGGCACTTGAAGGCAAGGGCGATCAGCTCAAGGGCAAGGTTAAGGAAGCGGCCGGCGACCTTACCGACGACCGCAAGCTTGAGAACGAGGGCAAGGCCGACCAGCTCGGTGGCGATGTCAAGGAAAAGGCAGCCGACGCCCGTGACGCCGTGAAGGACAAGGCCAACGAGGTTGCCGGCAAGGTCCAGGACCGCCGCGAGCAGCAGTAAATTTGGTCTCGCGGGCGCGCAGCCGTTAATCTGATTCGCGGTAGCGTGTCCGAGCGGCCGAAGGTGCTCGCCTCGAAAGCGAGTGAGGGTAAAACCTCCGCGGGTTCAAATCCCGCCGCTACCGCCAGGTAACGCAAAGCCCCTGACCTGCAGGTCAGGGGCTTTGTCGTACCCGCCCTATAAGATGTGCGGGGATTGATTCACGTGAAACATGAAACTGCCCGACTACTGATTGCGGAAGCTGATGGCGAATTTCCTTTTCCGGCTCGGACGATGGTCCTACCTGCACAAGTGGCGCGTGATTGTCGCCTGGCTGCTGTTGCTTGCCGCGGCCGGTGCCGGAGCGGGCACACTGTCCAAGCCCTTCACCTCGGAGTTCGCGATCTCCGGCACCCCCTCCATCGATGCACTCTCGACCTTGGACGAGAACTTTCCGGGGCAGGGAAACATCGCGCGGGCACCGACGGTCAACCTCGTTTTCGCCGCCCCCGAGGGGCAGACACTCGACCAGCCCGCCAACATGCGGGCGATGGACGAGACGGTGGCCTACATCCGCGACAATCTGGGCGATATCCAGAACACCCAGCGCTTTGGCAACCCCGTGGTGGTCAACGCGGACGTGAGTAAGCAGATCATCGGGCAGATGACCCAGATGGGCATGCCCGAGGAGTCCGCCCGCCAGGACGCCTACAACGTGCGCACGCTCTCGGACGACAAGCGCATCGGATACACCTCCTTCGACTTCGGCGCGGAGACCTCGATGTCCGTGTCGGATGACGAGCGCGGCGTGGTGAACAAGGCGATGGAGATCGGGCGCAGCGCGGGCCTCGAGGTCGAGGCCGGGGGAGCGGGTTTCGGCGACCCGATCGAGATCAAGACGGGCAGCGAACTTGTCGGCCTGGCCGTGGCACTCGTCGTGCTCCTCATCACGTTCGGTTCCCTGATCGCCGCCTCCATGCCGGTGATCACCGCCGTGATCGGGGTGGGCATCGGCGCGCTGTCGATCCTCATCGTCACCCATTGGATCGAGCTCAACAACGTCACCCCGGTCCTGGCGGTGATGATCGGCCTTGCCGTGGGCATCGACTACGCCCTGTTCATCCTCTCCCGCTTCCGGCAGGAGAGGCACACCCTGGACGGGCCGGACGCGGCGGGTCTGGCCACCGGCACCGCAGGTTCCTCCGTGGTTTTCGCCGGGACGACCGTCTTCACCGCTCTGGTGGCGCTCTCGCTCGCGCAGATCAAGTTCCTCACCTGGATGGGCCTCTCGGCGGCGGCCACGGTGTTCATCGCCGTGCTCATCGCCCTGACCCTCATCCCCGCACTTCTCGGCGCGTGGGGGGAGCGGTCCTTCGGAGTGCGCATCCCCGGTATCGCGGGCCACGCCGGGCCGGGGTCCCGTCCGGCAAAGGATCTCACCCGCCACTCCCTCGGCCGCAGCTGGGTGCGCTTCGTGCGGCGTTTCCCGGCCCTGGTCATGGCCGTGGTCATTCTGGGGCTGGGTGCGCTGTCCCTGCCGATCCTCAACCTGCAGATGTCACTGCCCTCCGACACCACGGCGAACCACGACACCACCCAGCGCAAGGCGGCGGACCTCATCTCGGAGGGCTTCGGCCCGGGCGTCAACGGCCAGTTCATGGTGGTCGCCGACGCGCACCACGTGAACCCGGACGCGGAGATCCTCCAGCCGTACATGTCCGCCATCCCGGACGAGACGGGTGGGGCCGCGACCAAGGCCGCTCTCGCCTCCTTCCTCTACACGGTCAACGAGGCCGGCAGCGTCAACGGCATCCGCCACGCGCAGCTGATCAACGTCAACGACGATTTCACCGCCGCCCAGATCGTCGCCACCCCGGAAACCGGCCCCGAAGAGGAGCGCACCCTCGACGTCGCCCACGGCCTGCGGGCCGCGACGGCGCAGGTGGAGGACGCCACGGGCGTGAAAATCGGTCTGACCGGCCTCACCGCCGTGCAGATGGACATCACAGAGGAGCTGGCTGACGCCATGCCCCTCTACCTCTCGATCGTCGTCGGCCTCGCCATCCTTCTGCTCATCCTCGTCTTCCGTTCCCTCCTCGTGCCCCTGGTTGCGGGGCTGGGCTTCCTGCTCTCGGTGGGGGCCGCCTTCGGGGTCACCGTCGCCGTGTTCCAGATGGGCTTCACCGGCTTGGTGAACACCCCGGGGCCGATCCTGTCCTTCATGCCCATCTTCCTCATCGGCGTCACCTTCGGCCTGGCGATGGACTACGAGGTCTTCCTGGTCACGCGCATCCGCGAACGCTACCTCGAGGCCCGCCGGGCCGACGACCCGGAGGCGGAGGTCACCGCCGTCGAGGACTCCACGGTGGAGGGTTTCACCCAGGGCGCGCGCGTGGTCACTGCCGCGGCGATCATCATGATTTCCGTGTTCGCCGCGTTCATCGATCAGCCGCTGCCCTTCATCAAGATCTTCGGTTTCGCCCTCGGCGCGGCCGTGCTTTTCGACGCCTTCTTCGTCCGCATGGCCCTCGTTCCCGCGACCATGTTCATCCTCGGCCGGACAACCTGGTGGATGCCCCGGTGGCTCGACCGCATCCTGCCCGACGTGGACATCGAGGGCACTGGCCTGGAGAAGCGGTTCGAGGGGCGTCGCGGGCTCAGCCAGGACGCCGCCGAACCCGTCCGGGACCCCGGAGAGGGCCGCCACGCGCGGCAGGAAGGCGCGGTGGTTTAGTCATGGCGCAGGACCTCAGCTTCGACGTCGCCACCACCCTCTACGACGCCCCGGGCAAGCACGGGCGCACGGGCGTGATCCACACGCCGCACGGGGACGTCGCCACGCCGGCGTTCATCCCGGTGGCCACGAAGGCCACCGTGAAGACGCTGACCCCGGAGCAGATCCGAACTACGGGCGCGCAGGCGATCCTCTCCAACGCCTACCACCTCTACCTCCAGCCGGGCCCGGACATCGTGGACGAGGCGGGGGGAGTGGCGGCCTTCGAGAACTGGCACGGGCCGACGTACACCGATTCCGGCGGTTTCCAGGTGATGAGTCTGGGCGTGGGCTTCAAGAAGGTCCTCGCCATGGACACCGCGGGGCTCACGGACACGGACATCCGCGCCGCGAAGAAGGACCGCATGGCGCGCGTCGACGAGGACGGTGTGGACTTCAGGAGCGTCATCGACGGCTCCTCCCACCGCTTCACCCCCGAGGTGTCCATGCAGATCCAACATCAGCTGGGCGCCGACATCATGTTCGCCTTCGACGAGCTCACCACCCTGGTGGACACCCGCGCCTACCAGGAGGAGTCCGTGGAGCGCACGCGCCGCTGGGCGCGGCGCTGCCTGGAGGAGCACAACCGGCTCACACTGGAGCGCGCGGCGCACCCCAAGCAGTCGCTGTGGGGTGTCGTGCAGGGTGCGCAGTACGAGGACCTGCGCCGCACCGCCACCCGCGGGCTCCTGGAGCTGGACGCGCGGGCCCGCGAGGCGGGTCGGCGCGGTTTCGGGGGTTTCGGCATCGGTGGCGCCCTGGAGAAGGAGAACCTGGGCACCATCGTCGGCTGGGTCACGGACGAGCTGCCCGCCGGCAAGCCCCGCCACCTGTTGGGAATTTCCGAGCCGGACGACATCTTCACCGCCGTCGAGGCCGGCGCGGACACCTTCGACTGTGTCGCGCCCACCCGACTGGGCCGCCGGGGCGGGGTGTACACCCTCGACGGGAGGATGAACCTCACCGCGGCGCGCTTCCGGCGCGACTTCGCCGGGGTGGACGAGGAGTTCGGCGGCTACGTCTCCGAGAACTACTCGCGCGCCTACATCCACCACCTGCTCAAGGCCAAGGAGTTCCTCGCCGGCACGCTGTGCACCATGCACAACCTCGAGTTCATGGTGCGGCTGGTGGATAACATCCGTGTCTCCATCGACGAGGGGCGCTACGAAGAATTCCGCGATGAGTTCCTGGGGCGGTATTACGGGGCGTCGACAAGCGCGTAGTTGGACTCCTCGGTGCGGCGCACCCAGGCGATGGTCGGGTAGGTGATGGGCAGCAGGACGACCTCCATGAGCGTCTTCCACACGAAGCCGACGACGACGTAGTTGATGAACTGCCCCGCCGTCTCGATGCCGATGACACCCGCGGCGATGACGCAGAAGATGAGGGTGTCCGCGAACTCGCCGACGATCGTCGAGCCGATCAGGCGCGTCCACAGGTTGGCGGGGCCGAAGCGGTCCTTCATTTTCTGCAGGACCCACGCGTTGAGCAGTTGGCCGACCACGTAGCCGGACAACGAGGCCAGCACGACGCGGGGAACGAGGCCAAGCACCGTGGCGAAAGTGTCCTGGGCATCGTAGAAGTCGGCGGCGGGCAGCCAGATCGCGGCGTAGAAGGACGCCACCCCCAGCACGGCGACGCCGAATCCCGTGAAGACGGCGCGCCGGGCTGCACGGAAGCCGTACACCTCGGCGAGCACGTCGCCGATGACGTAGGAAATGGGGAAGAGGAAGAACGCGCCGTCGGTGATGAGCGGGCCGATCTGCACGCCCTTCTGGGCGGTGATGTTGGACAGCAGGAAGACCGCGCAGAACACGGCGACGAGAGTCGGGTACGGGGAGCGGGCGGAGGGGTGAGTCACGCGTCATATCCTAGAGCCATGAACGCGGGCAGATACGCACCTTCCCCCAGCGGGGACCTTCACTTCGGCAACCTGCGCACGGCGGTGTTGGCGTGGCTCTTCGCGCGGCAATCGGGGCGAAACTTCTACCTGCGCGTGGAGGACATCGATTCGGAGCGCTCATCCCGTGAGTCCGCGCGGCGCCAGATCGCGGACCTGGAGGCAATCGGCATCGACTTCGACCCGCCGGTGGTCTACCAGTCGGAGCGCGGTGCCTTGTACGAGGCCGCGCTGTCGCGGCTGCCGGTCTACGAGTGCTACTGCACCCGCCGCGACATCCGCGAGGCCGCCGGGGCGCCCCACGCCAAGCCCGGCATGTACCCGGGTACGTGCCGCGACCTCAGTGAAGAGCAGAGAGCTTCACGACGCTCCGAGCTCGCCGCCCAGGGCCGCCTCCCCGCGCTGCGCCTGCGCGCCGACGCGCGGGGGTGGGCTGTGCGGGACTTCTACCGGGGTGATGTGATCGGGCCCGTGGACGACGTGGTGCTCCGGCGCGGCGGGAACGTCAACCAGGCGCAGGCGGGGGACTGGGCGTACAACCTGGCTGTGGTGGTGGACGACGGTGACCAGGGCATCGACCAGGTGGTGCGCGGAGACGACCTGCTGATGTCCGCGCCCGCGCAGGCCTACATGGCGCACCTGCTGGGGTACGCGGAGCCGTTGTACGTGCACGTGCCGTTGGTGGTCAACGCGGAGGGGAGGCGGCTGGCCAAGCGGGACGGGGCGGTGACCCTGCGGCAGATGGGGGAGGTCCGCGCGGCGGTGGGGAGAATCGCGGTGTCGGTGGGGTGCGCCGGGGTGGCGTCGTTAAGCGAGCTGCTCGGCGTGTTCGATCCGGAGGCGCTCCCGCAGGAGCCGTGGGTGTGGGTATGACCCACGCAAAAACCCGCCCACTGTTTCCAGTGGGCGGGCCCGTGGCGGAGGATGTGGGATTTGAACCCACGAGGGTATTGCTACCCGCACGCGTTCCAGGCGTGTGACATAGGCCGCTAGTCGAATCCTCCATAGAAAAACGCTGCTTGCGTCGGGGGATTACTTTAGTCCACCGCCCGTGCGCAGACAAAACGGCAGGTGGGCGGGCATACCCAGCGCCTTTTTGTGCGCGTCCGCCCGACGGGCTACAGTGTGGGTCAGGATCTCACGCGGTGCTTATCTTGTGAACTCCCCCAGGGCGGGAACGCAGCAAGGGTCAGCGAGCTCTGGCAGGTGCGTGGGGTCCCTTTAGTTTGCCCGCGAACGGGGTGTCGGGTGTGGCAGGTATCATATCGGGGACAGCGTTCCTCGGCGCCAGGCGCCGGGAAAAGCCCAGCCCAACCGACGGAAGTGATGCACCCATGTCCCTGCTTGATCTTGAGCCGAACGAGCTGGAACAGCTCGCTGCCGATGTCCGCGCAAGGTACGACTCGCTGAAGGCGAAGAATCTCAACCTGGACCTCACCCGCGGCAAGCCGTCGAGCGAGCAGCTCGACTTCAGCAACGAACTCCTGGCGCTGCCGGGGCGCGACACCTACCGCGACAACACGGGTGCCGACGTGCGCAATTACGGCAAGCTCGAGGGCATCCCTGACATTCGGGAGTTGTGGGCAGAAGTCCTCGGGGTGGACCCCGCCAACGTTATCGCAGGGGACTCCTCCTCCCTGAACATCATGTTCGACCTCATCTCCTGGTCCTGCATCTTCGGCAACAATGACTCCCCGGAGCCGTGGAAGGACCTCGTGGCCCGCGGTGAGACTCTCAAGTGGATCTGCCCGGTCCCCGGCTACGACCGCCACTTTGCCATCACCGAGAAGTTCGGCTTCGAGATGGTCAGCGTCCCCATGCTCGAGGACGGCCCAGATGTCGCCGCGATCGAGAAGCTCGTGCAGGACCCGCTGGTCAAGGGCATGTGGGCCGTGCCGATCTTCGGAAACCCCACCGGCGTGGTCTACTCCCGCGAAGTCACGGAGCGTCTCGCGGCGATGGAGACCGCGGCGCCCGACTTCCGCATCGTGTGGGACAACGCCTACGCCGTGCACACCCTCACCGGTGAGTTCCCCGAGAACCCGGATGTCATCTCCCTCGCAGCGCAGAAGGGCCACCCGAACCGCTTCTGGTACATGAGCTCCACCTCCAAGATCACCTTCGCGGGCGCGGGCGTGTCCTTCTTCGCCTCGTCGAAGGAGAACCTCGACTGGTACACCTCCATCGCGGGCATCCGCGGCATCGGCCCGAACAAGGTGAACCAGCTGGCGCACGCCGTGTACTTCGGCGACGCCGAGGGCGTCCGCGACGTCATGCGCAAGCACGCCGGCTCCCTCGGCCCGAAGTTCCGCGCGGTGATCGAGATCCTGGAAAACCGCCTCGGCCCCCACGGTGTTGCCACCTGGACCGAGCCGGAGGGCGGGTACTTCATCTCCCTCGACGTCATCGACGGCACGGCCACCCGCGTGTGGGAGCTGGCCAAGGACGCCGGCATCACGCTGACCAAGGCGGGCTCCGCCTTCCCCCACGGTAAAGATGCGCGCGACCGCAACATCCGCCTCGCCCCCTCGCTGCCCCCGCTCGAGGAGGTCACCGAGGCAATGGACGGCGTGGCCACCTGCGTGCTGCTCGCGGCCGTCGAAAAGCTCGGTGCCTAAGTGACGGGTGACGAGGCCGTAGTTTGGCTCGCGTCGCTCTTTCCGGGCCTGAGCCTTTCGCTTATCGACGCCATCCCCGTCGCCTCGGCCACCCACGACGGCCAGCCGCTCGCCGTGACCGTCGGCTTCAGCGCCGTGGACTCCGGTCTGGTCACCGATGACGGAGCCGCCACCGATGTGCGATGCGAGCTGGTCTGCACCGCGGACCAACCGGCCTTTGTGCTCGGAAGCGCGGTGGTGGCGGCGGGGCGCGAGCTGGAAACGCTCGGCGTGCCGGCCCGGCCCGGGGTGCTGCTGGAGGGCCTGTTCGCGGGGCTCGATATTCCCGGTGAACCCACCGTGCGCCACGGCTACCTGCGCGAGCCCCGACTTTTCGAGCGCGGCACGCCCACCTACAGCGAACCGGGCCGGGTAACCCTCCTGCTGGAACTGGCGGCGTTGACGGACGAGGAGTTCGGCATCGCCTCCGAGCAGGGTGTGTTTGTGCTGGAGCGGCGCCTGCGCCGCCGCGGCGTGAAGGTCGGGGACTGGTACAGAGAGGCCGAGTGATGAGGGAGATGGACCCATGAGTTTCCGCACGCGGGTTGCCGCCGCCATTCTCGCTGGGGTTGCGGTGTTGCTGGGTTATGCGCCGGCACAGGCGGCGTCGTCGCAGCTTCCGCTGCCGCAATTCGACGGCCACGCGGGCGCGGTGCAGCGTCAGGGCAGCTCCACGATGGTTCCGGAGGGGACGAACAACCCGGAGTGCACCGCGGACGAGATCGTCGTGCTGGTGCACGGCACCGATGCGACCTTCTATGCTGACTACGCGCTTATTGGGGAGACTCTCGCACGGGCCGGGTGGTGCGTCTACGGAATCGACTACGGCTACGGGGAGAATTCCTACGGGTGGGCTCCGCTCACTTCCTCCGCGGCGCAGATTGATCGGCTGGTGGATAACGCGATGGCCACTTCTGGCGCGACGCGCGTGCATATGGTGGGTTATTCCCAAGGTGCAACGGTGTCACGTTACTGGGTGAACGAGATGTCCAAGGGCAGGGCCGCGTCGTGGTTCGGGCTCGGTTCACCGACCGCCGGTCTGGATTTGCCCGCGGTTGGCCAGCAGGTTCAGGCGAGCTCGGCGCAGCAATCGATCATCGCGCCGGCCCTGCTCGATCACGTACGCGGCAGCGAGGTGATGCGATCGCTCACGAGCACGCCCACCATCCCGGGCGTGCGCTACGCCACCTTTGGAAGCCGGTTTGACGGTGTGCTCTCCGTCATCGACCAGCAGCTGCCGGGGGCGACAAACATCGTGCTGCAGGACGTGTGCCCGAGCGACCTCTCCGGGCACTTTTTCCTGCCGTACAACCCCACCGTGGTCGAGGCGATCGAGCAATGGCTGCGGGACGGCGAGATAGGGCAGTTGCCCTGCGCGCTGAGGAGCCTCTGGTACGGGGCGGCCGATCTGGCCATCGTGAGCAACTTCGGCGACAAGCCGCTCCCGCCGCCCGTGGTCTACCCGCCGTCGCCCTCATAGCGGCCGCGTCTCTCGGCTAAGGTTGTCCGCGTGGCTCTATACAGGAAGTACCGCCCCGCTACCTTCGGCGAGGTGATCGGCCAGGAGCAGGTCACCCGCCCTTTGTCGGCTGCCCTGGACAACGGGCGAATTAACCACGCCTACCTGTTCTCCGGTCCCCGCGGTTGCGGCAAAACCTCCTCCGCGCGCATCCTCGCGCGGTCGCTGAACTGCGTCGAGGGGCCCACCTCGACCCCCTGCGGTGTGTGCCCCTCCTGCGTTTCCCTCGCCCCCGGCGGGGCGGGCAACCTCGACGTGATGGAGCTCGACGCCGCCTCCAACGGCGGTGTGGACGAGATGCGCGACCTGCGCGAGCGCGCCATGTTCGCCCCGGCGGAGTTCCGCTACCGCGTCTTCATCATCGACGAGGCCCACATGATCTCCAAGGTGGGCAACAACGCCCTGCTCAAGATCGTGGAGGAGCCGCCGGAACACCTCATCTTAATCTTTGCCACCACCGAACCGGAGAAGATGCTGGGCACCATCCGCTCGCGCACCCACAACTACCCGTTCCGCCTGCTCACCCCGCAGGCAATGCACGGGCT
>NZ_DDJO01000009.1:0-307923 GCF_002339505.1 Corynebacterium sp. UBA2622
CGGAGGGTGCGTTTTTTCATGGGCATGTGAGCGTTGTTCCCTCCTGCCCCTATACTGGTCGGGTCCAAGTAGAAAGGGTCTCCATGTCCGAAGAGTCGTATTCCCGCAACAGGGACGAGCGTCCGCGCCGTACCCGCAATGAGGGTCCCGCTGCCGGCCGGAATGAACGTCGTGGTGGCGACCGTCGTCGTGATGGGGACGGGGAGCGCGGCCAGGGGGGCCGGTCAGGTGGACGCGGAGCCGGACGCCGGGAGGACGGAAGCGTGCGGCACAATCGGTCGAACCCGCAGCGGCACGGCTTCCGTGAAGACCGAATGAATCAGCGACTTTCGGAACCGGATCTGCCCGCCGATCTCGACGTAAACGAGCTGGATCCTTCCGTCCTGCAGGACCTCCGTGTCCTCTCCAAGGACAACGCTGATCGCGTGGCCAAACACATGATCATGGCCGGCACGCTTCTCGAGGACGATGCCCAGCTGGCGCTGCGTCACGCGCGCGCGGCGAAGAACCGCGCTGGCAGGGTCGGTGTTGTCCGCGAGACAAACGGCATTGTTGCCTACCACGCGGGTGAGTGGAAGGAAGCGCTTTCGGAGCTCCGCGCGGCCCGCCGCATGTCCGGCGGGCCGGGTCTTCTTGCGGTCATGGCGGACGCGGAGCGTGGCCTCGGCCGGCCGGAGAAGGCCCTGGAGATCGGTCGGGCTCCCGAGGTCCGTCAGCTGGATGACGACGCCAAAGTTGAGCTCGGCATTGTTCTCGCCGGAGCACGCCACGACCTGGGCCAGCACGAGGCGGCGCTCGCCACGCTTGAGCGCCTCCGCCCGTCTCTCGAGTCGGAGGGTCCGGAACAGGCGCGCCTGTCCTACGCCTATGCCGAGGCCCTTCTGGCGCTGGGGCGCGAGACGGAGGCGCGGACGTGGTTCGGGCACGCCTCCGCCATCGATACCGACGGCGTCACGGACGCGGCGGCTCGTCTCGCCGAGCTGGGGGATTAGATCATGGCACTCGTGGATGCATGCGACGTGGTCTTGCTCGACCTCGACGGAACCGTTTGGTCGGGGGGAACGGCTCTTCCGAACGCGGTGGAAACCATCGACGGGCTGGACGTTCCCGCCGTGTATATCACGAATAACGCCTACCGCGGGCCCGGGGAGGTTGCGGAGCTGCTCCACGGGCTAGGGATTCGTGCGGAGCCCGGGGATGTCCTGACCTCCGCTCAGGCAGCCCTTTCCATGGCGCGCGAACACATCGAGCCCGGGGCGAAGCTCCTGGTGCTCGGGTCGGAATCCTTCAGGAGTCTCGCCCGCGAGGCGGGGTACGAGGTCGTCGCGTCCGCCGAGGACGAGCCCCGGGCCGTCCTTCACGGCCACAGCCCGGACACCGGGTGGCGCGAGTTGTCCGAGGCGGCCCTCGCCATCCAGCGCGGCGCTGATTATTTCGCCTCGAACCTCGATACCTCCCTACCGACGGAGAGGGGCTTGCTCGTCGGGAATGGCTCGATGGTGGCGGCGGTTACGTCCGCCACCGGTGTCACGCCCAAGGCGGCGGGTAAGCCGGAGGCCGCGATGTATATTCAGGCCACGCGCACCGCGGGTGCCTCGCGCCCGCTGGCCGTGGGAGACCGGCTCGACACGGACATAGCCGGTGCGGTCGCCGCGCGCATCCCGTCCCTCCACGTGCTCACCGGCGTGTCCGGCCCGCTCGCCCTTCTCGAGGCCCCGAAGGAGCAGCGCCCGACGTTCATCGGGGAAGACCTCTCCGCCCTGCGGATGGACGCGGCCGAGCTCGCCCCCGGGCCCCAGGGGGGATTCACCGCCCGCGTGGACAAGGGGGATCTGATTCTCGGTCGCGGCACTGCTGACGCTACCCCGGTGCAGGCGCTGCGAACGGCGCTCCAGGTCGCGTGGCACATGCCCGAGCCCCCGGCGCTGGTCCGCCCCGACTCCGACGCCGCCGAGAAGGCGTGTGCCGAATGGTGGTGAGGTGAGTGGGAGCCCCCGTCCCACACGACCCCCGCGCCCCCCGCATCGACGGGGACACGCTTTCCGCGCAGATCCGGGATATCCTGGCCGAGCCGTCCGGAAGCCTTCGCGAGGAGCTTGACCAGCTCACACGCGCCCACGTGGTGCTGCACGAGGCCCTGCAGAAGGGCTGATACCTCAACCAGAGCACAACACCAAGGAGACGCCTGATGGCACCTGGCCGCCGTCGACTCGATTCCGAGCTCGTGCGCCGCAAGATCGCTCGCTCGCGTGAGCAGGCGCAATCATGGATCAAGGAGGGCCGGGTGGAGGTGGCCGGTTTCGCGGCCACCAAGCCCGCGACGGTGGTTGAACCGGGGGTCTCCATCAGGGTGAGCACCGATGATGCCGATGATTGGGCCTCGCGCGGGGCGCACAAGCTGCTCGGTGCGCTGGATGCTTTCGGGCCGCGGGGGTTGGACGTCGATAAGCGGCGTGTGCTCGACGCCGGTGCGTCCACCGGTGGTTTCACGGACGTGCTCCTGTCGAAGGGGGCGCGCGAGGTCGTTGCGGTCGACGTGGGGTACGGGCAGCTCATCTGGCGGCTCCAGAACGACCCCCGGGTGACTGTCCTGGACAGGACCAACATCCGCACGCTGACCCCCGACATGATGGGCGGTCCCGCCGACCTCATGGTGGGGGACCTGTCGTTCATCTCCCTCAGACTCGTCCTGCCGGCCATTGCTGAGTGCCTGAGCGACGGCGCCGATCTCCTGCCGATGGTCAAGCCGCAGTTCGAGGTGGGCAAGGACCGCCTCGGCAGCGGTGGGGTCGTTCGGTCCGGTGCGCTGCGCGCCGAGGTCACGGCCGACGTCGCCCGCTTCGCGCAGGGGCTCGGGTTGAGCCTGAAGGATGTCGTCGCCTCGCCGCTTCCCGGGCCGAGCGGCAACGTAGAATACTTCCTGTGGCTCGTCAAGGATGCGGGTGCGTCCTCGCTTGACGACGACACCCTCAGCGCCCTTGTCACCCGAGCCGTCGAGGAAGGACCACGAACCTGATGACTGCACGCAATAACCGCGCGATCCTGCTCGTGCCGCACACCTACCGCGCCGGAAACATCTCGGCAGCCGCGCGCGCCGCTGAACTGCTCACGGAGGCGGACATCGAAGTGCGGCTGCTGGACCAGAAGAACATGGGCCCGGTCGAGGAGGAGGCATCCCTGCGGTCGCTGGAGCGGGTGGAGGAGGGGCCCGAGGCTGCGGCCGGGTGCGAGCTCGTGCTCGTTCTCGGCGGCGACGGCACGTTCCTCCGGGCGGCGAACTACGCGCACGCGCAGGACGTGCCCGTGCTGGGGATCAACCTCGGCCACGTGGGTTTTTTAGCCGAGTGGGAGCAGGAGAGCCTGCAGGAGGCCATCGGGAGGGTCATCGACAGGACCTACCGCATCGAGGACCGGATGACCATCGACGTTGTGCTCCTCGATTCGGAGGACAACGTCCTGGGCACCGGCTGGGCGCTCAACGAGGCGAGCATCGAGAACGTGAACCGCACCAAGGTCATGGATGCCACCCTCGAGGTGGATTTCCGGCCGGTGTCCTCCTTCGGCTGCGACGGGGTGCTCGTCTCCACGCCAACCGGGTCCACCGCTTACGCGTTCGCAGCCGGGGGCCCGGTCATGTGGCCGGAGGTGGAGGCGCTGCTCGTGGTGCCCAACAACGCGCACGCCCTGTTCACCAAGCCCCTGGTGGTGTCACCGCGCTCAACGGTGGCCATCGAGTCCGAGTCCAACACGGGTGAGGCCAACGTCGTCCTCGACGGGTTCCGGTCGATGGAGATGCCCCCCGGGTCGCGTGTGGAGATCGTCCGCGGGCGCCGCCCCGTGCGCTGGGTCCGCCTGGACGAGCACCCCTTCACCGACCGCCTCGTGCACAAGTTCAAGCTGCCCGTCTCCGGGTGGAGGGGGCCGGCGACGAAGTAATGCTCACTGAAATTTCGATCAGCAACCTCGGCGTCATCCCCCACGCGACGGCGGAGCTCAGCCCGGGTCTGACGGTACTCACGGGTGAAACAGGTGCCGGCAAAACCATGGTCGTCACCGGCCTGCGCCTGCTGACGGGCGGGCGCGCCGACGCCTCGCGCGTGCGCACAGGGGCGGACCAGGCGCTCGTCGAGGGTGCCTTCAGCCTGGACGGGCTCCCGGACGAAACACGTGGTGCCGTCGAGGTAATTGCCTCGGGGGCCGGGGCGGAGGCGGACGAGAACGACGAGTACATCGTCTCGCGCTCCGTCAGGTCCACCGGGCGCTCCAAGGCGCACCTCGGCGGGCGCACCGTTCCCGCGGCGACCCTGGCGGAGCTCGCCGGGCACCTGCTCACGATCCACGGGCAAAACGACCAGCTCCGGCTCATGTCCCCCGACCAGCAGCTTGCGGCGCTCGATCGTTTCGAGCCAGCGGCCGCCAAGGCGCTCGCGGCGTACCGGGAGGTGTGGTCCGCCTGGCGCGAGGCCAGCCGTGATCTGAGGGAGCGCACGGAGAAGCGCCGCGAGCTCGCGCAGGAGGTCGACCGGCTCCAGTTCGCCATCGGGGAAATCGACGCGGCTGCCCCCGTCGAGGGTGAGGACGAGGAACTGGTGGCGAGCATCAACCGCCTGCAGGACGTCGATGCCCTGCGCGAAGCCGCCGAGACCGCCCTTGTGGCCATCGACGGGCCCGATGCCGCAGGCGAGTTTGGCGGCGACGACGAGGCCGCCTCCACGCTGGTCGGCAAAGCCGCCGCCGCCCTGGGTGGATCCAGCGACCCGCAGCTCAAGGAGCTGGGCGAGCAGCTCACGGGCGTGGCTGGAGTGCTGTCCGATGTCTCCGCGGAACTGGGCAGCTACGCCGCGGGCCTGCCCAGCGACCCCGCCGAGCTGGAGAGGCAGCTCCAGCGCCAGCAGGAGCTCAAGGCGCTGACCCGCAAGTACGCTCCCGACATCGCGGGAGTTCTCGCGTGGCGGGCGAAGGCGGAGAAGCGGTTGAACAAAATCGACACGTCGGCCGAGGCCGTCGAGAAGCTGAAGAAGCGGGTTGCTGGGCTGGAGAAGGATCTCGCCGCCCGGGCGGGGGCGCTGACGAAGGTGCGCACACGCGCCGCGAAGGCGCTCGGCGAAGCCGTGACGGGGGAGCTGCGCGGGCTTGCCATGCCGAAGGCGCGCTTGAGCGTTGTCGTGGACTCCCAGCCCTACTCCCGTGACGGTGCGGACGCGGTGGAGCTCCGGCTCGCCCCCAACGACACGATGGAGCCCCAGCCGCTGGCGACGAGCGCCTCGGGTGGCGAGCTCTCGCGCGTCATGCTCGCGCTGGAGGTGATCCTCAGCGCCTCGACGAGCGGGGCGACGCTCGTCTTCGACGAGGTCGACGCCGGGGTGGGCGGGCGCGCGGCCGTGGAGATCGGGCGCCGGCTCGCCAGGCTGGCAACGAACAACCAGGTCATCGTGGTCACCCACCTGCCGCAGGTGGCCGCCTACGCGGACACGCATCTCCACGTGGCCAAGAACGTCGGCGACGAGTCCGTCACTTCCGGGGTGGGCCGCCTGACGGCGGAAGCCCGCGTGGAGGAGCTCGCGCGCATGTTGGCCGGCATGGAGGACTCGGAGACCGGCCGGGCCCACGCCCAGGAGCTGTTTGAGAGGGCCCAGCGCGAGGTGGCCGACCTGCGCGGCTGACGGAGGCTGGCCCGGCAGAATTTGCCGCCGGTTTCCCGCGCGCCTCCGCCGGCGGGACCGCCTTTACCTGCACAATGTCTCGCATGAGTGTCTTTTCTCGCACCCCCGGCGGCGCCGAGGGAACTCCCGGGCCCGCCACCTCCCCCGACGAGGGCGTGCGGGGCACCCTGCGCGACTGCACCGCGCGCGGGCGCGGCCAGTCGAGGCTGGGACGGGGTGACATCGCGGTGGTGGATGCGCCGGACATGACGCGTCGTGAGGCGGAAATGCTCATCGAAGCCCAGCCTGCCGCGGTGGTCAACATCTCCCGTTTCTTCACCGGATCCATCCCGAATTACGGCCCGCACCTGCTCCTCGACGCCGGAATCCCCATGTTCGAGGACGCCGGCGAGGCGCTGCGCTCCGAGATGCGCGACGGACGCAAGGGTGCCGTCACCCCGGAGGGCGACGTTCTGGTGGGCAGGAAGCCCGTCGCCCGCGCGGCCGTGGTGCAGCGCGCCGGAGTGGACGAGTCCTTCTCCTCGGCCCAGCGCAGCCTGCTCGACCACATGGAGGCGTACTTCGGCAACACCATCGAGTTCATCCACTCCGAGTCTCCGCTGCTCATCGACGGTGTCGGGGTTCCCGAGATGGGCTCCTCCATGGCCGGGCGCAAGGTCCTCGTCGTCGAGCCGAGCCCGGAAACGCGGGGCAAGGTGGAGCGGCTGCGCAACTTCATCCGCGAGTATTCACCCGTCATCATCGGCGTGGGCTCGGCCGCGGACACATTGGCCGACCTCGGCTACGCGCCGGACTTCATCGTCGGCGACCCGGCCGACGTCGCCGCGGAGAACCTGCGTGGCGGCGCCCGCGTCATCCTCCCCGCGGACCCGGACGGGCACGCCGCTGGCCTCGAACGGATCCAGGATCTCGGCGTGGGGGCGATGACCTTCCCCGCGGCGACTGATTCCCCGGTCGACCTGGCGGTGCTCCTCGCGAGCTTCCACGATGCCGAGATGATCGTCACGGTGGGGGACCGGGTCGACCTCGACTCCATCTTCGCGGGAGCTCACCAGTCCAGCCCGGCGGCGCTTCTCACGCGGCTCAAGGCGGGCCCGAAACTCGTGGATTCGAGCGTGATCGAGAATCTCTACGCCGTGCAGGCGCGCGGCGGTGTGGCGTGGGCATGGGCGGTGCTCGGTCTCCTGGTGCTTCTGGCGACCATCGTGCTGGTGGTGGGCTTGGGCGGCGACGGGGATTTCGTGGGCAACCTGGTGGACACCTGGAACGTCATCGCGGAGAAATTCCAGAACGCGATCAGGTAGGGGCGGGCACAACACGTGAGCAGGAAAGAGGGACCGACGGTGACACGGAAAAGCGGACGCGGTGCGTTGGTGGCAGCCGGCCTGGGATGGGGCGCGGCTCTGGGCCTCGCCCTCGGTGCACTCGTGGTGGCGCCCGCGATTGACGACGCCCGGGGTGGTGCGGCTCCGGAACAACAGCCCGAGGCGCGTGACACGCGCGCCGAAGAGACGGAGGCCCGGGCCGATGCGGCGAGCGACCTGCTGGCGCAGGAATCGGAGAAGCTCGTCGCGGGCACGCTGAAGGGCTCGGCCGTCGTCGTACTCCGGGCACCGGATGCCGAACCCGCCGACGTGGACCGGGTCCGTCGCCTTCTCGACGCTGCGGGAGCGGACAACGCTGGCGAGCTCGACCTGACGGAGAAGTTCACATCCCAGGAGGGCGCCGACGAGCTCAGCTCGGTTGTGGCGAACACGCTCCCCGCAGGCACACAGCTTTCCGTGGAGAACCGCTCACCCGGAACCCATGCGGGGGAGTCCCTCTCCGCAGCACTGTTCACCGACGCGGCGGGGCAGCCCCGCGCCACCCCCGAGGACCGGGACTTCGTGCTGGGCACCCTGGCTGACGCCGGTTTCATCTCCCGGCCGGACGCGGGTTTGATGGCTGCGGATGCGGCCGTTCTGGTGACGGGGCCCGCCGCCGCTGACGGGGACGGCCCCACCTTTGCCGACGGTGTCCTCGCGGACCTCGCCGCGGCGCTGCAGGGACAGATGGCGCCCGTGGTCGTCGCCTCACCCGACTCGGGCCGGGACGGTGGCATCGCGGCGGCCCTGTCCGGGCGTGGTGGGGACAGTGTTCCCTACCGGGGGGTGGTCGACACCGATGCCGGGGCGGTCCTCACCGTGCGTGACGTGCGCGCGGCCATCGACGCCCGGCAGGGGTAGATTCGGGTTCCATGTCCCACGAATTCACCGTCACAGATTCCGAGCTGCTCGTCGAGGCACCCATTCTCGCCCTCCGGCGCGACACCGTCACCATGCCCGGGGGCAGGGAGGCGAAACGCGAGATCGTGGAGCATTTCGGCGCCGTCGCCGTAGTCGCGCTGGACGGGGACGGCAGGGTGGCGATGGTGGAGCA
This sequence comes from Corynebacterium sp. UBA2622, assembly GCF_002339505.1. Classification (GTDB taxonomy): domain Bacteria; phylum Actinomycetota; class Actinomycetes; order Mycobacteriales; family Mycobacteriaceae; genus Corynebacterium. The sequence goes on from NZ_DDJO01000009.1 coordinate 8,082, forward strand.
GTACCGGCACTCCGTCGGCAAGCGGCTGCTGGAACTCCCCGCCGGCATCCTCGATGAGGCGGATGAGCCGGAGCTGGAGTGCGCCCGGCGCGAGCTGCGCGAGGAAGCGGGACTCGAGGCCGCCCGGTGGGAGGTGCTGGTTGACCTGGTGACCTCGCCCGGTTTCGCCGACGAGGCTGTGCGGGTTTTTCTGGCGCGTGGCCTGACGGAGGTGCAGCGACCCGAAGCGGAGGACGAGGAGGCGGACATGTCGCTGGAGTGGATCCTCCTTGACGATGCCCGGCGGGCCGTCCTCGAGGGGCGGATCGTCAACTCAATCGCCGCCTCCGGGCTACTCGCCGCCAGCGCGGTCTCCGCCGGATGCGCGACCACGCGCGGTACGGACGAGCCCTTCGAGTACCGCCCGACCAAGCTCGCGGACCGGCGCAAGGCCCGGGGTCTGAGCGGGGACCTGAAGAAGATCTGATGCGGCCCACCGAGGTCGTCGACGTCTGGCTCAACCACCTCGCGGTCGAGCGGGGACGTTCCGCCAACACCCTGAGCAACTACAGACGCGACGCCGACCGCTACACCACCTGGCTCGCGAGGGCGGGCAAGACAGACCTCGCGCAGGTCACCTCCCTGGACCTCGAGTCCTACCTTGCGGATCTCCGCCGAGGCACCTCCGGAGGCGCACCCCTCGCCGCGTCCTCCGCGGCGCGCGCGCTCACCGTCGCCCGCGGCCTGCACAAGTTCGCCGTCGCTGAAGGAATCCTCGGGGCGGACGTGGCCGCGCGGGTCCCGCCTCCAGCAGCGGGTACGAAGCTCCCCGACACACTGAGCATCGGCGAGGTCGCATCGCTTCTCGACGCCTGCCCGACGGACACCCCCACCCAACTGCGGGACAAGGCTCTCCTTGAAACGCTCTACGCCACCGGCGCGCGGGTCTCGGAGGTCCTCGGGCTCGCCGTGGATGATGTGACGGGGGACGCGGGGGTTCTCACCGTGACCGGCAAAGGGGATAAACAGCGCCTCGTCCCCGTCGGGCGGGCGGCGCGGGAGGCAGTCGAGGCCTACCTGGTGCGCGGGCGCTCCGCGCTGGCCACCGGGAAATCGCATGCGCTCTTCCTCAACAAGCGGGGCGGTGCGCTCTCGCGGCAGAGCGCGTGGACGGTGATCAAGGAAGCCGCGCAGCGTGCGGGAGTGGAGAAGGACATCTCGCCGCACACGCTCAGGCACTCCTTCGCCACCCACCTTCTCGAGGGAGGGGCCGACGTGCGGACCGTGCAGGAACTACTGGGCCACTCGTCGGTGACGACCACACAGATCTACACCCACGTCACAGCGGATAACCTGCGGGAGGTGTGGCGCGGAGCCCACCCGCGGGCGCTGTAGACTCCTCCCGACACTCGCCCGCCCGGGCGGGGTCGTCTGCGAAAGGACACAACGTGCGCCGGACCCGGTTCTCTGTACCCCTCGCCATCGCCGTCGCCTTGGGCGCGGCCGGAGCGGACCTGACCGGTGCCGGCCCCGCGCTCGCCCAGATCCCCGGGGGCATCGACCCCGCGCAGGTGCAACACATGCTTCCCTCCCAGATCGAGGTCCCCGCGGGGCAGAGCACGTCCGTCGACGTGGGGGTGCCCGTGAGCGTGGGGTACGCCGCAGGCGGGTGGAACATCTCCGCCGCTGGTTCCACGGTCACCGTCGCAGCCCCTGACCAGCCGGGGGCGACGGCAAGCGTTCCGGTCAGCGCCGGGGGTTACAGCACCACGGTCACGCTGGTTGCCGTGGGCGCGGGTGAGGCGGAAGCCGGGGCCCGAGAACCCGGTCCGAATGCGGGTGGGCCGGGGCAGCCCGACCCAGGCCGCCCGAACCCGGGGGAGGGGCGGCCGGAAGGGCAGAACAGCCCGGTGGGGAGCGGGAGCGCGACCAGCCCGGGTGAAGTGCGCCCCGCGCAGGTGCAGCACCCGGAGCGCAAGCCAGCCAGCACTGTGAACACCTCCAACGCGGTGCGCCTGAATTTCGATGGCACGATCGCGGGAAACGTCCTCACGGTCAGGGTGTCGCTGGCGAAGGCGCAACAGCTCATGCAGTACATCGGGATGCCGCAGGATGGCGCCAAGCTGCGTTACGTTGACGTCAACGGGCGGATCATCGAGGGCGTGCAGAGAAACATCGATGCCGTCTCCCGCACCCTGACCCTGACGTATCCCGAGGGGCAAACGCCGGACAACCCGTTCATCATGGAGGTTGTGCGCGACGACACCACGGCGGAATTCCTGGCCGTGATCACGGCCCGCAACGCTCCCGTCGAAGTAGCGTCGGACCCGGGCACCCCGTACGCGGCTTTCGGTGGCACGCCGGAAAATTCGGACGGAAACACGCCGGCCAATCACTCCGGGTCCCCCCGCAGCTGGTTCGGCCCGGCGGCGCTCGCCGGTGTCGCGGCAGTGGCCCTCCTCGCGGCTTTTGTCGCGCTCGCCCGGAGGCGAAGGAATCACAGGCGTGTAAGCTCGAAGTCAACCCGCTAGGGTAGACGTATGGCGTGCGAGGGGAAGGTGTCGAATGTCGGACGGTTCACTTTTTGAGGCCAAGGAGGCCGAGGTCGGCTTGACCGGCCGGCCGGTCCGGGAGCTGCCGCAGCCGAAACCGCTGGACAGCCACGGCCCGGCGACAGTGATATCCATGGTCAACCAGAAGGGCGGGGTGGGCAAGACCACCTCCACGATCAACCTCGGCGCGTGCCTCGCCGAGCAGGGCCGTAAAGTCCTCCTCGTTGACCTGGACCCCCAGGGCGCCCTGTCGGCCGGACTCGGGGTGTCCCACGACGAGGACCAGACGACGGTGTACGACCTGCTCTTCGACAACACCGCGAGCATCCACTCCGCGGTCCGGCACACAAATGTCTCAGGCCTCGATCTCGTCCCAGCCAACATCGACCTGTCCGCCGCCGAGATCCAGCTTGTCAACGAGGTGGGCAGGGAGCACACCCTGACCCGCGCCCTGCGCCCGGTTCTCAAAGAGTACGACATCATCATCCTCGACTGCGGGCCCTCCCTCGGCCTGCTCACCGTCAACGCCCTCGCCGCCTCCCACGGCGTGATCATCCCCATGGAGTGCGAATACTTTTCCCTGCGCGGCCTGGCGCTGCTGACGGACACCGTGGAGAAGGTCCGCGACCGGATCAATTTCGATCTCGAGATTGTCGGAATCCTCGTCACGATGTTCGACCGCCGCACCACCCACGCGCGGGAGGTGATGGAACGCGTGCTCGAGGTGTTCGGCGACACTGTCTTCGACACCGTAATCACCCGGACGGTGCGCTTCCCGGAAACGTCCGTCGCCGGCGAGCCCATCATCACGTGGGCGCCGTCCTCCCAGGGTGCCCAGCAATACCGCAACCTCGCCCTGGAAGTTCTGGAGCGCACGGAGTAGTGGCCGCCCCGGGGCAGGACCGGGCGCCCGAACAGCCGGAAATAACGGGCTTCACCCTCGTGCTCAACAATTTCGAGGGCCCGTTCGACCTGCTGCTCAACCTCATCAACTCCAAGAAGCTCGATGTGACCGAGGTGGCCCTCGCGGAGGTGACGGACGAGTTCATCGCATACACCCGCGCGCTCGGCGAGACGGCTCCGCTGGACGAGGTGACCGAGTTCGTGCTCGTCGCCGCGACGCTGCTCGACCTGAAGGCCGCGCGCCTCCTGCCGCGCGGTGAAATGAACGAGGAGGCGGACCTCGAGCTGCTCGAATCGCGCGACCTCCTCTTTGCCCGCCTCCTGCAGTACCGCGCGTACCAGCAGGTCGCCGACCTGTTTGCCGAGTGGCAGCAGCACGCTTCACGACGCTACCCCCGCGCGACCTCCATCGAACCGCAGTTCGCCGACCTGCTGCCGCCGGTGGCCCTGGGCCACACACCGGCGAGCTTCGCCCAGCTCGCTGCGAGCGTGTTCCGGCCGCGCCCCCCGGAGGGGGTGCGCACCGAACACATCCACGCCGTCGCAGTGTCGGTCCCCGAGCAGGCGGGCAAGATCCTCGACACGCTGCGGATCGTGGGTCCCGGCCAGTGGGTCACCTTCGCCTCGCTGACAAAGGACTGCCTGCGCTCGATGGAGGTTGTCGGCAGGTTTCTCGCCCTCCTGGAGCTGTACAAGGCGCGGGCGGTGGACACCGAGCAGCAGGTTGCGCTGGGCCCCCTCGAGGTTGCGTGGACGGGCGTGGACGTCGACCCGGCCGTCGTGGCCGCGGCCAACTGGAACTAGCATCTGACCACATGAACGACACTCCCGCCCGAGACAGCCTCCCGATGGTCTCCCAGCTCCGCTCGCGGCTCGAATCCATCATGCTCGTCCTGGACACCCCCGCCGCGGGCGGGACTCTCGCTCGGGCTCTCGGAGCGGAGGAGGGGGACGTCGAAAAGCTGCTCGTGGAATGGCGCGGGGAGCTCGATGCGCGGGGCAGCGGGATCGAGCTGCGCGAGACCGCGGAGGGGTGGCGGCTGTACACGCGGCCGGAGAACGCCGAGGCCGTCGAGGCGTTCCTGCTTGACGGCACCCAGATGAAGCTATCGCGCGCGGCGATGGAGACCCTCGCGGTGGTCGCCTACCGCCAACCCGTGACACGCTCCCAGGTGGCGGGGGTCAGGGGAGTCAACGTCGACGGGGTGATGCGCACCCTGACGCTGCGCGGGCTCATCGCCGAGGTGGACCCGGATGAGGAGTCCGGGGCGCACCGCTACGTCACCACCGAGCTGTTCCTGGAGCTTCTCGGGATCGACGGCCTGGAGCGCCTCCCGGACCTGGCCCCGCTGCTGCCCGACATCGACGCGATCGAGGATGCCTGGTAGCGCTGGCCCTGCTGGTAGCGTGGGGCGGGTACATAACCGCATACAACAGCAAGGGAATCTTCCATGACCCCTCCCGCTCGCCGCGACGGCACACCGGATAGAGACAAGGACGACACGTTCTACATCTCCTATGCGAAGCCGGCGAAGAAGCAGAACGTCCGACTGGACAAGCGCCGGGAAGCGGACGGCCGCGAGCCGCACCCGCTCGACGACAACTGGTGGGACGAGCCCGACACCCCCGCAGCAGCACCGAAGAAATCCGGCGGCGAGCGCCTGCAGAAGGTGCTCGCCCAGGCCGGTGTCGCCTCGAGGCGCCACGCCGAAATCATGATCGACCAGGGCCGCGTCGAGGTCAACGGCACCATTGTGTCCCAGCAGGGCCTGCGCGTCGACCCGTCGGTGGACATCATCCGGGTCGACGGCACCCGCATCAACGTCAACGAGGACCTGGAGTACTTCGCGTTCAACAAGCCGCGCGGGGTGCAGTCCACCATGAAGGACGAGATGGACCGCACCTCCGTGGGCAGCTACGTCGCGGAGCGCACCGCCTCCGGCCAGCGCCTCTTCCACGTCGGCCGCCTCGATGCCGACACCGAGGGCCTGCTGCTGCTCACCAACGACGGGGAGCTGGCCAACCGCCTGATGCACCCGCGGTACGGGGTAAAGAAGACTTACATGGCCACGGTCCTCGGTGAGGCAAAGCCCGGCCTGGTCAAGCAGCTCAAGAAGGGCATCGAGCTTGACGACGGCCCCGCCGCCGCCGATTACGTCCAGATCGTCGACGTGCACAACGGCCAATCCATCATCCGCCTCGAGATCCACGAGGGCCGCAAGCACCTGGTGCGTCGCATGCTCAAGGCGGCGGGGTACCCGGTGCAGCGGCTCGTGCGCACCAAGGTCCACACCGTCCAGCTCGGGGACATGAAGCCCGGCTCCATGCGCGCGCTGAACAACGCCGAGCTGACCTCCCTGTTCAAGGCGGTGGAGATGTGATGGAGCTTTCCAATATGCCCGGCAACGGGTTGATTCTCACCGTGGACGGCCCGTCCGGCACCGGCAAATCCACCACCTGCCGCCGGCTGGCCAAGCGCCTGGGCGCCAAATACGTGGACACCGGCGCGATGTACCGCGTGGCCACGCTCGCCGTGCTCCGCGCCGGTTTGGACCCCCGGGACACCGCCGCCGTGATCGAGGCTACCCGTGACCTCCCGCTGACCGTCTCGGACGACCCGGACTCCACGGAGGTGCTTCTCGGCGGGGAGGACGTCTCCGGTGAGATCCGCGGTGCGGACGTGACGCGCTCCGTCTCCGCGGTCTCGGCGATCCCTGAGGTCCGCGAGAACCTCGTCGCGCTGCAGCGCAGACTCGCGGCCGACGCGCACCGCGCCATCGTCGAGGGCCGCGACATCGGCACCGTCGTGCTCGTCGATGCCCCGGCAAAGGCATACCTCACGGCTTCCGCCGAGGTCCGCGCGCAGAGGCGCTACGACCAGGACGTCGCCGCCGGGCGCGACGCCGATTTCCGGACCGTGCTCGCCGACGTTCAACGACGCGACGAGATGGACTCCTCGCGCGCCGTGAGCCCGCTGCGCCCGGCCGAGGACGCGGAGATCATTGACACATCCGACATGGACCGCGATGAGGTGCTCAACGCACTCGTCGCGCTCATCGAGAGGAGCGCCCAGTGAGCGACAACAACGAACAGGAGTACGGCGAGCCGGAGTTCTACGTCACCGGCGGCGGGGAGTACGACGACGCCCAGTTCGATGATTCCGATTTCGATGACACGGAGTACGGTGAGGCCGACTACGGCGAGAGCGACTTCGACAACACGGGGGACTTCTCGGACGAGGACTGGGAGGAGGTCGAGGAGGCCTTCGGCATAGGCGCGTCCGGCCACATTGAGGAGGCCCTGCCCACGGTCTCCATTGTCGGCCGCCCCAACGTGGGCAAATCGACGCTGGTGAACCGGTTCATCGGTCGTCGCGAAGCGGTGGTGGAGGATCACCCCGGTGTGACCCGCGACCGCGTGAGCTACATGGCCGACTGGGGCGGGCGCCGCTTCTGGGTGCAGGACACCGGAGGGTGGGACCCCGACGCAAAGGGCATCCACGGCGCCATCGCGCGCCAATCCGAGGTTGCCATGGAAACCTCCGACGTCATCGTCATGGTGGTGGACTCGCACACCGGTGTGACGGAGACCGACGCCGTGATGGCGCGCAACCTGCAGCGTTCCGATGTACCGGTCATACTGGTGGCCAACAAGTTCGAGTCCGAGTCCCAGTGGGCGGATGTCGCCGAGTTCTACGCGCTCGGCCTCGGTGACCCCTGGCCCGTCTCCGCCCTGCACGGCAGGGGCGGAGCGGATGTGCTCGACGAGATCCTCCGCGTCTTTCCGGAGGTCCCCCGCGCCGCAAACTCGATCACGGACGGCCCCCGGCGTGTGGCGCTGGTGGGCAAACCGAACGTGGGCAAGTCGAGCCTGCTGAACAAGCTGTCCAAGTCCAACCGCTCCGTGGTGGACAACGTCGCCGGCACGACCGTCGACCCCGTCGACGAGCTAATCCAATTGGACCAATCCATGTGGAAGTTCATCGACACCGCCGGCCTGCGCAAGAAGGTGAAGAATGCGCAGGGTCACGAGTACTACGCCAGCCTGCGCACGCGCGGCACGATCGAGGCCGCCGAGGTCTGTGTGGTGCTCATCGACGCCTCCGAGGAGATCTCCGAGCAGGATCAGCGCGTCATCTCGATGGTGCTGGAGGCGGGCAAGGCCATGGTCATCTGCTTCAACAAGTGGGACCTCATGGACGAGGACCGCCGCTACTACTTCGACCGCGAATTCGACGAGATGGTGGGGCACCTGCCGTGGGTGACCAAGCTCAACATCTCCGCCGACACCGGGCGCGGGCTCCACCGCCTCGAGCCCGCCATGACGGAGGCGCTGGAGAACTGGGACAAGCGGATCTCCACCGGCCAGCTGAACAACTGGATGCGCGACGCCATCGCCGCGAACCCGCCGCCCATGAAGAACAACCGCCTGCCCCGCGTGCTGTTCGCCACCATGGTTTCCACCCGCCCGCCGACAATCGTCCTGTTCACCACGGGGTTCCTCGACGCGGGTTACCGCCGCTACCTGGAGCGCAAGTTCCGGGAGACCTTCGGCTACCACGGCACGCCGATCCGCGTCGCGGTGCGCGTGCGCGAGCGGCGCCAGAAGCGCTAACGCAGGTACAGGAAGGCGTCCGTGCGGTAGGGCAGGGGGAGGACCTGCCCCGGCTCGAAGCCGAGGCGGTCGTAGAGGTACCAGGTCAGGTTCGCCGTCATTTTTGCCCGCGTGCTTTCCGACGCACGAAGCCAGTAGGAACGCGTTGCCATGAGGTCGAACAGTGCCTGGGCCGGCGCGGGCTGCAACCACCGCAGACGGCGCTCGGCGGCCAGGCCCCACGGGGGCCGGACGTCGGGGTAGAAGCCCTCGCGCTGCACGTCCCCCGAGTGCATGATGCGGCTGAGCCGCAGAACCCACGGGTGTGAGACGTCGAGGGTGTTCCAGCACAGGAGGAGACCGCCGCCGGGGCGCACCACCCTGTCCGCCTCCGCGCTCGCCCGGGCCGCGTCGACCCAGTGCCATGTCTGGGCGGCGGCGACGGCGTCCACGCTCGCGCTGCGCACCGCGGTCCGCTCCGCGCTCGCCCGCCACACCGGTACACCCGGGCAGTTGCGACGCAGCACCCGCGTCATCTCGGGGGAGGGGTCGCAGGCGAGGACCGTGTGGCCCGATCGCGCGAGGAGGGAAGTGAACTTTCCCGTTCCGGCGCCGAGCTCGAGGACGGTGGAGGGGGCGTCGAGAAGCTCCGCGACCTCGGAGGGGTAGGACGGGCGGGCGACATCGTAGGTGTCCGCGCCGGTGTGGAAGGAACGGGCCGTGTAGAGGCGGTGCTCCGCGTCGCGGAACGCGGGGGTGTCCTTCCTGCTGGGCCTCATGGGGGTTCAATGTAGCAACCCCGGCCGGGGGCGCTGCCCATATGATGGGAACGGTGAGCGAGACGACGAGAAGTGCTGTCCTGGTGGTCTTCAACCCCGTGAAGGTCAACGAGCAGAAGCTCCGCGAGCGCGTCTACGCCCACGCGCCCGAGGGGCGGCGCATCGAATGGGTGCGCACGACCGCCGAGGACGACGGCCAGGAACAGGCCGCCGCAGCGACACGCCCCGGCATCGAGCTGGTGATCGTCGCCGGCGGTGACGGCACCGTCCGGACCATCGCCTCCGCCCTCGCCGGCTCCGGGGTCAGCATGGCGATCGTTCCCTCCGGGACCGGCAACCTCCTGGCCCGCAACCTGGGAATGGATCTGGGGCTGGACGCGTCCGTGCGCCGGGCGTTCACGGGCAACGACCGCAGGGTGGATCTCTGCCACGCCAAGCTGGGCCGGCCCGACGGCACGAACGAGCGCATGGGCTTTGTGGTCATGGCCGGTTTCGGTCTGGACACGGGAATGATCGAACACACCGATGAGCGGCTCAAGAAGCGGATCGGGCCGCTGGCGTACGGCCAGGGGATCTTGCGCTCGCTTATGCGGGGGAGGAGCGTCAAAGTGACCTACACCGTCGACGGCGACAGGATTGCCGAAACCGCCCTGCACACGCTGATCTTCGGCAACTGCGGGTATCTCATCAACGACTTCCCGCTCTTCCCGTCCGCGCGCCCGGACGATGGCGTGATCGATGTCGTGGCAATGGCGCCGCGGGGGTTCATCGGTTGGGTGGCCATCTTCAACCGTCTCGCCGTCAATTCTGCGCGGACGGCGCTGAACTCCTGGCGTGGGGTTCCACCCCGGCCGGCGGAGGAAAAGGCGGGTCAGCGTAGGGTGTCCATCCCGCGCGCGGTCGGGGCCATGGAGTACGCGTGGGGGGAAAGGGTGACCGTGGAAATGGCCTCGCCGCACCCCTTCGAACTGGACGGGGACCCGGTTGGAGTGGTCAACCGCGTCGACCTGGAAATCGAGCCCGGCGCGCTGCTGGTGCGGGTGTAAAACCGGGAGACGAAAAAACAGACCAGACAATGTCCTGAAAACATTCTCTGGCCTGTACGTGGTCGGGCTGACAGGATTTGAACCTGCGACCCCTACACCCCCAGTGTAGTGCGCTACCAAGCTGCGCCACAGCCCGCCTGCCGTCTCCGCCTCTCGGCTTCTCCGGCGACTCGGATAGATTACATGACCTCCCGGTTGAACAGTTAATCCCCAGCTCAGGCGCCGATATTCGGGCGTGGAGGCACGTCATTCACCGCCCGGGTTGGTTCGTCAGCGTAGTCACAACGGTGCTGGAGCCGATGAAACCGTCGATGCGCGAGCGGGTGGCCGCCTCCATCAGCTTCGCTCGCTCCTCATCCGTCAGATGGCCGTAGAGGGAGATCTGCCGGGTGAACGAAGCTTCTCCCGTGTGGGCCACCTCGACCCGGACGTCGTCAAGCTCCATGCCCTTCGCGGCCTCGCGAATGGCCTGCGAACTGGAAACGGCGAGCGCGCTCATGAACAGGCCGGTCGACGTCATCCCCTGGCCCTTGCCGCCGGAGTTCTTGGCGCGGTCGGTGGTGATGGCGCGGTTGGACGTGCGCACGACATCGCCGTAGCGAGTGCCCCGCGCGCTGTACGACACCGCGTTTGTGTCGGTGGTGGGCTCGGGCACGAACTGCGGGTTGATGTACTGGCGGACCCAGGAGCCGATGATGTCGGCGGCCCGTTGGGCGCTGCCCTGGCGGGTGAGCAGGTGGTCCGCCTTATCCAGGGCCATGAGTGACTTCGGGTAGCGGGTGAGCTGGAAGATGCTCTGCGCGTTGTCGATGCCGACCGTTTGGTCGATCGGGGAGTGCAGCAGAAGCAGCGGCTTGCGCAGGCGGGGGAGGTAGGACTCGGGGTTGGTGTCGGCGAGGTCGAGGAGGAACTCGCGGGAGATGACCAGGTCGCGCCCTCCCAGCGTGACGGTCACGGAACCGCTCGCGTCGGCCTCGCCGATCTTGTCGGCGTAGTGGAGGACGGAGTGCGCCGGGTCAAAGGGGGCACCGACGGTGGCGACGGCTTTCAGGGTGCGCTTCAGCTCGGGCCGCGTCGCCGCCCTGAGTGCCGCCGCCCCGCCGAGGGAGTGCCCCATGAGCAGCTGCGGCGCCTGGTAGTTCTCGGCGAGCCACTGGGCCGCGGCGACAATATCGTCGACGTTCTGGCTGAAGGAGGTGTCGCGGAAGTCGCCCTCGGACTGGCCGAGGCCCGGAAAGTCGAAACGCAGCGTGGCGATGCCGTACTCGGTGAGTTTCTTGGAGATCCGCGAGGCGCCGGGCGTGTGCCGCGAGCCCGCGAAGCAGTGGGCGAAGATCGCGTACGCCTCGGCCGGGTGGTCGGGCTGGTCGATCGTGCCGGCCATCATGGTTCCGGTGGAGGACGGAACCTTGACGTTCAGGGAGAGCATGGGGAAGAGGACCTCCTGGGCCATGGGGGAAGGAAACAAAACTCAAGGATATTGCAGGTGCGGGCCTCGCGCCCATACGGCTGCCGTAAAGTTGGGGGACACGCCGCCGCGCGCGGAACGTCAACGGAAGGACATTCGGCAGATGGGTGCTTTTGACTGGTTCTGGAAGGCCATGGGGTCGAGTTCGGAGCGCAACGACAAGGCGTCGAAAAGCATTGTGTCCCAGGCGCACGGCCTGTTCGACCGTTACGGGGCGATGGGCGACGCGGAGCTGGCGGCCGCGGCGCGGGCGACGGTGGCCGGCCAGGGGATCGAGGACAAGCCGGCCTTTCTGGCGATCCTCTCGGTGGCGTCCGCCCGCACGTTGGGGATGACCCCCTTCGAGGTGCAGAACCAGGCAGTTCTGCGTCTGCTCGAGGGTGACGTGATCCAGATGGCCACGGGTGAGGGAAAGACGCTCGTCGGCGCCATGGCGGCCACGGGCTACGCCCTGACAGGCAAACGGGTGCACGTTATCACCGTGAACAACTACCTGGCCCAGCGCGACGCCGAGTGGATGCGTCCCCTCGTTGAATTCTTCGGCCTGAGCGTGGGCGCGGTGACCGAGTCCTCCACCCGCACCGAGAGGGTTTGCGCGTACCGGTGCGATGTCGTGTACGCCCCAGTCGCGGAAATCGGCTTCGATCACTTGCGCGACAACCAGATCACCCGCCGCGACCAGACCGTCCAGGCGCCTGCGGATGTCGCGTTGGTGGACGAGGCCGACAGCGTCCTCGTGGACGAGGCACTGGTCCCGCTCGTCCTCGCCGGTTCGCAGGCGGGTGAGCAGGCCACCGGTCTCATCACCGAAGCCGTCGCGCAGCTGCGGGAGAAGAAGGACTACACCATCGACGCGGAGGGGCGCAACGCCTTCCTCACCGAGGAGGGGGCGCGGCGCGTCGAAAGGCTTCTCGGCATCGACTCCCTCTACTCCGACGAGCACATCGGCACCACCCTCGTGCGCGTCAACCTGGCGCTCCACGCGAAGGCCCTGCTCATCCGGGACATCCATTACATCGTGGACGAGGGCAAGGTTTCGCTTATCGACGCCTCCCGCGGCCGCGTCGCCGAGCTCCAGCGCTGGCCCGACGGCCTGCAGGCGGCGGTGGAGGCGAAGGAGGGCCTCTCCGTCTCGGAGGGGGGCCGGATCCTCGACTCAATCACCCTCCAGGCACTGATGGGCCGCTACCCGCGGGTGTGCGGAATGACCGGCACCGCGGTGGAGGCCACCGACCAGCTGCGCTCCTTCTACGGGCTCCGCGTCTCCGTCATCGACAGGGCACGCGAGCTGCGCCGCTTCGATGAGGCCGACAGGATTTACGCCACCACCCAGGAGAAGAACGACGCGATCGTCGACGAGATCGAGCACCTCCACTCGTCGGGCCAGCCGGTCCTCGTGGGCACCCACGACGTCGCGGAGTCTGAGGCGCTGGCCGCGGCACTGCAGGGGCGCGGCATCAGCGTCAACGTCCTGAACGCGAAGAACGATCAGGAGGAGGCGCGGATCATCGCCGAGGCGGGCGACCTCGGCAGAGTCACCGTCTCCACGCAAATGGCCGGCCGCGGCACCGACATCCGGCTGGGCGGGGCGAACGAGGCGGACAGGGAGGAGGCCGCGGCTCTAGGAGGACTCGCCGTCATCGGCACCGCCCGGCACAGGACCGCCCGTCTGGACAACCAGCTGCGCGGGCGCGCGGGCCGCCAGGGGGACCCCGGCCTGAGCGTGTTCTTCGTCTCCCTCGAGGACGACATCGTGGCAACCGGCGGGGCGGGGGAGAAGGTCACGGCCCGGCCGGGGGCCGATGGGCGGATCACGTCCGAGCGTGTCCAGGGATTCGTGGAGCACTGTCAGCGTGTCACGGAGGGCCAGCTCCTCGAGATTCACTCGCAGACGTGGAAGTACAACAAGCTGCTCGCCGATCACCGCGCCATCGTCGACGAGCGCCGGGATGCCCTCCTCGACACTGACCTCGCGTGGCGCGAGCTGGCGCAGCGCAACCCCGGACGGGCCGCTGAGCTGGAGGGGCCGGGCGGAGTCGACAGGCCCACCCGGGAGCAGGCGGCGCGCGAGATCATGCTTTTTCACCTCGATGACGAGTGGTCCGAGCACCTCGCCCTCATGGATGACGTGAGGGAGTCGATCCACCTGCGCGCCATCGCCCGCGAAACCCCCATCGACGAGTACCACCGCATCGCGGTGCGGGAGTTCAAGGACCTCGCCAACAGGGCGGTGGACCGTGCGGTGGAGACCTTCGCCACGGTGCCCATCGACGCCGAGGGTGCCCACCTCGAGGACGCAGGCTGGAAGCGCCCGAGCGCCACGTGGACCTACATGGTTTCGGACAATCCCCTGTCCGGGGCAGGAAAATCCTTCGTTTCGGGAGTCGTGAACATGTTCCGCTGAGCGGCGCGGGCGGGATGTGGGCCCCGCGGCCGCGGCGTATGCTGCGGTTTGGCCGCTAAGCGAGCGCCTGAGTCCCCGACGGCGGGGGCCAGCCGCTACTATGGCTAACAGTTGATTTGAAATCCCTCGACAGCGTCAGGAGAAATTCATGAGCGAGAACACTGGTACGCCGGAGACTCAAGTAGAAACCACTTCGGTGTTCCGTGCGGACCTGCTGAAGGAAATGGAGTCCGGTGCAGCCGCCTCCGACGCGGCGGGTGGGGCCGACAACCTTCCCGAGGGTGCCGCGCTCCTCGTGGTCAAGCGCGGGCCGAACGCTGGCGCGCGTTTCCTGCTCGACCAGGAAACCACCACCGCCGGGCGCCACCCGGAGGCCGACATCTTTCTGGATGACGTCACTGTCTCCCGCCGTCACGCCGAGTTTCGCCGCAACGAGGGTGGCTTCGAGGTCGTCGACGTGGGTTCCCTGAACGGAACGTATGTCAACCGCGAGCCGCGCAACTCCCAGGCGCTGTCCACCGGTGATGAGATCCAGATCGGCAAGTTCCGCCTCGTCTTCCTGGCCGACGAGAAGTAACGGACGCCCCGGCCCGACGTCGTGAGGAAAACCCGCTAAATTTCCCGCCGCGTTGGGCTAAACTTTTCCCGTCAGCCGCCGGTGCGGTCATCCCTTTACAGAGAAAACCCGAGCAAACATCGTGAGCGCAATTCGAAAGACCTCCCCGCAGCCCGCCTCCCGCGCGGGTTCCAAAGCAGGTGCCAAGACCATGTCAATTGGCGTCGTTCTGAACCGGTTGCGGGAGGAGTTCCCGGATGTCACGGTCTCCAAGATCCGTTTTCTCGAGTCCGAGGGCTTGATCACCCCGCAACGAACCGCTTCCGGCTACCGGCGTTTCACCGAGGAGGATGTGGAGCGTCTGCGCTACATCCTGGTCACCCAGCGCGACAATTACCTCCCCCTCAAGGTCATCCGCGAGCAGCTTGACGCGATGGACTCCGGCCACGTCACGGCCATCATGTCCGCAACGCACGCGGAACCGATCGTTTCCCCGGAGGCCTTCCGCGCCCCCGCGGTCACCCGCATGACGGATACGGACCTGGCCGAGCAGGCCAACACGGACCAGGACACGGTGGACCAACTCGTCTCAGCCGGGTTGCTCACTCCCGACGCGTCGGGGCACTTCAGCGCGGACGATGTGCGGGTGGTCACCACCGCTGTCGCTCTCACCGAGTTCGGTCTGGACATTCGCCACCTGAAGTCCCTGCGCACCACCGCCGGGCGTCAGGCCGACCTGATCTCGCAGGTCACTGAGCCTGTGGCGAAGTCCCGCACGGCGAGCGCGACCCAGAAGGCGGAGGAGATCGGGCACCAGATGACCGCCCTCGTTGTCTCCCTGCACGCCGATTTGGTCAAGAACGAGCTGCGGAACCGGCTGGGCAGCTAAAGGATGGTTCCCGTCTCCCTGGTCGGGGTCTACGCCATCGGTCCCGAGAACTTCCTCTGCGCTCTTCTTCACTGGGAGGAGAAGGGCCGTTTTGTTCCGGTCTGGCTTCCTCCTCTGGAGGGCACTCAGCTCCTGGCGCGGCTCAACGGCTGGTCGCCTTCGCGCCCCACCACCCAAGACCTCCTCGCCGACGTGATCACCGAGTCGGCCCAGGGGGTGCAGTCGGTGGAAATATCGGGTTACGTCAATGGCACCTTCATGGCGACGGTCACGATGGAGGACGGCTCCGAACTGGACGCCCGGGCCTCCGACGCGCTGGCTTTGGCCGTCATCCTGGACATCGCCGTCGAGATGGACGAGTCGGTCGTTGCGCAGGCGGGGCTGTGGATCTCGCCGGCGGACGCGAAGCAGTATTTCGACCTGGATATCGCGGAGGCGGAGGAGGACACCGCTGGCTCCGACCCCGCCGCGGACACCGCTTTCGCGCAGCTCATGCGCGATCTCGGCGTGGAGGAGAGCGAGCTCATGGACCCCGATGAGGGGGAGCCGGGGGATCTCGACTAAATCTGAACTAAAGGTTTAGAGTTCGGCGTGTTGCCGCGTGCGGGTCTTGACCCCGGCCTATGCTTGGCATTTAATAAGCACTAGCGCGCACCGCAAAACTTCATGGGAGTAATTACGTGAGCATCCACACCCCCCAGGACACCACCTCCGAGGCAGCAGTCCAGGAGACGCTATTCGATGTCGGACCCTCGGACGAGGTCGGCTACCGCGTGCCCATCGCCTGCCAGGTGGCGGGCATCACCTACCGTCAGCTGGACTACTGGGCCCGCACCAACCTGGTCCGCCCCTCCATCCGCGGCGCCCGCGGCTCCGGATCCCAGCGCCTCTACTCCTTCAAGGACATCCTCGTCCTCAAGATCGTCAAGGGCCTGCTGGACACCGGGATCTCGCTCCAGAACATCCGTCTGGCCGTCGACAAGCTGCGCGACCGCGGAGTCAACGACATCGCCGAGATCACCCTGGTGTCCGACGGGACCACTGTGTACGAGTGCCGCAGTAACGAGGAGATCATCGATCTGCTCGGCGGCGGGCAGGGCGTGTTCGGCATCGCCGTGCCCCAGATCATGCGCGATCTGACGGGCACAATCTCTGCCTTCCCCGCCGAGCGCGTGGCGGAGGAGGCCCCGATGGACAACGTCATCGGCCTGGACGAGCTGGCAGCACGCCGCCGCAAGACCTCCTGACGCCCGGCATACCCCAGCCCCGGCCCCGAGTGGGCCGGGGCTTTGCCGCGTTCTAGTCCTGCGTGCCGACGGCCGAGGTCACCGCTTCACCCACTTTGCCCCCGTCGGCAGCCACCGCCTCGGAGGCCGCAACCCTACGCAGCGCGGGATCCTCCTGATCCGGGCCGACGTGGACCACGGACACGGTCACATCGCTGCCGGTGGCATTCTTGAGGGCGTTCGCGTAATCGTCGTCCGCTCCGCCGTCCGCGGTTCCCGTGGTGATCACCACGACGCGCACGGGCGAACCAGCCGAGCGGGCGTAATCCACTGCGGCGGACACGGCCTCGCGGGTGCGGGGCTGGCCGCCGGTGAGGAAGCGTCCCGCCGCCGCTGCGACCTCGTCGGCGTTGGGGGTCAGCGCGACGTTTTCCCGGTAACCGCGGGTGACACCGGGGGAGAGCGGCGAAGAGTAGTTCCACAGTCCGACGCGGTGGCCCTCGGCGGCGACCCGCCGCGCCGCTGCGCCGATGGCGTCGGAGGCCTGGGGCAGGTACGGAGCCATCGCATCAGAGGTATCCAAAAGGAACAGGGTGTCCGAGACCGCGCCGGACGAGGCGGCCGCAGAGCCCGTGTCCCGTGTCAGCTCCGTTCCGCCGGACGGGGTCGCCGCTGCCCAGACGAGCTCCGAGATGGTCGGCTGGGACGCGGCGTTGCCGTCGAAGTGGTCGGCGGAGTAACGCGCGAAGTCCTGACCCGCCCGCGACTGATCCTCCGAGATCCCCGTCCCCTGGTTGAGAGGAATGGCGGCGTGTACGACGGAGGCTCCGAACCCGGTGAACCCGAGACCTTCCGGGGCGGCATCGCGGGTGGTGGCGGCGTAGCGCGCGCCGCCGGTGGCGTTCTCGACATCGCGCACGTGGGCCACGCGGTGCTCGGTCAGCGCGGTGACCGCATCCCGGTCATTGCCGGCGAGCAGGGAGGCGACGAGGGCCGAGGCGGAGGGTTCCTCGTCGACGGGGTAGACCACGGATTCGGGGGAGATCTGCTCCCTGGCGGCGGGAGCGTCGCGTCCCGTCACCCCGACCTCCTGCGCCGCTGCCGGGGAGGGGTCGGAGACCGCGGCGGTGCGGTTCGCCTGCGCGAGCTGCTGGTGCGAGACCGGCGTGTTCGGCGCAACGTAGACGGCGGCTTGGCTGAGCGAGTCAACGTACACCGGCTTGACGCAGAAGTCGCGCACGACGGGGTTTGAGCCGGCGTAGGCGTCGATGAGCGCGCGGGCCACCTGCTCGTCGGCGCCGCTGACGGGGAGCTCGAGGTCACCGGAGACGCAGGTGGCGGCCTGCTGCCCGCCGGAGCCCCTGTCGGGCCTCTCGGCGGCGAACCACACCCCTGCCGCCACCGCTACGACTGCGGCGGTGAGCGCGGCTATCGCACCGGTGGACAGGGAGTAGTTGTTTGTGCCGCTGGAGTGCCGACCCATGCAGAGACCACCTCTAAAACCTCAGGAATTTACCTGGGGGTCATCTTATCCGCCGCAAGCTCATCCAAGAGGGCGACAAGCCGGGCGCGCAACGGCGCGGCATCCCGCTCCAGCTCACGCTGCCGCCGCACGTACTCGGCCTTGCCCTCGGGTGTCTCCACGGCCACGACCCCAAAGCCGAGGGCGGTGCAGTCGTAGGGGGAGGCCTCCATGTCCAACCGGCGCGCGCGGGTCGCGAGTTCGAAACAGTCGAGGAGGAGGTCACCGGGTACGACCGGGCCCATCTTCGCGGCCCACTTGTACAGGTCCATGCTGACGTGCACGCACCCGGGCTGGTCATTGCCGGCCTGGGTGGCGCGGGAGAGCACCCTCGCGTTGAGGGGCCTGGCCGCCGGCGTGAAGAAGCGGTACGCGTCGAAGTGGCTGCATCTGATGGGGTGGCCATCCACCACCTCGTTCGTGCCGTCCACTCCGAGACGCAGCGGCAACCCGTGGCGCGGCTCCTCCGTCCGGTAGACCATGGCCCACTCGTGCAGGCCGAAGCAGCCGAAGTGGGGGCGGGCACCGCTTATCGACGTCAGGAGCACACGCACCTCCTCCATGGCCGCGCCGCGCCTGGTGAGGAAGGATTCCACGTCGAGGCGCGCGGTGCCCCGGCTGTCCACGGTGTAGTGGCGCATCCCGGTGACGGGGGAGGCGGGGGTGCGGGCGGCATCGAGGAGCTCCGTGCCCAGCCCGGGGTGCCAGCGCGCGAGGTGGCTCGGGCGCAGGCGGTAGTAGTCGAAGAGGAAGTCCCACACCGGGTGCGTCTCCCCGGCGCTGCGGCGGCGGAGGTGGGGGTCGATCCAGGCGTGGGCGCGCGCCTCGTGCTGCGCCTGAGCCGCCTCCCACTCCCCGCGCGTCAGGCTGACGGCCACGCTAGGCACCCTCGTGCGTCCAGTCGGAAACTGTGCCCACGTACTCCTCGATGATGTCCTCGAGGGCCAGGACACCAACGAGCTCGCCTTCGTCGCGCACCTGGGCCATGTGGGCGGACCGGCGGTGCATCGAGGTGAGCGCGTCGTCGAGGCTGCCGGCACCGTCGACGATGCTCAGGGCGCGGATGCGGGAGCTCGGGATCAGGGGGTCCGCCGCCTCCTGCTCGGGCCCCATCAGATCGAGGATGTCCTTGACGTGGAGGTAGCCGACCAGCACCCCCGCGGAGCGTTCGACGGGGAAGCGGGAGAAACCGGTTTCCCGGACCGCCTCCTCGATCACGGACAGGGGGATGCCGCGCCCGGAGTAGGGGATTGTCTTCACCTTGTCCAGGGGGATCATCACCTCTTTCAGGCTGCGCGAGTCGGAGCGCAGTGCCTTGGCCAGGCGCACGGTCTCCTCGGCGTCGAGAAGGCCCTCCTCCCTGGACTCCTGGATCATGGTGGCGAGCTGCTCCTGGTCCACCGTGGATTCGAGCTCGTCGCGCTGCTCGATGCCGAAGGCGTGGAGGGTGGTGCGCGCCGTCCAGTTGAGGAACTCGATGAACGGGCGGGTCGCTTTCACCCACAGCGTCATCGCGGGGGTGAGCCAGAGGGCCAGGGACTCCGGCCCGGCGATGGCGATGTTCTTGGGCACCATCTCTCCGAAGAGGATGTGCAGGTAGGAGATGAGGCCCAGGGCGATGACGAAGGAGACGGGGTGGAGGAGGTTTTCGGGCACGCCGAGCATCTCGAAGGGCTCCTCGACGAAGTGCGCGATGGCGGGCTCGGCGACCTTTCCCAGCACCAGGGAGGCGATGGTGATGCCGAACTGCGCGCCGGCGAGGTAGATGGAGAGGTGTTCGATGGCCTTGATGACGCCCGTGGCCTCCCTCTTTCCCTGCGCCAGGAGCGACTCGAGTCGGTCGCGGCGCGAGGAGATGAGGGCGAATTCGCAGGCGACGAAGAAGGCGTTCGCCCCGAGCAGCGCCACGATCAGGAGAGCGGTGAGCAGGATGTCCATCATGCGCGTGCGTCCTTTGCTGCTGCGTCGGCTGCGGGGGCCGCGGTGTTGCGCGGTACCGGTGTGAGAATGACGCTGTCCACGCGGCGCTCGTCCATCACGGCCACGCGCGCCAGCCAGCGGCCCGCGTTTCCCGCGCCGAAGTCCTCCTGGAAGTCACCGCTGCCCTCGGGAAGGAGAACCTTGTCGCCCACGCGGGGGATGCGTCCGAGGGTGGACATGATCAGCCCGCCAAGCGTTTCGTAGGGGCCCTCGGGCGCCGTGTACGAGGTCCGCGCGCTCACGTCGTCCAGGCGCACGAGGCCGGAGATTTCCCAGGAGTTGCCGAAACGCTGGAAATCCCGCTCGGATTCACGGTCGTCGTACTCGTCGTACACCTCGCCCAGGATCTCCTCGACCACGTCCTCGATGGTGACCAGGCCCTGGGTTCCGCCGTACTCGTCCGCGACGAGCACAACCTGGGAACCCGCCGAGCGCACGCGGTTCAAAACGGAGTCGCCGTCGAGGGTGCCGGGGACGAACGGCACCGGCCGGGCCAGCTCGGCCAGGCGGGTGGAGGGGCGCAGCTCGGCAGCCACGGAGAAGGCATCCTTGATGTGCACGACACCGATCGTGTCGTCCAAATCGCCTCGGCGGACGGGGAAGCGGGAGTGTCCCGTCTCGTGCGCCATGGCGATGAGGTCCTGGACCGTGTCCTCGGCGTCGAGCGAGTCGATCTTCGACCGCGGCGTCATCACCTCCTCCGCGGTGGTCTCGCCGAACTGGAGGGAGCGGTCGATGACGCGGGCGGTTTCCGCGTCCAGCCCGCCGGCCTCGGCGGAGTTGCGCACCATCGCCCCGAGCTCCTGGCCGGAGCGCGCGGACGCGAGCTCGTCGGCGGGCTCGAAGCCGAGCTTGCGCACGAACCAGTTCGCCGAGGTGTTGAGCGACTTGATGAACCACTTGAACACCGTGTTGAACGCATTCACGGGGGGAACGACCAGGCGCGCGGTGCCCAGGGGCTCGGTGATCGCCGCGTTCTTGGGCACGAGCTCACCGAAGACCATGGAGAGGAATGTCGCGATAATGAGCGCGAGGATGAGTGCCACAGTCCGCGAGGCGGACGCGCCCAACCCCGCGAGCTCGAGCAGCGGGGTAAAGAACGTGCCGAGCACGGGCTCGGCGAGAAATCCGGCAGCCAGCGTGGTCAGGGTGATGCCGAGCTGGGCGCCGGAGAGGACGAAGGACAGGCTCGCGTGATCGCGCGCAACCGCCCGGGCGGTCTTGTCACCCTTCTGGCGGACGTGCGCCTCGACCGTCGAGCGTTCCAGGCCGGTCATGGCGAATTCGACGGCCACGAACAGGCCGGTGGACGCTGTCAGGAGGACGAACCCGAGCAGCGCGACGATCGATATGACTATGTCCATCTCTTCCGGGACGCCGCGTTACCGCGGGCGGGGGCTAGCGTCCGTTACTCCTTCTCTGTCGGCGACCCGCGGAGGGGCGGCCACTGCGGCTACGGGGGGCAGCGTTGCTCCGTGCCCCTTGCGCACCCCTGGCAGCTTTCGCGCCACCGGCCGGCGACTGCTGGCCGGGAGGTGACAGGGGGCTGCCCGAGGGTTGGCGTGCCCCCGTGATCTTAGCCAACGCGTCCGACTCCGGCGTGACGCGAACCGTTTTCGCCTCCACTCCGGCCTTGCGCAGCAGCTGCGCGACCTCCTTCTCCTGCTCGTCAAGCGCCAGCGTGACCACGGTGCCGGAAGTGCCGGCGCGCGCCGTGCGCCCGGCGCGGTGCAGGTATGCCTTGTGCTCGGCCGGCGGGTCGACGTGGACCACCAGGGAGACGTCATCGATGTCGATGCCACGCGCGGCAATGTCGGTGGCCACGAGCACGGGCGTGGTGCCGTCGGAGAATCCCTCGAGTGCGCGGGTGCGGGCACCCTGTCCCTTGTCGCCGTGCAGGCCCTGCGCGTTGACGCCGACGCGGCGCAGCTTCTTCACCTGGCGGTCGACGCCGTGCTTGGTGCGCATGAACATGATGGTCCTGCCCTCGCGCGCCCCGATGCGCAGGACGGTGTCGTTGCGCTCGTCGCGGCCCCCCACGTGCAGCACGTAGTGCTCCATCGTGTCCACGGAGGCCTCCACGGGAGCGGTGGAGTGGGTGACGGGATTGTTCATGTAGGCCGAAACAAGCTTTTCGACGTCACCGTCCAGCGTCGCCGAAAACAGCAGCGTCTGCCCGCCTCGGGGCACGCGGTTGAGCAGCTTGCGCACCTGGGGGAGGAAACCCATGTCCGCCATCTGGTCCGCCTCGTCGAGCGCGACGATCTCCACCGCATCAAGGTGGAGCTTCTTCTGGTTGATCAGGTCCTCGGCCCGGCCCGGGGTGGCCACCAGGAGATCGACGGGCGCGGCGAGGGAGCGGATGTGGTGGTTGATGTTCACCCCGCCCACGACGTCGAGCACCCGCAGCCCCAGGGCGGCGGCGGGGTCGTCGAGACGCTCGCGGATCTGCGCCGCCAGCTCGCGCGTCGGCGCGAGCACGAGGGCGCGCGGGTGCCCGGGCCGTGACGGCGCGCCCGCCAGCCGGGTGAGCATGGGCAACCCGAACGTAAAGGTCTTGCCGGAACCGGTGGGGCCGCGCCCGAGGACGTCCCGGCCCTCCAGCGCGTCGGGGATGGCCGCCTCCTGAATGGGGAAGGCATCGGTGATCCCCTGCCTGCCCAGGACGTTGACGATTGGCTGGGGCAGGCCGAGCTCGGCGAATGAAGTCATTTGTCGCAGTCTACCCCCGCCGCGGCCCAGGGAGGAACCAGCGCGCCGCGGCGGACGTCGGCAAGCCTGCTAGTAGCCGAGCTCCTCGCGGTCGCCGGACCACGCCGTGTGGAAGGTGCCCTCCATGTCGACGCGCTTGTAGGTGTGGGCGCCGAAGTAGTCCCTCTGGCCCTGGATCAGCGCGGCGGGAAGGCGCGGGGAGCGGAGGGAGTCGTAGTAGGACAGGGAGGAGGCGAAGACGGGGACTGGAAGACCGAGCTGCGTAGCGACGACGACCACGCGGCGCCACGAATCCACGAGGGTGTCCAACTCACCCTTGAAATAGGGATCAAGAAGCAGCGTGGGAAGGGTGGGCTCCTTCTCGTATGCCTCGGTGATCCGGTCGAGGAACTTCGCGCGGATGATGCAGCCGCCGCGCCAGATGCGGGAAAGATCGCCTGGTCGGATGTCCCAGCCGTGCTCCATCGAACCGGCGTTGATCTCGTCGAATCCCTGGGCGTAGGCCACCAGCTTGGAGGCGTAGAGGGCGCGGCGGACATCCTCGAGGAAGGATGCGGGGTCGACTCCCAGGTCGGCGAGGGTGGTCAGTGTGCCGGACGGCAGGGGCTCCTCCTGCACCGCCTGGCGCTGGGCCAGGGCGGAGGACAGGGCGCGGGCGAAGACAGCCTCGCCGATACCGGTGACGGGAACACCCAGGTCCAGCGCCTCCTTGACCGTCCAGCGGCCGGTACCCTTCTGACCTGCGGCGTCGACGATGATGTCGATGAACGGCTTGCCCGTGCGACGGTCCTTCTGGCGCAGCACCTCGGCAGTGATCTCGATGAGGTAAGAGTCGAGGTCGCCGCGGTTCCACTCGGCAAACTCATCGGCGATCTGCTCGGGCGCCAACCCCGCCGCGTAGCGCATCAGGTGGTAGGCCTCGCTGATGACCTGCATATCGGCGTACTCGATGCCGTTGTGCACCATCTTGACAAAGTGCCCGGCGCCGTCGGGTCCGATGTGGGTCACGCACGGAACTCCGTCGACCTTGGCGGAGATGTCCTCCAGGAGGGGCCCGAGGGTCTCCCAGGTCTCAGCCGGTCCTCCGGGCATGATCGACGGGCCGTTGAGCGCGCCCTCTTCACCGCCGGAGATACCGGCGCCGACAAAGTGCAGGCCCCGGGCGGAGATTTCGCGCTCGCGGCGGATGGTGTCGGTGAACAGGGCGTTGCCACCGTCGATGATGATGTCACCCTCGTCCATGGCGTCTGCGAGCTGGGCGATCACGGCATCGGTGGCGGGCCCGGCCTGGACCATGATGATCGCCTTGCGGGGCCGTTCGAGGGAGGCGACGAAGTCCTCGATCGTCTCGGAGGAGACGAACGCACCCTCGGACCCGTGCTGCCCCATGAACGCGCGGGTCTTCTCCGGGGAGCGGTTGTACACCGCCACGGTGTGGCCCTTGGAGGCGAAGTTGCGCGCCAGGTTCGACCCCATCACGGCCATGCCGACGACACCGATCTGGGCTGGGGGAGTAGCGGAAAAATCTCCAGAAGTCATGGTCCTCATAGTACGCACGGGCCCCGGGCGGCCACATTGGCCGCCGATTCCCGCGCCGTGGCCCGGGACCGCGCGTAAACTTTCCCGGCATGAAGCACCGACTCGGAAGTGAAATCCTGGAGGAACCCCTGACCGCGGAGGAGCTCGACCAGCTCCGGGCCGCCGACACCGGCCTCTCGCACACCCTCGGTATCGTGCTCACCTACGTGGCACGCGACAGGGTGGAGGGCTACGTCGAGATCGGCCCCCAACACCACCAGCCCATGGGGCTGACAAACGGGGGCCTCTACTGCAGCGTGGGGGAAACCCTCGGCTCGATGGCCGCCGTTGCGGCGTCCGGTGCCCCGGCAGTGGGAATGAGCAACTGCACTGATTTCTTGCGCGGGGTCAGCCAGGGCAGGCTCAACGCGGTGGCCAAACCGGTCCACCTCGGTTCCACGACCCACCTGTGGCGCATCGAAATGAAGGCGGAGGGGAACCTCGTGGCCACCACGAACCTGAAGCTGATGATCCTCAAGCCGCGATAGGCGTGTGCCCTAGAGCCAGTGGTTTCGCCGGAACCACAGGTACATCGCGCCCGTGACCACGACCATGAGGAGCAGCACCGCGGGGTAGCCCCACTTCCAGCCGAGCTCGGGCATGTACTCGAAGTTCATGCCGTAAATGCCCGCGATCATGGTGGGGGCCGCAGCCATGCCGACCACGGCCGAGATCGTGCGCATGTCGCTGTTCTGCTGCATCGAGACCTTGG
Organism: Corynebacterium sp. UBA2622; assembly: GCF_002339505.1. GTDB lineage: Bacteria > Actinomycetota > Actinomycetes > Mycobacteriales > Mycobacteriaceae > Corynebacterium. Next base: position 32,981 of record NZ_DDJO01000009.1, read on the forward strand.
CCACCGAGGCGTCCAAGAGCGAGGAGAGCCGCTCGTCGAAGCCGGAGACGTGGTCGCTGACGATCATCGCGTTGTCCTGCACGTCGCGAATGTAGGAGCGCAGCGTCTTGCGCAGCATGTCCTTGTTGTTAAGCAGCCCGTTGCGCAGCGCCGGCCCGAGGGGATCGATGGCGTGGCGCATCTCGAGCACCTCACGTTTGTACATGTAGATCTTGTCGATGTTGATCGACCGGCGCGGCGTGAACACCTCGTTTTCGAGGTCGTCGACGTCCCGGCTCAGGGCCTGGGCGACGCGGAGGTAGTTGTCCACCACGTAGTCCGAGATCTTCCACGCCACGGCGGGCGGCCCCAGGATGGCCAGCTCCTCGTCCTCCTCCAGCTGCGCGGAAAGGTCGGGGAGCGGTGCCTTGTGGCGGATGGTGATGGCGAATTTCGGCCCGATGACAATCTGCACCTCACCGGTGGAAATGATCTCGCGGGCGTCAAGGACTTCCTCGTCATCGCGGTAGTAGACCGACCGTACGACCATGAACAGCTGGTCGTCGTAGCGCTCGACCTTGGGGCGCTGGTGGGCGTCGATGATGTCGTCGACGATCAGCTCGTGCAGGTCGAAAATCTCCCGGAGCCGCTCCATTTGAGCGTTTGTCGGTTCCCTCAGGGACAGCCAGACGAAAGCGTTGTCGTGCTGGCGGGCGATTTCGAGGGAGTGGGTGATCCGGGCCTCGCCCGGAAGGCGCTTCCCGTCCACGAAGACGCGGCAAAAGTCGGTGGAGCGCTCGATGGGGACGGGCACCGTGGGGGCTGTGGACTCCGCGGGTCGCTTGATGCGCTGACGCGGCAGCGGGATGAGTGGCGGCATGATGGTGTGCCCTCCTTCCGTCCGAGCTTGGGGGTTAGCGCCCCGATCGGGGCAGGCAAGCGTGAAGACCATGGAAATACTACGCCCCTTTCCCTCCCTCGCCGCAAAAAGCGGGTTGGGGCGGAAAGGGGCGCGGTGCGGGGGTCCTAGAAGACGGTGAGCCCCCTGCGGCGGAACACGTCGCGGATGGCCTCGACTTCCTCGGGCGAGGGGGGCTTTACGCCATCCAGGTCGTAGGGCAGACCGATCTTCTTCCACTTGTCGGCCCCCATGTTGTGGAAGGGCAGGACCTCGACGCGCTCAACGTTGCTGGTCCACCGGCCGACGATGTCGGCGACGTTCTCCACGTTTTCCGGCGCGTCCGTCAGCCCGGGTACCACGACGAAGCGGATCCACACCTTCTTTCCGGCCGCGTTCAGGCGGTTGCCGAACTCGACCGTCGGGCGCAGCTCGCGGGCGGTGACGCGCTTGTAGGTGGACTCGTCGCCGGACTTGACGTCGAGGAGGAAGAGGTCGATGTTCTCCAGATCCTCCTCGGTCAGGCGCGCCCCGAGGTACCCGGAGGTGTCCACCGCGGTGCGCACCCCCGCGTCGTGCACCAGCTTGAGCAGCCGGCGCGTGAACGCGATCTGAAACAGCGGTTCGCCGCCGGAAAGTGTCAGGCCGCCCCCGGTGGCGTCGAAGACCCTCTTGTAGCGGATGACGCGCTTGGCGACATCCTCCACCCGCTCCAGGGTGCCCTCCTTCATGTCCATGGTGTCCGGGTTGTGGCAGTACTTGCAGCGCAACGGGCACCCGGACAGGAAGATGGTCATGCGCGTCCCCGGGCCGTCGACGGCCGTGACCAGCTCCCACGAGTGGACGAGCCCGATGTCACCCGTGCGCCGGGCCTCCAGCAGCTCCGGCCGGGTGATCTCGAGATCGTCCGTGGACAGGCCACCGAGACCCGCCGCGACACCGCGGTGCCTTTCACCGTGCTCGGGCTGGACAATGACCAATCCGGTTGTGCCGTCCTGCGCCATGCGCGTGGCACCGCCTCTCTGTGGGTTGCTGGTCTGTGGGTTGCTCGGTGGGTCCGCGCGAGTTTACGCGCCCTGGTGGAAGGTGCGCGAAATGACGTCGCGCTGCTGCTCTTTCGTCAGTTTGACGAAGTTCACGGCGTAGCCGGAAACACGGACGGTGAGGTTGGGGTAGTTCTCCGGGTGCTCCATCGCGTCCTCGAGGGTGGACTCATCGAGGACGTTGATGTTGGCGTGGTAGAGGCCGGAGTCCATGTGGTGCTCGGCGCGGGAGGCGCGCATGGCGGTGAGGCGGTCGTCGAAAGATTGTGCGGACATGTTGGTTACTCCTTGATTGTGGTGGGTGGGTTATGCGTTCTGGGTGATGGCGTCGGCGTTGTCCATGATGAAGCCGGCGTCGAGGACACCGACCAAGTTCACCACCTGCTCGTCCTTGGTGCGGCCGAGGCCGGACGGAGTGATGGTGTTCGTCAGCGAGATTCCGTCGAGGGCATCGTTGTAGTCGAGCTTGCCCACGGAGAGCATGGAGGCGACCATGCCGTGGCTGTCCGTCCCGTTCTCGGGGTTGGCGCCCGGCGCAAAGGGAGTTCCGGCCTTGTGCCCGGAGGGGAATGAGCCGGTGGCCTTGCCGTAGACCACGTTGGAGGTGATGGTCAGCACCGACTGGGTCGGAATGGCGTCGCGGTACATCGGTATGGACTTGATCTTCTCCATGATGGTGTGGACGATCGTCGCGGCGATGTCGTCGGCGCGGTCGTCGTCGTTGCCGTAGAAGGGGAAGTCACCCTCGGTGATGTAGTCCACGACCAGCCCCGTCTCGTCCCGCACCGGTGTGACGGTGGCGTACTTGATGGCGGAGAGGGAGTCCGCCACGATGGACAGGCCTGCGATGCCGCAACCCATGGTGCGCACGATGTCGGAGTCGTGCAGCGCCATCTCGATGGACTCGTAGGCGTACTTGTCGTGGCTGTAGTGGATGATGTTGAGCGCCTCGACGTAGGTCCCGATGACCCAGTCGAGCATGAGCTCGTACTTCTCCCACACCTCGTCGAAGTCGAGCGGCCCGTCGCCCTCGATGGGGGTGTGGCCCTGCGTGACCTGCTTGCCGGTCACCTCGTCGCGGCCGCCGTTGATGGCGTAGAGCAGGGACTTCGCGGCGTTGACGCGGGCGCCGAAGAACTGCATCTGCTTGCCCACCTTCATGGGGGACACGCAGCACGCGATGGCGGCGTCGTCGCCCCACTTGTCCCGGATCTGCTTGTCCGACTCGTACTGCAGCGAGGAGGTCTCGATAGAGATCGCGGCGCAGAATTCCTTGTACCCCTCGGGAAGGGTCGGGTCCCAGAAGATCGTGATGTTGGGCTCGGGGGCCGGGCCGAGGTTGCGCAGCGTCTGCAGCAGGCGGAAGGACGTCTTGGTCACCTGGTGGCGCCCGTCCTCGGAGAAACCGGCGTCGGACCAGGTGGCCCAGTACGGGTCACCGGAGAAAATTTGGTCGTAGTCCTCGGTGCGCAGGAACCGGACGATGCGCAGCTTGATGATCAGCGCGTCGATGATCTCCTGCGCGTCGGTCTCCGTCAGTTCACCGCGGGCGAGGTCCCGCTCGAAGTAGATGTCGAAGAAGGGGGAGAGACGCCCGATGGACATGGCGGCACCGTCCTGGCTCTTCACCGACGCGAGGTAGCCGAAGTAGGTCCACTGCACGGCCTCGCGCGCGGTCCGCGCGGGCCCCGAGATGTCGAACCCGTAGGACTCGGCCATCCTCTTCAGCTTCTTCAGCGCCTTGATCTGCTCGGAGTGTTCCTCGCGGTAACGCGCCCAGTGCTCCGAGAAGGGCTGGTCAATGTGGGCATCCTTGGCGGCCTGCTTTTCGGCGATGAGCTTGTCGACGCCGTACAGCGCCACGCGCCGGTAATCGCCGATAATGCGCCCGCGGCCGTACGCGTCGGGCAGGCCGGTGATGATGTGGGAGGAGCGCGCCGCGCGGATGCGGGGCGTGTAGATGTCGAAGACGGCGTCGTTGTGGGTCTTCCGGTAGGTGGTGTAGACCTTCTTGATCTCCGGGTTGATCTCCTTGCCTGCCTCCTTGATGGCCTGCTCCACCATCCGCCAGCCGCCGTTGGGCATCATGGCGCGCTTGGTCGGGACGTCGGTCTGCAGGCCCACGATGACGTCGTCGTCCGGGGAGATGTAGCCCGCCGGGAAGGCGTCGATGTCGGCCGGGGTGTTGGTATCGACATCGTAGACGCGGCGCTCGCGCTCCACCGACAGGTAGGTGGAGTCGAGGTGGTTCCACAGGTCGCGCGTCTTCTGCGTCGGCCCGGAGAGGAAGGAGGCGTCGCCGTCGTAGGGCGTGTAATTGCGCTGGATGAAGTCGCGGACGTTGATCGAGTCCATCCAGGGGCCGGGGGTGAAACCCTCCCAGGCATCCCGGGCCTCGGGCGCCTGCTGGCGCGGTGTGTCCGTGTCTGTTTCTGTCACTGGGTGTGTCGTCCTTTCCACTTTGAGAATCCGGAAGTGGCGGGCACCCGGCGGGCGGGTGACCCAACTTTTCTCGCAGTCAGAACCCCGCGGGAACGGGAAGGTGACAACCACTTCTCCTCCCAGTGTAGGACTGTGGTTTTCCATCTGCCAGGCGGGCGGGCACGCGAAAACCCGGCTCCGGGGTCCGGAACCGGGTTGGGGCGGGGGACTAGTTCTCGCCGTTGGTGTCGCGGGTCTCGTCGAGGGTGCGGGACTCGTCGGCGGAGAGCTTGCCCAGCTTCTCCAGGGCCGTGCGGCCGTGCATCTGCTGCAGGGTGGTGGCCAGGTTGTAGCGCTTCGGGCTGAGCGCGTTGAGGGTCCACGTGAACATGGAGACGAGGCGGTTGCGGGCGCCAACCAGGAAGGACACGTGGACGAGGAGCCACATGACCCAGCCGAGGAAGCCGGCGATCTCGACCTTGCCCATCTTCACCACGGCGTTGAAGCGGGAGACGATGGCCATGGACCCCTTGTCGAAGTACTGGAAGGCATCGCGGTCGGCGGGAGCGACATCGTTCTCGACCTGCTCCTTGATGATCTTGCCCACATATTCACCGGACTGGATGGCCACCTGGGCCACACCGGGGAGACGGTCGCGGCTCATCATGTCGCCGATGACGAAGACGTTGGACTTGTCGCCCACGGTCAGGTCGGCGTTGACCGGGACCTTGCCGTTGCGCTCGGCCTCGACACCGACCTGCTCAGCAACGAGCTTGCCCAGCGGGGAGGCCTGGACGCCGGCGGACCAGATCTTGGTCTTGGACTCCAGGGTGGTTTCCTGGCCGGACTTGGTGTCCTTGTAGGTCACGGTGTCGGCATCCACGTTGGTCACCATCGCGTTGAGCACGACGGTGACGCCCTTCTTCTCCAGCTCGCGCTGCGCCTTCTTGCCGAGGCGCTTGCCGAAGGGGGGAAGCACCTGGGGGAGGCCGTCGATAAGCACGATCTTGGCCTGGGCGGGGACGAAGTTGGAGTACTGCCCGTCGAAGGAGCGGTGGGCCATCTCCGCGATCTGCCCGGCGAGCTCGACACCGGTGGGGCCCGCGCCGACGATGACGAAGGTGAGGTGGCGATCGCGCTCCTCGGCGGTCTCGGCCAGTTCGGCGCGCTCGAAGGCGGTGATGAGGCGGGCGCGGATCTCGAGGGCGTTGTCGAGCGTCTTCAGGCCGGGGGCGAACTCGGCGAACTGGTCGTTGCCGAAGTAGGACTGGCCCGCGCCGGCGGCGACGATGAGGGAGTCGTAGGCGAGCTCGCGCGAGTACTCGCCCTCGCTGAAGGCCACGGTCTGGGCGTCGACGTCGATGTCGGTGACGTTACCGCGCACGACGGAGACGTTGTCCTGGTCGGCGAGGATCTGGTGGACCGAGGTCGCGATCTCGCCGGTGGACAACAGGCCGGTGGCCACCTGGTAGAGAAGAGGCGCGAAGAGGTGGTGGTTCGTGCGGTTAACGAGAGTGATATCCACATCGGCGTCCGCCAGCTCGCGGGCCGCGAACATGCCGCCGAAACCGGCGCCGATGATCACTACATGGTGGCGGTTGCCCGCCGGGCGTACGGCCGAATCAGCCATGGATGTTGTCTCCTTGATCGTCAAGTACTAGATCTGCCGGGACCATCCTACGCCCCGGGTGGAAATCGTCTATTCCTGGCCCCGACGTGCCTCACCGACCCGCGGCCGGGCGGGGTTTATGGTGGTTGCGTGGTTTCTGCGCGCCTGTCCTCCCCGCACCTGACCGCCGTCGACGAGGCGGCGTGGCCCGGTGTGGCGACGGTGCCCTCGGGGTGGATGGCGGGTGTGAAGGCGCGGGCGGCGGAGAGGGCCTTCGCGAAGGCCTGCGCCCAGGCCGGCATCGAGCTGGATCCCGAAGCCGGGGCGGATGTCGTGGTGGAGCGCGCCGAGCTGTTTGCCCGGATCGGGGAGAGCGGCTGGGTGGGGCTCGCGGAGGGGTACATGGCGGGAGAGTGGTCGACGGGGAGCACGGATTCGCTTGTCGACGTCCTCGCGTCCCTCATCTCCGCCGGCTACCGCCCGCGGAACACGGCCAAGGCCGGGTTCGCCGAGAGTGCGGGGGGCGACGTGCCCCCGGAGCTGGTGCAGCACTACGCCGGTGACGGAATGAGCGCGTTCACCGGCCACTTCGCCACCGGCGTGCCCACGACGGAGCGCACACGGGTGAAGTCCTTTGCCCCGGGGGCGGGGAGGGGCAACAGGCCCGCCGCCCACTTCGTCGATGTGACCTCCATCGGCGCGCCCCTGGAGGCGGGACGCGAGGACCTCGCCCACGCGCAGCACCGAACGGTGGAGATGCTCCTCGACTCGAGCTCCGCCGGCCCCGGAACGCACCTGGTGGAGTACCCGGCCTCCGGCGGGGCGGTGGCCATCGAGGCTGCCCGGCGGCGCGCCACGGTGGACTGCATCACACCCGACCCCGGCACCGCCCGGGCCCTCGAGGAGAGGCTGACCCTCGCCGGGGTGCGCGACGCCGTCCGCGTTGAGCGCGACGCCGCAGCCGGCACGAGGCGGCGGGGCTACTACGACGCGGCAGTGTCGGTGGAGAAGCTCGAGACCCTCGCCCCGCGCGACAAAACCCGGTACCTGGCCATCCTGGGCAACCTGCTCGAGCCGGGAGGGCGCGCGGTCCTGCAGACTGTCACGCGGACGGGGGCCTACAACGCCGCCGCCGATGCCGCGGTGGAAAGCATGCGGGCCTATGTCTGGCCGGGCCTGAGCTTCTCGACGCCCGAGGAAATCGCCCGGATGATCGATCGCGGCACGGGCCTCCGCGTGATCGGGGAGACCCACGCCCCGGACCACCTCGCGGCGTCGCTGCGGCTGCAGCGCCTGACGTTTGACACGCATCTGCGGGAGGCGGCCGCGGACGGCTTCGACGTGGTGTATCGCCGCCTGTGGCAGTGGCAGTTCGCGTTACGCGAGGCGCTGGCGCGGTGCGCGATGACCGACCTGGTCCAGCTCACCTTCGCACCGCGCAGCCGGCACCGTTAGCCGGCGAAGAGGCTTTCCACGCCCTCGCGGTAGGTGGTGACGCGGAAATCCGGGAAGCGTGCGTTGAACTTTGATGTGTCGAAGATGTTGTTATCCCTGTACCGGGGGAGAAGCTCCCGTACTTCCCGCAGTGGTTGGGCGAACCGCCCACCGATTGTGAACACCGGCAACGGCAGGACGGTGTAGCCGATGGAGCGGCCGGTCACCTCCGAGGCGATGGCTACGAGCTCTGCGTAGGTCCTGCGTTGCGTGTCAATGGGCAGGTGCCACGTTTGACCGAAGGCGTCGTGGGTGTTGCCCAGCAGCGCCATGGCGCGCGATGCATCGGGGGTCCAGATGAGGGATCGCTTCGCATGCGCGTTGAGCGGCACGAAAGGCCGTTTGCCGCCGCGGATCCTGTCGAAGACCATCTGGTTGGTAAGGCTCTTCGTCTTGCCGGGGCCGTAGAACTCCGGGGCGCGGCAGATCATGGCCTCCAGTTCGCCCTTGCCCATGGCATCGAGGAGCATCGTCGCAAGGCGGGCGCGCACCCGCCCCTTGCGTCCGTTGGGCGCGAACGCGGTCTCCTCGGTCTGCGGCGTTGGGGTGCCGGGGTACATGTAGGTGTTGTCGAAGAAGACGAGCCGGGTGCCGTGCTCGGCGCACGCGTCGATGGCGTTGCGCATCATCGCGGGGAACTTTTCCTCCCACGCCCCGGAGTCCATGGGCAGTCCCGCTGTGAAGTAGGCGATGTCGCTGCCCGCGACGGCACGAGACGTGGCTGCCGCGTCCGTGAGATCGGCGGGCGCCAGCTCATCGGAGGTGTTGACCTTGGAGGGGTTGCGGCTGACCAAGCGCAGTTCCGGTGTAAACCGAGCGTGGATCTCCCGGGCGAGTTCGTCCGCAATGGGCCCGCCGGCTCCGAGGATGGTTTGCATAGGTAAGTCCTTTCGATTCTGGGTCTCCGAGCGTAGGCCCCGTTACCACCGGGTGCATTACGCTACCGTGGGCGGGAGTGCCCTTCGCGCGGCGCACCACCCAACAAAGGAGACGCCCAATGACCCTCATCACCGTGACAACCGACACCGGGGCCCTCAACCTCAACGTGGAAGAAAAGGGCGAGGGCCGTCCTGTGGTTCTGATCCACGGCTGGCCGCTCAACGCCCAATCATGGAAGGCGCAGGTGGAGGCCCTGACACCGAGCTACCGCGTCATCACCTACGATCGCCGCGGTTTCGGCTCGTCGGAGAAACCCGCCGACGGGTACAACTACGACACCCTCGCCAGCGACCTCCACGGTCTCCTCGAGGCCCGCGACCTGCGCGATGTCACGCTCGTGGGATTTTCCATGGGCGGCGGGGAAGTGGCCCGCTACATGTCCCGCTACGGCTCCGACCGCATCCACTCGGTGGTCTTCGCCGCGGCCGTCCCGCCGTACCTCGCCAAGATGCCGGACAACCCGGAGGGCCCGCTGGACCAGAAGACGGCGGTTAAAATGCGGGAGGGCCTCGAGAAGGACCGCGAAAAGTTCTTCGAGAGCTTTTCCAGGGAGTTCTTTTCCACGCCGAAACTCGCGGGCCTGGCCAGCAGCCTCAAGGTGAGTGAGGAGCAGCGGCAGGAGGCTGTCGCCCAAGCTCTCGAATCCGACCAGAAAGCCGCCCTCCAGTGCCTCGATGCCTTTGGCACGACCGATTTCCGAAGTGACCTCGGGGCCGTCACCGTCCCGGCCCTCGTCATCCACGGCGACGGTGACCAGACGGTTCCGTTCGAGGGATCCGGCAAGCGCACACACGAGGCGATCGAGGGAAGCCGCCTTGAGGTAATCAAGGATGCGCCCCACGGGCTGGCTGTGAGCCACGCCGGCGAGTTCAACAGGATCCTGCTGGATTTCCTGGAGAACTAGCGGGGCCGAGGTGCGGGGGGAGTGCGCCACGGCCGTTTACTTGACATAATGTACATTATCGGACAATTTCAGAAGATTCCGTTAATACCCATGGATTCTGCGCCCGGGCGCGACTCCACGATCGCGTCCACGACCTCAAGCGTCAAGCGGATCGCCTGGAGTGCGTCAACGCCACCGACGCTTACCGCTTCGTCGCCGAGCCCCTCAGTGAACACGTCGCAGAACCAGTCATCTCCGTCGCGGTACGGCTGACGCAACCCGACGGAGAATTCCCCGGAGCTGTCGCGGTAGGTCCGGCGGGCAATAATCTCCGTCCCCACCATCGTTTCCACCGATCCTTTTAGTAACGTGACGTATTAACGGCCCTAATTCGGGTCTGCTACTTCTTCTCGAGTTTCACCCTAATGTTGACCTCACCCTCGTCCGCGATCTTCGCCGCGACGAACTCGGGAGTTTCCACCCCGTAGTCCGCACGCTTGATCGGAATGGTGCCCGCGACGATGATGTCCTTGCCCGAGCGTGCGACATCGAACTGCTGGGTCACGCCGCGCGTCTGACCACGGATGGTGAGATCGCCCGTCAAATCGACGGGCGCGACGGTACCGTCGTCCGGCAGTGCCGAGACATCCGCGGGCTGCGTCAGCGTGAAGGTTGCGTCCGGGTACTCGTCGGTGGTGAGGATCTTGGTGCGGACGTTTTTGTCGCGGACATCGCTGTCCGTCGTCAGAGTGGACACGTCGACCTTGATGTCACCGGACTGCAGCGTGCCGCCGTCGATGACGACGGAGCCCGAAACGTTGCGCGTTGAACCCGATGTGACGCGACGCTCGGCCGGCAGGATTTCGAAGAAGGTGAATCCCGCCGAGGACTCGTTGGACCCCGGTTTCTTCGTCACCTCCCACGTGCCGTCGATATCCGTGGATGCCGCATGGAGCTTGGACGCGTCGATGCCCTCGGTCTTGACTCCGTGGCCGCCGGCGAAGAACGCCCGGGCAAGCGGGAAGAATGCGATACCCACCAATAGGACGATGGCCACCAGGACCGCGATAATGATCGGCCTGCGCGAGCGCTGGGGGCTGTCAACCGGTTTCACCTTATTTTCTCCAACTTCCTGGCAATCGTGACCAATTCGTCACAGAGGTGACGAATTTCCTCGGTGCTCGCGCCCTCGCCGTGAGCGGTGGCGATATCCTCCGCGGCGCACCGTAATTCAAACAGTCTATCGCTCATGGCGGCGGCTTTGTCGGGGTGAAGTATCACGGCGTTTTGCGGGATGGAGCTTCCCGCGACATTGTGGCGCTGTTCGTAGGCGCGCTGCTTGCACGAGTTCCCGCAGAAACGCCGCCTGCGCCCTCTTCCCTGCTGCTCGGGTAGCTCGGCCCCGCACCATTCACAGGTGCGGATCCCTGACGTTCCATAGCCCGACACGGGCTCATCCTAGTACAGGCGGCGGGAACAATTCGAGCCACGCGGGCGTTATACTGGAACGACTGGTTAACCGAGGGAAGGGATTCAACAGCATGGCTGATCGTGTTTTGCGCGGAAGTCGGATGGGCGCCGTGAGCTACGAGACTGACCGTGACCACGATCTCGCGCCGCGCCAGATGGCGAAGTACCGCACCCCGAGCGGTGAGATTTTCGACGTGCCCTTCGCCGACGACGCCGATATTCCCGGCGAGTGGATGTGCAAGAACGGGCAGGTCGGTGTCCTCATTGAGGGTGAGGGCGTCGAGGCCAAGCCCGTGAAGCCCCCGCGCACGCACTGGGACATGCTGCGGGAGCGCCGCACCATCGAGGAGCTTGATGTGCTCCTCGAGGAGCGCCTGGAGCAGCTGCGCAAGCGCCGCCGGACCGCCGCCCGCCTGGCCAAGGAACAGCAGGAAGCCCAGAAGAACGCCTAAGCGCGAGATAAAAGCCCGGATCCCCGCAGGGTCCGGGCTTTCGGCGTTCATGGAGGGACTACCGGGTGTGGCCGCCCACCTCGTGCTCACCGAGGCGCACTCCCTCGCGCACAAGTTCCACGGCCGCGTCCGCGGCGCGGGCAGCCTTGCGGGGCAGGTCCCCCGCGCCGGCGTGCCGGAGTTCGTAACCGGCCAGTTTGCCGCCCTCGGCGATCATGTTTATCACGAGCTCAGGCACCTCGCCGGCTCGGCGACGCAGCTTCCACAACCCGGAGTGGTCCACCTCGTAGCGCAGGAGCTTGCCCGCCTCCCTCGCCCCCTCGCGGACGAAGGTGGATTTCTTCTCCACTCCCCACTTGGTCACCTCGACGAGGGACTCACCCGCGAAGCTCGCGTCCAGCTTCGACTCGCCCAGCGTGCGGTCCTCGAAGGTGATGGGCACCTCGCGGACATCGAAACCCTGCTCGACCGCCTTGCGCGCGAGGTCGACCTGAAAGATGTAGCCCTTGCGGGACAGCGAACCCAGGTCGATCGTCTCGAGGACCTCGCGGCGGAAGGCGCGGTAGCCGGCGGTCATGTCGGCGACATCCTCACCCAGGGCGAGCGCGATGTAGCGGTTGCCCAGTTTGGAGAGCAGGTAACGGTTGCGGGGCCAGTTCTTCACTTCCCCACCCTTGACGTAGCGCGAGCCGATGACCAGGTCGGCACCTTGGGCGATCCCGTCGAGCAGCCGCCCGAGTTCTTCCGGGGCGTGGGAGCCGTCCGCGTCCATTTGGCAAATGACCTCGTACCCGCGGCCGAGGCCCCATTGGAAACCCTCGCGGTAGGCGGCGAGGAGCCCCTCCTTGCCGGCCCGGTGCACGACGTTGACCTCGGGATGGGCTGCAGCCAGCTCATCCGCCTTCGCACCGGTCCCGTCCGGGGAGTTGTCGTCGACGACCAGCAGATCCACCCCGGACTGGGCGGTGAGGACGCGGTCGACGATGAGTGGGAGGTTGTCCACCTCGTTGTAGGTCGGGATGATCACCAGGGTGGTGTTCGCCATGGGTGCTTCTCCTTTAATTCATGCGGTCACGGCGGGCGCGACGGAACCGCCGACCCACCCAGGACGTCTTCCTGGCAGCATACTCGCCTCCGAGCGCGGCCCACGCCATTGCAGCCACCCCGGCGGCAACCAGCGCCCACTCCAGGGCAGCGCCGTGGCGCACCGCCGGAGTGACCGAGTCCCGCAGGGGCAGCTCCTCCGTGATGCGCGCCGGCTCGAAGATGCCGGTACGCCGGGAGAGACTGCCGTCGGGGTGGATGATGGCCGACGACCCCGAGGTGGCCGCGACGACGACGGCGCGGTCCGTCTCGATGGCGCGCATCCGGCTCATGGCCATCTGCTGGTAGGTCATGTCGGTGAACCCGAAGGTGGCGTTGTTGGTCGGCGTCGCGAGGATCTGGGCCCCGGCATCCACCGCGCTGCGGTAGGCCGCGTCGACGGCAACTTCGTAACACGTGGCTATGCCAAGGGTTGTGCCCGCGATGTGCACCGTCCCGTCGCCCGTTCCGGGCTTGAAGTCCCCCGCCAGGTCCACATAGGACGAGAGGCGCCGGAAGAAGTCGCGCATCGGCATGTACTCCCCGAACGGCTGGAGGAACTTCTTGTGGTGGTAATCCCCCGTAGAACCGTCCGGGTTGAACACCACCATTGTGTTGCGCGGGCCCACTTCGTCGCGGGTGATGGTGCCCACCAGAACGGGAACACCGACCGCGTCCACGGCCTCGCGGACGAGCGCGGCGGCGTCGGAGTCCGTGAAGGGGTTGACATCCGAGGAATTCTCGGGCCAGACCACGAAGTCGGGCTTCATCCCGGAACTGGCCAGGCGCTCCGTCTCTCGGGTGTGGTTGGCCAGGACCGCGCGGCGTTGGGAGTTGAAGTCGAGCCCCATGCGGGGGACGTTGCCCTGCACAGCGGAAACCGTGGCGCGTCCCGTCTCGTGCTCGGCCCCCGGGGTCGACACGCCGGCGGCGAGTGAGAGAACCGCGGGCACCAGGGCGCACGCGAGTGCGGTGAGGCGCTGGGTGAGGCGTCGCGAAGCAAGGAGCGCGACCACCCCGCAGGCGGTGAAGGTGGCTGCGAGGGTGACGAGGGCGGGGCCTCCCCACGCGGCGAGGTGGCGCAGCGGGCCGTCGATCTGGCCCCACGCGAGGCGCACCCACGGAAACCCGCCGAAGGGAGCGCTGGAACGGAGAAACTCCCACGCGAGGTACACCAGCGGGAAGATCGCGAATCCGAATGGGCGCCGGGTGAGGAGCACCCCGAAAATCCCCACCGGTATGGAGTAGAGGGCGAGGAAAACCGCGAGGGCGATGTAGGGGGCCGCGCCCACGAACTCACCTATCCACGGCAGGAGGAACAGGTACAGGAACAGTGCGTGGGTGAAGCCGAGCAGTGCTCCCCATCCGGCGGTGGGCCGCGATGCCGGCGCAAACAGGCGCGTCCACTCCTCCGGCCACGGTGCGAGGGAGAAGAGGAACACCGCGACGCCCGCGATTCCCAGAACCCACAGGCCGTGGGGCTCATAGGAGTAGTAGACGAGCGCGCCCGATACGGCCGCGAGGGTGAAGCGGAGGAGCGCGGCCACCTAGCGCTTTCCCCCGGACTCGTCCCCGCGGTTCGGGCGGTCCTCATAGGTCGCGCTGTCCGCGCGGTACCACTGCTCGAGCTCGTCGGCATCGATGACCTGCGGGTCCCCCGCCCCGGTAAAGGAACCATAGGTGGTGCGGCGCTGCGCCATCGGCGTGGAGGAATACACGCGCATGCCGAAGCGCTCCACGGAGGCGCGGGCCCGGGCGGTGAGGCTGCGACGCATGAGGGAACGCGTCGGCGGGAAGATCATCAGCAGGCCCAGCGCGGAGGAGACGAACCCCGGCAGGATGCACAGGACCCAGCCCGTCATCAGGATGGCACTGTCGCCGGCGAGGTTGCCCAGCGATTCGCGGCCGCCGGCGGTGCGGCTCAGCGCATTGCGCAGCGAGACGTTCGCCGCCAGGCCGCCCAGGGCGGACAGCGCGAACACCGCAAAGAAGGCCCAGCCGATACCGATGAAATGGGCGACTCCGATGAAAGCGAGCACCTCGATGGCGAAGTACGCGAAAAGTACGAGCGGCATGCGGCCAGACTACCCGCCGAGCTTGGCGATGAGCCATTTCACGTCTGCCGGTGCGTGCGAGAAGTACGGGAGGATGTGGTTGGCGCCCGTGCGCCCCGGGATGCGTGGCAGGCGACGCGTCTGCAGGCTGACACCCCACTGCCGCGAGAGGCGCTCCACACTGCGGTAGGGGATGACGTCGTCGTTGAGCGCACCCCACAACCGCGTGGGCACCGCGAGCGGGCGTCGGTGCCCGAGGTCCATCTCGTCCAGGCGCGCCCCGGTGTGGGGCAGGCTCTCCAACAGGGCGGTCATGCGCACCCCGGAAGAGGTCCACTTCTCCGTCCTGGCCCAGCGCCCGCCGAGCGCGGCGCCGATGGCGCAGACGCGTCCGGCATCGCTCACCGCCGCGATCCCCTCCGGGCTCAGGTGGGTGACCAGTTCCCGGGCGATGTCGTCGCTCCACGCAACCAGGCCAGCCACCGCGTAGAGCGCCACCACCCCCACCAGCGAACCCTCCACGTGCGCGAGCACGGCGGCGAGGTCGGCCGGGGGCGCGCCCACGACGGCGGCGAGCGGCTGGAGCTCCGGGGTGTATTCGGGCCGTTCGAGCCAGGCGCCGATTGCCCCGCCCCCCTGGGAGTACCCCCACAAACCGAGGTTCTCGGTGCCCACACCGAGCTCCCCGGCCGCCCGCACCGCATCGGCGAGGGCGCGGGCCCCGGAGGCGTGGTCACAGTAAAGCTGGACGTTCTCCTGCGGGTCACGGGGGTAATCGGTAAGCACCACGTCCGCCCCCGCGGCGATGAGCAGGCTGATCACGGGCTGCTCGTAGGCGGCGATGGCGTCGAGGGGCCGGGTGCGCACGGCCAGGCCGACGGTGCAGGAGTAGGAGGGATCGCAGCGCGGCGCGACACCCTGGGTGGACGGGGCGAAGGCGACGGTGGGCCGCGGCCCCCTTCCCGCCCACGGGACCCGCGAGCGGATGACGGCGCCGGTGGCGGTGAGGCAGCGGTTGCGTGTCTCGGAGGTGGCGTAGGTGATGCGGTGCGCGACAGCCGGGTTGAGGCGGGTGCGCAGCCCAACGGGGGTGACCTCTGTGGCGTCGAGGAGCGTTCCCGGGGTGACGCCGGTGAGCCACGTCGAGGCACCGAAGTCGGGGTCCGTGCGGGGCGAGAAGTTCAACGCGTCCACGAGGTAGGGCGCGCTCGCGCGGGCGACAAAGGAGTACATCGCGCCCTCCGTCAGCGCGGCATGCGGCGCCAGATCGGGCGGGGCACGGCCCGCATGACCCAGGCCAGCAGCCGCAGCTGCCGGGGGATCCACACCGTGGCGCTCCCCTTCCGCACCGCAGCGGCGACGACCGCGTCCGCGACCGCGTCGGGGGTGACCGACATGATGGCCGGCTTCATCCCCTCCGTCATGGACCCGATGACGAATCCGGGACGCGCGGTGATGAGCTTGACGCCGGTGCCGTGGAGGCGGTCGGCGAGACCCTGGCAGAAGGCGTCGAGGCCCGCCTTGGTGGATCCGTAGACGTAGTTGGCCCGGCGCGCGCGCCACCCCGCGATGGAGGAGAACGCGAAAATCTCCCCGCGCTGCATCGTGTCCGCCAGTACCGTCAGGGCGTTGACCTGCGCGAGGTAGTCGATTGTCGCGATGCGCGCCGCCTCCCGCTCGTCGTGCTCCGCGAGCTCCTGGTCACCGAGCACCCCGAAAGCGACGACGGCGGTCGTGACATCCCCCGCCTCGGCGATCACGCGCCGGTGGGATTCAAGGTCGGCCGCCTCGAAGGCCACGCAGCGCGCTCCCGCGGCCCCGGCTTCCAGCATCCGCTTAGCGACGTCCCTCCCCCGCGCCGGGTCCCGCACCGCGAGCACCACCTCGCGCCCCGCGCACATCCGCAGCGCCACCTCGCCGCCGATGTCGCTGGTGCCGCCGAGGACGAGAAGGGTGCCGTTGGTCATGGCCCCAAGTGTATTGCAGTGAAGCGCCCCACCTCAGCGCAGGTGGCGGGGCGCGCTGTTGAGTCGCTGGGCACCGTCCGGGCCGAGCACGACGATGTCCTCGATGCGCATCCCCCACTTTCCGGGAACGTAGATTCCGGGCTCGATGGAAAACGCCATGCCCTCGCGCAACACCATCTCCTCACCGGGGGCGAGGAAGGGAGCCTCGTGGAGCGCGAGCCCGATGCCGTGGCCGAGCCGGTGCGTGAAGTACCCGCCGTATCCGGCGGACTCGATGACCCCCCGGGCCACCGCGTCGAGCTCGCCCGCCCGCATCCCGGGCCGCGCGGCGCGTACCGCCTCATCCTGTGCGCGCTGCAGAACGGAGTAGGCGCGGAGGAAGTCCGCATCCTCGGTTACCCCGACCTGGTAGGTACGGGTGCAGTCGGAATGGTAGCCGGCTCCCAGGCTGCCACCGATGTCCACGACCACCGGGTCCCCCGGGCGCAGTTCGCGGTCGGAATGCTCGTGGTGCGGGTTGGCCCCGTTGGGTCCCGAGCCGACAATGACGAAGTCAACGGTGTCGTGCCCGGCGAGGATGAGCTCTTCGATGTCGCGGGCGACCTCGTTCTCTGTCCGCCCGGGGGCAAGCAGGCCCGGGACCTGTGCGTGGACGCGGTCGATCGCGCTCGCCGCCTCGCGCAGCTGCCCGATCTCGGCGGGATCCTTCGCGGTGAGGACCCCCTCCAGGGCCGCGGCGGCCAGCACCGTCGGGCCCGCGTGCTCCTGCAGGCGCAGGACGTGGTCTGCCGTGAGCGAGGACCCTAGTCCCACCGGTCCCTCCCCCAGCACCGCGGCGACAAGCGCGTACGGGTTCTCGCCGTCGCGCCACCCGACGATGTCGACACCCGGCACGCTGACGCTGCCGGCATCGGTCGAGGGCACCACGAGCCTCGCCTGCCCACCGGGGCCCACCACGAGGGCGGTCAGGCGCTCGTGGGTGTCGGCCCACGAGCCGGTGAGGTACGCCAGTTCCGGTCCGGTCCCGATGACCACTCCGCCGAGGCGCTTGTCGACGACCGCCCGGCCCACCTCCCCGAGACGGCGGGCGTACACGTGGGCGGGGAAGGTAGTCGGTGCCATGCGCCCATGGTAGGTACTAGCTGCCGATCGCGACGACCCCGCGCCGGATCGCGTCGATCGCGCGGTTGGCGCTGCGGCGCACGTCGTCGGTGTAACCGGTCTTGGCCACCTGCTCCAGAAGGTCGATGACCTGGCGGCACCAGCGGACGAAGTCGCCCGGGGTGAGCTCGGCGCCGGACTCCGCGGCGGCGGCGAGGCTGTAACCGAGGGGCGCGCCCGCGGCCCACTGGTGGATCGAGAGGCTGAAACCCGGGTCGGGCAGGCGGGTGACGGTGAGGTGGTGGCGCTGTTCGTCAGAGGCGAGCTCGCCGTAGATGCGCATCGTGGCGTTCATGGCATCCGCCATGCGTTCCGTGGCGGCATCGGGGGAGCCGCCGGTGGCGCGGCGATTCTCGAACACGCACATGGAGGCGACGCCCGCGAGCTCCGCGGGGTCGAGGCCGTCCCACACCCCGCGTTTGAGGCACTGCGCGACGAGCAGGTCGGAGACGTTGTGGATGGCCGCGAGGCGCTCACCCTCCCCGGTGACAGCGGGCTCACCGTCCCGAAGCTCCACGTAGTCCATCTCCGTGAGCAACCCGATGATGCGCTCGAAGGTGCGCCCGAGCGAATCCGTCGAGGAGTCCACCCGCCGCTCGAGCGACGCGAGCTTGCGCTCCTCGCGCACCAGTTCCTCGCCCACGCGGGCGAGCAGCTCGCGGTCCGCGGCGGGCCAGGAGTGGACCGGGTGGTTGCGGATGGCCACACGCAGCGATGTGACCTTCTTCGACGGGCGGACGCGGGCCTGCTCACGCAGCTTCTTCGGTCCGTGGAAGGTGCCCCCGAGCAGCATGCTCACCACCTTGCGCGTGTGGCGGCGCGGTTGTTCCTGTATGTGGCGGGGGATCTTGATGCGTCCCACCACCACCGGCGGGTTGCGGAACGCTCCTGCGTCGATGCGTCCGGACCAGCCGCGCTCGGTGGTCACCCACGGGCGGGGGTCGTTCTTCCGGCCGGCCACCTGCACCACCGCAGCCAGCTCGGGCTTCTTCCTCCCCGGCAGCGCGATGACCTCGCCCACCTCCAGGCGGGCGAGAACCCGCCGGGCCTCGGTCACGCGGTCCTCCATTGCCTGCGCGCGGGCCTCGCGCTCGGCCTCGGTGAGGTCGCGGCGCAGGCGGAGGTATTCCACCAGCTCGGCTGCCGGGTCCTCGGCGGGCGGGGAAAAGGAGGAGATGTCCCGCTCGAGCTGCTGGCGGAGCTTGTCCACCCGGGCCTGGCGGCGCTCGATGTCGCGTACCTCACCGACGACCGAGCGGTCCGTCTGGAACTGGGCGAAGGACTGCTCGATAAGCCGGATCGACGCGTCGTAGCCGTTCATCTTGAGCATGTTGATTGCCATGTTGTAACCGGGCTGGAACGGCGATATGAGGGGGTAGGTCCGCGTCGACGCGAGTCCCGCGACCTCCCGGGGGTCCATCGCGGGCGCCCACTGGACCACGGCGTTGCCGAGGGTGTCGATTCCGCGGCGCCCCGCGCGCCCGGTGAGCTGGGTGTACTGGCCGGGAGTGAGATCGGCGTGCGTCTCCCCGTTGAACTTCACCAGCTTTTCCAGCACCACGGTGCGCGCCGGCATGTTGATACCCAGGGCCAGCGTTTCGGTGGCGAAAACGACGCGCACCAGGCCCTGCACAAAGAGCTCCTCCACGATGTGTTTGAACGCGGGGAGCAGTCCCGCGTGGTGCGCCGCAAACCCCCTGGTCCACGCCGTGCGCAGCTGCCCGAAGTTGAGGACCCGCAGATCCTCCTCCGGGATGTCTTTGACCCCCTCGTCGACGATGCGCCTGATTCTCTCCTGCTCCTCCGGGGTGGTCAGTTCCTTGCGCGAGCGCAGACACTGGAACAATGCGCCGTCGCAGCCGGCGCGGGAGAAGATGAAGACAATCGCGGGCAGCATCTCACGCCCCTGGAGAACCGACACCAGCTCGGGCCTGCCCACCGCCCGGGTCTTGTCGGCTCCGCGCTCGCGGCCGCTTCGCCGGCCGGCGGCGCGGGCACGGAACCCTCGGCCCTCCTCGTAATCGCGCCGGCCCTCCTCTGAACGACCCTCCTCGACGCGGGCGATTGCATGCTCGAGATCGCGGTTCACGCGGCCATCGGTTCCCGGCTCGAACAGCGGGAAGACTTTCCTCCCGACCATGACGTACTGGCTCAGTGGAACGGGGCGTTCCTCGGAGACGATGACTGTGGTTTCACCGCGAACCGCGCCCAGCCACTCCCCGAACTCCTCCGAGTTGGACACGGTGGCCGAAAGCCCGATCAGGGCGACGGAATCGTCGAGGTTGAGAATGACCTCCTCCCACACCGCGCCGCGGTCGCGGTCCGCGAGGTAGTGGATTTCGTCCATCACCACGTGGGAAAGGCGTTGGAGCTGGGGGGAATCCGCGTAAATCATGTTGCGCAGGACCTCGGTTGTCATCACCACAATCTCGGCCCCGGCGTTGATGCTGACATCGCCGGTGAGCAGCCCCACCGCGCCCTCACCGTGTTCCGCGGCGAGGTCGTGGTATTTCTGGTTGCTCAGCGCCTTGATGGGCGTGGTGTAGAAGCACTTCGTGCCGCGGCTCAGGGCGAGAGAGACCGCGAATTCCCCGACGATCGTCTTGCCCGAGCCGGTCGGGGCACACACGAGCACTCCCCTGCCCGCCTCCACCGCCTCACAGGCCTCCACCTGGAAGGGGTCGAGGGGGAACGGACGCGACGCGCGGAAGCTGTGGAGGTGCTCGGAAGCCATGCCCCTTAGAGTACGTCGCGGAAGTGATCCTCCGGCGGCGGGCCGGGCGCAGGCGTGGGCTGCACGGAGGGGGCGGGTGTGGTGCTCACTCCCACGGGTGCCGGGGAGTCGAGGGGCCCGGAGGACAGCACCGGGCCGGAGGACTCCTCGTCGTCGAGGTCCATCCACGCCGGCCGGGTGTGCGTCCTGCGCTTGTCGTTGATACGGCAGAACTGGAACGCGAGCTCCACCAGGAGCGTCATGGACAGGGCGAGCGCGATCATGGAGAAGGGGTCCTGCCCGGGGGTCATGAAGGCCGCGAAGATGAACAGGCCTACGGTGATCAGCCGGCGCTTGTCCTTCACATGCTCGTAGCGCAGGAGACCGACGAGGTTGAGCATCACGATGACCAGCGGCAGCTCGAAGCTCACACCGAAAATCGTGACCAGGGCGAGGAGGAAGCTGTAGTACTCGTGGCCGGTGAGCGCGGCGATCTGCACCTCGTCGCCAATGGACATAAGGACGTAGAGGCCCTTGTCCAGCACAAAGTAGGCCAGCACCGCCCCGGCGACGAAGAGGGTGACGGCTAAGCTGACGAAGGCGAAGGTGTAGCGCTTTTCGTTGCGTAGCAGCCCCGGGGTGATGAAGCCCCAGATCTGCCCGAGCCACACCGGCGAGGACAGCACAACACCGGCCAGCGCCCCCACCTTGAGGCGCAGCATGAACATCTCGAACGGCGTGGTGGCCAAGAGGCGGCACTGACCGTCACCCGTGAAGTCGGCTCTCAGGTCCGCCGGCAGGTTGCAGTAGGGCCCGCGGATGATCTCACCCAGCGGGGCGATGCCCCACGGGGCGCTCTGGTACCAGAGGAAGCCGATGACCGTGCCGACGAACGCGGCCGCCAGCGCGACGATGACGCGCCGGCGGAGCTCCGTGAGGTGCTCCACGAGGGACATGTACCCCTCGGGGTTGGAGCGGCGCTTCCTCCGCGGCTTCAGCGTGGGCATCTGTCTAGTTCTGCGGGCGCGGCTGGTTCTCGGGGCGATCCCAGAACCCGTCCTGGGGCTGGGCGACGCTCTGCGATTCGGGGGTCACGGTCCCGCGGGTGATCTCGGCGCGAGGCTCGGCGACGGGCTTGTCGTCGTTCTGCATCTCCTTGACCTCGGACTTGAAGATGCGCGCGGAGCGGCCCATGGAGCGGGCGAGATCGGGGAGCTTGTTCGCGCCGAACAGCAGCAGGATGATGACCAGGATGATGAGGATCTCGGACCAACCAAGATTCGGCATGGCGTTCCTTTCACAGGGGGTGTCGCGGTATCGGCTTATCTTAACCCCTCGCGCGCTGCGCGAGCCCGCCGGTCGATTTCGCCAGCGAGCTCTACGGGTTCGCGCAGGCGGACGCGGTCGGCCTGGCTGAGGCAGAAGCGAACGAGCCACTCCTCGCTGCCGTAGGGCATTTCCGCGCGCACCCATTCCCCCTCGCGGTCGAGGAGCTCGATCTCCCAGTAATCCACCAGCCAGGTGGCGTCCGTGTGGATCTCCAGGACCGCGCGGGCGGAATCGCCGAAACCGAAGGGATCGGACTCGCTGACGCGGACCGCCGACGGCTCCGCGGCTTCACGCGTGACCTCCGCGGTGCGCACGCGGTCGAGCCGGAAGTTCTTCTCCGTCCCGTCCTCCAACGCGCGCAGGTAGGTCTCCCCGTTGCGGTGGAACAGGGCGACAGGCGAAACGACACGCCGGGTGGTCGTGTCGGAGGAAGCCGAGTAGTAGACCAGCTGCACCCGCCGGCCCCGCGCGAGCGCGTCCGATACCGTCGCCATCGCGCCCGCCTCCTGCCCCACCGGGTGCGCGGCGTCGTCCACCCCGCGGCCGCGTGTCACCTCCCGCAGCTTCGCGGCGGCGGAGTTCACCGCCTCGTGGTCCACCAGCCCCGGCATGGTCTCCAGAGATTCGAGAGTGAGCAGCAGGGCGTTGGCCTCCGTGGGGGTCAGGCGCAGGGGTTTGTTCAGGCCCTGGTCGTCGATAAGCGTGATGCCGGTCCAGGACGCGACAAGGTCGATGAGCTCGCCGGGTCCGTTGCCCACGCCGGACAGGCTGAGGCGCGTCAGATCCGCCATGATGTCCTCGTGGCCGTAGCCGAGATCCCGCGCGATCTCCATCGGGGTGGCCCCGGGGTGCTGCCGCAGGTACGGAATGAGGTTCAGCGAGCGCACGAGGCCCTCGAGCTTGGCCGGGTTGTCCTTCACGCGCAGGCCTCCCCGAGAAGCTTCACGACGTCCCGCCTCACGTCCGCGGGCTCCACCGCGGTCACGTGCGGCGCCAGGCTGGCCAGGGTGCGCACGAGCCAGTCGCGCTCCACGCCGCGCAGGACGATGTCACCGCCATCGAGCTCGCCGCGCTCCGCCAGCTCGGCCCCGGCCCCGGTGGCGAGCGTCACGCGGGCATCGGTGACCGGCCCCCGCAGGGTCTCTTCAACGACCTCCTGCAGCGGGCGGTCAGGTCCGCGGTACGCCCCACCGGGCGCCTGGCGCACGTTGGCGACCCGCATCGCGCGGAACGCCCGCACCTCCTGCCTGTCAGTGTCGAAGCCGACCACGTACGCGCGGTTGTTGAGAGCGACGATCCCCCACGGGTCCATCGTCCGCTTCTTAGGCTCCGCCGTCGGTGAGGGCCGGTAATCGAAGGCCATGCGCCTCCGTCCCCGCACGCAGGCGGTGACGTTCTTCACGGTCTCCGCGTCGAGGCGCAGGACGTCGTTGTCCACCGACGCCAGTGCGGGGCTGTCGAACGTCCTCGTCGCGCCGGAAGCCGCGAGCTTTGTCCACCCGGAACGGGCGAAGGCGCCCAGGCTGCCCCGCCGCCCGAGGTCCCCCGCCAGGCCGAGCACGGTCGCCTCTTCGTCGGTGAATTCGATGGCGGGCAGTTCGTAGGCGTCCTTGTCCACCCACACCAGCCCGTTTTCCATGCGCGCCGGCACACCGGCGCGGCGGATCGTCTGCACGTCGCGGGTGAGCTGGCGCTGGAAAGCGTCGCGGGTGCGTGGCGCGTAGCCCGAGACGTGGCTGTACACCCAGTCGTAGTCGCGCGGGCGCTCCGCACCGAGGAGGGCGAAGGTGAGGTTGGTGAGCCGCTCGATGGCGGCTTTTTCTGTGTCTGCCACGCGCTTTCTCCCTCGGTAGTTGGTGCGGGCCTAGCTTAACCCGCGTTTTCGCGGACGTAGGCGATCAGATCGTCGACCCGCCCGTCGGTGGTGGCGAAGGGATCGAGCAAATCGACGGTCCGCGGCTCCGGCCGGTTGACCTTCAGGTGCACCCAGTCGATGCTGTGGGACGCCCCGGCCGCACGCACCTCCCGCACGAACTCCCCGCGCATCCGCGCCCGGGTCGTGGGCGGCGCGGTGTCGACGGCGGCGCGAATGGCCTCATCGCTCGTCCAGCGGGCGGCGGCGCCCTTGCGCTCCAGGAGGTGGAAGAGGCCGCGACCCCGGCGGATGTCGTGGTAGGCGAGGTCGATGTGGGCCAGCTTGGGGTGGTCCCACCCGCATCCGAGCTTGTCGCGGTACTGCTCGAGCAGGCGGCGCTTGATCATCCAGTCCACCTCGCGGTCGACGCCGGAGTGGTCGCCGCTTTCCAACGCGTCCAGGACGCGGCCCCACAGCTCGACCACGCGCTGCAGCTCGGCGTTGGGAGTGCCTTCGTCGGGGCGCTGGATCAACCACCTGCCAGCGGCCTGCCACGCCGCCCACTGGAGGTCCAGGGCCGAGGTGGAACCCCCGCCCTTCAGTGCGAGAGGGGCGCGGCCGGAATCATCGGCGGCGACGGTGCGGATGTCGGCGATGGGGTCGGCGAGTTCGAGGTCGGGCAGGTCGAAACCCGCCTCCAGCATCTCGAGCACCAGCAGAGTCGAGCCGATCTTGAGCGCGAAGGACGTCTCCGACATGTTGGAGTCCCCGACGATGACGTGCATCCTGCGGAAGCGGTGGGAATCCGCGTGCGGTTCGTCGCGGGTGTTGATGATCGGCCTCGTCCGCGTCGTCGCCGAGGACACTCCCTCCCACACCTGGTCGGCCCGTTGCGAGAGGAGGAACCGTCCGTCCCTGATCACCCCGGCGCCGCAGATCAGCTGGCGGGTGACCAGGAACGGCAGGAGCTGGCGCGAGAGGTCCTTCAGGATCAACTCGCGGCTGATCAGGTAGTTTTCGTGGGTGCCGTAGGAGTTTCCCCGGGAGTCGACGTTGTTCTTGAACAGGTAGACCTCGCCGCCGATGCCGTCGGCTTCCAGTGCCTCCTCCGCGCGCCGGGACAGGCCCTCGAAGATCAGCTCACCGGCTTTGTCGTAGGTGAGCAGCTGGGTCAGCGAGTCGCACTCGGCGGTCGCGTACTCGGGGTGCGCGCCGACGTCGAGGTAAAGCCGGGAACCGTTTTCCGTGAAGATGTTGGAGCTGCGGTGCTGCGCGACGACGGGCCGGAACAGGTAGCGCGCCACCTCCTCCGGGGTGAGCACCTGCTGGCCGTCACGGAAGGCGGTGACTCCGTACTCGGTCTCAACGCCCATGATGCGGCGCGGGAAAACGGTGGCCATCGCTGCCTACTCGCCGCCCTTTTGCACGTACGAGCGGACGAACTCCTCGGCATTGTTGTCCAGGAGGGAATCGATCTCGTCCAGGAGGTCGTCGGTGCCCGCCGTGTTGATCTGCGCCTGCCCCGCGCCGGTGTCCTCCGCGGGTTCCTCACCACCGCCGGATCCGTGAATCTGTTGTTGGTTGACCATGGTCCAACCCTATAACAGCGCGGCAAGCAGCTCGTCGACGCTGCCGCTGCGTTCCAGAATCTCCCCCACCGCTGCCTCGGTGAACCCGTCGACCGCGTCGATCTCCACGCGCCGCGGCCCCGCCGATGACCTGAGCACCACGGCCTGCCAGTTCGAGGCGAGCACGTCCTCGGGGAACTTCCTGCTCAGCGCCCCGCGGAACCAGGCCCGCGAGTCCGAGGGAGGGTTGTCGGCGGCGGCGGCAACCTCCTCCGCTACCGCCAGCGTGCGCATGCTCCCCTTGCGCACGAGGGCGTGGTAGAGCGACCGTTCCGGGTCGATGTCCGCGTACTGCAGGTCGATCGCCTTCAGCTTCGGATCCGCGATGTCCACGCCGCGCGCAAGGAACCCGCGGATCAGTGCCCACTTGGCGGTCCAGTCCAGCCGGTCGGCCGTGGAGAGCGGGTCGCGTTCGAGGTCGTCGAGGATCTCCCCCCACAGTTCCAGCACCCGCTTGTCGACGCCATCTTCGGCGCGGCACCGTTTTCTGTACTCGCGCAGGATCTTGGTGGCGCGCAGGCGGCGGCCGCCGGCAAGCGAGAGCTCGTGCGTGCAGCCCGGGTCGTGCGAGACCCGCTGGATCTCCGCGACCGGGTCGGCCAGGCGCAGGTCCCGGAAGTCGGTGCCCGCCTCGATGGCGTCGAGGACGAGCTTGGTCATGCCGAGCTTGAGGAAGTTCGGGTACTGGCCCATGTTGGCGTCGCCGACGATGACATGCAGGCGGCGGAACTCGCGCTCGTCCGCGTGCGGCTCGTCACGGGTGTTGACGATGCCGCGGTTGAGCGTCGTTTCCAGGCTGATCTCCTGCTCGATGTAGTCGGCGCGCTGCGAAATCTGGAAGCCGTCACGCTCCCCCTCCTGCCCGATGCCGACTCGGCCGGCGCCGATGATTACCTGGCGGGTGACGAAGAACGGGATGAGCGCCTGGGCGAGCGCGGGAAAGTCGGTGTGGCGTGAGTACTGGTAGTTCTCGTGCGAGCCGTAGGAGGCGCCCTTGCCGTCGACGTTGTTCTTGTAGAACTTCAGCGGGGGGCACGGGGCCTTGTCCTTGAGCACGCTCACCCCTTCCCCGTGCAACCGCGCGATGTTTTCGGCCGCGCGGCCCAGGACGATGTCCCCGGCGGCATCGTAGACCATGGCGTCCCACGCGTTGGAGACCTCCGGGCTGGAGTATTCGGGGTGGGCATGGTCGACGTAGAAGCGGGCGCCGTTGGAGGTGACCACGTTGGCCACCCCGATCGCGTTCGCATCCACGACGGGGACCGTGTGGTAGCGCTTCAGGTCGAAGCCCCGCGTGTCCTTCAGGGGGTGCTCGTCCTCGTAGTCCCACCGCGCCCGGGCACCGGTGTGCATCGCGGCGTAGGCCACAACGGCGTGGGTGGAGGTGACGATCGGGCTCAGGCTCGGATCCCCCGGGCAGGTGATGCCGTACTCCGTCTCGGTTCCCATGTAGCGCGTCATGCGCCCCAGGGTACTTTCGCCAGGAAGCGCTCGTGCACCGCGGTGTCGCCCGTCAGCTCCGGGTGGAAGCTCACCGCCAGCGCCGTGGGCGTCTCCACCCCGACCACCGCGTCGCCGCGGCGGGCGATCACCTCCACTCCCCCGCCCACCGAGACCACCTCGGGGGCGCGGATGAACGCTCCCTCGACCGGGCCGAAATCCGTCTCGACCCGCTCGACTGCGCTGTTTACCTGGGGGCCGAAGGAGTTGCGCCTCACGGCCATGTCCACAACGCCGAGCGAACCCTGACCCGGGGCGGGGTCCTCGATCCGGGCGGCGAGGGTGATCAGTCCGGCACAGGTGCCCAGAACTGGGAGGCCGCCGGTCAGGGCGTCGCGGAGAGCGTCGAAAAGCGAGAAGGTGCGGAGAAGCCTGTCGATGGTGGATGACTCCCCGCCCGGAATCACGATGCCGTCGAGCCCCTCGAGGTGGGCCGGGCGGCGTACCGGTGTCACGGAGGTACCGAGTGACGCCAGCATGCCGGTGTGCTCGCGCACCCCGCCCTGGAGCGCGAGCACACCAATGCGCGGGGCTACCATCCGCGCTCGGCGAGGCGGTGCGGGGCGGGCAGGTCCGCCACGTTGATCCCCACCATCGCCTCACCCAGGCCGCGGGAGGCCTCCGTGACGGTTTCGATGTCATCGTAGGCGGCGGTTGCCTTCACGATCGCCGATGCACGCGCCGCGGGGTCGCCCGACTTGAAGATTCCCGAGCCCACGAACACTCCGTCCGCGCCGAGCCGCATCATCAACGCCGCGTCCGCGGGGGTGGCCACCCCACCGGCGGTGAAGAGCACAACCGGCAGCTCGCCGTGCTCGGCGACCCAGGCAACCAGGTCGTAGGGTGCGCGCAGTTCCTTGGCGGCCACATAAAGCTCGTCGCGGTTCGCTTCCCACAGCGCGTGGAGACCCGCAATTTCCGCCGTGATGGTGCGCATGTGCTTGGTCGCCTCAGACACGTCGCCCGTGCCGGCCTCCCCCTTCGAGCGGATCATCGCGGCTCCCTCGTTGATCCGGCGCAGAGCCTCTCCAAGATTCGTTGCGCCGCAAACGAAGGGAACCGTGAACTCACGTTTGTCGATGTGATTGACGTAGTCGGCCGGGCTCAGCACCTCGGACTCGTCGATGTAGTCGACGCCCAGGTGCTCCAGGATGCGGGCCTCGACGCTGTGCCCGATGCGCGCCTTCGCCATCACCGGGATGTCAACTGCGTCGATGATGCCCTCGATCAGGTCCGGGTCGGACATGCGGGCCACGCCGCCCTGCGCACGGATGTCCGCCGGAACGCGTTCCAACGCCATGACGGCGACCGCCCCCGCATCCTCGGCGATGCGCGCCTGCTCCGGGGTCACGACATCCATGATCACCCCGCCCTTGAGCATCTGGGCGAGTCCGGACTTTACGGTATGTGTGTTGTCAGCCATGGGGTCCATCCAACCGCTCGAACTGGTAAATTCCCAGGGCCAGTTTGCGGCTATTATTTTGGACCAGTCATGTTCACCGTAGATCGCCTCCTCCCCACCCCGCTGCCGGTCCAGATCGCCGCGGGCATGCGCGAACTCGTTTCCACCGGCCGCCTGGCCGCCGGGGACCGGGTCCCGTCGACCCGCGACCTCGCCGCGCGCCTGGGGGTCTCCCGCGGAAGCGTCGTCTCCGCCTACGATCAGCTTCTCTCCGAGGGGTTCCTTCTGTCCTCGCAGGGTGCCCCGACCATCATCCACCCTGAGCTTGTTGCCGGCCCCCGCCTCCCGACGCCCCGCCCACGCACCACCGGCCCGCGGCCGGCACGGGGCCCGGCGCGCATCTCCCTGAAGCCGTCCTCCGCAAACGCCGGGACCATCCGGCCCGCGGCCTGGCGACGGGCGTGGCGGGTGGCTGCGGCGGAGCCGGCATCCGGAGTGGACAAGTCCGGCGAGCCGGCTCTGCGCCATGCGATTGCCGATCACCTTCGACTCTCCCGCGGCCTCGCCGTGGACCCGGATGATGTCCTGGTCACCGGCGGTTCCCGGGAGGGGTTGCTGCTGATCCTGATGGCTCTCGGCCACGGTCTGCGCGTTGGTGTCGAGGACCCTGGGCATCCCGGGTTGTGCAGCGTCATTCCGTTGGCGGGCCATTCGGCGGTGACATGTGGGACGGACGAGATGGGTGTGGTGGTGGCGGAGCTCCCTGAAGACCTCGACGCGCTTCTTGTCACCCCCTCCCATCTCTACCCCCTCGGCGGGCCGATGCCGGCGCCACGCCGATCGGCCCTGATCGAATGGGCCGCCGGGTCTGGCACAGTTCTCATCGAGGACGACTTCAATGCTGAGCTGCGCTACCGGGTTTCCCCGCAGCCCACGCTGTCGACCGTCGCGGGTGAGGCCGCCGTGGTCACCCTCGGGACGTTTTCGACCCTGCTGAGCCGTCAGCTCGCCGCGGGGTACGTGGTTGCGGACGCCGACACCATTGACATGCTGAGGGAGACCCGGGAGCTCCTGGGTATGCCGGTCTCCGCGGTTACGCAGCGGGCAATTGCCCACCTGCTCGCGGGTGGGTACGTTCGCCGCAACACCAGATCTGTTCACAGTCAGCTCCTCCGCAGGCGCGAAGTGATTCGGGAAAGGGTGCTTCCTGCGCTTCTCACCGCAGGGGCGACGGTGCTCGGGGCCTCCGAGGGGGTTGGCGCAGATGTCGCCATCGCTTTTACCGGAGCGGGCGAGAAAGCCCGGTTTGAGCGATTTCTCGCAAGTTGCGGGTTGATCTGCTCCTCCCTGCCAGCACGGGGGACCGGGCGGGAAGAAGGCTTCATTTTAAGCTTCGCCCATCTCAAAGACGAGGAATTTACCTGTGCTGTCGATTTGCTGTGCACCATCTCTACGCGGTGAATTCCGCGAGGGTCATTGCCTCATCATCACGGACCGGAAGCCCGTGGTCGTGGCTGACGTAACGGGTTCCGTCCGGATAGAGGAAGTGGACGTCGCCCCACTCCTTCAGGATCCTTACGTACCCGTCACTCACGAGTGAGTGGCAGGCGGAGCAGAGGGGCAGGAGATTATCAAGGTCGGTCGGCCCCCCGTCAACCCAGTCGGTGATGTGGTGCATTTCCATGAACCGGCTGTGGGTGCACCCGGGCATCGCGCACGTACCGCGCCACATCACCATGAGCGCGTTAACTTGGGCGTCGCTGGCGAGCCGGAACTTCCTGCCGGTGTTAAGAATGAGGCCTTTTTCATCGACTCGGTTGATTCTGTACTCAGCGCCGTCCAGAAAGTTTTTCACCGCGTCCGATGGTGCGCCCGGGTTGTTTGGCAGGTAGGCCCTCCCGTCGGCTGTCATCACCACATTCACGTGCGCGCCGGGCGATCGCAGCGCGTTCCTGGGCTTGGTCAGCGCGATGTTCACAAGCCCCATGAACGAGCTGAGCAGCGCCTCCCCGAGCGGCAGACCGTACCCGGACGAGCCCGAAGACACTCTTTCCCGGCGCGCGAATTCCGCCTCCACGCGTGTTTCCTCCACTCGGCCGTCTTCCCCGACCAGGTTTTCCAGCTCGGTGTCGTACCAGGCCAACTCCCCCACCTTCATGGCCGCCATGACGCGTGCCCCCTCCGCGGGGTTGAATTCAGCCCAGAGCCCAACCCGGCCGTCACGCCGTGTCGAGAGCCTCACATATGATGACCGGCGAGGGTCCTCCTTACTGGAGCGAAACCTCAGTAGCGCCAATTCCAGCTCGTGGTAGGTCATGGTGCATGCGAGCTCAACCAGCTCCGCCTCGTTCGCGGTGGTCAGATGCGGCAGAATTAGCCGAACCCGTGAGTAATTGGTCCGTCCCGCCAAGAAGGCATCGGCCATTAACGTGAACTGCAGCATGGCGCGCGCGACCTTGACGTATTCGTGGGCTGTGGAGTTGGGGATCGCCAACTTTCCAATCATCCACATGGCGGTGGAACTTGATCCGAGCCCGGGTGCGAGCGCAAGGGCGTCGAAAAGCGCAATAGCGTGAAGTATTTGGGCCTTTTTCCTGGAGAACGTCCCGAAGCCGTCGACGATGGTCGAAACCAGGTCGCTGGGTGTGGCCTCGTCTAGATCGTCAAGTCTTTCGTCAATGGCGGTCGTCACTCTATCCCCCTAAAGCGTGCGGTCCCCGAAACCAGTTTTGCTTTCGAACATAAATCTACCCGATGTTCGATGAAGGGTCAATACCCGCGCTTGTTACATGCGGAAACTGCTCATTTTTGAGCCGACACTAGAACATATGCGCGCAATCGGCTCGGGGTAAGATGCAGTCACCGAGTCCGCATTGCGGACTTTCCGGCACCACCCGCACCCGGTTCACCACCGGGTCACCGAGTCCGCATTGCGGACTCCCGACGCCCCTACCCCACGATCTTGGCCGACACGACCCGGCGCCCGTGGTGGCCGGTGATCCGCGCCCACTCATCCGGATTCGCGGTGTTCGGCAGATCCTCGCTTTCGTCCTGCTCCGCCCGCACGGCAGCTCGCAGGTGAGTCGCGCTCACGCCGCTTGTCGACGCCCCCGAAATGTGGTCCTTGATCGCGAGCTTTTTTGCGCGGTCGACGATGTTGGCGATCATCGCGCCGGAAACGAAGTCGCTGTAGTAGAGGATCTGGGTGGTGCCGTCGGAAAGCTCGAGGCGCACGTACGGGCGGGGCGTGAACAGGGCATCGGTCGCGGCGTCGATGAGCGCGGCGACGGGCTCAGCGTGCGGGATGCGCTCCGTGATGTAGCGGGTGAAGATGTCGGTGGCCTCCTCGCGGGTGGGGCGCGAGACGCGGATCTTGATGTCCAGGCGGCCCGGGCGAAGGATCGCGGGGTCGATGAGTTCCTCGCGGTTGGTGGCGCCGATGACGATGACGTTGGCGATGTCCTCCACCCCGTCAATTTCGGTGAGCAGCTGGGGCACGACGGTGGTCTCCATGTCGGAGGAAACACCGGAGCCGCGGGTGCGGAAGATGGATTCCATCTCGTCGAAGAAAATGATCACCGGCCTCCCGTCGGAGGCGAGCTCCCGGGCGCGTTCGAAGATCAGGCGGATGCGGCGCTCCGTCTCGCCGACGAATTTGTTCAGAAGCTCAGGGCCCTTGACGTTGATGAAGTGCGCGGTGGATCCGTCACCGATGCGGGCGGACAGCGAATTCGCGACAGCCTTGGCGATGAGGGTCTTGCCACACCCGGGCGGGCCGTACAGCAGCACTCCCTTCGGCGGATGGAGGTCGTACGCGCGGTACAGCTCCGGGTGTGCGAAGGGCAGCTCGACGGAGTCCTGGATGGTCTCGATCTGGCTGGATAACCCGCCGATGTCGCGGTACGTCACATCCGGGACCTCTTCCAGCGAGAGCTGGTTGACCTCCGTTTTGGCCACGCGTTCGTAGGCGTAACCCACGCGCGTGTCGCAGATGACGGTGTCCCCGGCCCGGGCGGCGCTGCGAAGCGGCTCCGCGAGGTGGACCAGCGACTCGGTGCCCTGCTGGTCGGCCACCACGGCGCGGCCCGCCCCGATGTTCTCGACGACCGTGGCGAGCTGACCCGTGTCCTCGAACCCGCACACCTCGACGATGACCGTGCCGTCGCCCAGGCGAACCAGGGCACCGGGCTTCAGTGCACTCGGTTCCACGTTCGGCGATACCTTGACGCGCATGCGCCGCCCGGAGGTGTGGACTTCAGCATCGAGGCCGCGCCCGCCGCTACCGAGGTAGATGCCGTAGGTGGAGGCGGGCTCCTCCAGCTCCTCGAGCTGGGCGTAGAGGTCGGTCAGCTTGTCGCGGCTGGCCTTCAGGAGCTCGGCGAGCTTCTTGTTCCGCGAACCGAGAGCCTGGTTCTCACGCTTGAGTTCGCGCACTTCCGGGCCGAAGGCATCATCCTGGATCATGGGTCCAGCCTAGCGACGCGCCTTTCGCTGCGGGCGCGGTGGCGTGACACCGTCAGCGAGGCGGCGGGTCCACACGAGAAACGCCGTGTGGGCGTTCATCCGGTGCTCCGGGCGGGTTGCCAGCCCATCAACCTTCCATTCGCGCAGGAGCGTCTCCCACGCGCGGGGCTCGGTGAAGCACTTGGCCTCGCGAATGCCCTCCATGATGTTCATCAGCTGGGGCACGGTGGCGACGTAGGTCATGAACACCCCGCCCGGGATGAGCAGGTTTTTCACGGTGTCGATGAAGTGCCACGGCTCCACCATGTCCAGGATCAGCCTGTCAACGGGCCCGCCCAGGTCCTCCTGCGTCACCGCGCCGAAGTCCCCGAGCCGGGGGCTCCACCACTCCGGTTCCGACCCGAAGTAGTCACGGACGTTGTTGCGGGCGTACTCGAGGTGGTCGTCGCGGATCTCGTAGGAGAACACGTGGCCCTCCGGCCCGACTGCGCGCAGCAGGGACATGGACAGGGCACCCGAGCCCGCGCCGGCCTCGAGGACACGCGCGCCCATGAAGATGTCGCCCTCGACGAGGATCTGTGCGGCATCCTTCGGGTAAATCACGGCGGCGCCGCGCGGCATCGACAGGACGTGGTCCACGAGCAGGTGCCGGAAGCAGAGGTAGTCCGCTCCCAGGGTCGACTTCACCA
Organism: Corynebacterium sp. UBA2622; assembly: GCF_002339505.1. Taxonomy (GTDB): domain Bacteria; phylum Actinomycetota; class Actinomycetes; order Mycobacteriales; family Mycobacteriaceae; genus Corynebacterium. Next base: position 66,014 of record NZ_DDJO01000009.1, read on the forward strand.
CCGAGCCCTCGTCCGAGCCGATGACGTCGTCGTGGTAGACGATGCCCTTGTGGGAGTGGAACTGCCCACCCGGCACGAGCTCGATGGTGAAGTGGCGGCGTTTGGCGTCGGTGAGCTGCACCTTGTCGCCAGCCTGGAACGGACCGGAATACATGAGACCTCCTGTTGTCTGTGCCGCCCAAGTATGCCCCACCGGCGGGCGGGCTCAGTACTCGCCGCGGTAGAAGGACGCGAGCGCCGTGGTGAACCACTCCATGTCGCGCACGCCGCACAGCTCACGCGCGGAGTGCATGGACAGCAGCGGAACGCCCACGTCGACGGTGGGAATACCCAGCCGCGTCGCGGAGATCGGCCCGATTGTGCTCCCGCAGGGAACGTCGTTGTTGCCCACGAAGGTCTGCACCGGAACCCCCACGGCGCGGCACGCGCGGATCCACTCCGCCTCCGTAACGGCGTCCGAGGCGTAGCGCTGGTTCGCGTTGACCTTCAACACCGGGCCACCGTTGATCACGGGGCGGTGGGTCGGGTCATGCTTTCCCGGGTAGTTCGGGTGGACGGAGTGGGCAGCGTCGGCGGAGACGCACAGGGAGCCCGCGAAGACCTCGGCCGGATCCCCGAGCTGCGTCGCGAGCGACGTGAGGACCCGCTCGAGCAGCGGGCCCGCGGCGCCGGTCGGGGTGGCGGAGCCGATTTCCTCGTGGTTGAACGCCGCCAGTACCAGCACGTCGCGCGCCACGTCCTTCGCCTCAAGTAGCGCGCTTAACGACGCCCACACGCTGCTCAGGTTGTCCAGCCGGCCCGCCGCCAGCATGTCACCCAGCAACTCCCCGCGCTGCGTGTCGGCGGAGATCAGCTCGTGGGCCAGGATTCGCCCGGGCTCGACTCCGGCGGCATGGGCGAGGACGGCGGAGAACGGCTTGGCTCCCCCGAGGACGGGCTGGGTGTGCGCCTGTCTCTCCACGGTCGGTGCATCACTGCGGTAGAGGTGGATCGCCAGGTTGGGCACGCGCGCAACGGGCCCCGTGTTCACGAGGCGCACCGTGCCGTCGTCGAGCACCACGCGGCCGGCGAAGGTGAGGTCGCGGTCCAGCCACGTCTGGAGGATCGGCCCGCCGTAGACCTCCACCGCGATCTGCTGGAACCCCTCGCGCTCGATGTCCGGCAGTGGCTTCACGGCGAGGCCGGGTGAGTCGGTGTGCGAACCGACGATGCGGAACCGGGGCCGCGGGTTCTCCGGCACCCACCACGCGATAACGGCGCCCCCGTCCACCAGGACGTGCCCGCCGGGGCTGGCCGTGGAGGTGTGCTGGAAGGAGGCGTCGAGAAGCGTGCTTTCGACGTTTTCCGCGGCGTGGAACGGGCTGGGGCTCGCGGCGATGAAGGAGATGAAGTCCTCGGGTGTCATGCCCCCACTCTATGATGTGGGGCACGATGACTCCACGACCTCTCGCCCTCTCCCCCTCCCGCGCGTCCGACTACAAGCAGTGCCCCCTGCTCTACCGTTTCCGTGCGATCGACAGGCTGCCCGAAGAAAAGACGGAGGCCCAGGTCAAGGGCACCCTCGTGCACGCCGTGCTGGAGGAGATGCACGGTTGGCCGCGCGAGGAACGTACGTACCCGGCCGCCGTCAAGCGCATCCGGCCGGCGTGGGAGAAGATGCTTGATGACGACCCCACCGTCGCGGAGCCGATCACCAGCACCGATCAGCTTTTCGTCGATGCGCGGACCCTGATTCGCGGTTACTTCGAGATGGAGAACCCCCTCGGCTTCGACTCGACCGAGCAGGAGATGTACGTCGACGCCGTACTGCCCAACGGGGTTCCCGTGCGTGGATTCATTGACCGCGTGGACGTCGCACCCACCGGTGAGATCCGGGTGGTTGACTACAAGACCGGCAAGAAGCCGCTGCCCCGCTACTCGGGGGATGCGCAGTTCCAGATGCGCTTCTACGCGCTGGTGTACTGGCGCCTCTTCGGGGAGATCCCCCATCAGCTGCGGCTTATGTACCTCAAAGTCATCGATTCGATGTTCCTGGCCCCGTCCAGGGAGGAGCTGGAGTACTTCGAGCGGGATCTCGGCGACCTCTGGGCGAAGATCGAGGGCGACGGGAAGGCCGGCACCTTCCGGCCGCAGAAGTCCAAGCTCTGCGGCTGGTGCTCCTTCCAGGAGCTGTGCCCGGCCTGGGGCGGGACCCCGCCGCCGTACCCCGGGTGGCCCGGGTCTGTGGCGGACTATAACGTGGACGCGTGACCAACCCACCCCTTCGTGCCCTTGATGTGCGCGACCTCGAAGTCGGGCGCAAAGGCACGCCTGTGCTGCGCGGGCTGAACTGCACCCTCGAACCCGGCACCATCACCGGACTCATCGGCCCGTCCGGGTGCGGAAAGTCCACGTTCATGCGCGCGATTATGGGTGTGCAGCGCATCACGGGCGGCTCCATCTCCGTCCTCGGCCGGCCCGCCGGGGACCCGGAGCTGCGCCAGGAGGTGGCGTTCACGAGCCAGTCCCTGTCGATCTACAGGGAAATATCCGTCCTTGACAACGTCCGGTACTTCGGCCGCCTCGTCGGTGCCGGTGAGGACGAGGCCCGCCTGGCGTGCGAGAGGGTCCAGCTCGGCGACTATCTGGACCGCCCCGTCTCGCAGTTGTCGGGTGGCCAGGCCGGGCGGGCATCCCTCGCCTGCGCACTCGTGGGCAATCCGCGGTTCCTTGTTCTCGACGAGCCTACGGTCGGGCTCGATCCGCTTACCCGCGCCGCGCTCTGGGACCTCTTCCGCAATCTTTCCGGGGGCGGGGTCACGTTGCTCATTTCAAGCCACGTCATGGATGAGGCCCTGCGGTGCGGGTCCACCCTGGTCATGCGCGAAGGCCGGTTCCTCGCCCACGAACCGATCACGGAGACGATGCGGAGGACGGGTACGGCCACCCCGGAGGAAGCGCTGGTGGCGCTCATCAAGGAGGACCAATGAAGAAAACAGCAACAGTGAAGCGGATTCTCGCGCAGCTGAAAAACGACCCCCGAACCGTCGCCCTGATACTCCTGGTCCCGGCTTTCCTATTGAGCCTGCTCTACTTCGTCTTCATGGACGCGCCCGTGGCTCCGGGGCAACGGCCCGTGTTCGACCGGATTGGGCCCCTGATGCTCGCAATCCTTCCCCTCATCCTCATGTCCATCGTCACCTCTGTTGTCATGCTGAGAGAGCGGGGTTCCGGAACCCTCGAGAGAATCTTCACCACCCCGATTACACGCCTCAACCTTCTCCTCTCCTACGCAGCCGTCTTCGGCGCGCTGGCGGTCATCCAGTCCCTCATCCTTTCCGCGCTTCTGTTCTGGGCCTTTGATGTGAGCGTGGTGGGGCACTGGTCCGTTCTGGTTCTCCTTGCTTTTCTCTCCGCTCTTATCGGGATTGCCTTCGGGCTGCTGGCCTCGGCGTTTGCCCGCAACGAGTTCCAGGCTGTGCAGCTGATGCCCGTCTTTGTGGCCCCGCAGATCTTTCTCTGCGGGCTCTTCGTGCCCACGGAAAACATGCCCAAAGTGCTCGACGTTATTTCGGCGTGGCTGCCGATGACCTGGGCGGTCGACGTCGCGCTGGAGACGCTGCGCTCCCCTGAAGTCAGCTCGGGTAGCTGGTGGCGCATCGGGGCCCTGGGGGTGGCCGTGGTGGTGGCGCTGATCGCCGCGGCCGCGTCGATGCCCCGGAAGACCGCCTAGAACAGGCCCGTCACCACGCCCTTCTCGTCCACGTCGATGTTGTTCGCCGCGGGCTTCTTCGGCAGGCCCGGCATGGTCATGACATCACCGGTGAGGGCGAGGACGAACCCCGCGCCGGTGCGGGGGATCAGGTTGCGCACGTGGAGTGTGTGGCCGGTCGGCGCACCGAGCTGCGAGGGCTCGTCCGAGAACGAGTACTGCGTCTTGGAGACGCACACGGGCAGGGTGTCAAAGCCGTTGGCTTTCAGAGTCTCAAGGTCGCGCAGAGCCCCCACCGAGTACTGCACGCCCTCGGCGCGGTAGACCTCCCGCGCAATCGTCTCCAACGCGTTCTCGATGCCCTCGGCGGGGTCGTAGAGCGGCCGCGAGGTCCCCTCGGACAGGGTTTCCATGACGGTGCGGGCGAGGTCGAGGGCCCCGGCGCCTCCCCTGGCCCAGACCTCGCACTCCTCCACCCTGATCCCGCGCTCGGCCGCCCAGTCCCGGACGAACTGCCGCTCTGCATCAGTGTCCGAGGTGAAGAGGTTGATGGCCACAACGGGAGTTACGCCGAACTTGGCGACGTTTTCCACGTGACGTTCCAGGTTCACGATCCCGGCCCGGACGGCGTCGACGTTTTCCTCCGTGAGCCTGTCCTTGGGCACGCCGCCGTTGTACTTCATGGAGCGGATGGTGGCGACGATGACCGCCCCGGCGACGTCGAGGTCGCCGTAGCGGGCCTTGATGTCGAAGAATTTCTCCGCGCCGAGGTCGGAACCGAAGCCCGCCTCGGTGAGGACGATGTCGGCGAAGTTGAGGGCCGTGCGGGTCGCGATCAGCGTGTTGCAACCGTGGGCGATGTTGGCGAACGGCCCGCCGTGGATGAACGCGGGGGTCCCTCCGAGGGTCTGCACGAGGTTGGGGTTGATCGCGGCCTTGAGAAGGGCGGTCATCGCGCCCTCGGCGTGCAGGTCGCCGGCGGTTACTGGGCGCTTGTCGTAGGTCAGGCCGATGGTGATGGCCGCCAGGCGCCGCTTCAGGTCGGCGAGGTCGGATGCGAGGCCGAGGATGGCCATAATCTCCGATGCCGCGGTGATGGTGAACCCGGTCTCGGTGGGGACACCGTTGGCGGGGCCGCCGAGGCTGGTGACCACACCGCGCAGGGAACGGTCGTTGACGTCGAGGCAGCGCTGCCACGTGACGCGGCGGGGGTCGATGCCCAGCTGGTTTCCCTGCTGGATGTGGTTGTCGATGAGGGCGGCGAGCGTATTGTTCGCCGAGGTGATTGCGTGGAAATCGCCGGTGAAGTGGAGGTTGATGTTCTCCATGGGCACCACCTGCGAATACCCGCCGCCGGCGGCACCTCCCTTGATGCCCATCACGGGGCCGAGGGAGGGTTCGCGCAACGCCACCATAGCGTTGTTTCCCAGCTTCGCGAGGGCGTCGGTGAGCCCGATGAGGACTGTGGACTTCCCCTCCCCCGCCGGCGTCGGAGAGACGCCGGTGACGAGGACGAGCTTTCCGGGGCTGGCCGGGGACAGCTTGGTCGTGTCCACCTTGGCCATGTACCTGCCGTAGGGAATGAGGGCGTCATCCGGGACCCCCGCCCGGGCCGCGATGTCGGTGATGGGTTCGAGCGTGTGGGCCTGGGCGATCTCTACGTCGGTAGTCATGGCCCTAGACTACAACGGCTCCGATCAGGTAGGAGATGATTACGGAAAGGGCGACGCACACCGTGCCGGGCACGATGAACGGGTGGTCGAAGACGTACTTGCCGATGCGTGTCGAACCGGTGTCGTCCATCTCCACGGCCGCGAGCAGCGTCGGGTAGGTCGGGAGGATGAACAGGGCGGACACCGCGGGGAAGGCCGCGAGCGCGGTGAGGGGGCTGACACCGATCGCGAGGGCTGCCGGGATGAGCGCCTTGGCGGTCGCGGCCTGCGAGTAGAGCAGCGCCGCGGCGAAGAACAGGACCACCGCGAGCATCCACGGCTGGGCCTGCAGGACGTTGCCGGCGATGGACTGGATGTCGTTGATGTAGTGGTTGATGAAGGTCGTGCCCAGCCAGGCCACGCCGAGGACGCACACGGATGCCGACATTCCCGAGCGGAACACCTGGGTGTTGAGGATCTCTGCGGACTTGCTGCGGGTGACCAGAACGATGATGGCCGCCGCCGCCAGCATGATGGCCATGATGGCCTCGTTGCGGGGCACGGTCGGGTTCTTGATCAGGCCGATCTGGTCGGAGATGATCGTGGCGTAAACCATGACGACGACGATCGCGGCGAGGAAGATGCCGACGGAAGCCTTCGCACCCTTCGGGGCGGAGTACTCGGCGGCCGGGGTCGGGTGGGACACCAGGCCGTGCTCAACGCGGTCGCGGTAGACGGGATCGTCCTTAAGGTCCTTGCCCAGCCGGTTGGCCAGCCAGGCCGTGGGGAAAATGGCGAGGAAGGTCGCCGGGATCATGACTCCCAGCAGCTGCAGATACCCGACGCCAAGGGGCTCGAGAGCGGATGCCATGAACACGACAGCCGCGGAAATTGGCGAGGCGACGATCGCCATCTGGGAGGCGATGACGGCCACGGAAAGCGGCCGCGAGGGTCGGACGTTGCCCTCCTTGGCCACCTCCACGATGACGGGGAGGGTGGAGAAGGAGGTGTGGCCCGTGCCGGCCAGGACGGTCATCAGCCAGGTGACGATGGGCGCGTAGAGGGTGATCCGCTTCGGGTTGCTGCGCAGGACGCGCTCGGCGAGGTGGACCAGGTAGTCCATGCCCCCGGCGAGCTGCATCGCCGAGATGGCGGCGATGACGCACATGATGATGCCGATGACGTCGAAGGGGATGTCCTTGGCGGTGACGTTCATGCCCGTCAGGCCAAGAAGAATGACCCCAAGGCCACCGGCGAAACCGATGGCGATGGAGCCCATTCTTGCGCCGAGGACAATGGCGCCAAAGAGGATGATGAGATGGAGTGCTAACAGCATTGGAGTGTCTCCCGATTGGTGGGACAAGTGATACTTATCAGTATCCTTCACCCGCCTGCTGCCGGCAAACGGAGACCTCCCTAGCTTTCGTCCTCATCGAGGTAGAGCTTGCCCCGGAATTCGGGGTGCATGAGGTTTTCCTTGCTGAAGGCGCGGTCGAGCTCCTCCTGGCTCATCAGGCCGCGTTCCAGTACCAGCTCACGGACGCTGCGGCCGGTGGCCGCAGCCTCCTTGCCGATGACATCGCCGTTGTGGTGCCCGATGTAGGGGTTCAGGTAGGTGATGATGCCGATGGAGCTGGTGACGTAATTCTCACACACCTCGCGGTTGGCGGTGATTCCGGTCACGCACTTCTCGCGCAGGGTCTGCGCGGCATTGCGCAGGAGGGAGATGGAGCCGAACAGGGCTTCACCGATGACTGGCTCCATGACGTTGAGCTGGAGCTGGCCGGCCTCGGAGGCCATGGAGACGGTGACGTCGTTGCCGATCACCTTGAAGCACACCTGGTTGACCACCTCGGGGATGACCGGGTTGACTTTCGCCGGCATGATGGAGGATCCGGCCTGGCGCTCGGGGAGGTTGATCTCGTTCAGGCCGGCGCGCGGGCCTGAGGACAGCAGGCGCAGGTCGTTGCAGATCTTGGAGAGCTTCATCGCGGCGCGCTTGATGGCGGAGTGCATCATGACGTACCCGCCGGTGTCAGAGGTCGCCTCGATGAGGTCCGGAGAGGCCTGGATGTCGAGGCCCGTGACCTCGCGCAGCGCCGCGACGATCTGGTCGCGGTAACCCGTCGGGGTGTTGATGCCGGTGCCGATCGCGGTGGCGCCCAGGTTGACCTCGAGGAGGGCCTCGGCGGCCGTCTGAATGGTGCGCTGCTCCTCGGCGAGATTTGCCCCGAAGGCGGTGAACTCCTGGCCCAGGGTCATCGGGACGGCGTCCTGCAGCTGGGTACGGCCCATCTTGATGATGTCCTGGAACTCGTCGCCCTTGGCGCGGAACGCCTTCTGCAGCTCATCGAGTTCCTTCAGCAGACCCTGCACGGAGTAGTACACGCCGAGGCGGAAGCCGGTCGGGTACGCGTCGTTGGTGGACTGGGACATGTTGACATCGTCGTTCGGGTTGATGACGTCGTAGTCGCCCTTCTCCTTGCCCAGGTGCTCCAGGGCGAGGTTGGCGACCACCTCGTTGGTGTTCATGTTCACGGACGTGCCGGCGCCGCCCTGGAAGACGTCGACCGGGAACTGGTCCATGCAGCGACCTTCCTCGAGGACCTGGTCGCACGCCCACATGATGGCGTCGGCCTTGGACTTCGGGAGGGTGTGGAGGCGGCGGTTGGCCATCGCGGTGGCCTTCTTGACCTGCACCATGCCGCGGATGAAGTCGGGCAGGTCATTGATGGTGGAGCTCGAGATGTGGAAGTTGTCCATCGCGCGCATCGTGTGTACGCCGTAGTACACGTCAGCGGGGACTTCCATCGTGCCAAGCAGGTCTACTTCTTTGCGGGTATCCATGTGCGCCATCATACGCAAGGACGGGCACGCGGTTAGAGGCGCGCGATGCGCAGCTCCGTCGCCAGGATGCCCTCCGCGCCGACCGCCGCGAGATCGTCCATGACCTTGTTCGCGTCGGCGCGTGGGACCATTGCCCGAACCGCGACCCACCCCTCGCGCGACAGCGGGGAGACGGTCGGCCCGGTGATGCCGGGGGTGATGGCCGAGGACACGTCGAGGTTGTCGCGGGCGACGTTGTAATCGATCATCAGGTAGGTCTGCGCGTTGAGGATCCCCTTAATGCGCTTGATCACGACGTCGTGACGCGCATCGAGCTCGAGCCCGTCACGCTTGACCACGACCGCCTCGCTGCGCGTGATCGGCTCGCCGAACGGAACGAGGCCCTGCTGGCGCAGGGTGGCGCCGGTGGAGACAACGTCCGCGATGACGTCCGCGACCCCGAGTTTGATGGAGATCTCCACGGCGCCGTCGAGGCGGATGACCTCGGCGGGCGTAATGCCACGGGCGGCGAGGTGGTCCTCCACGAGGTGCGGGTATGAGGTTGCGATGCGCTTTCCCTGCAGCTCGTCGACGCCCCATTCGCGGCCCCGGGGCGCGGCGAAGCGGAAGGTGGAGCGGCCGAAGCCGAGGGGAAGGACCTCCTTCACCTTCGCGCGGGAGTCCAGGTACAGGTCGCGCCCGGTGATGCCGAGGTCGAGGTGGCCCTGGGCGACGTAGATGGCGATGTCCTTCGGGCGCAGGTAGAAGAACTCGACCCCGTTGTCCTCGTCCGGCACGTTGAGGGCCTTGTGCATACCGCGGCTCTTGTACCCGGCTTCGGTGAGGACCTCCACGGCCTTCTCGGACAGGGATCCCTTGTTCGGGACGGCGATCTTGATCACGGCGGCGCTCCTAGAGGTACTTGTAGATGTCGTCCGGGGAAAGCCCGCGCTTGAGCATCATCACCTGCGTCCAGTAGAGCAGCTGGCTCATTTCCTCGGCGAGCTCGTCATCGGACTGGTACTCGGAGGCGATCCACACCTCACCGGCCTCCTCGATGATCTTCTTGCCGATGAAATGCTCCCCCTTGTCCAGGGCCTCGACGGTTCCGGAACCGGCGGCGCGCTCGCTCGCTTTGCTGGAGAGTTCGGCAAAAAGGTCATCGAAGTTTTTCACGGGGGATTACTCTAACCCATCTGCCGGCGCGATTCCGCGGAACCACGACGCGACCGCGGCCGCGTCCGCCCCCACGAAACGCGCCGGGTCGAAGGGCGTGGCCCCCTCCGGTACCTCGGCGGCCAGCCCCAGGACGCGGCATCCGGCGGCGGCCGCGGCGCTCATCCCGGCCCAGGAGTCCTCGAAGACGAGGCAGTCGGCGGGGTCCTCCCCCACGCGGCGGGCCGCCTCCAGGTACATGTCGGGGGCGGGCTTGGCGTGCGCGACCTCGTCACCGGTGATGGAACCGGCGAAGTATCCACGCCCCACCGCGTCGATGCAGGGGTCCGCCAGCTCGCGCTCTGTGTTGGTGGTCACGAGCATGGGCACGCCCGCGGCGTGCAGCGAGGCCAGAAGCGGGCGCACACCCGGGTTGGGTTCCAGATTGCCGGAAAGAAGCTCACCCATCCGCCCGTACATCCACGCGCGGTAGCGCTCGTAGTCTCCGGGCGCGAGAGTTCGCCCTGCGTGGTCGGCGCAGATCTGCAGGGTGTTCTCAAAGCTGCCCCCGATCGTTTTCGCGCGCACCTCCGGGGTCAGGGGCCGCCCGAGCATGTCAGCCAGCTCGTAGGTGGCAATCCCCCACACCGGCTCAGTGTCGATCATCGTGCCGTCCATGTCCCAGAAGACGGCGCGGGGCCCGGCGCTACTCAAACTCGGGGAGATTGTTCAGCGCCTCGTCGTCGGCGCCCGTGGCGGCGGCCGCCCGGTGGACGAGCGACTCGATGTCGGCCTTCTCCTCCGGTTCGAGGACCGCGTCCGCGTGTTCGGCGTTGAAGTCGGCGAGGTTGGCGTAGAACGGGGCGACCACCTTGTTCAGGCTCTCACCGTCCGGGTCGTCGCCGAGGAGCTCGAGGGCGTCGAGGAACATCTCGAGGAGCTTCTTCAAATCCGGCAGGACCGACGGGTCGAAGGGCTCGTCCCACAGCTCCTTGTCCTCCTCCTGCAGGTAGGAACCGGAGGCGAAAGTGGTCAGGTCGGCGATGAACTCGTCGATGTCATCCTGGAATTGGGCGCGGATACTCATGCGTTCATTGTGCGCGACTTCGCGCCCGCATGCACGCCGAGCAGGCCGTCGACAGCCGCGGCGACGATTCCATCGTTGTCGCCCCCCGCAGCGTCGAGGATCTCCAGCGCCCGCGGGGTGTCGAGGTCGTCGGCGAGGGCCGCCCGCAGCTTGTCGACGGTCTCGAGCGCGCGTTCCCGGTCCACGTCGGCGGACAGGGTGGCCCGCAGACGGGCGAGGCGCGACTCGGCGTCGTCGAGAAGCGACTGCGAGAAGTCCCTGTCGCTGCGGTAGTGGCCCGCGAAGAGCGCGAGGCGGATGGCCGAGGGATCGTGGCCACGGGCGGTGAGCTTGTGCACGAAGACGAGGTTACCCAGCGACTTCGACATCTTTGTCCCGTCGAGGGCGATCATGCCGGAGTGGACGTAGTGGCCGGCCATCCGCGGAATGCCGTAGGCGGCCTCGGCGTGGGCCGCGGAGAACTCGTGGTGCGGGAACGCCAGGTCCGAACCGCCGCCCTGGATGGAGAAGTGCCGGCCGAGACGGTTCGTGGCGATGGCCGAGCACTCGACGTGCCAACCCGGGCGGCCGGCCCCGAAGGGCGCGTCCCAGGAAGGTTCACCTTCGCGGGCGCCCCGCCAGACGAGGGCGTCGAGGGTATCGCGCTTTCCCGGGCGGCCGGGGTCCCCACCGCGCTCGGCGAAAAAGGCCTCCATCGTGGCGCGGTCCAGGTTGGACTCGTAGCCGAACTGCCGCGTCGCCTCGATGGAGGCGTAGATGTCGCCCCGGTCGAGCTGGTAGGCGGCACCACGCTCGAGGAGGGTGGACACCATCTCCACGACCTCGCCGACGGATTCCATCGCTCCGACGTACTCGCGCGGCGGGATCACGCCGAGCGCCTCCATGTCGCTGCGGAACAGGTCGGTCTGCTCCCGGCCCAGGTCACGCCAGTCCACGCCGTCGCGCTCGGCGCGCTCGAACAGCGGGTCGTCGACATCGGTGATGTTCTGCACGTAGTGCACGCCGTGGCCGTTGGCCAGGAGCTGGCGGTTGATGAGGTCGAACGTGAGGTACGTTGCGGCGTGGCCGAGGTGGGTCGAATCGTAGGGGGTGATCCCGCAGACGTACATGCCCACATCGCCGTCCGCACCGGGGGTGACGTCGACGGTTCTGGTGCGCTGGTCCGCTGTGTCGTGGAGGCGCAGCTCCACGGGGGTGCCCGCGACTGCGGGAACGGGCGGTGTAGGCCAAGAATGCATGGCCCCTACCCTACCCAGGCCCTTAGGCGGGGCTCATGACCCCCAGCGCGAGCAGCACCATGACCACCAGGCCCAGCGGGATGCGGTAGGCGGCGAACCAGGCGAAGGAGTTGTTGGAGACGAACTTCAGCAGCCATGCGATGGAGACGTAGCCGAGAACGAAAGCGATGGCGCTGCCCACCAGCAGCTGCACCCCGGACGCGGCCTGGCCGGCCTGGGGTGCGAAGGCGTCGGGAAGCGAGAAGATTCCGGAGGCAAGCACCGCGGGGATGGCGAGGAAGAAGCTGAACCGGGTGGCCACGGCGCGGTCGAGGCCGCGGAACAGGCCGCCGGAGATGGTGCCCCCGGAGCGCGACACGCCCGGCACCAGGGCGAGGCACTGCCACAGGCCCATGATGACGGCGTCCTTCATCGTGAGATCCTCGTACCCGCGCTGCTTTCCGCCCCGGCGTTCGGCGAGGATGAAAACGAGGGAGAAAAGGATGAGCACCGCGGCGGTGATCCAGAGGTTGCGGAGGTTCTCGCGGATCAGGTCCTTGAGCAGGAACCCGAGGATGGCGACGGGCAGCGTACCCACGATGACCATCCAACCCATGCGGTAGTCGAAGCCGCGCTTGTCCTTGTTGAACAGCCCCGCGAACCACCCGGTGAGGATCTGCCAGATGTCCTTGGCAAAAAAGACCAGGACCGCCAGCTCGGTGCCGAGCTGGATCACCGCCGTGAAGCTTGCGCCGGCGTCCTCCCCCCAGAGCAGCTGCGAGACAATGCGCAGGTGGCCCGAGGACGAGACGGGGAGGAACTCGGTGAGCCCCTGGACGACGGAGAGAACGACAACCTGAACCCAGCTCATGGATTCCGCAACCTGATTCATGGGTTGAAACCCTACCCCGGGAGGATTGGGTGCGTTGCTAGGCTTGGAAGGCGTGAATGTGCCCGCGAGAAAACTCACGGTGGCCGCGGCCGCCCTGTCCGCAGCTGCGTTGCTCGCTGCCTGCCAGTCCAACCCCGCCGAGGACTCCGGGAACGGCGGCGACGTCTACATGGGCAACGCCACCGCCGCCGCCTCCCCGGCCTCCAGCCGGCCCGCGGGCACCGTCCACCCCTTTGACGCGGTGCGCGACCTCGATGCCACGGGTGATCTCATCGCGGTGCGCTCTGGCGGCGAACTCACGGTGGGCACCCTCGAAGAGATCACCTCCGGCAGGGGAAGGAAGCACACGCTTGACGACGCCTGCGGCGACGTGACCGCGAACAACGGCACCTTTGTCGCCGCCTGCGGCAACGACATCAAGCTGATCACGTCCGACGGGGAGCAGACCGTCCACTCCGATTCCCCGGTCACCGCCGCCGCTCTAACCGCAAGCGGGGAAATCGTGGCTGGCTCGCACGATGACAAGACCATCCGCGTGTTCCGGGACGGGAAGCAGACCGGGGACTTCGACGCTGCCCGGGAAACCGACCGCATCCTCACCGCACCCCGGGGCGGCAACCGCGACGACGCGGTGGTGCGCCTCAACAACTTCGACACCACCATCCAGGACCTCGACTGGAAGGACGGGCGGCAGGGTGGCACGCTGCGCGCCGGGCTCGGGGTTGGCGGAGTCGCCGCGGGGCCCCACGGTCTCATCCTCGCCGCGGACGCCACCGGGGGCCAGCTGCTGGTCTACAACACGGACGACATCATCCGCCTGCAGATGAGCGCCCCCGTCGGCCAGAGCCCCTGGGCAGTTGCCTGGGACAACCCGAAGATGCTCGCGTGGGCATCCTCCACCGCGACCAACACCGCCGAGGGTTACTCCCTGTCCACCGGCGTGCCTGTGCTGAAGGAGAATTTCGCAACGGTTGCGAACGCCCAGAGCATGGTTTCACTTCCAGACGGCACCCTCCTGCTTGCCTCCGCGAGCGGCGAGGGCCTGCAGGTGGTCACTCCCGGTGACACGACCACTTCCTAACCGAAAGGCCCCCACATGCGCCTCTACGACGCCGCCCTCAAAGCCATGTTCCTCATCCCTCCGGAGCGCATTCACGGGATCATCAGCGCGGGCCTGAGGGTGCTCCACGTTGCGCGACCCGCGGCGCGCGCAATGGAGAAGGTCGTGCGCGTCCACGACCCCGTGCTCTCCCAGGACCTCTTCGGGGTCCACTTCCCCGCCCCCCTGGGGCTTGCGGCGGGCTTTGACAAGAACGCCTCGGCCGTCGACGCCTGGGGGGCCGTCGGATTCGGCTACGCCGAGATGGGCACCGTGACTCCCCGCCCCCAGCCGGGCAACCCGGCTCCGCGGCTCTACCGCCTACCCGCGGACAAGGCGATCCTCAACCGCATGGGCTTCAACAACGAGGGTGCCCTGGCCGTCGCGATGAATCTGCGCGGGCGCAAGTCGGGCGACGTGGTGGGCATCAACATCGGCAAGAACAAGACCGCCGAGGATGCTGTTGCCGACTACCGCGCGGGCGCGACCGTGCTCGGCCCCCTCGCCGATTACCTTGTGGTCAACGTCTCCTCGCCGAACACGCCGGGGTTGCGCGACCTGCAGGCTGTCGAGGAGCTGAGGCCGATCCTCACAGTGGTCAAGGAAAGCACCACGACGCCCGTTCTGTTGAAGATCGCCCCCGATTTGAGCGACGAAGACATCGACGCAGTCGCCGACCTGGCCGTGGAGCTTGGGCTGGCCGGCATAGTGGCCACCAACACCACCATTTCGCGGGACGGGCTGAAAACCGACCCGGCGGAGGTTGCGGCGATGGGCGCGGGCGGGATATCAGGTGCCCCGCTGAACGAGCGCTCCCTCGAGGTCATGCGCCGCCTCCACACGCGAGTGGGCGGGCAGCTTGTGCTGGTGAGCGTGGGGGGAATCTCCACCCCGGAGCAGGCGTGGGAACGCATCACGTCTGGGGCGAGCCTCCTGCAGGGTTATACCCCGCTCATCTACGGGGGGCTCGGGTGGATTCGCGGCATCCACACCGGTCTGGCGCAACAGGTCAGGGCGCATGGTTTGGCGTCGATAAGCGAGGCCGTGGGCAGCGGCCTTACATGGCGCTCCGACGCAGAATAAGGGCGCAGAGAATGCCCGTGACGGCCCAGAGGATCAGCCAGAAAGTCTGGGTGACGAAGAGGGGTGTCGCGGGGAGCAGAATGCCGATGATGACCAACGCCACAGCACCCGCGAGCGCCCCCACCTGCGCGCGCGTATGGCGCTGACCGCGCACGAACGTGGCGTTCGCACCGAAGATCGCGGCCGCAACGATGATCGTGATGACCTGCGCCGTGAACGCGAACGTCGGTTCGGAGCGGAAGAAAGCGAGGGCCGTGTAGATGAGCAGGACCAGGGCGATGGCGAGGAAGGCTCCCCCCGCGCGCAACTGAACGGGGATCATTGGTTCTCGTGCCAGCCCCAGAGCACGGCGCGCCCGAGCGAGTGAAAGTAAAGGTTGAAGCCGAGAACCGCGGGGGTTGCATCCTCGGGCACATCGAGCTTATCGACATCCACCGCATGCACCGCGAAGATGTAGCGGTGCGGGCCGTGGCCCTGCGGGGGGTTGGCCCCGTAGAACGCCCGCTTCCCCGAGTCTCCCCGCAGAGTTACGGCGCCAACTCCCAGATTCTCGTGAGCACCGGCACCGGCCGGAAGCCCGGTGGTCTCGGCCGGGATATTGAAGGCGGCCCAGTGCCAGTATCCGGACGCGGTCGGGGCATCGGGGTCGTAGCACGTGACGGCGAGGGACTTGGTCCCCTCGGGAAGACTGGACCAGGAAAGCTGCGGAGAGGATGCGCTCTCGCCGGTCAGGGCCGCGGGGAGCCGTTCACCATTGACGAGATCGTCGGAAGTGAGTTCAAAGGGTGGGAGATCCTTCAGCGGAGCGTAGGGGTCGGGCCCAGGGAATCGGTGGGAGTCAAAGTCGTAGGTGGTCATGGAAACCTTTCTACCGGAAGGCGGGGGGCTGGCGGGTGCGTTTTCGTAAAAAAGCGGGCTTCACCTGGCGATTTGTGAAGTTTTAGCGGTGCCCCCTATAGTAATGCAGGTGCCCAGCCGAGAGGCTGACAACACTACCCGGCCCGGGTGGCGGAATGGCAGACGCGCTAGCTTGAGGTGCTAGTGTCCTATTAACGGACGTGGGGGTTCAAGTCCCCCCTCGGGCACAAGTCTCGGGACATCGTTTACACGGTGTCCCGAGTTTTTTGTTGCGCGGAATGCTCTGTGGCGGGTGGGTTTGCGGGTTCGGGAGTCCGCTTTGCGGACTTTCCCCGCGCAACCTCAAGGCGGCGCCCGCCGGCCTGCCTCCGCGGGCGTGCGTGCTGCTGGTCGTGGCGGGTGCCCCCCGGTAGCCGAAAACGAGTCCGCAATGCGGAGTCTTTGCGCCACGTGCCCGCGGTGCCGCCCCCCGATGTCCGCGCGGGGTCCGCATTGCGGACTTCGCGTATGCAACCTCAAGGCGGCGCCCGCCGGCCTGCCACCGCGGGCGGGCGTGCTGCTGGTCGTGGCGGGTGCCCCCCGGTAGCCGAAAACGAGTCCGCAATGCGGACTTTTTGCGCCACGTGCCCGCGGTGCCGCCCCCCGATGTCCGCGCGGGGTCCGCATTGCGGACTTTTCCAGGCAGCTTCGTGGCTGGTGCCCCCCGGCGGCCGAAAACGAGTCCGCAATGCGGACTCTTTTACGGGAACGCCCGGCTACCCCCCTAGCGACTCCCACAGGTAGAAGCTGCCGATAGCGACAAAGGCGAGACCCGGCAGGAAGCGGATGCCCGCGATTCGCGCCAGGGGTGAGACGGCGGCGGCCCGGAGAGCAACCGACATCGTCGCGAACGTGACAGCGGAGACCCCGAGGAGGAGAACAAGCATTCCCCCTTTGTGTGCGAGTCCGCTGTAGTGGTTCATCAGGGGGGTGAAGAAAGACGTGAAAAACACGAGGGCCTTGGGGTTGGAGAGGTTGGTCATCAGCCCGAGGCGCAGCGCACTGCGCGAAGATACCGGGCCGGTCTCCAGGGATGTCCCCGGCACCGGATCTCCGTCTCGCCGGGCCGCATCGCGGAGAGTGATGATCCCGAGGAGAACCAAAACGCCGGAGCCGAGGACGGGAAGGGCAAACGACAGCGCCGGCACCGCGAGGAGAAGCGCGGAGATGCCCGCCAGCGAAACGAGGGACCAGGTGGCGACGCCAAGAGTAGCGCCGAAGGCCGTCGCAAAGCCTGCCCGATATCCGTGGCGCGTCACCTGTGATCCGATGGCCACGATGTCCGGGCCGGGAATGGCCATGATTGTGGCCCAGCTGAGGATGTCGGCCAGCACGGGATCTCTCTTCGTCGGGGGCGTCGGGTAGCTTAATTGTGCCGGACCCCGAGAACGGTTCAGAAAGGAGGGTCGCCATGCAGAATTTTTCCCCGCCCCGGATCCTCCTCCTCGCGGTGGCCGCCGCCGCGTTTCTCGCCGCGTGGCACTCTCTTAGGGTCCCTCCCCTGTCCGTGCTGCGCGAGTGGTCCGATCAGACCGGGGCCTGGTTCCCCGTTGTCTTCTGGCTCCTGTACGTGTTAGTCACCCAATTTCCCGTCCCGCGGACCATCATGACGCTCTCGGCAGGGGTGCTTTTCGGCAGCTTCTGGGGTGTCGTGCTCGCGATTACCGCCACGACGGCCTCCGCGACCCTCTCGCTGACCATTGTCCGGGGTCTCCTGCGTGACTGGATCGAGCCACGACTCACCCACCCGTCCCTCGAGCTCATCAACCGCCACCTGGAGCAGCGTGGCTGGCTCGCCGTCGCCAGTCTCAGGATGATCGCGGCCGTTCCGTTCTCCATCATGAACTACGCGTCAGCGCTGACCCGGGTGGGCGTCGTGCCTTTTGCCGCAGCGACGTTCGCCGGCTCGCTGCCGGGGACCATCGGGACGGTCCTCTTCGGGGACACGCTCACGGGTGAAGCCAACCCAGCCGTCCTTGCGCTAACAATCATCCTCGCCCTCCTGGGCCTCGGGGGCCTGCTTCTCGACGCCCTCCTGCCCACGCGCCGGGAAACGGCTGGGCGTGGCGGGTCAAGCCGTGCGGGTTAACCGTTAATGTCTTTCCCATGATCGCCGTTCACGCCCGCTACCGCGGAAGGGAGAAACGACGCGCCGACGTGGTGCGGCGCTCCGCCGAGGCCCTCTCGACCCTGCCGGGCGTGGGTGCGTTCGAGGTGGTCGGCGTGGAGGACATCCGCGCCCACGTGGAAGACCCCGAAGCCGCGCTTAGCGTGATCATGGCTCTCCTGTCTGACGGCAACTGGGCCATCGGCCTTGGTATCACCAACGAGGGCGCGGCCCTCTACGCCGCGACGGACGCCGCGGGAACGCGGCCCGCGACGGTGGCCGTCAAGGTCGACGCACCCGACGCTGGGACGGACGCCGATGACATCGCAGCCGCGCTGGCCCTGCTTGGCCACGTGGTGCACAAACGCACCCTGGAGGGGCGCGAGGCCACGGCACTGCTGCGCAGCGGATTGAACCAGAACGAGGCGGCGGCTGAGCTGGGCATCACCAAGCAGGCGATGAGCCAGCGCCTCCGCGCCGCCGGCTGGCGGGCGGAGCAGGCCGGCTGGAAACTGGTTCTGAACCTGGTTACTCGGGCCGCGGGGCGCTGATCCCGCGCTCGGGTCCGGCCTCCGCGATGGCGTTGGAGGCGACTGCGGTCGGGTCCGGGTCATCCACGTGCTTGTTCGCCACCGCGCGGGCCTCGGCGAGGGCCTTGGCCAGTTCGGGGTCGGTGGAGGTGTCGAACCACTGGTCCGTGTCCTCCCGTCCGGCCATGTCGCGTGTGGCTTCGTCGACACGCCCCGGCTCGTAGCGGAAGACGCCGTCGTCGTCCTTCTGCGCGAAGGCCCTGGCGAACTGCTCGAGGGAGTCGCCGAAGGTGGAGGGGATCATCCACATGGTCGCGGCCTCGTTGTCCGCGATCTTCGGCAGCTTGTCCAGGTACTGGTACGCGAGGAGCTCAGGTGTCACACCGGAGGACTTGATGGCCGCGTTGACCTTCTGGATCGCCCGGGCTTCACCCTGGGCCTCCAGGTACTTCGCCGCGCGCTCGCCCTCTGCGCGCAGGATCATCGCCTGGCGCTCCGCCTCGGCGTTGAGGATGGAAGCGTGCTTCTCGCCCTCAGCGGAGAGGATGCGGGCCTGCTTCTCGCCCTCAGCGGTCTTGATGTCGGACTCGCGCTTGCCCTCTGCGGTCAGAATCATGGCGCGCTTCTCCCGGTCCGCCTTCATCTGGATCTCCATGGACTGCTGGATCGACGGCGGCGGATCGATCGCCTTGAGCTCGACCCGGCTGATGCGCAGGCCCCACTTGGCGGTGGCGGCGTCGAGCTCCCCGCGCAGCCGGCGGTTGATCGTCTCGCGGGAGGTAAGGGTTTCCTCCAGGGTCATGCCGCCCACGACGTCGCGAAGCGTCGCCACCGAGATCTGCTCCACGCCGACGAGGTAGTTGTCCACACCGTAAATGGCCTTTGCGGGGTCGGTGATCTGGAAGGTGACCACGATGTCAATGGCAACCGTGAGGTTGTCCTGGGTGATCACTGCCTGGGGCGGGAAGGAGACGACGCGCTCGCGCGTGTCAACGCGGGCGCGTACCCGGTCGACGAAGGGGACGAGCAGGGTCACTCCGCCGGAGACGGTGCGGGTGTAGCGGGCGAGGCGC
This sequence comes from Corynebacterium sp. UBA2622, assembly GCF_002339505.1. GTDB lineage: Bacteria > Actinomycetota > Actinomycetes > Mycobacteriales > Mycobacteriaceae > Corynebacterium. The sequence continues at coordinate 85,323 of NZ_DDJO01000009.1, forward strand.
TCGATCACGGCGGCCTCACCCTGGGGGATCAATTTGATGGAGCTGAACAGTACCGCCACCACCAGGATGACGATGGCCAGGGCAATAAGTGAACCCATCATTAGTCCTTCCAGACGACCGCAACCGGGCCGTCGATGTCGGAAACGGTCACGGTGTCACCCGCGGGGATGGCCACCGCGGGGTCGAGGGAGCGCGCGGACCAGATCGAGCCATCCAGCCGGACCTGTCCGCCGCCCGGGGTGATGCCTTCGATCACCACCGCCCGCGTGCCGACGAGGGCGCGGGGCGAATCGTCGTAGGAGGTGGGCCGCAGGAAGCGCTTGTGCAGGTAGGGCCGAAGGAAAAACCAGAACACCGCTGATGAGACGGCGAAGACCGCCACCTCGGCACCAAGGGTCAACCCGGCCAGCGCCGCCGCGGCTGTGGTGAGCGCCCCTGCCGCGAGCATGAGAAAGGTGAATTCTCCGGCGGCCAGCTCGAGACCCGCCAGTACAACCGCTGCGATAAACCAGATGAGTGCTCCCACAGCACCAGGCTACATGTCCTCCTTGCGCAGATCCGGGTTCGTGACAAAGTCGATGAGGCGCTCGACGGCCCCGATGAGCGTGTAATCGAGGTCGCGGAAGCTCGACACCGACCCGTAGACCCGGCGCCACCCCTCCCTGGGGTCGGACCAGCCGAGGCGGGAGCACACTCCCGTCTTCCAGTCCTCCCCGTACGGCACCTCCGGCCACGCGGGGATACCCACACTGGACGGTTTCACGGCCGCCCAGATATCGATGTACGGGTGTCCCGTGACCAGGACGTGGGGCCCGACGTGCTCCACGAGCCTCGACTCCTTGGTCCCCTCGATGAGATGGTCGGCCAGCACACCGATGCGGCGGCCGGGGCCGGGCCCGAACTCCGCCAGGCGCTCCTCCAGGTTGTCCAACCCCTCGAGGTACTCCACCACCACGCCCTCGACCCTGAGGTCGTGGCCCCACACCTTCTCCACGATGGAGGCGTCGTGAATACCCTCCACCCAGATCCTGCTCGGCATGGCGACCTTGGCCGTGACGTTTTCCACGCGCCGCGAACCCGAATTGGAGATGCGGGGAGTTTCGGCGGGCTTCTCCACGTATCGCGTAAGTGTGACCCGCCGCCCCTCAACCAGGAAGGCCCCGGGCAGAAGTTTGAACAGCCGCTGCGTCCCACGGCGGTCCTCCAGGCGGATGAAGTCCCCGTCGTAGGTCCGTTCGAAACCCACCACGGCACCGACGAAATCGTCCCCGACCACCTCCGCGACTATCCCGGGCTGCGCCGGAACTTGGGGGTACACCGGCGCCTTCTGCCGCGCGTGCCCCTTGAGAATGTCCCCGCCGTACCGATCATCGAAGCCCATAGTGCGCAGATTCTATCCGCTATGATGGCCGCGGTGTACACGCGCGCCGAAGTCTATTCACCCCTCCAGAACACCGCGGTGTGGCTCGCTGCCTGGCTCTACGGGGCGGAAGCGACGGACAACCTCCTCGACGCCCTCGCCGACCTCGGGGGTGCGCACACCTACGGCGGGTCACCGGTCACGGCATTGCTTGGCGACGTCCGGGCCGCTGCGGACCTTTCCTCACCCGACCCGGTCGTGCGTCTCATCCTGTGGGGACCCGGCCAGGCGGCGGGCATCCCGGCAGGCTCCCACGCCGCCGATGCCCTAACCCCGGCCGGAGCCCTTGCCGTCCGGGAGAGCGACGCGCTCACCCATATCCTCGTCCCCACCTACGGGGCGGGCGGCGTGGAGTGGCGTTGGTTCGAGGAGACGGAGCGCCTCCCGGAGCCGGAGTGGCTCACCCCTGGAGAAGCGGACGCGCTGCTCTCGGCGGCGACGGATCAGGCGGCGGCGCTCATCGAGGCACTCGGGGGCACCAGTGCGGACGTGCCGAACCCCCGGCTGACGGTGGGGGCGTTATCGGATTTCTACGACACCCCCGGCCTGCCCGGTAGCACCACCCCGCGGGCGGCGAAGCTGTTCGCGCGGGCCGACCGGGTCGCGGCGATCATCGAGACCGTCACCGACCGCGTCGGCGACCACAGCCTCGACCCCCACCTCTTCGCGCTGTGGCGCCACATCCGCACCGCCCGCATGGCGGGCGTGGCCGATGCCGTGCACGACCTGTGGCGCGAGGCGAACCGGGGGGCCTAGGAGCCGGCCGGCGCCGGGCGCCGCGGGGCACAGCATCCCGGGGTGCAGGGGGCCCCGTTGACGGTACAACCCTGCACGGAGACCGTCGACAAGCTGGCGGGTTCGGCGCCCTGGGCGACGTTCTCCGCGAGGTCGACGACGATCTTGGCGAAGTCCTCCGTCAGGCCCACGGTGGGAAGGCGGTCGAGCGTCATGCCCTTTTCCTGGAGCGCCTCCTTGAGCTCGGTATCGAGGTCCCACACGACCTCCATATGGTCGGTGATGAAGCCGACGGGAACACAGATGACGTGGCCGGTGCCCTGCTGCTCGTGCAGCTCGAGGGAGCGGTCGACCACGTCCGGCTCGAGCCACGGGGTCGCCGGGTTTCCGGAGCGGGACTGCCAGACGACCTCGTAGTCGTCGACACCCGCGGCGTCGGCGATCAGGCGGGCGGCTTCCGCCACCTGGCGGGAGTACAGGTGGGCGTCCTCGGGGCCGCCCGATGCCTCGTCGGCCACGGACGGGACGCTGTGGGCGGAGAAGAGAACCTTGGTCGCCCCCTGGTCCGCCTTCGCCCAGGCCTCGCGGAGATTCTCGGCGTTGAGACGAATGAAGTCGGGGTGACCGTAGAACTGCCACAACTTGGTGAATTCCACCTCGGGTGCCACCTCCCGTAGGCGGATGATGTCCTCGTCGTACTGGCGGCAGGCGGAGTAACCGCCCCAGGCGGAGGTGGCGAAGACCAGGACGCGGCGGTGCCTGTCGGCGCTGAGCTGCTTTGCGGCATCCTCACCGTAGGGGTGCCAGTTGCGGTTTCCGAAGTAGACGGGCAAATCGATGCCGCGCGTGCGCAGCTCCGCCTCCACGTTGGCGATAATGGTCCGGTTCTGCTCCGTGATGGGGCTCACGCCACCGAAGTGGAAGTAGTGCTCCCCCNNCCTCGGCGAGCCGGTCGCGCGGGATGCCCCGGCCGCGGGTCACGTTCTCCAGAAACGGAATAACCTCGTCCTCCCCTTCGGGGCCACCGAAGGAGAGGACGAGCAGTGCGTCGTAGTCGTTGAGAGCCATGCCCCGATGGTAGAGCACTTTCACCCCGGGTTAGAGCAGCCGCACCGCCTTGTCGGCCATACCGGACCAGCGCACGGGGGAAATCTGCACGTTCTGGCCGGACTGGGGCGCCTCGATCATGGTGCCGTCGCCGAGGTAGATGGCCACGTGCTGGCTACCCTCCGGGCCCCAGAAAAGAAGGTCCCCGCGGCGGGCATCGCTCGGGTTGATCTGGTTGCCGCGCGTGTACTGGTAGCCGGTGTAATGGGGCAGCGACACCCCGGCGGCGGCGAAGGCGTAAAGGACGAGACCGGAGCAGTCAAAGCCCTTGGCGCCGCCCTCGAGCCCGGAGGTGGGGCCGCTGGCGTCGCCGCCGCCCCATACGTACGGGGTGCCGATGGCGGACTTGGCGCGGGCGATCACGGTCTCCACTGCGGATGCGTTCGCTGCGGGAGCGACGGCGTCCGAGATCTTCGCGCTCACCGTCTCGGCGGAGTCGACCTTGGGAAGCACCTCTTCGACAGCCGGAGTCATTGACGTACTGGTGTCCGCCGCCTTGAGCACGCTGGCCAGACCGTTGGAAAACGCCGCGATGGTGTCGGCGGCGGTGGTACCGCTGTAAGGGTTGTCGAGCGAGCCGTGGTTGGTCTGCGAGGATTCGACAAGCGCGGACGACGCGGCGATTGAGGCGGCCAGCTTGGCCGGATCCTCGGCCTCCGCCTTCCCGGAACCGGTCGTGCTCGACTCCTCCACCGCCGCTTTTGCGGTGCTGACGGCGTTCGAGATGACCTCGTCGCTCGGTTCCGGAGTCTCGGGGGCCTTGGCCGCGACCTCCTCGCGCACTGTCTTCGCGAGCTCGGGGCTCACCTTCTCCGGCTCTGCGGCGGGTTCCTGCTTGGCGACGTTCTTCTCCGGCGCCCCGGTGTCTGCCGGCTTGGTGTCGCTGGGCTTGGTGTCGCTGGGCTTGGTGTCGGCGGCCGGGCGGGCGTCGTGAAGCTGCTCCTGCGCCTTCGCCACCTCGCTTTCGGCCTTCCTGCGCTCCTCCAGCTGCTGGTCGAGCGTTCGCTGGCTGGACTCCAGGGTGGAGCGGGCCTCCTGCTCGGCGGCCGAGGCGTCCGCCGCCGTCTGCTCCGCCAGCCGGCTGGTCTCCCGGAGTGTGGACTCCTCGTTGGCGGCTTCCGTGCGGGCACGCTCGACATCCGCGAGCTTCGACTGCTTCTCCTCCACCTGCTGGCGCAGGTAGAGCGAGCGGTCGAGAACGTCCTTCTGCTTGTCCCCGCCCTCGAGCGCGGTTGCGCCGGTGAGGGCGGAGGGGGTGCCCCGGGAGCGGTACTGGGACCGGGTGACCTCAGCGAGTTCCCGACGGGCGGAGTCCACCTCCGACTGGGACTGCTCGAGGCGTTTGCGGGCCTCGTCGACACCCCGGCGGGCCTGCTCCGCGCGGGACTGAGCGTCGTAGAGATCCACGAGGGCCCGGTTGACGGCTTCCCGGAGGTCGCCGAGCTTCAGATCCAGAGCGTTGACCCGGGACTGGGCGTCTGTCAGGGACGAGACGAGGTTGGAGGCTGACGAGCCGAGGTCCTGGCTGCGCGCCGCGGGTGAGACGAGGGTGCCGGCGAGGGAGAGGGTTGTCGAGCACGCGATGACGCTGGTGGCCGTACGGACCCAGCGGATTCGGGTGCCCTTCTTTGGGTTGCCCACTGAAGGTGCTCCTCACACCACACGCCGAACCAACACCGGGATACAGCCACTGACTAGGCGGCCGCGACCCGGCATGAGACAAGCTCGTGGGCTTGACGTGCGGACGGTTGATTGACTACTGACGCGGGCGCGCAAGCCGAAAGCTGACCCACCCGAGGCAATCAACGGTGCTTGGCATGCTTCCCCACAGGCCCGGACCCGCCGAACTGGTCGGCGTCGCTGATACGTCGGTTAGGTATGAAATTGCTTTCGACTCACGAGCCGACACCGAAACCTTACGACACTTTGTTAGTCCGTTGCCCAATCTTTACCAATTTTCACAGCAGTCAAGCTGCCTAACGTGACTCACAAGGCTCCCATGCTGGGGAATTGACACGCCGTCAGATGTATGTGACCTTCGACACAGTTAGCGAACCGTTACCTAGGGGCCGAAAATGTCAAGGTTCAGTCCCTGACCATTCGCCGTGTGAGCGCCGCTGTGGCGGCGGCCACCACTGCCAGCGCCACCACAGTCGCGAATGCAACCACCGCCCAGTTCATGCCCCCGGCATGGGCGTCTTCCGCGAAGGCGCGGATCCCGTCCCCGTAATCCGGCTGGGTCATCATCGCCCGCTGGCCACGCTCCACCTCGGCGCGCGTCAGCCTGTGGCTCACCGCCCCGCTCGCCTGCGGGGTGCGTACGACCACCGTGTCCCTTTCCGTTGCGTCGGCGAGATCCTGGGCGATGTCGCGGAGGTCGGCGGGATGGGCCGGGGTGCTCTCCAGGACAACCACTCCAACAGGACCCATTCCCGCGGTGTCGACGGAGTGCAGGGTGGCGCTGATGTGCTCCCCCAGGGCCGGGTTGGCAGGGTTGGCGGTGCCAAAGGCCACCTCGCCCGCCCGCAGCTGGGTCGCCAGCGAATTCATGTCCACGTCAGCGGGAATCATTGCTCTCCTTCTCTGGGGCTCGGGCACGCCCTGAGACGCACCTCACAAGCTGAACATAACGCGCGTTACGTTGAAACACCCGCGGGATTTGGTGGTGTCCCTTAATATGGATAGTTGACCACCATCGGGGCCATTATCCCCGGACTTGGTTAACGACGAGAAATGGAGCTCACTATGGCTGAAAGCAAGAACTCCTTCAACGCCAAGAAGACGCTCGAGGTCGGCGAAAAGTCCTACGACTACTTCGCCCTCGACGCCGTCGAAGGCATGGAGAAGCTTCCCTACTCCCTGAAGGTGCTGGGTGAGAACCTGCTGCGCACCGAAGACGGAAAGAACGTAACCGAAGAGCACATCAAGGCTCTCGCCAACTGGGACCCGGAGGCCGAGCCTTCCGTCGAGATCCAGTTCACCCCCGCCCGCGTCCTCATGCAGGACTTCACCGGTGTTCCGTGTGTCGTCGACCTCGCCACCATGCGTGAGGCCGTCTCCACCCTCGGTGGCAACCCCGACCAGGTGAACCCGCTGAACCCAGCCGAGATGGTCATCGACCACTCCGTCATCATCGAGGCCTTCGGTAACACCGACGCGCTCGAGAAGAACGTCGAAATCGAGTACGAGCGCAACGAGGAGCGCTACCAGTTCCTCCGCTGGGGTGCGGAGAACTTCTCCAACTTCCGCGTCGTTCCGCCCGGGACCGGCATCGTCCACCAGGTCAACATCGAGTACCTCTCCCGTGTCGTCTTCGACAACGAGGGTGTTGCCTACCCGGACACCTGCATCGGCACCGACTCCCACACCACCATGGAGAACGGCCTCGGCATCCTCGGTTGGGGCGTCGGTGGCATCGAGGCCGAGGCGGCGATGCTCGGCCAGCCCGTCTCCATGCTCATCCCGCGCGTTGTCGGCTTCAAGCTCACCGGTGAGATCCCGGTCGGCGTGACCGCCACCGACGTGGTGCTGACCATCACCGAGATGCTGCGCCAGCACGGCGTGGTGCAGAAGTTCGTCGAGTTTTACGGCAACGGTGTCAAGGAGATCCCGCTCGCCAACCGCGCGACGATCGGCAACATGTCCCCCGAGTTCGGCTCCACCTGCGCGATCTTCCCGATCGACGAGGAGACCATCAAGTACCTGCACCTCACCGGCCGCGACCAGGAGACCCTGGACCGCGTCGAGGCCTACGCCAAGGCGCAGGGCATGTGGCTCGAGCAGGATGCCCCGGAGGCCAAGTACTCCGAGTACCTCGAGCTCGACCTCTCCACCGTTGTGCCTTCCCTCGCCGGCCCGAAGCGTCCGCAGGACCGCATTCTGCTCTCGGAGTCCAAGGAGACCTTCCGCAAGCAGCTTCCCGACTACAACGACGCTGGCGACGAGACCTTCGACCCGGTGCGCGCCCCGAAGACCGAGTCCGTCTCCTACAACGAGTCCTGGCCCGGCAACGGTGAGTCCGCTGCCGAGGGCGCCGAGGGCCGCGCCTCCAAGCCGGTCATCGTCGAGTCCCCGCAGGGTGGCGAGTACACCCTCGACCACGGTGCCGTCGCCATCGCGGCCATCACCTCCTGCACCAACACCTCGAACCCGTCCGTCATGGTCGGTGCCGCCCTGCTCGCCCGCAAGGCTGCCGAGAAGGGCCTGAAGGCGAAGCCGTGGGTCAAGACCATCATGGCCCCGGGCTCCCAGGTCGTCGACGGCTACTACGAGCGCGCTGACCTCTGGAAGGACCTCGAGGCGGTGGGCTTCTACCTCACCGGCTTCGGCTGCGCCTCCTGCATCGGCAACTCCGGCCCGCTGCCCAACGAGGTGTCCGAGGCGATCAACGAGTACGACCTCACCGCGACCGCCGTCCTTTCCGGCAACCGCAACTTCGAGGGCCGCATCTCGCCGGACGTGAAGATGAACTACCTCGCGTCCCCGCTGCTCGTCATTGCGTACTCGATCGCCGGCACGATGGACTTCGACTTCGAAACCCAGGCACTCGGCCAGGACCAGGACGGCAACGACGTCTTCCTCAAGGACGTCTGGCCCTCCTCGGAGGAGATCGAGAAGACCATCGCCGACACCATCTCCCGCGAGATGTACGAGTCCGACTACGCCGACGTGTTCAAGGGCGACGCCCAGTGGCAGGGCCTCGACATCCCCGAGGGCAAGACCTTCGACTGGAACGAGGACTCCACCTACATCCGCAAGGCGCCGTACTTCGACGGCATGCCGGAGGAGCCGAACGCGGTCGAGGACATCACCGGCGCCCGCGTGCTGGCCAAGCTGGGCGATTCGGTCACCACCGACCACATCTCCCCGGCGTCCTCGATCAAGCCGGGAACCCCGGCGGCGAACTACCTCGACGAGCACGGTGTCGAGCGCAACGACTACAACTCGTTCGGTTCCCGCCGAGGCAACCACGAGGTCATGGTCCGCGGCACCTTCGCCAACATCCGCCTGCGCAACCAGCTGGTGGACGAGGCGGGCGGGTACACCCGCGACTTCACCCAGGACGGCGCCCCCCAGGCGTTCATCTACGACGCCGCCCAGAACTACGAGAAGGCTGGCATCCCGCTGGTCGTGCTCGCGGGCAAGGAGTACGGCACCGGTTCCTCGCGCGACTGGGCCGCGAAGGGCACAAACCTCCTCGGCGTGAAGGCCGTCATCACCGAGTCCTTCGAGCGCATCCACCGCTCCAACCTGATCGGCATGGGTGTCCTGCCCCTGCAGTTCCCGGAGGGTGAATCTCACGAGAGCCTCGGCCTGGACGGCACGGAGACCTTCGACATCAGCGGCATCACCGCCTTCAACGAGGGCGACTCGATCCCGAAGACCGTCAAGGTCACGGCCACCAAGGACGGTGGCGACACCGTCGAGTTCGACGCGGTTGTCCGCGTCGACACCCCCGGTGAGGCCGAGTACTACCGCCACGGCGGCATCCTGCAGTACGTGCTGCGCCAGATGGTCAAGAGCTAACTGACCATCCGATGAGGGGTCCCCGGCTTTGGCCGGGCGGCCCCTCTTTCCATTCCATCCCCCACCAGAGGTTGTTCACATGCCCATCGTCCCCGACTCCGAGCTGAGCAGGCGCAAGCAGGAGCTTCTCGACGCCGCCCGCGGCTGTTTCGCTCGATACGGCTATGAGGGGGCGACGGTCTCGCGCCTGGAAAAGGCCACCGGCAAGACCCGCGGCGCCATCTTCCACCACTTCGGCGACAAGGAAGAGCTTTTCCTCGCGGTCGCGCGGGAGGATGCCGCGAGGCAAGCGGCGGTGGTCGCGGAAAACGGGCTCATCGAGGTGATGCGAACCCTACTCACCCACCCGGAGGCCCACAGCTGGTACGTCACCAGGGCGGAGATTGTGCGCAAACTGCGCACCGACCCCGGTTTCGCCGAGCGGTGGCGCGAGCACCAGGGGGTTCTTGATCAGGCGGTCCACTCCCGCCTGGAGCACAACGTCGCCATGCGCGACGATATCCCGCTCGAGGTCGTGCAGACCTACCTGTCCACGGTGCTGGATGGGCTGGTGGTGAAGATGGCCGCGGGTGAGCCCAGGGAGCGGCTTGAGGCGATGCTTGACCTGGTGGAACAGTCGGTAAGGCGCCCCGGGGACGCAAAGTAGACCAAGCGGTATAGACTGCGCAGCATGGCTGAATTTTTGCTCGTCTCCCTCCGCAACGGCCCTCTCGGGCCCGAGGTGGCCGCCGCCGAGCACCGCGACGTCCTCCGCGCCACCGGCCTCGCCGCGACGGACGTCGAGCTGCGCGTCCTGGCGGACACCGGTGTGAGCATCGGGGGCGTCGACAAGTTCGCGGGCGTGATTGTCGGGGGCAGCTCGCTCAGCATCACATCCCCGGAATACAGCCCGTGGCAGAAGCACGTCCACGCGCAGTTGCGCGGATTGTTGGACTCCCGCGTGCCCGTTTTCTTTATCTGCTTCGGCATGAGCTGGCTGGTCGACGCCCTCGGCGGTTCCATCGGTCACTCGGCGCCAGAGGCGTCCGGGCCAACGCTCGTGGAGCTGACCGATGCTGGGCGACGCGACCCCCTCATGCGCGGTTTCCCCGACTCCTTCCGTGCGTTGACGGGCCACACGGAGAATCCCGCGGCGCTGCCCGCGGACCTGGAGGTGCTCGCAACGGGCCCGACGTGCCCCGTCCAGGTCGCGCGTTGGGGTGGACGTGTGTGGGCGACGCAATTCCACGCCGAAATGGATGCCGACGCAATGCGGGTGCGGATGGACTTTTACTACGACTACGGGTATTTCCCGCTGGCGGAGTACGACACGATCGTGGCGATGCTGCCGAGCGTGGACGTGCGTTGGTCGAACGAGCTCCTCAGGCGGTTCGTTGCGTTCTGCCGCGAACCGGGCGGAGGGGCGCCGGGAGGCGTTTACTAGACTGCGGCGTATGCACGCAATCATCACCACCACGGGCCAGGACCGCGTGGGCATCATCGCCGGAGTCTCGGGCGCGGCGGCCGAGCGAAACCTGAACATCCTCGACGTCTCCCAGACACTGATGGACGAGTTCTTCACCATGATCATGCGGGTTGAGATCCCCGGCGATCACGTCGACCTCGCGGAGCTGCAGGAGCACCTGGCCTCCGTGGGCGAGCGCCTGGGTGTGGTCGTGCGCATCCAGTCCACGGACCTGTTCACCGCGATGAACGAGATCTAGGCGGCGACCGTGGACTTCAGCCTGGCCTCAAAGAACATTCTCGGTGTGATCCAGATGATCGAGGACTACCGCCTCGACATCCGCACCGTCACCATGGGCATCTCGCTCATCGGGTGCACGCGCAACACGATGGCGGAGACCTGCGAAGCCGTCTACGACCGGGTCACCACCCGGGCCGCGCGCCTCGTTGAGGTGTGCGAGGGCATCGAGCGCGAGCTCGGTATTCCCATCGTGAACAAGCGCATCTCCGTCTCCCCCGTCTCGCTCGTCGCCGCGGGTGTGGACGGCGACCCGGTGGACATCGCGAAAGCACTTGACCGCGCCGCGGCGGAGCTGGGGGTCAACTTCGTCGGCGGGTACTCCGCTCTCGTGGAGAAGGGCGCCACCGAGTCCGACCTGCGCCTCATCCGCTCCATCCCGGAGGCCCTGAGCGTGACGGGCGCCGTGTGCGGTTCCGTGAACGTCGCCACCTCCCGCGCCGGCATCAACATGGACGCGGTGCGTCTCATGGGCCGGGTGGTTAAGGAAGCCGCGGAGCTCACCGCAGACAACTCCTCCATCGCGTGCGCGAAGCTCGTGGTCTTTGCCAACGCCGTGGGCGACAACCCCTTCATGGCTGGCGCGTTTCACGGGATCGAGGAGCCCGACACCGTCGTGTCGGTGGGTGTTTCGGGACCGGGAGTCGTCGACCACGCGATCGGGTCGCTTGAGGGGGCGAGCCTGAACGAGGTCGCGGAGGAAATCAAGAAGGCCGCCTTCAAGATCACCCGCGCTGGCCAGCTCGTGGGGAACCTCGCCGCGGAGCGGCTCGGGGTTCCCTTCGGCATCGTCGATCTTTCCCTGGCACCCACCGCCGAGGTGGGCGACTCCGTGGCCCACATCCTTGAGCGGATGGGCCTGGAGCAGGTGGGCACCCACGGCACGACGGCGGCTCTGGCACTTCTCAACGACGCGGTGAAGAAGGGCGGCATGATGGCGTGCTCCCGCGTCGGAGGGCTGTCCGGATCCTTCATCCCGGTCTCCGAGGACCAGGGCATGATTGACGCCGTCCGCGCAGGATCCATAACGATGGACAAGCTCGAGGCGATGACGTCCATCTGCTCCGTCGGCTTCGACATGATCGCCATCCCCGGGGATACCTCCGCCGAGCTCATCTCCGGGATGATCGCGGACGAGGCGGCGATCGGCGTGATGAACCACAAGACCACGGCGGCGAGGCTCATTCCCGTGCCCGGCACCCGGCCGGGCGACGAGGTGAATTTCGGCGGGCTCCTGGGTTATGCGCCGGTGATACCCGTCAACGCGAAGGGCAATGACGCGTTCATTCACCGCGGAGGGTTCATTCCCGCCCCCGTCCACGGCTTCCGCAACTAGCTACTTTTTACGCCCGACGAGGAACCAGGCGAGCCAGCCGAGGGTGTTCACGGACGCAATGATGGGCGTCCACACGAGCTTGGGGCCGCGCACCTTCTCTTTCGGGGTGCGCGCGAGGCTCGCCATCGCCGCGCTCTTGCCGGCGGTGTCCACCGCCGCAAGGATCGAGATGAGGACGCGCTCGCGCTTTCCCACGCGGCCCCAGGAGCGGCTCAGCTTACCGATGATTCCGTTTGTTTTCGTAGCCATGCCACAATCCTAGGGATTTCAAGCCCGGGCGAGCGGGCGTTTGCTAGTTTTAGCCAATGCAGTCGATCACGCGGCCCTTCCTCCTGCTCAGCACCCGCCCCGAGGACGAGGCGGCGGCCGCCGAGCTGGTGAGCTTCCGGGAGGCCATGGGCCTAGCGGAAGGCGACATCCAGCAGCGCCGTCTCGAGTCCGCCCCGCTGGGGCGCATCGACCTCGACTCTTATTCGGGTGTCCTCCTCGGGGGCAGTCCCTTCAACAACACCGCAACCGCGAAATCGCCGCTTCAGCTTCGTGTCGAGCGTGAAATCGGCACGCTCGTCGCCCGCATTATCGACTGCGATTTTCCGCTCCTCGGCGCGTGCTACGGGATCGGGGCGATCGGCACCGCCATCGGGGCGCGCCTGGGCACGGGGTTCGCCGAGGACGCGGGCAGGATCGAGGTTTCGCTCACCGGCGCCGGCCGTTCAGACCCACTCCTCTCCGGTGTTCCCGGCCGCTTTGACACCATTGTCGGGCACAAGGAGGCCCTGGCCCAGCTCCCGCCAGGTGCGACCGTCCTCGCCGAGGGCGCCTCCTGCCCGGTACAGATGTTCCGGGTCAAACGCAACGTCTACGCCACCCAGTTCCACCCCGAGCTCACGGCTGCCTCCCTGGAGTTGCGGCTGCGCGTCTATGCCGACCAGGGCTACTTCCAGGCCGACGAGTTGGCAGCCATCCTGGAACACTCGTACGCGGGGGACTACACCGCCAACAAACGCGTTCTGGAAAACTTCGCCGCCCTCTACGCCCGCTAGGTACGCTGTACCCATGTCCAAACGTGCCATGGTCGCGACGATTACGGTCCTTGCCCTCGCCCTGCTCGCCGCCGTCCTCGCCATCGGCATCCTCATCGGCCGCCGCCCCGCCCCCGAACACGCCGCGCCGCCCGCCGCCACCTCGACAGCGTCCCCGAGCCTGTCGACCACAGCGGAGGACACCACCGAAAGCAGCTCTGGCCGGCCCGAGCCCGTCGACTCCGCGGCACTCATCTCGGCGGCGGCCATCGACTCGATCCACCCCGCTCCCCTCCCCGACCCGCTGGACGAGTTCGGCCCATACACCCTGCGGGACTCGTGGGAGCGGTCGATGTCCGTTCCCGTGGGTACTGAGTGGCAGCCGCTCGAGGGGCCCGCCGGCACCGGGTTCCCCGCCAGCCAAAACAAGTGCGGAATAGCAATGAACCTCACCACCCTCCGCAGCGACGAGGGGCTCGAGGTCGCGCTTATCGACGCGCTCGGCAACCCCCAGACGACATCTCCCGTTTCCGGCGGGGCCTGGACCTGGTCCACCAACTGCTCCACCCCCTCCGTGCGCGTAAAGAGCGGCTCCCCGGTGATGGTGACCTACTCCGTGCACACCTATCTCAACGGCGGTTACGGCGCAGGAGCTGCTGCGGCGCCGGCTGTGCCGACGGCTGCGTCGCCGACCGTCGTGAAGTGCCTTGGCACCCTCGGGCCCGCAGAAGCGCTCTACTCCGACGGCGTGCAGCGCCTCGCCCCGGAGTGCGAGGGAAGCCCGGAGAAGCTGAGGGCGATTCGCGCCGAGGGCATGTGCGGCGGGCTCTACCCTCCGGAGGGAACGGATCCTGACGAGTACATGGAAATGTGCCACCATCCCATGCCCGCCCCGAGGCCCTAGCGGGCCGTTAGGCGAGCTCGACGATCTCCATGTACTCGTCGCTCCACATGTCCTCGTCGCCCTCGGGCATGATGATCACCCGCTCCGGCTCGAGGGCCCGCACGGCACCCGGGTCGTGGGTGACGAGGACAACAGCACCCGTGTAGGTCTTCAGGGCATCCAGCACCTGCTCACGCGATTGCGGGTCAAGGTTGTTGGTGGGCTCGTCGAGAAGCAGGACGTTCGCGCGTGAGGAGACGAGGGTGGCGAGGGCGAGGCGCGTCTTCTCGCCGCCTGAGAGGGTGCCGGCCGGCTGGTCGAGCTTGTCACCCGAGAACATGAACGCGCCGAGAAGGCCGCGCAGGTCTTGCTGACCGGCATCGGGACAGGCCTCGATGGTGTTCTGCCAGACGGACTTCTCGCCGTCGATGGTGTCGTGCTCCTGGGCGAAGTAGCCGATCTTCAATCCGTGACCGGAGACGAGGCCGCCCTCGCCGTCGGTGCGCTCCACACCCGCGAGCAGCTTGAGCAGGGTCGTCTTTCCGGCACCGTTGGTGCCCAGCACCACCACGCGCGAGCCCTTGTCGATGGCCAGATCGACGCCCGCAAAGACCTCGAGGGAGCCGTACATCTTGGTCAAGCCCTTGCCGTGGAGCGGGGTCTTGCCGCAGGGGGCCGGTTCCGGGAAGGAGATGGCTGCGACCTTGTCCGCGACGCGGACATCGTCGAGCTCGTTCATCATGCGCTCGGCCCGGGCGAGCATCTGCTTGGCGGCCGCGGCCTTGGTCGCCTTCGCACCCAGCTTGGCGGCCTGCTTCTGCAGGGCGGCCGACTTCTTCTCCGCGTTGGCGCGCTCGCGGCGCCGCCGGGCCTCGTCGAGGGCCCGGGCGTCCTTGTATTTGGCGAAGCCCATGTTGTACACGTCGGCCTCGGCGCGTACGGCGTCAAGATACCAAATCTTGTTGCACACGTCCTCGAGGAGCTCGACGTCGTGGGAGATCATCACCAAGCCGCCCTCGTGCTTGGAGAGGAAGCCGCGCAGCCAGAGGATGGAATCGGCGTCGAGGTGGTTGGTCGGCTCGTCGAGAAGCAGCGTCGTCGTCGACTTTCCCGCCCCGTCGTTGGCGGCGAAGAGGATTTGGGCGAGCTCGACGCGGCGGCGCTGGCCACCCGAGAGCGTCTTCAGGGGCTGGTCGAGGATGCGCTCGGGAAGACCGAGGTTGTCACAGATCTGCGCCGCCTCTGCGTCAGCCTCGTACCCGCCGAGCGCGTGGTAGCGCTCCTCGAGGCGGGAGTACTTGTTGATCGCCGCGTCGCGCTTCGAACCGTCGGAGGACTCCATGATCTCCTGCTGCCGGTCCATGGAGCTGCGCAGCGCGTCCAGACCGCGGGCGGAGAGGACGCGGTCACGGGCGGTCTGCTCGATGTCACCCTCCTTGGAGTCCTGCGGAAGGTAACCGATCTCGCCGGAGCGGGTCACCGTGCCGGCGTAGGGCTCAGTCTCCCCCGCCAGGATGCGCATCGTCGTCGTCTTTCCCGCGCCGTTGCGGCCCACGAGACCGATCCGGTCACCCGGCTGGACCCGGAGGTGCTGGCCGGGGGCGTCGAGAAGCGTGCGCGCCCCTACCCGGACTTCGAAATCATTGGTGACAATCACAACGGGCTACCTTACTACTGCGTGGAAACGGCAAAACCGGCGGAGGAATCCGCCGGTTGGAACGTTGGGGGTTTAGACCGCGAAGCCGAGCGCGCGAAGCTGCTCGCGGCCCTCCTCCGTGATCATCTGCGGGCCCCACGGGGGCATCCACACCCAGTTCAGCTCCAGCTCGTCGACGGCCGTGTTGCCGATGACGGCCTGGGCTGCCTGCTCCTCGATGACGTCGGTGAGCGGGCAGGCCGGCGAGGTCAGCGTCATGTTGATGACGGCCTTGGTGGTCTCACCCTCCTGCTCGATCCACGTGTCGTAGACCAGCCCAAGGTCGACAACGTTGATGCCGAGCTCGGGGTCGATGACGTCGTGCAGGTACTCCACGACATCGCTGGAGAGCTTGATCTGTCCCTCCGTCTGCTCCGGGCGCTCGCGCGTCCCGTCGTAGGTGCTTTCACTCATGTTTCAGATTCTCTTTCTAGTTCGCGCGGGATTCCAGCGCGTCGGACGTGGCGGCCTGGAAGGCCTTCCACCCCAGGAGTGCGCACTTCACGCGGGCGGGGAACTTGGCCACACCCGCGAAGGCGACGCCGTCGCCAATCTTCTCCGGGTCGCCCTCGAGCTCACCCCGGGAGGTGACCATGGTCTCGAAGGCCCCGAGCTTGTCCATCGCCTCGTCCACGGGTCGGCCGATGAGCTCCTCCGCCATCACGCTTGCCGACGCCTGGGAGATCGAACACCCCGTCGCGGCGTAGGACACATCCTCCACCGTCTCTCCGTCGCCCGAGAGGTGCACCCGCAGGGTGATCTCGTCACCGCACGAGGGGTTGACGTGGTGCACCTCCGCCTCGAAGGGGTCGCGCAGGCCGGCGTGCTGGGGGTTCTTGTAGTGGTCGAGGATGACCTCTTGGTACATCGATTCCAGATTCATGGCTTACACCCCGAAGAATTGCTTGGCTTTGTGGATCGCCGCGATGAGCGCGTCGACCTCTTCCTCCGTGTTGTAGAGGTAGAAGCTGGCCCGCCCCGTCGCCTGGACGCCGAGGCCGCGGTGCGCCGGCCACGCGCAGTGGTGGCCGGTGCGGATGGATACGCCCTCGCTGTCGAGGACCTGGCCCAGGTCGTGAGGATGCAACCCGTCGACGGTGAAGGCGATCGCCCCACCGCGCCTGTCCGCCGTAAGAGGGCCGGCGATGCGCAAGCCCTCGATCTCCTGCATCTTCTCCAGCGCGCGGCGGGTGAGCACCTGCTCGTGGGCCTGGACCGCGTCCATGCCGATTTCCCCGAGAAAGTCCACTGCGGCGCCGAGGCCGACGACCTGGCTGGTCATCTGCGTGCCGGCCTCGAAGCGCTGCGGCGACGGGGCGTAGGTTGATCGTTCCATCTCCACGACCTCGATCATCGAACCACCCGTGAGGAACGGGGGCAGCTCGTCGAGGATGCTGCCCCGGCCGTACACCACGCCGACACCGGAGGGACCGAGCATCTTGTGGCCCGAGAAGGCCGCAAAGTCGACATCGAGCGCGTGCAGGTCCACCTTCATGTGCGGCACGGACTGGCAGGCGTCGAGCACCGTCAGCGCACCGACCTCCTTCGCGCGGCGGACCATCTCGCCGACATCCGCGTGGGCGCCGGTGACGTTGGACTGGTGGGTGAAGGCGACAACCTTCACCGTCTCGTCCAGTTTCAGGGAGTCGAGGTCGATCCGCCCGTCCGGGGTCATGGAGTACCACTTCAGGCTGGCACCGGTGCGGCGCGCCAGCTCCTGCCACGGCACGAGGTTGGCGTGGTGCTCCAGCTCGGTGACGACGATGGTGTCGCTCTCCCCGACGCGGTAGCGCCCGGCCCGGTCGTCGCCGAGAACGTAGGCCACGAGGTTAAGCCCCTCGGTGGCGTTCTTGGTGAACGCGATCTCGTGCCCCTCGGCCCCGACAAAGGCGGCGATGCGATCGCGCGCCCCCTCGTAGGCGTCGGTCGCCTCTTCCGCGAGCTGGTAGGAGCCGCGGTGGACCGGGGCGAAGGTGCCCAGCACAAAGTCGCGCTCGGCGTTCCACACGCGTTCCGGTCGCTGCGAGGTCGCACCGGAGTCGAGGTAAACCAGGGGTTTACCGTCGCGAACGGTGCGGGACAGGATCGGAAACTCCGCGCGGATCGCCTCCACGTTGAGTGTTCCGTCTGAGTGTGTGTACGCCATCAGATGAACTTCTCGTAACCCTCTGCCTCGAGGGTGTCGGCCAGGGAGGCATCGCCGGTCTGGACGACCTTGCCGTCGGAGAAGATGTGGACGTAGTCCGGCTTGACGTAGTTCAGGATGCGCTTGTAGTGCGTGATCATGAGGACTCCGCCGTTGGTTTCCTCCTGGTACTTGTTGATGCCCTGCGAAACGATGCGCAGCGCGTCGACGTCGAGGCCCGAGTCGGTCTCGTCCATCACGGCGAACTTCGGCTTCATCAGCGCCAGCTGCATGACCTCGTGGCGCTTCTTCTCACCGCCGGAGAAACCCTCGTTGACGGAGCGCTCCGAGAAGGAGGCGTCCATCTGGAGGGATTCGCGGGCCGCGTTGAGCTCCTGGACCCACTCCCGCAGCTTCGGCGCCTCACCGCGCATGGCGGTGACGGCGGAGCGCATGAAGTTGGAGGAGGACACGCCCGGCACCTCGACGGGGTACTGCATCGCCAGGAAAAGGCCGGCGCGGGCGCGCTCGTCGATTTCCATGTCGAGCAGGTTTTCGCCGTCGAGAAGCACCTCGCCGTCGGTCACCTCGTACTTCGGGTGGCCGGCGAGGGTGTAGGCGAGGGTGGACTTGCCGGAGCCGTTCGGGCCCATGATGGCGTGCGTCTCGCCCGACTTGATGGTGAGGTTGACGCCCTTGAGGATGGGGGTCGGCTCCTGGCCCTCCTCGGAGGGGAGGACGTTGGCGTGGAGGTTCTTGATTTCCAAGGTGGACATGGGTGGTATTCCGTCTGCTTTCTGTCGGATCGGGTGTCGTCTTAGAGGTTGGCCTGCTCGAGCTCGCCCGAGACGCGGGCGATGAGCTCCTTGCGGACAGACTCAACCGGGATGAGGTTCAACACCTCGTTGAAGAAGCCGCGGATGATCAGGCGGGTCGCCTCCTCCTCCGGGATGCCGCGGGAGCGCAGGTAGAACACCTGCTCCTCGTCGAAGCGGCCAACGGTGGCGGCGTGGCCTGCACCGGCGATCTCACCGGTCTCGATCTCCAGGTTCGGGATCGCGTCGGCGCGGGCGCCGTCGGTGAGCACCATGTTGCGGTTGGTCTCGTAGGTGTCGGTGCCCTGCGCCTCGGCGCGGATGAGGACATCGCCCACCCAGCAGGTGTGCGCGTCGGGCTTGTCGGAGGACTTCTGCCCCTGCAGAGCGCCCTTGTACAGGACGTTGGACCGGCAGTTCGGCACGGAGTGGTCCACCAGCAGGCGGTTCTCGATGTACTGGCCGTCGTCGGCGAAGTACACACCGGTCAACTCGGCGTCACCGCCCGGGGCGGTGAAGCTCACTCGCGGGGTGATGCGCACAACCTCGCCGCCGAAGGTGGTGACGGTGTGGCGCAGGGTGGCATCGCGGCCGAGGACGATCGCTTGGGCGCCGAGGTGCACCGCGTCCACCTCCCACTCCGCGTCCACGACCGCGTGGATGCGCGAACCGTCGCCGAGGACCCAGTTGACGTTGTCGGCGTGGGTACCGCTGCCTTCGTAATCCACAAGGACGGTGGCGGAGGAGTTCGCCCCGGAAGTTACCAGGATGGTGCCGAAGGTGGTCACGTCCGCGCCCGCGCCCGTGACCGTGATGGTGACGGGCTCGCTCAGCTGGGCGTTGTCCGGGATGGTGACAATGGTCCCGGAGGCCGCCGAGCTCCACGCCTGCGCGGCGACGCGGTCAACGGGGGCACCGGCGGCCCTGAGACGCTCGTCGTCGGGCGAAACCTTTTCGACGGTGACCTCGGACGGGCCCTCGACGGTGATCCGCGCCTCCGCGGCGGGCGCGAAGGTGCCGTTGTGGAGGCCGCGGATGCGGCGCAACGGGATGAAGCGCCACACCTCGTCGCGGCCGCCGGGGACCTCGAAGTCGTCGACGTTAAAGGAGGAGAAGAGGTCGCCCTTGTTGTTGTGGGGCGTTGCCGCCTTGACGGTATCTACCGAAGCTTGGGTCATTGCTTAACCCACCGATCCTTCCATTTGCAGTTCGATAAGACGGTTGAGCTCCAGCGCGTACTCCATCGGGAGCTCCTTGGCGATGGGCTCGACGAAGCCGCGGACGATCATCGCCATGGCCTCCTCCTCCTCGATGCCGCGGGACATGAGGTAGAACAGCTGCTCCTCCGAGACCTTCGACACCTTCGCCTCGTGGCCCAGGGTCACGTGGTCGTTTCGGATGTCGTTGTAGGGGTAGGTGTCGGAGCGGGAGATGTTGTCCACGAGGAGCGCGTCGCACTCGACGTTGGAGGCCGAGTGGTGGGCGTTCGGGTGGATCTGCACCAGGCCGCGGTAGGCCGCGCGGCCGCCGCCGCGGGCAACCGACTTGGACACGATCGTCGAGGACGTGTGCGGGGCCATGTGGTTCATCTTGGCGCCCGTGTCCTGGAACTGGCCCTCACCGGCGAAGGCGACGGAGAGAACCTCGCCGCGGGCGTGCTCGCCGGTCATCCACACAGCCGGGTACTTCATGGTCACCTTGGAGCCGATGTTGCCGTCGACCCATTCCATTGTCGCGCCCTCTTCGGCCTTGGCGCGCTTGGTCACCAGGTTGTAGACGTTGTTCGACCAGTTCTGGATGGTGGTGTAGCGGCACCGGCCACCCTTCTTGACGATGATCTCCACAACGGCGGAGTGCAGCGAGTCCGACTTGTAGATCGGGGCGGTGCAGCCCTCGACGTAGTGGACGTAGGCGTCCTCGTCGACGATGATGAGCGTGCGCTCGAACTGGCCCATGTTCTCCGTGTTAATGCGGAAATAGGCCTGCAGCGGGATGTCCACGTGGACCCCCGGCGGGACGTAGATGAAGGACCCGCCCGACCAGACCGCGGAGTTCAGCGCGGAGAACTTGTTGTCGCCGGCCGGGATGACCGAGCCGAAGTACTCCTTGAACAGATCCTCGTGCTCGCGCAGAGCCGTGTCCGTGTCGAGGAAGATGACGCCCTTTGCCTCCAGGTCCTCGCGGATCTGGTGGTAGACGACCTCGGACTCGTACTGCGCGGCGACGCCCGCGACGAGGCGCTGCTTCTCCGCCTCGGGGATACCGAGCTTGTCGTAGGTGTTCTTGATGTCCTCGGGCAGCTCCTCCCAGGAGGCGGCCTGCTTCTCGGTGGAGCGGACGTAGTACTTGATGTTGTCGAAGTCGATGTCGGAGAGGTCGGCACCCCACGTCGGCATCGGCTTCTTCTCGAACATCTCCAGGGCCTTGAGGCGCTGGTTCAGCATCCACTCCGGCTCGTTCTTGATCCCGGAGATGTCGCGGACGACATCCTCGCTCAGGCCGCGACGCGCGGAGGCGCCGGCAACGTCGGAATCGTGCCACCCGTAATTGTAGGCACCAATGGACTCGATGATTTCGTCGTCGTTCATCGGCCGTTCCAGGCCGGGTGCGGGAGTAGGTGTTTCAGTCACGTTCTCCGCTCCTTTCAGGTAAAGACCTGGCCGGCGTAACCGCAGCCAGGGGAATGTTGGTCGTGCAGATGCCGTTGCCGTCGGCGATGAGCGCCAGCGGCTGAACGTGCCTCCCGACAAGTGCCGAAATGGCTTCGTGCTCCGCCTCGCAGATCTCGGGGTGCTCGGCGGCGACGGAGGCGACCGGGCAGTGGTGCTGGCAGATCTGGATTCCGGATCCGGCCCGCGTCACTGTCGCAGCGTACCCGTTGTCGTCCAGGGCCCCGGCGAGTTCCCGGGCCACCTCTTCGACTTCCTCGCCGGCGGGGTCGGCGACACCCTCCACACCGGCGAGGATCTTGCGGATCCTCTCCCGGGCAAGGGCCCGCACAGCCTCGTCGCCGCCGATCTCCCGGATCACACCGAGCGCATCGGCTGCAAGTGAGTCGTAGCTGCTGCCGAACTGCTCCCGGCCGGTGTCCGTGAGGCGGTAATGCTTCGCGGGGCGTCCACGGCCCGCGCCCTCACCGGCGACGGCGTGGCGGCCGCAAGTCTCGGCGAAGCCCTCGTCAACCAGTTTGTCCAGATGGCGCCTAACGCCCGCGGCGGAGAGCCCGAGGGACTCCCCGATCTCGGACGCCGTGACGGGGCCGAGCTTGAGCAGCAGCGACATGACCTCACGCCGGGTGTCGCCACCGACAGCGCGCGGCTGGCTGACCTGCTCCTGCCGTTGCGTCATATCCTCACCTCTCTCCGACTCCCGCCACGGTGGGGTGTGTTCTTCCGCACACTTCCACCGCCATCTTTTTACAACACTAGTGTGCCGTTATTCATTCCACCCTCCCGGGGCACCCCCTCCGATACACTGTGCTGCCGTGAGACCCCCCCGCCTTCCCGCCGCCCCCGCCGTCGCCGGGGTGCTCCCCCGCATGGGTCGGCCCGGGTCGCGATCCGCCGAGCTGCACGAACGGCCGCGGGGAGGGGTGACGCGCGCCCGGGCGTCGATAAGCGAACTCAACCGTTTCTCGCTGCTCCGCTGGCTGGGTGTGGTGGGCACCCTGCTGATGGGGCTGGGCGGGCTCGGCGGTGGCGCGCTGCCCGTCGTGGGAAACCCGTACGGGCAGTTGCCCGGCGGGGCGTTCATGGGCAGGATGCTTCAGGCCTCCTCCGCGATCGTGCTGCTTGGCATCGGCCTGCTGGTCACCGCCTGGCTGCTCATGGGCCCGTTTGTCGGGGCGGGCCGCGCACCGGCGCGCGTGCGCACCGGTGTCCTGCTGCGCACGTTCGTGGCGTGGGTGATCCCGCTGCTGTTCACAGCCCCCCTTTTCACCCAGGACATCTACTCCTACCTGGCCCAGGGCTCGATCGTGCGCCAGGGCCTGGACCCCTACGCCGCGGGCCCGGTCGAGATCCTCGGCACGGAAAACCACCTGGCCCGTTCCGTACCGTTCATCTGGGCCCACTCTCCGAGCCCCTACGGTCCGGTGGCCCTGGGCGTCGCCGCGGTGATTTCCCGGATCACCGGCGACTCGATAATCCTCGGCGTGCTGGCGCACCGCGCGGTCTCACTGCTCGGCATAGCGGCGGCAATGTGGGCCGTCATCGCCCTTTCGCGGCGCTGCGGTGTGGCCACGGCGGCCGCGGTGTGGCTGGGATTTCTCAACCCGCTCACCCTGCTCCACCTCATCGGGGGCATCCACAACGAGGCCCTGCTCCTCGGGTTCGTCCTCGTCGGGCTGGAGCTGGGGCTGCGCGGTATCGACGCGCTCCGCGCCGACCGCCGCCGCGCCACCCTCCTGATCACCGCGTCCGGCGCGCTCATCTCGTGCGGGGGAATGGTCAAGGTCACGGGTTTCATCGCCCTCGGATTCACGGGCGCTGTGCTCGCCCGCGCGCTGAGGCGCCGGTTCGGGGTGTGGGCGCTGCCCGCTGCCGCGGCGGTGCAGTCCCTGCTTCTCGTGGCCACCGTCGCCCTCGCCTCCCTGCTCACCGGAATCGGATTCGGCTGGGTCACCGGGCAGGGCGGGGCCGCGACCATCCGCAGCTGGCTGTCGGCCACCACAGATCTCGGTGTGGCCGCGGGGTTCGCGGGCATGCTCCTCGGGTTGGGGGACCACACTGACGCGATGATGACCTTCACGCGCGGCACGGGGCTCCTCGTCGCCGCCGCGTTCATGGCCCGCATGCTCTGGGCCACCTACCGCGGGACGATTCACCCGGTGGGAGGGTTGGGCGTCGCCACGCTGGTGCTCGTCGTCCTGTTCCCCGTGGTCCACCCCTGGTACCCGCTGTGGGCGATCCTCCCCCTCGCCGCGTGGGCGAACCGCTTCGCCTTCCGCGCCGCCGTCGCGGCCTACTGCGCGACGTTCAGCTTCCTCGTACTCCCCCGCGGCCTCGCGCTGCCACCCGGCACCGTGTTCACCATCTACGCCTCCACGGCCCTCTGCTTCGCCGTGCTCGCGGCCCTGTCGTGGGTGTGGTACATCCGCCGCGGCCGGCGGAGCCTGAACTGAAGCGGCGGGGCGTTGCACCTGTAGAGCGCCCGGAAGGGTCTAGACTGACACGCCATGAGTACAACTTTTGGCGGAGAGACGCCACCCACTTCGTCCGACGCGCTGGTGGTGGATAACGTCACCAAGAAGTTCGGGCCGAAAACGGCCGTTGACGGCATGTCCTTCACCGCCCGCCGCGGCGAGGTACTGGCCCTCCTCGGGCCGAACGGCGCAGGCAAGACCACCACGGTGGAGATGTGCGAGGGGTTTCTCTCCCCCACGTCCGGTTCCATCTCGGTGCTCGGCCTCGACCCCGTCTCGCGCCCCGAGCAGGTGCGTGAGCGCATCGGCATCATGCTCCAGGGCGGGGGTTCCTACTCCGGCATCAAGGTCCGGGAGATGCTCGAGCTCACCGCGTCCTACAACGAGGACCCGATGGACATCGACTGGCTCATCGAGCTCCTTGGGCTGGGGGGCGTGGAAAAAACCACGTATCGACGTCTCTCCGGCGGCCAGAAGCAGCGCCTGTCCCTGGCCCTCGCCATGATCGGCCGGCCGGAGCTGATCTTCCTGGACGAGCCCACCGCCGGGATGGACGCGCAGTCCCGCCTCGCGGTGTGGGACATCATCTCCGCGATGCGCCGCGACGGCGTGACGGTGCTGTTGACGACCCACCTGATGGACGAGGCTGAGGCTCTGGCGGACAAGGTCGTCATCGTGGACCAGGGCAGGGTCGTGGCCCAGGGCACCCCGGCCGAGTTGACCAGCCACGAGCGCTCCCCGCTCGTTTCCGTCGAGACCGCTGAGGCGCTCGATCTGGCGCGCCTCAACGCGGCACTACGCAGCCACGGGGTCACCGCCGAGGCCTCCCGCCCGCTCCACTACCAGGTGGGTGGTTCCGCTACCCCGGAGGTCATCGCCGAGATTGCCGACGAGGCAGCCGCGCAGAACGTGCAGATCCGCGAACTCGGCGTGTCCCACCGCAACCTCGAGGATGTCTTCCTGGACATCACCGGACGCGAACTAAGGAGCTAACACCATGGATGTCTCTACCGGCACCTTCACCCCGCGCCCGCGCCGCGCCCCCCTCGCCCGCATGGCCCTCGCCCAGGGGAAGATTGAGGCGAAGCTCATGCTCCGGCACGGCGAGCAGCTGCTCATCAACGTAGTTGTGCCCGCCGCCCTGCTCATTGCCGCGGCGAAGCTGCCCATCTTCGGCTCACGGGGGAGCCTGGACCACATCGTGCCGATGGTTTTCGCCGTCGCCGCGAGCAGCGCGGGCTTCACGGGCCAGGCGATCTCACTGGCCTTCGACCGCCGCTACGGGGCGCTGAAGCGCGCCGGTGCCTCGGGTGTACCCGCGTGGACCATCATCGCCGGCAAGATCCTCGGCGTCCTGGCCACCGTGGTGGTCCAGATCGCGGTGCTGGGCGCGATCGCGCTCTTCCTCGGCTGGCACGTCGGCATCGCCGGCGCCCTCGCGGGCCTGGTCGCGCTGCTTCTCGGTGTGGCCGCCTTCACCGCCCTCGGCCTGCTCATGGGCGGCACCCTCAGCTCCGAGCTCGTGCTCGCGCTGGCCAACCTCATCTGGCTCGTCCTCATGGGTGTGGTCGGCTGGGTCGCCTACTCCGGTGGCATCGCCGACGCCGGCTGGTGGAACGCCGTGCCCACCGTGGCTCTGGCGGGCGCGCTGACCCAGGCCCTGCACCTGGCCTTCAACCCGGCGGCGTGGGGTTCCCTCGTCGCGTGGGCCGCGGCCGCGATGGTCGCGGCGACGCGCTGGTTCCGCTTCGACGACTGACGGGAACCCGACGGCGTACGGCGCCGATTCGATGACGACGTTCGCGGTGCCGTCCGTTAAGCTTGACCTCGAACTTAAGTTGGATTGGAAGGCACCGGTACCGCAGTGAGCACCACGACAAACTCGCCGACACATTCACCCCGCGAAGATCGCGCGAAAGGCGGTGCCTGGGCCCACCCGAGCATCGGCATGCAACGCCTTCTCGCGCTCCTTCTGCTCATCGGGCAGGGCGGAATAACCGTGACCGGGTCCCTTGTGCGCGTCACCGGATCCGGGCTGGGCTGCGACACGTGGCCGCTGTGCCACCCGGGTTCGCTGGTCCCCGTCGCCGGGGCCGCTCCGTGGGTGCACCAGGCGGTTGAGTTCGGCAACCGCATGCTCACCTTCGTCCTCACCGCCGTCGCGGTGGCGCTTCTGGTGGCGGTGTTCCGCGCCGGGCGCCGCACAGAGGTCAAGGCCCTCGCCGTCGCCTCCGTCCTGGGCATCGTGCTCCAGGCCGTCATCGGCGGCATTTCCGTGCTCGTCGACCTGCGCTGGTGGGTCGTCGCCCTGCACTTCCTGCCCTCGATGATCCTCGTGTGGATCGCCGCCCTGCTCTACATGCGCGTCGCGGAAAACGACGGGGCAGCCCCGCAGCGGCGCTACGCCCCCGGCGCCCGCGCGCTCACCGTCGTGGCGGCCCTGGCGCTGTGCGTCGTTTTGGTCACCGGCACCATGGTCACGGGCTCGGGCCCCCACCCCGGCGACTCGGGAGTCGGAATGGAAGGCCGCCTCAACATGGACACCAGGCTTCTCGCCTACACGCACGCCGTGTGCATGTACGTCTATCTGATCTCCACCCTCGTCACCGTCTACATTTTGCGCCGCAGCAACGCGCCGAAGGATGCCTACCGCACCGCGCTTGTCCTCGTAGCCATGATCGTGGTCCAGTGGGCCATCGGAGTCACCCAGTTCCGTCTTGGCGTGCCACGTTGGACGGTTCCGATGCACATTGCGATGTCCTCGGTGGTGGTCACCTTCAGCTCCTTCCTCTTCGCCCACGGCGTGCGCAGGCTGCCGCTTCTGGTGCCCGACAAGGCGAAGGAGGCGTAGAAAAGGGCGCCACGCTTGGCGACGCCCCCACCCGGCCCGTGTCCCCTCATCGGGGCGCGGGCCTACATCATGTCCGCGATGGTCTGCAGCCCCAGAACCGCGTCCACGGACAGGGCGAGGAAGAGCACGGCCAGGTAGTTGTTCGACAGGATGAAAAGTTTCAGTGGCTTGACCTTGACGCCGCGCTTGACGTCGTTGTGCAGGCGCGTCGCCATGACCAGGAACGCGGCGCCGGAGGCCAGGGCGACCCCGAGGTAGATCCACGAGGCCGCGGGGATGAGCGCCAGTGAGGTGGCCACGGTGACCCAGGAGTAGATGAGGATCTGGCGCGTCGTGTGCTCCGCCGAGGCCACCACGGGAAGCATGGGAACCTCCGCCTTGGCGTAGTCGTCGCGGTACTTCATCGCCAGAGCCCACGTGTGCGGGGGCGTCCAGAAGAAGATGATGAGGAACAGGACGACGGCCTGCCACCAGCGGTCGGGTGTGCCGTCATGGACGTTGTCGCGGATGACGGCCCAGCCGACGAGCACGGGCATGCAGCCTGCTGCACCGCCCCAGATGACGTTCTGCCAGGTACGGCGCTTCAGCCACTTGGTGTAGACGAAGATGTAGAACCAGTTGGTCAGAGCGATGAAGAACGCCGCGAGCCACGAGTGGCACAGCAGGCCCAGCCAGAGGATGCTGACCACCAGGAGCGTCCAGGCGAACACGGTGGCGCTCTGCTTGGTCACCTTCGCGCGGACCAGCGGGCGGGCGCGGGTGCGGCCCATTTTCTGGTCGATGTCGTAGTCCGCGACCATGTTGAAGGTGTTCGCCGCCCCGGCTCCCATCCAGCCGCCGAGGAGCGTCGCCAGGATCAGCCACACGTTGACACTGCCGCGGTCCGCCTGCAGCATGGCCGGGATCGCCGCGACGAGAAGGAGTTCAATGACCCTCGGCTTGGTTAACGCGAAATAGGCCTTGATGGTCTCCAAAAAAGTACTCCTCTACACGTAACGGTAGCGATCGCGCCCGTGGCGCGGCGTCATTTTCCGGCTGGCGCGCGGTCGCCTGCTCCGTAAGTAGTCGGACGGCAGGCGCACAAAGTTCCGCGGGTGCTCAACCCTTTGGTTGATGGTAGTGCGCGGAAGGGTCGTTCAACGAATTGAACACGCCCTGCCGGGGACGCGTCCACAACCGGTGCCGGGCGTTCCGGCCGGCCCTGGGGGCACGGCACCCGGTGAAGGGTTAGGCTGGGTGCGTACATGCGCCGATGCGCCTGGGCCGTAGAGCCACCAAGCAGGTGCGAACAAAAGTGAGGAAATCTTGACTCTGTCCCCCGAACTCGAAGCCATGACCGTCCGGAACTACCCGGATGATTGGACCGACACCGACACCCGTGCTGTGGACACCGTGCGCGTCCTGGCCGCCGATGCCGTGGAGAAGTGCGGCTCCGGCCACCCCGGCACCGCGATGTCCCTCGCACCGCTCGCCTACACCCTCTACCAGCGAGTGATGAACATCGACCCGCGCGATCCCCACTGGGTCGGCCGCGACCGCTTCGTTCTCTCCAACGGCCACTCCTCCCTGACCCAGTACATCCAGCTTTACCTGGGTGGCCTCGGCCTGGAGATTGAGGACCTGAAGACGCTGCGCACCTGGGGCTCCAAGACCCCGGGCCACCCGGAGTACAACCACACCGCACACGTCGAGATCACCACCGGCCCACTCGGTCAGGGCCTCGCCTCCGCCGTGGGCATGGCGATGGCCGCGCGCCGCGAGCGCGGCCTGTTCGACCCGGAGGCGCCGGAGGGCGAGTCCCCCTTCGACCACTTCATCTACGTCATCGCGGGCGACGGGTGCCTCCAGGAGGGCGTGACCTCCGAGGCTTCCTCCCTCGCCGGCACCCAGCAACTGGGCAACCTCATCCTGTTCTGGGACGACAACCGCATCTCGATCGAGGACGACACCCGGATCGCCTTCACCGAGGACGTGCTGAAGCGCTACGAGGCCTACGGCTGGCAGACCCTCACCGTCGAGTCCGGGGAGGATGTGGTGGCGATTGAGGAGGCCGTCGCCAAGGCGAAGGCGGAGACCGGCCGCCCGTCGATCATCCGCGTGAAGACCGTCATCGGGTACCCCGCACCGAACCTGCAGAACACCGGTTCCGTCCACGGCTCCGCGCTGGGTGCCGAGGAGGTCAAGGCCGTCAAGCGCGAGCTCGGTTTCGATCCCGAGGTCGCCTTCCCCGTCGAGGACGAGGTGATCACCCACACCCGCAAGCTCGTCGAGCGCTCCGCCGCCAAGCGCGCGGCGTGGGAGGAGAAGTTCAGCGCCTGGGCAGAGAGGAACCCGGAGAACAAGGCTCTCCTCGAGCGCCTCACCGCGCGCGAGCTCCCCGAGGGCTGGGACGCCGGGTTCCCCACCTGGGAGCCGGACGCGAAGGGCGTGGCCACCCGCAAGGCCTCGGAAGCAGCCATCCAGACCGCCGCCGCGGCCCTGCCCGAGCTGTGGGGCGGCTCCGCCGATCTGGCCGGCTCAAACAACACCCTGATCAAGGGTGCCGCCTCCTTCGGCCCCGAGGCCATCACCACCGGCATGTTCACGGCCGAGCCCTACGGGCGCAACCTGCACTTCGGCATCCGTGAGCACGCCATGGGCTCGATCATGAACGGAATCGCCCTCCACGGCGGCACCCGCGTCTACGGCGGCACCTTCCTCATTTTCTCGGAGTACCTCTACCCCGCCATCCGCGTCGCGGCCCTGTCCGGTATCGACGGCTACTACGTGTTCACCCACGACTCCATCGGTCTCGGAGAGGACGGCCCGACCCACCAGCCCGTTGAAACCCTCACGGCGCTGCGCGCGATCCCCGACCTCGCCGTGATCCGCCCGGCGGACGCCAACGAGACCTCGGCAGCGTGGAAGGCCGCCCTCGAGGGCCGCGAGCAGCCCAAGATCCTCGCGCTGTCCCGCCAGAACCTCCCGGTGCTCGAGGGCACCCGCGAAAAGGCCTTCGAGGGTGTCGCCCGCGGCGCCTACGTGCTGGTCGAGGGCTCCCGGCCGATCCCCGACGTGATCCTCATGGCCACCGGCTCCGAGGTGCAGTACGCGGTCGAGGCCGCCCGCATGCTGGAGGAGGAGGGCACCGCCGCCCGCGTCGTCTCCTTCCCCTCCATTGAGTGGTTCCTCGAGCAGGAGGACGACTACATCGAGTCCGTCCTCCCGCGCGAGGTGAAGGCCCGCGTCTCTGTCGAGGCCGGCGTGGCCATGCCGTGGCACCGCTTCACCGGCGACCACGGCCGCAACGTCTCCCTGGAGCACTTCGGCGCCTCCGCCCCCGGCAGCGAGCTGTTCGAGCGGTTCGGCTTCACGGCCGACAACGTCGCCGCCGCAGCCCGGGAATCCCTCGAGTCCGCCCGCAATTCCTAGGAAAGGCCAGAAACGATGACCTACATCGACGAACTCTATGAAATCGGCACCTCCACCTGGCTGGATGACCTCTCCCGTGACCGCATCACCAGCGGCAACCTCGACGAGATCCGCGCCTCCAAGTCCATCGTGGGCGTGACCACCAACCCGGCCATCTTTGCCAAGGCGATGTCCGGCGGCAACGCCTACGACATCCAGCTTGACGAGCTCAAGGCTGCGGGCTCGAAGGTCGACGAGGCCGTCTACGCCATGAGCGTCAAGGACGTCCAGGACGCCTGCGACCTCTTCGCCGACGTCTTCGCCCGCACCGACGGACGCGATGGCCGGGTCTCCATCGAGGTGGATCCCCGCTACGCCGCCGACGAGGAGCGCACCGTCGCGCAGGCGAAGGAGCTGTGGCGCCTCGTCGACCGCGAGAACGTGATGATCAAGATCCCCGCGACCGACGAATCGCTGCCGGCCATCACGGCCGCCCTGGCGGAGGGCATCTCCGTCAACGTCACCCTCATCTTCTCGGTGGACCGCTACAGGCAGGTCATCGAGGCATACAAGGAGGGCATCCGCCAGGCCAAGGCCGCCGGGCGGGACGTTTCCGCGACCCACTCCGTCGCCTCCTTCTTCGTCTCCCGCATGGACACCGAGGTGGACAAGCGCCTCGAGACGATCGGCACGGACGAGGCGCTGGCGCTGCGCGGAAAGGCGGGGATCGCCAACGCCCGTCTGGCGTACCAGCTCTTCGTGGACGAGTTCCTCACCTCCCCCGACCTGCCGGCGGGTGCCCACAAGCAGCGCCCCCTGTGGGCCTCCACGGGCGTGAAGAACCCCGAGTACCCGGCGACCATGTACGTCACCGAGCTTGCGGGGCCGCACACCGTCAACACCATGCCTGAGGCGACGATCGACGCTGTCCTCGAGCTTGGCGGTCTTCACGGTGACACCCTCTCCGGGTTCGCGGGTGAGGCGCAGGAGGTCTTCGATCAGCTCGAAAGCGTCGGCATCGACATGGACGATGTGGTTCGCGTACTCGAGCGCGAGGGCGTGGACAAGTTCGTCGACGCCTGGCAGGAGCTGCTGGACTCCATGCTGGAGAACCTGGGCTGACCCGCTTCGGCCCCACCCACCGAGTTCGAGAGGCACGCCGATGGCACAGTTCGACCGCACGAACCCGGCCCCGGGCACGGGGCCGCAGCCGGCCAATCCGCTGCGCCCGTCCGATGACACCCGCCTGCCGCGCATCGCCGGCCCCTCCGGGTTGGTGATCTTTGGCGTGACGGGCGACCTCGCCCGGAAGAAGCTCCTGCCGGCCCTGTACGACCTGGCCAACCGCGGCCTGCTGCCCGCCGGGTTCACGCTCGTCGGGTTCGGCCGGCGGGAGTGGACCGACCGGGACTTCCGGGACTACGTGCGGGGGGCCGTCGAAAAGCGCTCGCGCACGCGCTTCAACGACAACGTCTGGGAGCGCCTCTCGGAGGGCATGCACTTCGTGCAGGGTGCTTTCGGCGACGACGGCGCCTTCGACAACCTGGCGGGGCTCCTGGGGGAGATGGACCGCACCCGCGGAACCGCCGGAAACTGGGCCTACTATCTCTCCGTGCCCCCGGACTTCTTCTCCGCCGTGATCCACCAGCTGGACCGTTCGGGGATGGCGGAAGCCGGTGAAAACCAGTGGCGGCGCGTGGTGATCGAGAAACCGTTCGGGCACGACGCCGAGTCCGCGCGCGAGCTTAACGAGGTGGTCAACCAGGTCTTCCCCGAGCACGCGGTGTTCCGCATCGACCACTACCTGGGCAAGGAGACCGTGCAGAACATTCTGGCGCTGCGCTTCGCCAACCAGCTTTTCGAGCCGATCTGGAACAACCACTACATCGACCACGTGCAGATCACCATGGCCGAGGACATCGGCCTGGGCGGGCGCGCCGGCTACTACGACGGGATCGGCGCCGCACGAGACGTGATCCAGAACCACCTCATCCAGCTCATGGCGCTGGTGGCGATGGAGGAGCCCGCGTCCTTCTCCCCGCGCCAGTTGAAGGCCGAGAAGCTCAAGGTTCTGCGCGCAACGTTCCCCGTCGAGCCCTTCGACGAGACGACCGCGCGGGGGCAGTACGCGGCCGGGTGGCAGGGTTCGGAAAAGGTCCCCGGGCTGCGGGAGGAGGAGGGTTTCGACCCGGCCTCGACCACCGAGACCTTCGCCGCCTGCACCCTGCAGATCAACTCCCGGCGCTGGGCGGGGGTGCCCTTCTACCTGCGCACCGGCAAGCGCCTCGGCCGACGCGTCACGGAGATTGCGCTCGTGCTCAAGCGACCGCCCTACCAGCCGTTCCAGCCCGGGCAGACCGAGTCGCTGACCAACAACGCCGTGGTGCTGCGCATCCAGCCCGACGAGGGAGTGCTCATGCGTTTCGGGTCGAAGGTCCCCGGGTCGACAATGGAGGTGCGCGACGTGAACATGAACTTCTCCTATTCCGAGGCTTTCACCGAGCAGTCCCCGGAGGCCTACGAGCGTCTCATCCTCGACGCGCTTCTGGACGAGTCGAGTCTCTTCCCCACCAACGAGGAGGTGGAGCGCAGCTGGGAGATCCTCGACCCCGTCCTGGAGCATTGGGCCGCGCACGGGAGGCCGGAGGACTACCCGGCGGGCACCTGGGGGCCCGAATCCGCCGACCGGATGCTCGGGGCCACCGGGCGCGTCTGGCGCAGGCCGTAGAAGGGACGGAGCCGAGCATGAAGATCACCTTGAACAACACCTCCACGAGGGAGATCGCGGAGTCGCTCCTGCACGGCCAGGAGCTGTTCTCCCTGGCCACGGGGCGGGTGCTGACGCTGCTGGTTGTGGCGCGGGCGAGCGACGACCTCGACTCGGTCCTCCTCACGGTGCGGGAGGCCACCCGGGAACACCCCGCGCGCGTCCTCGTCCTCGTCTGCGGCGACCCTGCCGCGGCGACGTCCATCGACGCCGAGGTGGTTCTCACCGCCGAGGCGGGCGCCTCCGAGATGGTCGTGATGCACCTCGCCGGGGAGCTCGTTGGACACCCCGCCTCCGTCGTCACCCCCCTCCTCCTGCCCGACACGCCCATTGTCGCCTGGTGGCCCACCGCCGCTCCGACCACGCCGGCGGACTCCCCGCTCGGCGTCATCGCCCAGCGCCGCATCACCGATGCCTCCCGCGAGGACCCCGGCTCCGCCCTCCTGCGGTTGAACGGGGGCTACGCGGCCGGGGATTCGGACATGATGTGGTCGCGCATCACCATGTGGCGGGGCAACGTCGCCGCCGCCCTCGACCACAACCCGGGGGCGGCGATCCGCTCGGTGCGCATTATCGGGCCCGCCGACGACCCGAGCGTCGACCTCGCAGCCGGCTGGCTGGCGAGCTGTCTCCGCGTCGATGTCGAGCGCCGCTTCACCACCGGGCGCTGTCCCATCGTGCGTAATGTGCCCATTACCGAGCTCGTCATCGAGCGCGACGACGGTGCCGTGACCGTCTCCGTCATTGACGAGCGCACCGTCCGCGTGTCCTCGCCCGGCCTGCCCGACTCCCACGTCGCCATGACCGCGCGCACTGACGCCGAATGCCTCGCTGAGGAGCTGCGCCACCTCGACCCCGACACCGCCTACGCCCGCGCGCTCGCGGGCCTGGAGCACGTGATCACCCCCTGACCTGAAAGGACGCGCCCGCCATGGTCGACGTTTCCACCCATCCCGACCGCGCATCGCTTGTCGACGACGCCGCCACCCGCCTCACCGAGCTTTTGGCCACCATCCATTCCAACCCCGCGGGCGGTGTCAACGGCGACGGCGACGCGCGCGTGGTGGTCACGGGCGGAACCGCCGGCGTGGAACTGCTCCGCGCGTTAAGGGAACGCAGCATCGACTGGTCGCGCGTGCACGTTTTCTTCGGCGATGAGCGCAACGTGCCCGTGAGCGACTCGGATTCGAACGAGGGGCAGGCCCGCGCGGCACTTCTCTCCCACATTCCGATTCCCGTCGACCACGTCCACGGGTATGCGCTCACCGGTGGGGAGATGGAGGCCGCGGTGGAGCGCTACGGCGACACGCTGGGGCGCCTCGCCCCGCGGGGCTTCGACCTGCATTTGCTGGGCGTGGGCGAGGAGGGCCACATCAACTCCCTCTTCCCCCACTCCCCGGCCCTGGCGGAGCGCGAGCGCCTGGTGGTCTCTGTCAGCGACTCCCCGAAGCCGCCCGCGGAACGGGTGACGTTGACCCTCCCCGCACTGGAGAGGTCCGAGCGGGTGTGGTTCCTTGTTTCGGGAGAGGAAAAAGCGCGGGCGGCCGGACAGATCGCCCGGGGTGGGGACCCGGCGCAGTGGCCCGCCGCCGCAGCGCGCGGGCGACGCGAGACCGTCCTGTTCATCACGGATGATGCCGCGGGCGAGCTGCGTTAACCCTCGCCGCGGCCAAAGGCCCCCGCCCGAAACCGGGCGGGGGCCTTTGGGGCGGTGCCTAGACCGAGAAGGACTGGGCCAGGTTCAGCCCGATGATGCACGTGATCCAGATGACGCCGATGATGATGGTGTATCGGTCCAGGTTCTTCTCGACGATCGTCGAACCGGAAAGGTTGGACTGAACGCCACCACCGAAGAGACTGGAAAGGCCACCGCCCTTGCCCTTGTGCAGCAGGACGAAGACCGACATCAGGACCGATGCGATCACCAGGATGATCTGAAGGGCCAGAACCATGTGGGATGTTCCTCCACTTTCTTCGGAAGCTTAACCTGACTCAGCGTACACCATCTATTTCACGGAGTTGGCCGCCGCCGCCGCGAGTCGGGCGAAGTCCTGCCCGTCGAGGGAGGCGCCGCCCACCAGGCCGCCGTCGACATCCGCCTCCGCAATGATCTCGCCTACGGTCTCCGTCTTCACGGAACCCCCGTAAAGGATCCGGGTGCCGGCGGCCGTCTCGGCGTCGGAAAGCTCGGCGAGCACACCACGGATGGCGCGGCACACTTCCTGCGCGTCCGCGGCCGACGCGACCTTGCCGGTGCCAATCGCCCACACGGGTTCGTAGGCGATGACGATGCGGGACAGCTCGGCGGCGCCCAGGCCGGCGAGGGACTCCCGCGTCTGCGCGACGACGTAGTCGACGTGGCGGCCCTCCTCGCGGACCTCAAGGGGCTCGCCGACGCAGACGATGGGGCTCATCCCGTGCTCCAGTGCCTTCTTGGCCTTGGCGGCAACGAGACCGTTGTCCTCGCCGTGGTACTCGCGGCGCTCCGAGTGGCCGACAACCACCCAGGAGCAGCCGAGCTTTTCCAGCATGGAGGCGGAGATCTCCCCGGTGTAGGCGCCGTTGTCGTGCGCCGAAACATCCTGCGCACCGTAGGTGATGGCGAGCTTGTCACCCTCGACCAGGGTCTGCACGGAGCGCAGATCCGTGAAGGGGACGATCAGGGCGACGTCGACGTACTCGTAGCCCTCCTTGGGAAAGGCGAACGCGAAGCGCTGGGCACTGGAGATGGCCTCGAGGTGGTCGTGGTTCATCTTCCAGTTGCCCGCGATGAGGGGTGTGCGTGCCATGGTGGACTCCTTTGCTTGCTCTACTCGCTGACGACGGTCACGCCCGGCAGTCCCTTGCCCTCGATGAGCTCGAGGGAGGCTCCGCCGCCGGTGGAGATGTGGGAGAACCCGTTCTCGTCGAGCCCCAGGGTGCGCACGGACGCGGCGGAGTCACCGCCGCCGACAACGGTGAAGGAACCGTTGTCCGCCGTTGCCGCGATCATCGCCTGGGCGACGGCCTTGGTGCCGTCCGCGAAGTTCGGGAACTCGAAGACGCCCATCGGGCCGTTCCAGAACACCGTCTTGGAGTCCTTGATGGCCTCCGCGTAGTTCTTCGCCGTCTCCGGGCCGATGTCGAGGGACATCCACCCCTCCGGAATGTCATCCAGGCCGACGATCTTCTTCTCCGCGTTCTTGTCGAACTCGGGCGCGACCGCGAGGTCGACCGGGAGGAGGAGCTTGTCACCGTAGCGTTCGAGCAGCTCGCGGCAGGTCTCCACCATGTCCTCCTGCAGGAGGGACTTCTGCACGTTGTGGCCCTGCGCGGCGAGGAAGGTGTAGCACATGCCGCCGCCGATGATGACCCTGTCCGCCTTCTCGGCGAGCGCCTCGATCACACCCAGCTTGTCGGAGACCTTGGAGCCGCCGAGAACGACCACGTACGGGTGGGAGGGGTTGTCCTTCACGCTGCGCAGCGCCTCAACCTCCTTCTCCACGAGGTAGCCCGCGTAGGCGGGGAGATCCTTGGCGACATCGAAGACGGAGGCCTGCTTGCGGTGCACGACACCGAAGCCGTCGGAGACGAACGCCCCGTTATCGGCCGCGAGGTCGGCGAGCTCCCGGGCGAAGGCGGCGCGCTCCGCCTCGTCCTTGGAGGTCTCGCGGGCGTCGAAACGGACGTTCTCGAGCAGGAGGATTTCTCCCTCGTTGAGCCCGTTCGCGCGCTCGTGGGCATCCTCGCCGCTGACGTCACCGGCGAGGGCGACGAACTGTCCGAGCCTCTCGGACAGCGCCTCGGCCACGGGCTTGAGGGAAAATTCCGGCTTCACCTCACCCTTCGGGCGGCCGAGGTGGGCCATGACGATGACCTTCGCTCCGCCCTCGAGAAGCGCCTTGAGGGTCGGCAGTGAGGCGTCGATGCGCCCGGGGTCGGTGATGTTGCCCTCATCGTCCAACGGGACGTTGAAGTCGGAGCGCACCAGGATGTGGCGGCCGTCGACGCCGTCGTCGAGAAGCTGCTGCAGGGTCTTCAGAGCCATCTAGATCTCCTTGTTGTCGGGTGGAATGGGTGGAGCCGAAAAAGGGCGGGGCCGCAGCCCCGCCCCGTGGATTACTTGAGCTTCTCGGCGACCGTGCGGGTGAGGCGGATGTACTGCTCGGTGTAGCCCCACTCGTTGTCGTACCAGGAGATGATCTTCAGCAGGTTGCCGTCGATGACCTTCGTCATGCCGGCATCGAAGATGGCGCCCTCGTGAGCCCCGATGATGTCGGAGGAGACGATCGGGTCCTCGGTGTAGCGCAGGGCCTGACCGAACTTGGGGTCGGAGGCGGCCTCCTTGACGGCGGCGTTGACCTCCTCGACGGTGACATCCTTGCTCAGCGCCACGGTGAGGTCGGTGGCGGAGCCGGTGATGGTGGGCACGCGCATCGCGAAACCGTCCAGCTTGCCCTGGAGGTTCGGGAGGACCAGTGCCACCGCCTTGGCGGCGCCGGTGGTGGTCGGCACAATGTTCTGCGCGGCGGCACGGGCGCGGCGGAGGTCCTTGTGGGGAGCGTCCTGCAGGCGCTGGTCGCCGGTGTAGGCGTGGATGGTGGTCATGAGGCCGGAGACGATGCCGAACTTCTCGTCGATGACCTTGGCCACCGGGGCGAGGGAGTTGGTGGTGCAGGAGGCGGCGGAGATGATGGTCTCCTCGCCGGTGTAGTCGTCGTCGTTGACACCCCAGACGTAGGTTCCGTCGACGTTCTTGCCCGGAGCGGAGATGATGACCTTCTTGGCGCCGGCGTCGATGTGCGCCTTGGCGTCCTCGCCCGTGCGGAACTTGCCGGTGCACTCGAGGACGATGTCCACGCCAGCGTCACCCCACGCGAGGTTGGCCGGGTCCTTCTCGGCGGAGACCTCGATGCGCCTGCCGTCGATGGTGATGGACTGCTCGTCGTACTCGACGTCGCGGCCGAGCGGGCCGAACGCGGTGTCGTACTTGGTCAGGTGGGCGAGCGTCTTGTTGTCGGTGAGGTCGTTGATCTTCACCACCTCGAGCTCGTCCGAGTACTTCTCGAGGATAACGCGCAGGGATGCGCGGCCGATACGTCCGAAGCCGTTGATGCCGATACGGGTAGTCACTAAATTTCTCCTTAGCGGTAGAACGTTCGCGTGGGTTTCACGTGCTATCACGGAGACAAGAAGCGCGCCGGCGCGGGCGGGGCGCGGTAAAACGCCTCCCGGGCGCGCCCGGAAAGCTCCTTGGCTCGTCTGTTCCCAGTGTAGCGGCGCGACCGGCACCTCGCAGAGCGCGCAGCCCGGCCCGGGGCCGGGGAGGAGGCCTATCCCTCCAGCTCGGAGGGGTAATTAGACCCGGTGCTTGGCGAGTCCCCTTCCCCCGCCCCGGAGTCGAGCACCTCATGCGTGTCCGCGATGCCGAGCTCCTCGGCGCGCTTGTCCGCCAGCGAGAGCAACCGGCGAATCCGACCCGCCACCGCGTCCTTGGTCATCTGCGGGTCGGCCAGGCGGCCCAGCTCCTCCAGCGAGGCATGGCGGTACTCCACGCGCAGGTACCCGGCTTCGGCCAGGTGCTCTGGCACGTCGTCGCCGAGGATCTCCATCGCGCGCTCCACGCGGGCCGCCGCGGCCGCAGCCGCTTGGGCCGAGCGGCGGGTGTTGGCGTCGTCGAAGGTGGCCAGGCGCTGCCCGGTCTTGCTGCGCAGCTGTTTCGTGCGACGTTTCTCGTCCCACTCCAGCCGGGCGCGCGGCGCGCCCATCCTGCTCAGGAGCACCCCGATCGATTCGCCCTCGCGGATGTGCACCCGCTCGGCACCCCGGGTTTCCTTCGTCTTCGCACCGACCCCCAGGCGCCGCGCCAGCCCGACGAGGGCCAGCGCCGCCTCCTGGCAGGGGCTCAGCACCTCCAGGGCCGAGCTGCGGCCCGGCTCCGTCAGCGTGCCGCGGGCGAGGAACGCCCCCCGCCAGGCCGCCTCCACCTCGAGCATCGTGCCCGAAATAATCTGGCGCGGCATTCCCACCACGGGGTGGCCCGAGGAGGTCACCAGGCGCAGCCGGCGCACCGCCTCCCTCGCGCCCGATTCGACGCGGACCTGGTACGTCGTCTCGCGCGTGGCGGAACCCGGGGTGAGCGTCTGAATCCTCGATTCCACCCCACCCAGCTCGTCGAGGGCCGCCGCGAGCCGCTTGGCGACGCCCGGCTCGGCGAAGTCGGCGACGATCACCAGCCCGCGCGGGGTGGCCTCGTACTCCGCGGCGAAGCGGATGAGGGCGGCGGCCTCGGCCATGCGGGCATCGAGGGAGGCGACGTCGACGCTCAGCAGCTCGTCCTTCACCTTCTGGGTCAGTGACACCGCCGTACCTCCTGTGTGAGTCGTGAGAAACGTAGCAAGTCTAGCGGCCGTCGTAGAGGTCCAGAATCGCAGCCGCCACCTTGGCGGGATCGTGCCTGTTGACCACGCCGCCAACCTCGTCGGTGTGCACGTCCCTGTAGGCGATGCGCCCGCCGACGCTCTCCGCGGTGCGGCGCAGGTGGAGCCGCTCCCCCTCCGTCGGGCTGATGTGGTTGTCGGCGACGAAGTAGTCGACCTTCAGCGACGGCGCGTGCTGGGAAAAGACGTGGATGTGGCGCTCGGTGGTGAAACCCTGGGTCTCCCCCGCCTCCGGGGAGAGGTTGAGCAGGACCGTCACCATCGCGTCCGTCTCGTTCAGGGCCGTGACCACATCGGGGACCAGGAGGTGGGGAATGACCGAGGAGAACCACGAACCGGGGCCGATGGTGACGATGTCCGCCTCCCTGATCGCGTCGATGACGAGCGGGTTCACGGGGGGGTTCTCCGGGAGCAGGCGCACGCGGCGGACGGTGCCCGGCGTGGTGGCCACCGCGACCTGGCCGCGCACGGAGCGGAGGACACGGGGGTCGTCGTCAAGGCCTGCGACGTCCGCCTCGATGTCCAGGGGCTGATTGCACACCGGTAGGACACGACCGGCCGAACGTGTCCACCGCGAGATGGTGTCCAGGGCCTCCTGTACGCTGCCGAGTTCCTCCGTGAGGCCGGCGATGAGGAAGTTGCCCAGGGCGTGGCCCGCCATCGCGCCGTGGCCGCCGAAGCGGTGCTGCAGGGTGGTGCGCCAGAGGTCTCCGTCGTCGTCGTCGCGGGAAAGGGCGGACAGGGCCATGCGCAGGTCGCCGGGCGGGATGATGCCCATCTCCCGGCGCAGGCGCCCGGAGGAGCCGCCGTCGTCGGCGACGGTGACCACGGCGTTGATGTCGTCCGCTCCCGCCTCGCGGGCGGCGAGGAGGGTCTGGTAGAGGCCGTGGCCGCCACCGAGGCAGGTGAAGGTGAGAGAGCTCATGTTTGTATCCAGGGGTCGGGGGCGGCTAGTGGCGCTCGAGGTCGCGGTGCAGGACGCTGACGTCGACACGGCCCTGCTCGCGCAGCTTGGCCGCGATCGCTTCGGAGACGGCGACGGA
Organism: Corynebacterium sp. UBA2622; assembly: GCF_002339505.1. Classification (GTDB taxonomy): domain Bacteria; phylum Actinomycetota; class Actinomycetes; order Mycobacteriales; family Mycobacteriaceae; genus Corynebacterium. The sequence continues at coordinate 125,342 of NZ_DDJO01000009.1, forward strand.
GCGGTGGTGGCCCCCGGTGCACCCGATGCCGACGGTGATGAAGTCCTTGCCCTCGTGGCGGTAGCCGCCCAGCATGGAATTCAGCAGGGCGACGACGTTGTCCACGAACTCCCCCACCCCCGGTTGGGAGAGCACGTAGTCGGAGACGGGCTTGTCCACACCGCGGAATTCGCGCAAACCCTCGATCCAGTAGGGGTTGGGCAGGAAGCGGACGTCGAGCACGATGTCGGCGTCGCGCGGCGAACCGTGCTTGAAGCCGAAGGACTCCACGGTGACGTGCTGCCTGTCCCCCGGCAGCTGCCCGACCGACGCCTCCACGGCGCGGCGCAGGTCGTGGACGGAGAGGTTGGAGGTGTCGATGATGACGTCGGCGGCGTCGCGCACCGCCGCCAGCTCCGCCCGCTCGCGCTCGATGCCGGCGTGGAGGGTCTCACCGTCCTGCAGCGGGTGAGTGCGGCGGACGCTGTCGAAGCGGCGGATGAGGACGTCGTCGCGCGCCTCGAGGAAGAGGACGAAGGGGTCGTAACCGCGCCCCCGGATTTCTTTCACCGTGCCCAGCAGCGAGCCGTTGAACATGCGCGCGCGGACGTCGGTGACGAAGGCGAGGCGGCTGACCGGTGAGTCGTCGGCGGCAGCGAGGTCGATGAGCTCCAGGATCATCTGCGGAGGCAGGTTCTGTGAGACGAAGTAACCCTTGTCCTCGAAGACCTTCGCCGCCGTGGAGAGGCCTCCCCCGGACATGCCGGTGATGATTATTGGACGGATGACTGGATCGCGCGACATGCAGCCCATCCTAACCGCACCCGCCCACCCGCCCGGGCCGTTTCGGTCTCACCCCCGGGTGAGGTGCTCGTGGATCGTCTCGGCGAGTTTCGGGCCGACACCTTTGACCTGCTGTATCTCATCCACGCTGGCCTCGCGGATCTTCTGCACGCTGCCGAAGTGCTTGACCAGGTCGGTGCGCCGCGCCGGGCCGAGGCCGGGAATGCCGTCGAGGGCGGACGCGCGCATCCGCTTCGAGCGCTGCTGCCTGTGGTAGGTGATGGCGAAGCGGTGCGCCTCGTCGCGGATCTGCTGCATGAGGTACATGCCCTCGGAGTTGCGGGGCAGGATGACGGGCTCGTCGTCGTAGGGAACCCAGACCTCCTCGAGCCGCTTGGCCAGGCCGACGAGCGCGACGTCGACGATGCCGAGCTCGTCGAACACCGCCTGCGCGGCGTTTACCTGCGGTTTGCCGCCGTCGACGATGAACAGCTGCGGCGGGTAGGCGAAGCGGCGGGTGCCCGTAGTTTCCACATCGGGGTCGTCATCGAAAACGTCCTCGTCCGGGGTGAGCAGCTTGTCCTCGTTGTAGCGGCGGAACCGGCGCCGCGTCACCTCCGCGATGGAGCCGACGTCGTCGGAGCGGCCCTCACCGGCGGCCTCGCGGATGCGGTAGCGGCGGTAGTCCGACTTCTTCGGCAGACCGTCCTCGAAGACGACCAGGGAGGCGACGACATCCGTTCCCTGGATGTGGGAGATGTCGGTGCACTCTATGCGCAGCGGGGCCTCCTCCAGGCCGAGCGCATCCTGGATGTCCTGCAACGCCTGCGAGCGCGCGGTGAGGTCACCGACGCGCTTGAGCTTGTGCTGGTGCAGCGCTTCGGCGGCGTTCTTGTGCACCGTCTGCATCAGCGCCGCCTTGTCACCGCGCCGGGGAACGCGTACGGAGACGGGCCCCCCGCGCAGCGACTCGAGCAGCTCGGTGACCTCGCCCGGCTCCTCCGGCATCGCCTCCACGAGGATGTCGCGTGGGACCGGGAGCTCGGGGCGGGCGGCGGCGTGGGATTCCTGATCCACGCCGCGCCGGCGCACCTTCGACTCGAGCAGCTTGCGGTCCTCCGCCTCCTCCTGCTTCGCCCGTTCGACGGCGTCGGAGTAGTACTGCACCAGGAAGTTCTGCACGAGTGTGGGCAGCGCCGGGTCGGCCCTGCCCTCCTCGAGGCGCTCCATGCTGCCCGGCTCGTCACCGGTCTTTTCCACGACCCAGCCGCGCTGCGCCCGGATGCGGCCGTCGCGGACATTGAAGATCTGGACCGCGGCCTCCAGCTCGTCGGTGGTGAAGGCGATGACGTCGGCATCGGTGCCGAGCGGCAGGACGACGGTCTGGCGCTCCATCACCTTGTTCAGGGCCCCGAGGTCGTCGCGAAGCCTCGCGGCCTTCTCGAACTCCAGATTCTCCGCGGCCTCGCTCATGCGACGGTTCAGCTCGCGCACCACCGCGTCCGTGCGGCCGGTCATGAAGGCCATGAAGCCCCGCACGGTCTCGTCGTACTCGGCCTCGTCGACGCGGCCGACGCACGGGGCGGAGCACTTGTCGATGTAACCGAGCAGGCAGGGCCGCCCGAGCGCCTCGTGGCGGTTGTACACGCCGTTCGAGCAGGTGCGGATGGGAAAAACGCGCGTGAGCAGGTCGAGGGTCTCCCGTACCGCCCAGGCGTGGGAGAAGGGGCCGAAGTAGCGCACGCTCTTACGCCGGGGGCCGCGGTAGAAGAAGGCGCGGGGGAATCGCTCCCCCACGCTGACCGCGAGCATGGGGTACGTCTTGTCGTCGCGGTACATGACGTTGAACCACGGGTCGAAGCGCTTGATCCACGTGTACTCGAGCTGCAGCGCCTCCACCTCGGAGGACACCACGGTCCACTCGACGGAGGCGGCGGTGAACACCATCTGGCGGGTGCGCGGGTGGAGCTGCTGGGGCGGCTGGAAGTAGTTGTTCAGCCGGGCCCGGAGGTTCTTCGCCTTGCCCACGTAGACGACGCGCCCGCTCGGGTCGCGGAACTTGTAGACACCGGGCTCCGTCGGGATGGTCCCGGGCGCGGGGCGGTAGGTCGCGGGATTTGCCACGTCGCCGCTAGTCCTCCGGCATGTACTTGGCCTCGAGGCGGCGGAAGTCGTCCACCGCCTTGAGGGCGCGTTCCCTGTCACCGGACTGGATGGCCCAGAGGGGGACGAACTCGAAGTCGGGCAGCTCGAGCCGCGCCATGCGGGAACCGCGGGGGAAGGACAGGCCGTAGATCACGAGCCACGGGTAGAAGCGGGTGCCGATGATGTTGCGCACCTCGACGCCGTCCTCGTTGGCTCGCACGCGGGGCCGGGTGAGCACGATCCACGAGAGGATGCTGATGATCACGCCGATGCCGGGGAACGCGAACTTGTCCACCGCGGTGATGGTCAGGCCGGTGAACTGCACGTCGAGGACGGCCGACATGAAGATGTGCACGGCCATGACGACGATGACCCACACGATGGCGACCCGCCGGAGGAAGGCGGAGCTGATCTCCAGCTCCCAGGGCTTGGTGGTGACGACGGCGTGGGGGTCAGCCGCGTTCAGGTATTCCAGCTCGCGGTTGCTCAGCCTGTTGCCCTCGGTCACTTTGTTTTCACTCCACATCGCCGCGCGGGTAGGTACTTCTTTCGGTTGATAGTAGCCCCTGCCCGCGATTTCGTTAAAACCGTTCCCGCGGGGCGACCTGCCGGATCTTGCCCAGCTCCACGGCCGCGCCGAGGGCCGCCTCGACGGCTTCGGCGCCCTTGTCCTCCTTCGCGCCTTCGCCGCCGGCGCGCTCGATGGCCTGCCGCTCGTCGTCGACGGTGAGCACGCCGTTGCCCACGGGAATTCCCTCGTCCAGGGCGACGCGGGTCAGACCCGCCGTGACGGAATCGCAGACGTAGTCGAAGTGCGCGGTATCGCCGCGGATCACGCAACCCAGGGCCACGACGGCGTCATAGCGGGATGCGCACGCCTGGACCACCACGGGCAGCTCGAGCGCACCGGCGACGCGGTACTCGTCCACTTTGGCGCCCAGCGCGCGTCCGGTCTCGACGGCGCGGGCGTGCAGCCGGCCGACAATCCCCTCGTTCCAGCGGGTGGAGACCACGGCAAGGGTCATGCCCTCGGCCTTGATCCGGGTGTCCTTCGGCGCTCCCTGCGTGGCCATGGCGTGCTCCTTCGGCGGTCTTAGTGCGCGGTGTGCGCGGTTTCATCCTGCCAGTGTTCCACGCTCGGCAGGTCGTGTCCCATCCGGTCGCGCTTGGTGCGCAGGTAGCGGATGTTGTCGTGCGAGGGCGCGGTCTCGATGCGCACCCGGCCGGTGACCTCGGGGCCGTAACCGGACAGGGCGCGGACCTTGTCGGGGTTGTTCGAGAGCACCTGCAGCGACTCGATCCCGAGGTCGGCGAGGATCTGGCCCGCCACGGAGTACTCGCGGGCATCCACGGGAAGGCCCTGCTCCAGGTTGGCGTCGACGGTGTCGAGCCCGCCGTCCTGCAGGCGGTAGGCCTCCAGCTTGGCCAGCAGACCGATGCCGCGGCCCTCGTGCCCGCGCACGTAGACCACGGCACCCCGGCCGACCTCCTGGATGCGCCGCATGGACTCGTGCAGCTGGGGGCCGCAGTCGCAGCGGCGGGAGCCGAAGACATCGCCGGTGAGGCACTCGGAGTGCACCCGCACCAGCACGTCACCGGGGCCGCGGACGTCCCCCTTGACCAGGGCGATGTGCTCGGTTCCGTCGACGGTGTTGCGGTAGCCGTAAGCCTCGAAGTCTCCGAAGTCGGTGGGCAGGTGCGTCACGGCGGTGCGTTCGACGAAGCGCTCCGTGTGGCGTCGGTAAGCGATGAGCTGCTCGATGGAGATCATCTTCAGCCCGTGCTCGTCGGCGAAGCGGCGCAGCTCGGGGCCGCGCGCCATGTCGGTGGGATCCTCCTCCGAGACAATTTCACACAGCGCGCCGACGGGCGCGAGCCCGGCGAGTCGCGCGAGGTCCACGGAGGCCTCGGTGTGGCCGTCGCGGGTGAGAACACCGTGGCGGCGCGCCCGGAGCGGCACGATGTGACCGGGGCGGGTGAAGTCCTCCGGGCCGCGGTTGGCGTCGGCGAGGCGGGTGATGGTCTCGCAGCGCGAGCGCGCGGAAATGCCGGTGGTCCCGGTTGCGGCATCGACGGTGACGGTGTACGCGGTGGAGCGGGCGTCCTCGTTGCGCGCCACCATCGGCGGAAGGTTGAGCGCGTCCGCGCGCCCGTCCTCGAGGGCGACACAGATGTAGCCCGAGGTGTGGCGGACCATGAAGGCGACGAGCTCCGGGGTGGCCAGCTCGGCGGCGAAGATGAGATCGCCCTCGTTCTCCCGGTCCTCGTTGTCGACGACGACAACGGCCTCACCGCGCCCAATGGCGGCGATCGCGTCCTCTACCGGGTCAAGGGAAATCCGCTCTGTCATGGATGTGTACCTTAGTCCCCGACCATTTTCTCGACGTATTTGGCCACAATGTCCACCTCGAGGTTGACCGGGTCACCCGGGGCGAGCGCGCCGGCGGTGGTTTCCTCCAGCGTGGTGGGGATGAGCGAGACCTCGAACCAGTCGGCCCCGACCGCCGAGACGGTCAGCGACGTGCCGTTGACGGTGATGGAGCCCTTCTCCACCACGTAGCGCGACAGCGCGGCGGGGAGGGTGAAGCGCACGACCTCCCAGTGGTGCGAGGGAGTGCGCGAGACCACCTCGGCCACGCCGTCGACGTGGCCCTGCACGATGTGCCCGCCCATGCGCGCGCCGGCCGCGAGCGCCCGCTCCAGGTTCACCCGCGAGCCGGGGGCGTAGGTCCCCAGCCGCGAGCGGTTCAGCGTTTCCTGCATGACATCGGCGCTGAACGTGCCGCCGGTGTTGTCCACCACCGTCAGGCACACCCCGTCCACGGCGATGGAGTCGCCCGGCTTCGCGTCGGAGGTCACCAGGGGCGCGGCGATGGTGATGCGGGCGGCGTCGCCAAGCTTCTCGACGCTCTCGACGCGCCCGACTTCCTCTACCAGTCCAGTGAACATCTATCTCTCCATTTCAATGAGTACGTCGTCGCCCAGCGCGGTGGCACCGGTGAGCGTGTAGCGGCGCGCGTCCGCCAGCGTCCCGGCGAGCGCCCGCTCCACCACGGGGCGGCCGCCGCCGAGCAGCATGGGGGCGAGGTAGGCCTGGATGCGGTCGACGACGCCGAGCTCGAAAACGCTGGTGAGCAGGCCCGCTCCCCCCTCGACCAGCACGTCGCGCGCACCGGTTTCCCACAGCGCCTCGAGCGCCTCGGACAGCGTGGCGTACTGCTCGAAGCCGAGGCGCGTGAGGTTCCCCTCCCGCACGCTGCGCTTCCCGATGACCACCCGCCGCGGCTGGCGCTCCATCAGCGTGCCGTCGGGCCGCCGCGCCGTCAGCGAGGGGTTGTCCGCCAGGGCGGTTCCCGTGCCGACGAGGATGGCGTCGCGCATCGCCCGGTCGGCGTGGACGTGCCGGCGCGCGGCGGGCCCGGTGATCCACTGGCTCGTGCCGTCGGGGGCGGCCGTGAATCCGTCGGCGGTGGCGGCGAACTTCGCGGTCACGGAGACCCGGTTGTGCCGCACGCTCGCGAGCCACGGCTGGAGGGCCCCGACCCGCACCGGCTCATGGACCGCCTCGACCCCGTGCTCCCGCAGGTAGTCCGCGCCCCCCGCGGCCTGCGGGTTGGGGTCCGCGGTGAGGTAGATGACGCGGGAGACGCCTGCCTCAGCGAGGGCGTGCGAGCAGGGCCCGGTGCGTCCGGTGTGGTTGCAGGGCTCCAGGGTGACCACGGCGGTGCCGCCCCGCGCAGCGTCACCGGCGGTGCGCAGAGCGTTGATCTCGGCGTGCGGCCCCCCGGCCGGGCTGGTGCCGCCGGTGGCGAGGACCTCCCCTCCGGCACCCACGATGGCGCAGCCGACGGGCGGGTTGGGCGAGGTTGTTCCGCGCACCGCGTCCCCCGCGGCGAGCGCCTCCCGCAGACCCGTGAACACCGGCGGCTTCTAAACCTGGCGCGCTTCGGCGGCCAGCGCGCGCAGGTTTTCCACGGCCTCGGCGGGGTTGTCCGCACCGAACACCGCGGAGCCGGCGACGAAGGCATCCACGCCCGCGGCCGCGGCCTCCGCGATCGTGGCGGCGCCGATTCCACCGTCGATGCCGATGACGGTGTCCAGGCCGGCCTGCGCGATGTGGTCGCGCAGCGTGAACACCTTGGACAGCACCTCCGGCATGAACTTCTGCCCGCCGAAGCCCGGCTCGACGCTCATGACCATGACCTCGTCGAAGTGCTCGAGGCTGTCGAGGTAGGGCTCGACGGGCGTGCCCGGCTTGACGGCGAACCCCGACTGCACACCCAGCTCGCGGATCTGCCGGCCCGCGGACACGTGGTCCCGGGTTGCCTCGACGTGGAAGACAAGGCGGTCCCCGCCGGCGTCGATATACGTCTGGAACCAGCGCTCGGGCTCTTCGATCATGAGGTGCATGTCGAGGAACTGGTCGGTGACCCCGTTGACGGCCCTGGTCACGTCGGGGCCAAAGGAGAGGTTGGGCACGAAGTGGCCGTCCATAATGTCGACGTGGATGAGGTCGGCGTTGGCAACCTTGCGCACGTCGTCTCCGAGCGCGGCGTAGTCGGCGGCGAGGATCGAGGGGGCGATGTGAATCATGTCTCTACCCTATCTTTCGTAGCACCGAGAAGAACATCGCGTCCGTGCCGTGGCGGTGCGGCCACATCTGCACGCTCGGACCGTCCCCGACGTTGTCCATCCCGCCCACGAACTGCCGGGCGTCCAGCTCCTCGACGGTGCCGGCGCGCAGGGCCGTGTCCACGACCCCGCGTGTCTCCCTCACGTCCGGCGAGCAGGTGGAGTAGACGATGATTCCCCCGGGTTTGGCCAGGCCGATGGCGGAGGCCAGCAGCTCGGACTGCAGGGCGTTGAGCTCCGCGATGTCCTCCTCCGTCTTGGTCCAGCGGGCCTCGGGGCGGCGCCGCAGGGCGCCGAGGCCGGAGCAGGGGGCGTCGACAAGCACCCGGTCGTAACCGGGTTCGAGGCCCGGGCTGCGGCCGTCGGCGGTGTGCACGGTGACCGGCAGCCCCGCGACGGCCCCGCGGATCAGCTCGGCGCGGTGGGTGCTCACCTCGACGGCGTCGACGGACGCACCGTCGATGGCCGCGAGCGCACCCATCAGCGCCGCCTTGCCGCCAGGCCCCGCGCAGAGGTCGAGCCAGCGGCCCCGGTCGTCGTCCACGGGGACGGAGGCGGTGGCCCAGGCGATGAGCTGCGAACCCTCGTCCTGCACGGAGGCGAGGCCGTCACGCACGGGTTCGAGCTGGCCCGGGTCCCCCTCCTCCAGGTAGACGGCGTAGGGGGAGTACGCCCCTTCCTCGCCGCCGGTGATGAGAGCGAGCTCCTCCGCCGAGATCTCTCCCGGGCGGGCGACCAGGTGAACAATGGGCCGCTCGCTGTCGGCGGTGAGTGCGGCCTCGAGCTCGCTCGGTTCTTCTGCCCCGAGGGCCCGCGCGAAGGAGCGCGCGATCCACTCCGGGTGGGCGGTGCGGAACGCGAGGTTCCCCAGCGGATCCTCCGGAGCGAGCTTGTTCATCCATTCCGCCGCGGGAGTGCGCGAGATGGTGCGAAGGATGCCGTTGGCGAAGCCCTTCGCCTTCTCCTGGCCGCTGGCCTCGACGAGCCGCACGGAGGTGTCCACCGCCGCGTGGGGTTCAACGCGGGTGTAGAGCAGCTGGTAGGCCCCGAGGCGCAGCGCCGCGAGCACCTCGGGAGCGACCCTGGCGAGCTCGCGTGAGGAGCACTCCCCGATGACTGCGTCAAGCACGCCCCGCGCGCGCAGGGCGCCGTACGTCAGCTCGGTGGCGAAGGCGGCGTCGCGCCCCTTGACCTTGCGCTCCTTGAGCAGCTTGGGGAGGATGAGGTTCGCGTACGCGGCGTCCTCCGCCACGCGGTAGAGCACCTCCCACGCCGCTTCGCGGGCGGGGTCGCCTATCGACGCCCTCCGCGGCCCTCCGCCGCGCCCCTTGCGCTCGGGGGCCGGGGCGCGCTGGTCCCGCCTGTCTCCGCGCGCCGGCTGGCGGCGGCCCTCCGCGCGCGACCTGAACCCGCCGCTCACTGGAACACCACTCCCCCGGCGACAACGTCGGTGCTGAGCCCGCGCGCCCACGCGGCGGCATCCATCATTTTCTTCCCCGGCGGCTGGATCGTGCCCAGACGGACATCGGTGGTGCCGGTGCCGACGAACACCGCGTTCTTTTCCACCCGGACTTCCCCGGGGCCGAGATCGCCGCTATCCGCGAGCTCGACCGGGCCGAGCTTGACCCGCTGACCGTCCCAGGTGCTCCACGCGCCGGGCGCGGGCGTGTGGGCCCGGATGGAGCGGTCGATCTCCGCGGCGGGGCCTGTCCAGGACACCTGGGCATCCTCCGGGGTGATCTTGCGCGCGTAGGTTCCGTCCGCCGGCTGCGGGACGGGGGTGATCTCCCCGTTTTCCAGGGCGGTCATGGTGTCCACGAGGAGGTCGCCGCCCGCATGGGCGAGGCGGGTGAGCAGGTCGTCGGCGGTGTCGTGCGGGCCGATGTCCTCGCCGACGGTGCCCAGCACGTCACCCGTGTCCAAGCCGGCATCAATGCGGAAGGTGGTGGCACCTGTGGTCACGTCCCCGTTCTTGATCGCCGCCTGCACGGGTGCCGCCCCGCGCCACTGCGGGAGCAGGGAGAAGTGGAGGTTGACCCATCCGTGCCGCGGGATGTCCAGCATGTCCTCGGGGATAAGGTTGCCGTACGCGACGACGGGGATGGCGTCCGGGGCCAGCTCGGTGAGCCGGGCGCGGATGGAGGGGTCGTCGCGAAGCGATGCCGGCATGAGCACCTCGATGCCGTGCTGTTCGGCAAGGGCCTTGACCGGCGAGGGGTGGAGGGTGCGCCCGCGGCCCCGGCGCGCGTCGGGGCGGGTGAGCACGGCGACAACCTCGTGGTCGGATTCGATGAGTTTCTGCAGGGCCACGACGGCAGGTTCCGGCGTACCCGCGAAGATGAGGCGCATCTAGTTCTCCTTAAACCAGTCCGCGCTGCGGACCATCGTCATTGCTTCCTTGCGGGCCTCTGGGTCCATGCGCCGCATGAACATGATCCCGTCGAGGTGGTCGGTCTCGTGCTGTATGCACCGGGCCAGCAGCCCCGTGGCGCGGATGGCGAGGGGGCGGCCCTCCACGTCGTACCCCGTGGCGAGGACGCTGTTGTGGCGGGTGACGGTTCCGGAGACCCCCGGCACCGAGAGGCACCCCTCCCGGCCGACCTGGAGCAGCTCGCCTGCGGGTTGCCACGCCGGGTTCACGAGGTGGCCCCTCATCCCTTGGCAGTCGAAGACGAAGACGCGGCTGGTCAGACCCACCTGGTTGGCGGCGAGCCCGACACCGCCCGCCGCATCCATGGTGTCGAGCATGTCCGCGACGAGCGCCCGGAGAGGCGCGCCGAAGCGCTCCACGGACCCGGCCACGGTATTGAGGACCGGGTCCCCGAACAACCTGATTTCGCGTACAGCCATGTTTGTACAACCTACCCCACCGGGAGGGGGCGGGAGGGCTCCGGACGGGTGCGGCGGGGAGCAGGCCCCGGGGTGTTTCCACGATGGCGGCGGCGGGTTCCGGCGGCTCCGGTTGTTCTTGCTCCGCGGCGAGTGCGACGCCAGTGAACGGTGCAGCCCGCGGGGGAACCGGTGTAATCTCGGAGTCTGCTATACGGCATCACTCACGGAGGAAATTATGAGCAACACAGCGTCGGACCCCGCCCGCAACCCAGCCGAGGACACGAACGACGAGCGCACCGAGGAGCTCTCCACCGCCGGACCCGATGGAACCCTCGACGATGACGATCTCGTGGACGAGGAGATCGACGAGTCCTTCCCCGCCAGCGATCCGCCGGCCAACTACTAGGCCAAGCGGCTCGACCTGCGGCCCGCGTCGGAGTGATACTTCCGGTGTGGGCCGTTCGCTTTGTGCGCGGGGAAGTCTCACCTGTATGAGTGGGCTGATCGCCGACCCTCAGTTGTGGGACGAGCCCGGGGAAATTAATACCCTCCGGGCACCGCCCCTCGGTGGGGTTACCCTTTCGGAAGTACGCTCAAGCACCACCCACCCAGTGGATGGCACACCCCGATTGACGGAGGCACGACAACGATGGAGTTCACCACCGCATTGCCCTACCCCCTGGATTTCACGTCCGGCCCGGAAAACTACCCGTCGATGACGATCGATTCCTTCAGCATCGGCGACACCACTTACTGGACCGCCCACGGTGAAGTCGAGATCGGGGGCATCCCGCGCTTTACCAAAGGCTCTATCGAAAACGGTGTCTTCACCAGCCTGGAGATCTCGACGCTCCACCCGGACGACACGTTTCTGGGTATCCCCCTGGCGCTGCGCCCCATCAGATTCCAAAACCAGTTGTCCGACATCGGCATCACCTCACTCAACGACGGATCCTCGGTCACGCTTCCCGGACGCAACGTGAGCTTCTACATCTTCGAAAACGAACTGGCCTCCATCTGCTCGACGCCATCTCCCACCCCAGACCAGGATTGACTCCAACCCGAAAGGCACCCCCAGTGAACTTCACCACCAGACTCGAGCTGCCGTTCCAGCTGGGAGGCACAGTCGAGGAAAACATCGCCATCCTCGATGACTACTTCTTCAACAACAAAACCTTCGGTACGGACCTGGAGGGGTTTATCATCGCCCACGATGCCGACAGTGGGCAGGAAGAGACGTGGAAAATCGTCTCCATCATCGAGGACGGGAAATGCGTAACCGCGCGGGTGGACTTTGGCGGAGAGACCGTAAGCTTTGCCGGGGTGTCTATCGGATTTGGCGACAGCCTACCAGTCGAGGAAACCGCTAAAGTACTGCGCACCAAGGGGTTTGAGGTCATCACGCAGAAATACGATGTGGTCCTTCCCGAGCATCTCCTCACCATCGAACCAGGTGGCAGCATCTGCTACTGGGACAAACATCACTTCTCCCGGGAAGACTTCCTCAGGGAAACAGTTCATCCTGGTTAAAACCCCTCACCCGCGCTAGGGGCAACCAACCACCCTCCTGCTGTGAGCAGAATGCTCCCCTTCCCCTTCGGGGAGGAGGTAGAAGCATGTGCGGACCCCCGCACACCTTATTTTGGATATCCCCGCGCTAATGCTCTGCGGTGACGCCCCCAAAAGCCCCAGGTAACCCGCGAAAGTCAGGCTCCACCTTCCACCAGCTGACGAAGCGCCGCGACGTGGGCCTCGAACGCCTCTTTTACCTGGGCAGTGAGCGTAACCCACACAGTGCCCTTCGCCCGCGTCGAACCGTACTCACGGAAACGGGTGACATAACCGCTGTCCTCCAAGACGGCGAGGTGCTTGGACAACGAGGCATCCGAGAGCCCCGTTAGATCCCGGAGGCGACGGAAACGCATCTCGTAGCGCGTCTCCCCCTCCGTCGCCCCGGCGGCGTTGAGGGCAGCGCAGATTTTCAAGAGGGCGACGGGATGGATGACGGAATCAAGACCCATGGGTCAGCGCCCCTCCTTGGCCATGACGTAAAAGAGCAACCCCGCGGAGACAATCCCCGCCGCGACAGAAACAACCATGTTCTCGCGCGGCAGCAACATCACAACAGGGTAGATGGCCAAGATGGGGATGAGTTGCTTTACGGACATGGTGGGCCCAGGCCACACATCTTGTTTGATGGCCGGGCGCACATCGCGCGGGGCCGCAAGCGCCGTGACGAGAAGACCGACAAGTACAACGACGATGACGGCAGCTCCCCACCCGATGTTCTGGAGCATCAGACCGACGGCACCCCCAAAGGAAAGGCTCAGGAGAACAATCCAGATCCACGGCACCCGCTGGCCCCCGGCCGGACGGGATTCCACCTCCTCCACCGCCTTCAGGGCGGCCCGCGCCTCCACGCTTTCCATACAGGAAAGCGTGGAGGCTGGAAGAGAGTGCCGGAACCCCCGGGTTAGACGAACTCGCGCGCCTGGGCTGGAAACCCCGCAGTGTGGGGTATTAGCGGGGCACCCATCTACAGCAAAACCGCTTGACCGGTCAGACGAGGCACACCCCGTCGGGCCCTAGACCCAACCACGCCCACGGGATAGAGGGAGGCCACCGCCCGGGCCCATGCCCCCGGTGAAACCTTCCCCGCGGTGCGGGCGGGGAAGCGATACGGTGAAAGAGACCCAGCTCGCCGCGCGGCGAGCCGCCGCCGCAACCACCCCGGGAGCCCCGATCCATGGATTTCACCACCACCCCACCCGCCCCCTTCAAATTCGGGGCACGGTTCAGCGACTATCCCGCACTGGAGCACAGCGTCCGCAGCATAGGTGACCAAGTGATAGAAAGCGCCAACGGCCGTGTCCCCATCGGAGAAGTCGAGCGGTACGTATCCCTCGGTGAGACCGACGGGAGGATTGACTACATCTCCATCAACACGCTGGCGCCGGAAGATACGTTTATGGGGGTTTCCCTATCATTGCGCCCCATAAAGTTCCGCAATGAGTTGAAGAAACTCGGAATCTCCAGCACAGGCGCCCCATGGGACTTCAAGCTGGGTGATTCCAGCATTTCATTTTGGACGGAAGAAGGAGAGATCGTCGCACTGAAATGGGAATCCCCCAGCCCTTCCACCCATTAGAAAGGCACACGCCATGAATTTCTCGAGCACGCTCAACCTCAGGATAAAACTGGGCGGGACAGTCGAAGAAAACATCGAGCTGCTCGATGACCACTTCTTCAACACCAAGACGTTCGGTACGGATCTCGAAGGCTTCCTGATCACTGACCCAGGGGACGAGCAGGAAGAAACGTGGAAGATCGTCTCAATTATCGAAGACGGCAAGTGCGTGACTGCCCGATTCGATTTCGACAACGACGACGTCACCTTCGCAGATGTTCCCATCGGACCGGATAACAGTGGGTCAGAAGAAGAAACTGCCGCGTCCCTGCGAGCTCAAGGTTTCGAGGTTATTGAGCAGGAATTTAGTCTGGTTCTACCCGAGCATTTCATCACAATCGAGCCGGGGTTAAGCCTATGCTACTGGGACAAGAACCACTGGACGCTCGAGGAATTCCTCGAAGAAACCGTCGTACCCGAGTAAGACCTCAGGGAGAAAGAGTGCCCACCATCGTCCAGCGCGACCCGGACGGGCGGCCGTCGGAGTACATACGCTCCGGTAGCTTTCCGTTGACTACGTTCCCTCGATGGGTGCCCACCCGCACAACCCGGGGACAAGACCGGCTGACCTGGTTTACAACCACTCCGGCCCGGGAAGGCGGCCCCCTGTTACCACGTACAGAAGCTGCATCACGACCAAGATGACCCCGATGGACAACAGCGGCGACAAACCCGCCACCACGGCCAAAACCATCAACCACCCGCTGCGGGCGACGTGGGCGAACACGCCGGCTACAACCCCTAAAGGGATAGTGATCACGTAATACACCAACGCCCCATCCGGGAAGATGGAGGGGAAAAGGTACGGGAAAGCAATGGCAGCACCCGAGACGAGGGCCGAAACCCACCCGGCCCACCGGCGTCTGTTTCGCCCCTCGGCCATAGAGTCACCCCTTCCGTCCGTTTCGACCCCACCCTAACCCAAGGGGGCCGGCCGGTGCGGGGTGGATTCAACTCCCCCACCGAACACCGGGACCACCCACCCCACCGGGAAGTAAGCTGTGCAAAAACAACTTCTAAGGGTGCGTCACCTCGCTCCCCGCCCGGCAAGGAGACCAAAGTGAGTGGACGCCACATCCCCAGGCATCAGAAGAGAATGGCCGGGGCTGGATGCCTCATACTCTCGGCCGCCACGGTCCTTTCGTCGTGCGGCAACCTCGTGTACACGGATATCGAAGGAACAACAGGGGTTGGCCGCAGCGAAAGTGGCGACATCGAAATTTATGTCCGGCCCTGCGGCACGAAGGTGGACTACATCGCCGTATCCGGGAAATTCGAGTATCCAACCAGTGAAGCCTCCACTGGTTCAGTCCCGCCTGAAGGGGGCAATCCCGACTTTGGACAGCTGAAAACCAACAAGCCCCAGCGGGACCCGTTTGTTATCAACCTCAACAATCCCCCCGCCCCGTGGAAAATCGAATCGCCGATCAACCTGCCGGCCGACGAATCCACCTGGCTTCTCATCTCGGCAACCCCGACAAGTCAAGACAAAGAGACCGCGGGGGTGGCGGTTCAAAAACAGTCCATCCTCCAACTCCAGCCCGGTGAAATTCTCGTTGGGAAAAGTACCGATATAGGCGGGTCCGGAACCAGCATCGTCACGCAGGAGGAATTCAACCAATGCGCTGACTAGGGGTGATTAAACCGACCCTCCGGGAGGGGATCTACCCGGCCTTCTCAGCGAGGTACTTGTACAGGGTGGTCCACCCGACACCGGGGCGTTGAGTCGCCCCGATCCAGGTGGCACCGTCAGCCATCCCACCGCCAACCCGGGTCACACACTCGTCGACAGATACCTTTTCCCGAACGCATAAGCACCGCGCACCAATAGTTTCGCGAGGCAAAGAACGGGCTTATTTTGGAGAATCATGCGCCCTCCACGTGCGACAATTTCCACATGCCATACGGACACGTTGATCCCGCCATGTTTGAACGATTTGATCCGGCCATGTTTGCACGATTGACGGTCATTTTTGTGGCGGTGCCCGCAGCTCTGTCCGTGCTATTTATCTGGTTTGTATCCAGGTCGCAGCCAGCTGACACCCGCCGTAACCTCAACGGACCACGTGTCACCCCATGCATCCTCTCACTCGCGGCAGGCTTTGCTTCTGCCGTGGGCTGGTTGTCGTGGAATGAAGGAAGCCCCATCTTCGATGCTTTGCGTTATGGAGCGCCGACACAGTTTGCCCTGTACCAAGTCATCGGCTGCGGGGTAACGCTCATTCTTTTAAGTGGACTTATCACGCTTCAGTCAAAGAGCAATCTCTTCGGCGCTGTGGCGGTATCCGTGTGCACGGCCGCGGGTTTTGCCACCGCATTCGCATTGGACTCATCAATGCACGATGCTCCTTCCCAGGAAGGAATCGGGGTCGTATTTTCCTACGTGGGAATGGGCCTACTCGTCATGGTGACCAACCTCCTATGCGTCGCGGCGCGAACAGTGCGCTCGAAGAGCAACCGCCGCGACTAGCGACGAAAAACGCCGCAGCTTACCCATTCTCGTCCGCGAGGTATCTGTGTACAAGGTGGTCCGCCCGATCCCGAGCCGGCGGGTAGCCTCCGCCTTGAGGACACCATCGACCACCCACTGCCGGGCCTGGTCGACCTGGGCGTCGGCGAGCACCTTCGCGCGGCCCTTTTTGAACCCTCGCGCCAAGTGGGCGATCCGCTACCAACGAAAGGTTAAGTTATGGGCCGAGAGGCATTGCTCTGGGAAGAATTCCGGCAAGCAAACAACATCCGCCACGTCGAGGAGAATGCCCACATTTTCAAGACGGGCGTCCTGCGATCCCTACTTCAACGAAACGGGGCCTCCGAGCTGAAGTATTCCGCCACATTCCAAGTTGCTCGATCCGCGGAAGAATCTCCTTACAGCGTGCGGCTGACTCCACCGAATGGCACCTACTACATATCGGAAACGCTGGAATACCCCCAAACCGGGCCACATAACTGGGAGAAGAGGACACTTACCTACCCGTCGATCGGGCCGAATCTCCGCTCCCCCCTCTGCTTGTGGAGGTATGAGAAGCTGCCTGCCTTGTGGGGGTATCCGCTCCCCGGCGGAGGAAGCTACCCGCACAAGATCTCCGTCGGCGATGGGAGATACATCCACATCCTGAGCTACGAAGATCCCGGGGAGATAACCGACGGTCACCGCTACGAGGCAATCATCGACACTAAATACTCAATGGCGATCTTGTACGCACGTCATACCGATCGGGGCCCCGACTCCATATGGAAAATGCGTTCGCTCACCCAGCACGTCAGGACGCCAGGCAATTACTACACAGGTAAGCCTGAAGACATCTGCAGCATCTCCACCACCAATTACCTGTGGACAAGCGCCGCCGTCGGGTAAAAACGACGAGCTCAGGAAAGGTATTTGTATAGAGTCGTCCGCCCGACCCCTAGCCGGCGGGCGACCTCCGCCTTGGGCACACCATCAGCCACCCACTTCCGGGCCTGGGCGACTTGGGCGCTGGTGAGAACCTTCGCCCGGCCCTTGTAGACCCCGCGCGCCTTCGCGCGGGCGATCCCCTCAGCCTGGCGCTCCTTGATGATGGAGCGCTCAAACTCGGCGACACTTCCCATAAACCCCAGCATGAGCTTGGCGATTGGGTCAGCCTTCGCCGAATAGGTTTGCCCCTCGCGCAGAAACCTCACTGAGACCCCGCGGCCCACCAAATCCTCGACAATCGTGTGCAGGTCCACCAGTGAACGCGCGAGGCGATCCATGCTCGTGACAATGAGCTGATCGCCTTTCCGCAGATACCGCAGCACCTCCTCCAACTGGGGACGGTGCCGGGTCGAGCCGCTGATTTTCTCCTTGTATATCTGCGACGCCCCCGCCGCACGAAGTTGATCAAGTTGACGATCCAGGTTCTGCTCCAAAGAACTCACCCGGGCGTAACCGACTTTCTGCCCCACAACAACGTCCTGATGTTCGCCAAGCTCTAGAGGCAGCGACGGTTCTGTTCCGTTAGACATGATCTAACCCTACCGAACAGGGAGAAGTTGTAATTCAGAACCGTCCACTTAGGGTGTACCCCACAACACCTGGCAAAGATCTATCGCTCATCTTCAGCACTGGACCTCTACGGGTGGGTTTCCCGCCAGATCAGCACCCACAGCACCCCCACGTGTGTGACCTGGCAGCAGTTGAAAGACCAAATTGGCACCTCGTACCCCGACACCCCACGTGAAGAGGCAGAGTTTCAAACAGTCGTCCGCAGGTTCATTGAAAGCATCTCCAGGGCCTGGCCGGGGTCTGGCCTAAGTGAATGGAGGGATGGAGCAATCGTGATCGGTAACCCTGCCATCTACTGACATCAGTGTCTTTTGCTCCCGCAGTTGCCGGCGCTCCTTTGGGCTACCGCGCGGGCTGCGCCCGCTTGCTATCAATGACGGCAGGGATGTGGCCGGGGATGCAGCAGGGGTTACGGAGGGAAAGGACGGCAAACGATCTATCATCCTTCCCATCTTGATCTATGAAGAGATGGTGGAGGAAAATCGCGCTGCCGTAGCAATTGGACTGGGGTCATAGATGAAGAAGGAAATCCATATCACTGGCGTACTTCACAACCCGGTCAGTCAGCTTGGGTAAAGCAGGACTTGTTGATTCTAAGAAACTAGGACTGTTCCATCTGAGATTTGCGGAGATACGCCCACTATTAGACTACTTCGATTCCGTGCTCTCGCTCTAGAGTGATGATCCGTTCCTCAAATGCAGCTAACAGGCCAGCGAGGGAGTATATCAGTTTCTGGGTTTCCTTACCGATGCCCTCCTCTTCGAACTGCGCCATCTCATCGATCCATAGTGTGGAAAAAGGACATCTTTCTCGATCCATGCTGCGAGATACCCGATAGAGGAAGCCACGCTCGTTGTCATTGTCGTTGTTGTTCATAGTTGCCTTCCTATCATGACCATTCATCCGAGGGACACCGTCCCAGTTGATCCGCCGGCGGTAACACGCCGCGGGTGATATGCGGTCCCGCTCCCCGGGTACCGGTGGCGGGCGGGAGACGTCCCCTACCGCCAGGCAAGAGTGACAGGGTCCCACTCCCCAGCCGCGGTGGCAGGATCCCCGCCCAGGATGGGGTCCAAAAGTAGGCCGGCGATACGCAACGCCTCACCGACATCCCTCAGGTTGTCGCGCGCCCCGGTAAATGCCCGCGCCTTCAACGGGTACTCGCTTTCCCACTTCTTGTCGGGCGCGGTGATGCGCGGCGGCAGGGCCATCGACCGCACCCTGCACTGGGTGTTCAGGGCGGAGCTCAGCTCCGCCGCCGAAACGGGCAACTCAGAGGCGATCAGGGCGATGTCGTAGAGATCGTGGTAGCGCGTCGACGCCCGCCCCGGAGGGGTCGCGCCGTGGCGTTCGTACATCGCGCACACCTTGTCGGCGAGCTGACTGGCTACGGGGTAGGAATGGACGGAAAAACTCGGCGGGAGAAACTCCGTGGCCACCTGATAGCTCGCCGGCACCGTCAGTGTCTCCGCCGCACCCGTCACCTCCAGGTCCCCGCTGACATCGATGCCGAAATTAATCAGCCGGTTGTTGACCCCGTGGGTGACGGTGACATCCACGCGCTCACTGTCGATCACACCTGCCCTGCCCCGTCTATCGGGGCGGCGGACGTGGAACGTGTAGGGCCCCACCGTGCGGGTGTCCATGTCGCGTACCAGTGCGTCGGCCGCATCAGTGGACGAGGTGGGGTCAACCTGCCGGTAGAGGTCCAGGTCCCGGGTGTGGCGTGCCCCGGGTATGCGGCAGTAGATGTTCGAACCCCCTTTGAGCACCCACCCGCTGTCCCGGCGCATCAACTCGTGGAGAAAACCACCCGGAAGAACTGGTTGTAGACGTCATTGGGCTTTGCACCCCGGGCTTTCGCCTCCGCCTTGAGAGCCGCGGTGATCTGGGTGTGCGTCTTTTTCATCCTCGGGGGATTCATCGCCATCATTTCCGGTGTTGTCATCGTCGTGCCGCCTCACCGGTGGGGATTTGTGGGCGGGGTTTTCCGCGGTGGTGCCCGTTGAAGTCACCCCGCCAGGGGGCACCGTAGTGCCGGTAACGGGAAGGACGGGAACGTTTTCCCACATCCCGGCTGCGATCTTTTCCTGGAGCGCCGCTGTAAACCCGGGGGGCAGAGCTGTCCCGGCCATCATCTTCGCCACGTCCTCACCCACGGTGACCCGTGGCGCCAGGGACCGCATGAGGGTGTCGATCTGCTCCCGGAGGGGGCGCACCGCCTCATCGATCGCCGCGCGCATCCGCCCGTCCAACTCGGGGGCCGGGAAATACTCCCCCAACACATCCTCCAACCCCACCGCGTCCCCCGCGGGCAGGTCGAAGGCCCCCTCTTTTCCTGTGAGAGCCTCCAGAAGCTCCCGCTTTTCCGCCAGGGAGGCGCCGGCGGCGTCCGCCACCAGGTCGAGCAGATACCCGGGTTCGTGGCCGGCGTCGGCGAGATCGGCGATGGTGCGGGCCGCCGTCGTTACCGGCAGGCCCGACACCGGGTGAAGTACCCAGTCATCGTCCCCCAGATCTGCGCGGTGGAACCGGACGTCCGGCTGCCGGCTGCGGCGTCGCGACCGCACCGTGAAATGTGCCCCGTCCGGCCACAAATCCCCGATCCCCCACATCTCCGCGGCGGTCGTGTGCGAAACCACCGCCTCTGCGGCGAGGTACGGATCACCGGTGCGCTCGGCGGCCATGAGCTCCGGGCGAAGCGCCAGCCAATGCGCCCTGACCTCGAGGACCGCAGAGGGAGAAGTCCCGGTGGTGGCATAGACCCCGTGCCTGACGCGGGTGAGAACCCCGCGCGCGGCCAAACGCCGCAGAGACTGCAGATCAACCCCGCCGGTCGCGGCCTGGGCGGTGGTGACCAGGCCCCACTGCCGGGAAGCCAGATCCCCCACCACCTCTGCCGCTTCCGCACCCCTCATGGCACAAAAAATACACTATGTGTTCTTTTTGGGCCATTCACGAAGACGCTGAGGCCTCAACAATGGGAATCGTCTCCTACAGGGTGTACCTCAATCGACCATTACACAAGAATTCAGTGGATCTGGTGGGAACCCGCAAAATGAATAAGTATCGTCTCGAGCTCGGTTTAACCGTCTGCGCGACGAATGTAGACTGCCATTGGCATCCCACACTCGGTGAACACGGGATGTGGTACATCCACTAAGGGTCGAAAAAGACATAAGGGTCCTGAGATGACATTGCCCAGCAGCGGCTACCAAAAGCGCCTCCACCAAATGGAAAACGACGCGAGATCCGCCATCCTAAGGTTCCAATCTGAACATGACTCAGCAATCGATACGCGATTAGATCCAAGCGATTTAAGCTCCACCCCGTTCCCCAGGGGATTAATAGAGTCAATCCGCGATTCGGATTTAGACTCCGCGGAAAAGCAAAAATTGATTTGCTACCTCATTGGGTCGTGGTACATCGATCACTCAGGAGGGTGCTGGGCATACGTCCCTATGTTAATCGATGCCCCCAGCCTCTATCTCCAGTTCGGAATTGGTGTGGAAACGGACGGAACCATGTGGAATGCCGCCGAGACAGCTAAGGACATCATAGATGGGGAGGATCTTGACTTCGTCGAGTCAATAATCCAAGCCAATCTCAGAGTCATGGGAAGGAATTCACTCCTCTAAGCGGGTGAATTCGCATTGCAAGCTTAGTTGCAAACCACCTGCTTCATAGTCCTCCACAGTGTTCTAGACGCACCATCACAGAGCCTCGGGAGTTTCCTTGCCAACGACCTTGTGCGCATCTCGGACCCACCGGAAGTCGCGACTGGAGGGGTTGGCACCACTGCGCGCCTCAGCGTTAGGGTCATGCCTAGAACGCGATGGCCACTCAGGTATCCCCCTGTGCGGTGACTCAACCTGGAAGGCAGCTCAACATGGGTCGAATGACAACCACCAAAAAAACTCACCTGCACAGCGCTCGTCCTCGGATTACTCGCCGTCTCCACCTCATCGACGCTTCCCCACTGGCTCTCTTTCGCGATGGCGGGTCTAACCCTGGCAGTTCTGCTCCTGCCCTGGGGAGAAGTTCCGTCCCGGAGGGAGAATTAGGCCCCGCGCCTAAGCAACCCCCGCAACCCCACCGATCACTGAAGTCAATCGCTTCTCCATCGTTCGGGGGTCTCCTTCCCGGACGGGGGAATGAGATCCCGGATATCGATGTGTCCCGGTAAATTTTCCCCGGGCATGCAGATGGGTGGCTTTCCGCAATTCTCCCGGATTTCATTGGTGGAGAACACGTAGCGGGCGAACTGAGGTTTTACGATGGCGGCAGGAAACTTATCCCTCAAGAAGACCACGATCTCCCAGCCCCGGTCGTACCACGCGAACCGGTCGAAACCATCCGTCCACACGGGCCGCTTGTGGAAGGTATCGGTGTAGTCGACGAAGTTTTCATGGAAGGCGCGGGTCCACGAGAGGATTCTTTCGCTGTCCGCACCCTCGATACCGATATCCTCGGGCAGGAGGAAAAAGCCGCTCTCAGGAGGACGAACCAAAAACGCTCCTCCCGCCCACAAAGAGCTCGGGTAACCAAACTCCGGGTACAACCGGATTATCAACTCGTCGTTGCCCATCCCCCTATTCTCCCGGATTTCCGCGGCGAGGGCCTTTAGCGCGGAGATACGCTGGCGGTGGTTGTCCCACCACGAAACCCCCTAGGCTGGCCGGCATGTCCCAGGTCGGACCCCCTCCGGGGTGAAGCGGCTGAAAATAGACCTGAGCAAAGGAGGACGAGCAGGATTGGCGGAGCCAAACGAGAATACGATCTCCCTTTTCCCGGAGGTGGGTGTGGAATGGGCGCTCTGGGGTGCAACCTCCCCGGAAGCGGCCCAGGCACAACACTTCCCCACCCCCAGTGACTTCGGATTCAGCCCCGTACTGACTGAGCGCCTGCGCAGATGGATAGACGCCTGGGAGGGTTTCTACGACAACCACCGGGAATCCTCCACTTTCTACTGGAAGGACGGTTTCGACAAGAACGCCTGGATCACAGAAGGCCTGGAAATCTCGGCAGCAATAGAGAAAGAAACGCGCTTCGACGTGGACAGGCGCTTCATCCGCTACCTGCGTCGCCCCCTGCCCCTCATCAAGCGCCGCCACGACAATAGCCATGTCTGAAAACCACCTGGTTCTCTTCCCCGACCCCGACATGCCCCACGGAATATGGGGCGTCCCGACCTCCACTGACGCAACAAATCCGCAAATACCCCTCGGCATCAGCGACACTCTCGCCCGCCGGCTGAATCGTTGGATCGGAGACTGGCGGGCCCACTTCCACACCAGTGGGCCCCCGGAGCGCAACCAGCGATGGTCCCCGAATTTCGATGTCGATAGGTGGATAGAGGAGGGTGACACGGTCGCGCTACTTCTCCAAGAGGAAACCGGATACGTAGTCGAGCGACTATATCGAAGCTACGCGGACAATCCCCGGCAAAGGTAGACCCACCTCGGTGTGAGGATGCCTGCCGCGATTTCCCCCTGTGCACCCCAGAGAGGGACTCACGCCGGGAATCCCTCCTCCAGCGCATGGAAGGCGGAACTCCATAGGTGAACTTCCGCGCCTCCGGCCGAACTAGCCCTCGTCCGGCTCAGCTTCGACCCGTGTGACTCACGCTAGTTCGGATTCGCCCTCGATTATGATGCCGGGCCATTGCCGCAAAATTTCTTCCCTACCCACCGTTTGAAGACTGGAACCGTCAGGAAAGACCGTCTGTTCGTTGACGCTTGCCCCTGTGAAGGTCTCTGCGTCATAGCTGCACCCGGTCAGATTAGCCGCCGCGAGTCTCGCGCCCCGAAAATCGCACTCCTCTAATTTTGAATCCTCGAACAGGGACATGCTCAAGTCGCACATCGTGAAGTCCGACCCGCGCATATCGGCTTGTTGGACGATCAACGCGTTGACGTGAGCCTGGGAAAAAGTGCACCATTGCAGACTCCCACTGAACGTCGTCGAATCGAGGTACGCACTCTTGAAATTCCCCTCATCCAACACGCAGTTGTTGAATTCGGCGTAATCCAGGCACGCACCCTGCCACATCAACCCCGACAATCGGGCGCCGCGCACCCTCACACCCCTTAGGTTGATATCCGAGAAATTCACCTGTACTTCCGCATTTAACCCCTTCGGGCCGGGAGTCAGCGATGCCCAGCTGTAGTTGGGGGAAAACTCATCCCAACTCGCAAGTGTGGGTATGCCAGCTCCTTCGCCCTGCAGCGGGGATCTCAACCTTGCACACAGGCCCCTAAAGGCGGCGGCGCGTGCGCGCAGAGTCGGATCCTGGCGCTGCTGTCGGGGATCTCCTGAGTGGATAAAGGAGATCAAGACATCCACAACCTCCTGCAACCGCCCCGTATCACCTGCAGGATCAATGTTCACCCACTCATCAGCCACATGAAATAAATCCAGCACCGACGCCAGACGAGTCAACGACGACGCAGACCGCAACCCCCGGCAAGAGTGTGCGAACCTTTGATCCAGCATCGTGTTCATATATATCCACCCTAGTGGCTCGCCTTTCCCTCACTTGGGCGATAGGCGGCGCACCAGCCCCAGCCACCACCCGTAGTAGCCGCTCCTTCCCTCTCGGGAGCCATATTGGCTGCGTCCGGACCACGAACGATTGCGCCACCCCTACCCGATATTGACCGGGTCCACCTGGATCCGCAGCGGCAGAGTCTGCTTCCGGGTCGCCCGGCTCACCGCCCCCGCGCGCAGCGCCCGGCCCAGCTCGGTTCGCCCCGCCAGCGGGCTGCGCACCAGCATGCGCTGGGCCGGGCCGAACTCCCTTTCGTCCCACTCGCCGGGGATGTCCTCGCCGGGCGGCAGATCGACGGGGCCTAGCTTCTCCGCATGTGCCGGCAGATCGGTGTTGGCAAAGAAGTCCTC
Organism: Corynebacterium sp. UBA2622; assembly: GCF_002339505.1. Taxonomy (GTDB): domain Bacteria; phylum Actinomycetota; class Actinomycetes; order Mycobacteriales; family Mycobacteriaceae; genus Corynebacterium. The sequence goes on from NZ_DDJO01000009.1 coordinate 149,828, forward strand.
CAGGGCGGCGCGGGGGGCGTCGACAAGCGCGACGTGCACCGCGGGAGGGAAGTGCGCCTCGCGGCGCTGCTCGAGCTCGAGGGCGGCAAACCCGGGGGCATCCCAGCGGATAAGGTGCTGCACCGCGGGCAGAGAGGGCTCGGCCACGACCACGACCTCGCCGGAGTCGGCGCGCGGCGCGACGAGGGTTGCGGCGGCCAGCCACTTGTCAAAGGTGTCCTCCACCGCCCGCAGGTCGGGGCGGCGCAGCAGGGCCCACGTGTCCAGGAGCACCGCCGCGCCGTAGGCGCCGCCCTCGACAGCGGGTTCGGCGCCGGGGGTGGCGACGACGATCGCCGGCTGGTTCGGGATGGAGCCGAGGATGCGCTCACCCCAGGAGGTGCGCACCGTCACCCGGGGAAAGGCCCGGCCAAGCTCCTCGGCGGTGCGCTCGGTACCCAGCACCACAGCACGCAGTTTGCGTGAACCGCACTCCGGGCAGACGTGAGCTGAATCGACGCGCCCGCACCAGCGGCAGGCGGGGGCCGCCGCCTCACCTCCGGAGGGCAGGCCCAGTGGCCCGTTGCACCACCGGCAGCGCGCGGGGGTGCGGCAGTTCCCGCAGGCCAGCGCCTGCACGTACCCGGTGCGCGGCACCTGGAAGAGCACCGGCGCCTTCCTGTCGAGGGACTTCACCGCCGCCTGGAACGCGGTGGAGGGCAGGCGGGCATCGCGGGCGCGGGGGTCGCGCTCGAGCTCGAAGTCGGAGTCGCCCGCCGCGTGGATGAAGGGGGCGCGCTGGCGCAGCACCTCGCGGGGCGCGACGAGCTCGTGCATCCAGCCGGACTCCACCAGCAGCTGCGTCTCGGCAGTGCGGGAGTACCCGCCGAGGATGAGAGAGGCGCCTTCGAGGGTGGAGCGGGTTGTCATCACCTCGCGCGCGTGCACGTACGGGGCCCGGGGGTCAACGAGCGAGTCGTCCCCGTCGTGCATGAGCACCATGAGCCTCAGGTCGTTGACGGGCGCGAACGCGGCCGAACGCGTGCCCACCACCAGGCGGCCCTGCCCGTGCAGCACCGAGAGGAAGCGCGAGTAGCGCGCCTGGGGGCCCTGCGATGCAGTGAGCGCGGTGATCTGCCGGGGTCCAACGACCGCGCGCAGCGCGGACTCGCACTTGTCGACGTCCCGCTGGTCCGGCACCACGATCAGCACTCCCCCGCCGTCGATGGCGACCTTCGTGGCGAGCGCGGCAACAGCCGCCGCCCAGTCCTCCCCCGGCGCCACCTGCCACGCGGCGCGCGCCAGCTTGCCGGCCAGCACCGCGTCGACAAAGGACTGCCCGAACTGATAACCCGTCCACGCCGCGAGGTCCGGCTCCTGCGCCTCGCCGAGTTCGGCCCACGGGGTGGTGGTGTCGGTGTCCTCCGCCTTGGCGTGGCGGGCCGGCACGGCGGAGCGGTAAACGTCGGAGCGGGTTCCGCCGTAGCGCTCCGCGAGGGCATCGACAAGCGTGCGAATGCGGGCGGGGGCGACCACCTCGGGTGAGATGACGCGCTCGATGAAGCGAAGGGTCCCCTCGTGCTCGGAGGTGGCGTGGCGCGAGAGGACCACGGCATCCACCAGGCGCCCGGCGAAGCGGATGCGGACCTTCACCCCCGGCTGGGCGGCGGCGGAATCGGCCTCCGTGACCAGGTAGTCGAACGGTCGGTCCAGGTGGGCGAGCCCCAGCAGCGGCAGCAGGCGCACAACGGGGGCGTTTGCTGCGGGGGAGTTCGACATGGGCACAGATTGTATCCTGTCACCCGGACACTAAATCCCGAGCAAGGAGGAGACATGGCACGACGAAAGCAGTCCCGCCCCCGCGTCGCGCTCGGTGAGCTGCCCGAGGGAACGGTGCTCAACTTCGCCTCCGAGGTCGACGAGAACACTCTCGCGCAGGCCCGTGCCACGGCGTCCATGCCGTTTATTTATCCGCACGTGGCGCTCATGCCGGACGCGCACTTCGGCATGGGCTCGTCGGTGGGCACGGTCTTCGGCACCGTCGGTGCGGTCATACCCGCCGCAGTGGGTGTGGACATCGGCTGCGGCATGATCGGGGTGCGCACGCAGTTTACGCGCGCCGACCTCGCTGGCCGGGAGCTCGAGCAGCTTCGCGACGCCCTCGAGTCCGCCATCCCCCTTTCCCCGGGCAACTACAACACCGGGCGCATCCGGAGCAGCGCCGCTCGCCGGGTCGGTGATCTCGAGCACCTTGCGGCGCAGACCGGCGTAGACCTCTCCCACTCCCCGAAGTGGCGCGAGCAGCTCGGCTCCCTCGGCGGGGGCAACCACTTCATCGAGCTGTGTCTCGACGAGGAGGACCGCGTCTGGATGTTCCTCCACTCCGGCTCACGCGGGGTGGGCAACAAGATTGCCCAGAAGCACATCCGCGCCGCGCAGGAGCACGTCGCGGCCGAGGGCGCGACCATCCCGGACCGGGACCTTGCATACCTCTCCGAGGGCACGGAGGCCTTCGACTCCTACCTGCGCGAGCTGCACTGGGCGCAGCGCTTCGCGTGGCTCAACCGCGAGGAGATGATGGACCGCTTCGCGGCCTGCCTCGGGGATTTCATGGGTGAGGCCGTGCGCGAGGAGGAGCGGGTGAACTGCCACCACAACTACACGGTGCAGGAGGAGCACTACGGCCGGAAGGTGTGGCTAACGCGTAAGGGGGCGGTGCTTGCCGATGCCGGCACGCTCGCGCTCATCCCCGGTTCCATGGGCACGGCCTCCTACGTGGTGGAGGGAAAGGGCCACGCCCCGGCGCTGCGCTCGGCCCCCCACGGTGCGGGGCGGCGCTTCTCCCGCACGGAAGCGCGGCGCCGATTTACCGCAGACGACCTGGAGCGGCGCATGGCCGGCATCGTCCACCGCCCCGGCGAGGCGTGGGTGGACGAGATTCCGGACGCCTACAAGGAGATCGACCAGGTTATCGCTGATTCGGCGGAGTTGGTCGCCGTGCGCCACAAGCTGCGCCAGGTGCTCAACGTCAAGGGTACGTGAGCCCCGGCCGCTACCCCAGGCCCGCGGCGGCGCGCAGCGCGTCAACCCGGTCGAGCCGCTCCCACGGCAGGTCGACGTCGGTGCGGCCGAAGTGGCCGTAGGCGGCGGTCGGGCCGTAGATGGGCCGCAGCAGATCGAGGTCCTTGATGATCGCCGCCGGGCGCAGGTCGAAGACCTTCTCCACCGCGAGCTGGATCGACTCGTTGGTCTGGCCCTCGGCGGCGGTACCGAAGGTCTCGACGTAGAGCCCGACCGGGTTTGCGCGGCCGATGGCGTACGCCACCTGAATCTCCGCGCGCGCCGCGAGGCCGGCCGCGACGACGTTCTTGGCCACCCAGCGCATGGCGTAGGCGCCGGAGCGGTCCACCTTCGACGGGTCCTTGCCGGAGAAGGCGCCGCCGCCGTGGCGGGCCATGCCGCCGTAGGTGTCCACGATGATCTTCCGCCCGGTCAGCCCGGCATCCCCCATCGGGCCGCCGGTGATGAAAGATCCAGAGGGGTTGACCAGCAGCTTCGTCTCGTCGTCGTAGAAGCGCTCCAAACCGGCGTCCGCGATGACCCAGTCAACCACGTGCTCGCGCACCGCGCGGGCGAGCGCCTCGCCAGCGAAGTTCTTGTCGTGCTGCGTGGACACGACGATGGTGTCCAGGTGCACGGGAGTGTCGCCGTCATAGGCGAAGGTCACCTGGGTCTTGCCGTCCGGGCGCAGACCCAGCACCTCCTTCTTCTGGCGCACCTCGGAAAGACGGCGGGCGAGGCGGTGGGCCGTGGAAATCGGCAGGGGCATGAACTCAGGCGTCTCGTTGGTGGCGTAGCCGAACATCAGGCCCTGGTCCCCCGCGCCGGCGAGGTCGTTTTCCTCGGTGGAGCCGTTCTCCCGGTGCTCCTGCGAGGTGGTTACGCCGCTGGCGATCTCGCCCGACTGCTCCCCAATGGCCACGTTGACCCCGCAGGTGGTTCCGTCGAAGCCCACATCAGAGGAGGTGAAACCGATCTCGCGCAACTTGTCGCGCACGATCTTGGCGATGTTCGAGTACGCCGTGGTGGACACCTCGCCCACAACGTGCACCTGGCCGGTGGTCACGAGTGTTTCCACCGCCACACGGGCGTCGGGGTCCTGGCGGAGGATGTCATCGAGCACGGCATCCGAGATCGCGTCGCAGATCTTGTCGGGGTGACCCTCGGTGACGGACTCACTGGTGAAGAGGCGGTGAACGTTCGCGGTTGTCAAGGCAGTTCCTTCGCTGGGGTGAACGGGGACGGCGCGCGGCCGACTCCGACCAATATAGACCAAGCGGTCTAATTATCCAAGCGGGCCATGCCCTCGATTGCGTCCCAGATCTCCGCGGCCACCACGTGCTTGGAGCCGTCCGGAATCTCCGTGACGGAGCCGTCGCGCGCCACGAGCCAACCGCTGTTGCGCGCCTCGCCGAAGACCTTTCCGCCCGCGACGGAGTTGACCATGAGCAGGTCCGCGCCCTTGCGCTTGATCTTCGCCCTGCCGTACTCGAGGGGGTTGTCGGTCTCGGCCGCGAACCCCACGATGACCGCCTCGGTCTCCCCCGCATCCCGCTTCTCGACGAGCCCCCGCAACACGTCCGGGTTCTCCGTCAGGCGGATCGTGGAGAGGGCGTCATCGGATTCGCCCTTCTTGAGCTTGGAGGCCGCCTCGTTCTCCGGACGGAAGTCGGCCACCGCAGCGGACATGATGATCACGTCCGCCTCCCCCGCGCGCGCGTTCATCTTCTCCTGCATCTGGCGCGTGGAGCGGACCCGCACCACTTCGGCGCCGGCGGGCACGGGAAGGTCGTCGGTGGCGCCTGCGACCACGGTGACCTGCGCACCCTTGTGGGCGGCGAGGTCCGCGAGCGCGAGCCCCTGGCGGCCGGAGGACCGGTTGCCGATGTAGCGCACCGGGTCGATGTTCTCCTGCGTTCCCCCGGCGCTGATGAGCACGCTCTTGCCCTCGAGGGTGCGGGCCAGCGGGCCGTGGTCGGCGACGGTGCGCGCCATCTCCGCGATCGCCCCCGGCTCCATGAGTCGGCCGGGCCCGGTGTCGGTGCCCGTGAGCCGCCCGTGGGCGGGCTCGAGAACCGTCAGGCCTCGCTGACGAAGCGTGCGCACGTTCGCCTGGGTGGCCGGGTTGAGCCACATCTCCGTGTGCATGGCCGGGGCGAGAACCACCGGGCAGGTGGCCACGAGGATGGTCGCGGTGAGCAGGTCATCCGCCCGCCCCGCCGCGATGCGGGCAATGAGGTCCGCGGTGGCCGGGGCGATGACGATGAGGTCCGCCTCCTGCCCGATGCGCACGTGCTGCACCTCGTCAACGCGCGTGAACACACCGGTGTCGACCGGGTGGCCGGACAGCGCCTCGAAGGTGGCGGCACCCACGAAGCGCAGGGCGTTTTCGGTGGGCACCACGCGCACGCTGTCCCCGCGTTCCGTGAAGTCCCGCACCACGTGACACGCCTTGTAGGCGGCGATGCCGCCCGCGACCCCGACAACGACATTCCTGGGTTCACTCATGCCCGCCAAGTTTACGCACCGGGGGACGGCTCGTCGCATAGTCAAAGGCGCGCCGCCCGTTGCCGGGGGCGCGCCTCAATGAACGTCGTCAAGCCTCTACTGGCCTTCCTCGTGCTCGAGGAGGCCGGCCTGGATCTCGCGCAGGGCGATGGAGAGCGGCTTCTCGCCGACCTCCGGGGTGACGAGGGGGCCGATGAACTCGAAGACGCCCTCGTCCTGCTCCTGGTAGAAGCTGTTGATCTGGCGGGCGCGCTTCGCGGCGAAGATGACCAGGGCGTACTTGGAGGACACCTTGCTCAGCAGCTCGTCAATGGGCGGAGCCGTGATGCCCTCGGGGGTGTCGTAGACCATCTCCTCGGGCGCCTGGCTCGTCGACAGGTCGTTGGTTACGTTGCTCACTTGCACCTACTGTTTCTTGGGTTGTGTGCTCAAAAGGATATCGGCAATCTTCGCGACAGCCACCTCAACATCGTCGTTGACCACGACGTCATCGAATTCGCCCTGCGCCTCGAGCTCACCGCGGGCGGTTTCGAGTCGGCGCTGGATCACGTCCTCGGGCTCGGTGCCCCGGCCGGTGAGGCGCTCCACGAGAACCTCCCAGGAGGGCGGAGCGAGGAACACCGTGGAGGCCTCGGGCATGAGGCGCTTGATGTTCCGGGCCCCGACGAGGTCCACCTCGACGAGCACCGGGCGACCGGCGGCCATGGCCTCGCGGACCGGGCCCGCCGGGGTGCCGGAGCGCTGCAACCCACCGTGGATGTCCGCCCACTCGAGCATCTCCCCCGCGTCGATGCGGTTCTGGAAGTCCTCGGGGGAAACGAAGAAGTAGTCCTTGCCGTCGACCTCGCCCGGGCGGGGCTGGCGCGTCGTCATGGACACGGAGAAGTAGAGATCGGGAACATCGGTGCGCAGACGGTGGACGACTGTCGACTTGCCGACAGCGGAGGGTCCGGCCAGAACGACCAGTCTCCCCCGCCTCGTCACGTCCGGCACGGGCTTAAGCCTCGTCGAAGCCGAAGCGCTCGAGGAGCGCGCGGCGCTGGCGCTCACCGAGACCGCGCAGACGGCGGGTCTGGGCGATCTCCAGCTCCTCCATGATCTCGCGGGCCTTGACCTTGCCCACCTTCGGCATGGCCTCGAGGAGTGCGGAAACCTTGGTCTTGCCGATGATCTCGTCGGACTCGGCCTTGCCAAGAACGTCCTTGAGGGTGGTGTCCCCGCGCTTGAGGGATGCCTTCAGCTCGGCGCGCTGCTTGCGGGCCTCGGCAGCCTTGGCAAGTGCTTCCTTGCGCTGCTCGTCGGTCAACTGTGGAAGGGCCACGTTTCCTCCATTGGGTAGTAGTAAAAGTCTTCGGCCGGTGACCCGGCCGGTCTCAGCGGGCCGCTCCGGAACTCGCGCACGGCGAATTCCATCAGTGCAACTCACTGGCTCCGGCCAAGTGTAGCACCGGCTGGGGTGTTCCACGATATCCGCGGGCTGTGTTTTGCCACGTCATCGCGTTGACGCCAATAAATTACCAGGGATTTTGCGCCCGGGCGAATACTGCCCCGGCGCTAGCGGTGCCCGGCCAACCGCACCGCGCATCCGCGCAGCTCAGCAACGACCGGCCCGTGCGCCAGCACGCCGCGCGAGACGCTGGGGAACACCAGGTGGGACTGCTCACCTGCGATTGCGTCGACCTCGGCGAACGTTGCACCCTGAGCTCCCACGCCGGGCATGAGCACCGGAGCGTTGAGCCCGCTCAAATCCGGCGGCGCGGTGACGGTCGCGCCCACCACGACACCGACCTCGCCAATGCCCGCACCGCGGTTGTACGCCGCGCAGGCTTCGACCATCTGCTGGGCGATGCTCACGCCGTCGACCAGCTGCGACTGGAACCGCTCGGCCTCGGGGTTGGAGTTCGCCGCCATGACGAACACGCCCTTGCCGTGTTCGCGGGCCATGCCAATGGCCGGGTCGAGCGAGCCCACCCCGAGGAAGGGTGTGAGGGTCACCGCGTCGGCCTCGAGCGGGGACCCCGGCTCGAGCCAGGCGCGGGCGTAGCCCTCCATGGTGGAGCCGATGTCCCCGCGCTTGGCATCCGCAACGACGAGCGTGCCGGATTCGCGCAGGGCGCCCAGAGTTTCCTCGAGGACGGCGAAACCCCGCGAGCCGAAGCGCTCGAAGAACGCCACCTGGGGCTTGACCAGGGCGACGTGCCCGGCAAAGGCCTCGACGCAGATGCCCGAGAACTCGCGGAGCCCATCAACGTCGTCGCCGAGGCCCCACTTCCGCAGAAGGCCCGCGTGCGGGTCAATGCCCACGCACAGGCGACCGTACTTCTCCCCCGCCTCGACAAGGCGCTCACCGAAGCCCATCTAGCGGCCGCCCGCTGTGTGGTCGATCTCCTGCAGGCTGAGCACGGAAATCTCGTTGTCGCGGATGTCCTCGATGCCCTGCACCGCCGCGGCAACCCCCTGGACGGTGGTGATCAGCGGCACACCACTGGCTGCGGCCGCTGCGCGGATCTCGTAGCCGTCATGGCGCGCCCCGGAGGAGCCGGCCGGGGTGTTCAGGATCAGGTCCACGTCACCGTCGGTAATGCGCTCGACGATGGACTGCCCACCCGCACCCTCGCGCACCTCGGAGGCCTTGAGCACGACCTCGCAGTCGATGCCGTTGCGGCGCAGCATGGACGCCGTGCCCGCGGTGGCGAGCATGGTGAAGCCCATGGTGTACAGGCGCTGGATGGGCAGAATGAGTGAGCGCTTGTCGCGGTTGGCAACCGAGACGAAGACAGTGCCGCCCGAGGGCAGCTCGCCAAAGGCGGCCGCCTCGGCCTTCGCGTAGGCCTCGCCGAAGGACGCCGCCAGGCCCATCACCTCGCCGGTGGACTTCATCTCCGGGCCGAGGATGGTGTCCAGCACCGCGCCTTCCGGGGTGCGGAAGCGGGTGAAGGGCAGCACTGCCTCCTTCACCGCGATGGGGTGCTCGAGCGGCAGCGAACCACCGTCGTAGTCGGAGGGCAGCATGCCCTCGGCGCGCAGCTGCGCGATCGTCGCGCCCATAATGATCCGGGAGGCGGCCTTGGCCAGGTGCACGCCGGTGGCTTTGGAGACGAAGGGGACGGTGCGCGAGGCGCGCGGGTTGGCCTCGATGACGTAGAGGATGTCATCCTTCAGGGCGAACTGGACGTTCATCAGGCCCTTGACTCCGATCCCGTGGGCGAGAGCCTCCGCGCTTCGGCGCACGTTGGCGATGTCCTCCGGGCCAATGGTCATCGGCGGCAGGGCGCAAGCGGAGTCGCCCGAGTGGATGCCGGCCTCCTCGATGTGCTCCATGACACCACCGAGGTAGACCTCGTCACCGTCGCAGAGCACGTCCACGTCGATTTCGATGGCGGAGTCGAGGAAGCGGTCCACCAGGACCGGGTGATCGGGGCTGAGCTCGGTGGCGCGGTTGATGTAGTCCTCCAGGCTGGCCTCGTCGTAGACGATCTCCATGCCGCGCCCGCCGAGGACGTAGGAGGGGCGCACGAGAACCGGGTAGCCGATGCGGTCCGCCACATCGCGGGCCTCGGCGAAGGAGGTGGCGGTGCCGTACGCCGGGGCGGGCAGGTTCGCCGCCTCGAGAACCTTGCCGAATTCACCGCGGTCCTCCGCGAGGTCGATCGCCTCCGGGGAGGTGCCCACGACCGGCACGCCGGCGTCGGCAAGCTTCTGCGCCAGGCCCAGCGGGGTCTGGCCGCCCAGCTGGACGATCACCCCGGCGACCCGACCGGAGGCGGACTCCGCGCGGTAGACCTCCATGACATCCTCGAAAGTCAGGGGCTCGAAATAGAGGCGGTCGGCAGTGTCGTAGTCGGTGGAGACGGTCTCGGGGTTGCAGTTGACCATCACGGTCTCGTACCCCACGCGGGATAGCTCCAGTGCGGCGTGGACGCAGGAGTAGTCAAACTCGATGCCCTGCCCGATGCGGTTCGGCCCCGAGCCGAGGATGATCACCTTGTCCCTGCCGGTCTCGGCGATCTCAGACTCCGCGTCCGGGTCGAGTTCGTAGGCCGAGTAGTGGTACGGGGTCTGCGCCTCGAACTCGCCGGCGCAGGTGTCCACCGTCTTGAACACCGGGTGGACACCGAGGGAGCAGCGCAGCGAGCGCACCCCGTCCTCCCCGGCCAGCTCGGGGCGCAGCGCGGCGATCTGGGCGTCGGAAAGCCCGTAGACCTTCGCCTCGCGCAGGAGCGCCGCGTCAAGGACGGGGGCGGCCGAAAGCGTCTCGCGGAAGGCGACGAGGTCCGCGAGCTCGGCGAGGAACCAGGGGTCGATGCCGGAGGCCTCGTGGACCTGCTCGACGCTCGCACCCAGCCGCAGGGCCAGCTCGACGTCGTACATGCGCTTGTCCGTGGGGACCTTGAGGTCCTCGAGGACGGCGTCGAGGTCGGTGGCGCGCTCGCCGGCGAAGTACTCGTCGGGGCGGGTCCAGAAGCCGTTCGGCTTGTCCTCCATCGAGCGCATGACCTTGTTCAGGCCCTGGATGTAGTTGCGGCCGATGCCCATGGCCTCGCCGACGGCCTTCATGGAGGTGCCGAGGGTCTCGTCGGAGCCGGGGAACTTCTCGAAGGCGAAGCGCGGCATCTTGACGATGACGTAGTCGAGGGTGGGTTCGAAGGCCGCCGGGGTGACTCCGGTGATGTCGTTGGTGATCTCGTCGAGCGTGTAACCGATGGCGAGCTTGGAGGCGATCTTGGCGATCGGGAAGCCCGTCGCCTTCGACGCCAGGGCCGAGGAGCGCGACACGCGCGGGTTCATCTCGATGGTGATGATGCGCCCGTCGGCGGGGTTGACCGCGAACTGGATGTTGCACCCGCCGGTGTCCACCCCGACCTCGCGGATGATCGCGATGCCCTGGTCGCGCATGGTCTGGTACTCGCGGTCGGTCAGCGTCAGTGCGGGGGCGACCGTCACCGAATCACCTGTGTGCACGCCGAGGGCGTCGACGTTCTCGATGGAGGCGATGACCACGACGTTGTCGTCACCGTCGCGCATGAGCTCGAGCTCGAACTCCTTCCAACCGAGGATGGACTCCTCGATCAGGACGTTGGCCTCCGGCGAGGCCTCGAGCCCGCCGCCGGCGATGCGGTCGAGGTCCTCCATGGTGAAGGCCAGGCCGGAGCCGAGCCCGCCCATCGTGAACGACGGCCTGACGACGACCGGGAGACCGAGCTCGGCGACCGTCTCGTGGACCTCGTCCATGGTGTGGCAGACGCGGGAGCGAGCCGACTCGCCGCCGATCTTGGCCACGATGTCCTTGAACTTCTGCCGGTCCTCACCGCGCTCGATGGCATCGATGTTCGCGCCGATGAGCTCCACGTTGTGCTTGGCCAGGATGCCCTGCCGGTCGAGCTGGATTGCGGCGTTGAGCGCGGTCTGCCCGCCCAGGGTGGCCAGGATCGCGTCAACGGGGTGGCCCTGCTCCGCCTCGCGGGCGAGGATGCGGTCGATGTAGGCGGGCTCGATGGGCTCAACGTAGGTGTGGTCAGCGAACTCCGGGTCGGTCATGATGGTCGCCGGGTTGGAGTTGATCAGGGTGACCCGCAGGCCCTCCTCCTTGAGCACGCGGCACGCCTGGGTCCCGGAGTAGTCGAACTCGCAGGCCTGGCCGATGACGATGGGGCCGGAACCGATAACCAGGACGTGGTTGATGTCTTCTCTCTTCATGGTCTTCTTTCCTCTGCTGCTTCCTGGTTAATTCTTGTTCGGGCTGTGGTTGTCCATCAGCGCGATGAACTGGTCGAACAGCGGGTTCGCGTCGTGGGGGCCGGCGGCGGACTCCGGGTGGTACTGCACCGAATAGGCCATGCCGTCCTGCAGCGCCACGCCCTCGACGACACCGTCGTTGAGGCAGGTGTGGGTGACCACCGCGGGCCCGAAATCGGTGTCGAAGGTCTGCCCCGCCTCACCCTTCAGGGCGAATCCGTGGTTCTGGCTGGTGATGTCGATCTTGCCCGTCAGGTGGTTCTTCACCGGCACGTTGACGCCGCGGTGGCCGAACTTGAGCTTGTAGGTCTCCATGCCGAGGGCGCGACCGAGGATCTGGTTGCCGAAGCAGATGCCGAACAGCGGGATCTTGTTCTCGATGACCTCGCGGGTGACCGCCACCATCTCATCGGCAGTGGCCGGGTCACCCGGGCCGTTGGAGATGAAGACGCCGTCCGGGTTGTAGCGGGCGATCTCGGAGTACGGGGTGTTGGCGGGGACCACGACCGTTTCGATGCCGCGCCTGGCAAAGTGCCCGGGCGTCGCCGACTTGATGCCCATGTCGTAGGCCACGACGGTGTACTTCTTCCCGCCCTCGGCGGGGACGGTGTAGGGCGCGTCCACGGAGACCTCGCCGGCGAGATCCGCGCCGGCCATGTCGGGCTGCTCGTTGACCCGGGCCACGAGCTTGTCGACGTCCTCCTTCGCGGCCTCACCGGCGAAGATCCCTGCGGCGATGGAGCCGTAGTCCCGCAGGTGGCGCACGACGGTGCGGGTGTCGATGCCGTAGATGCCGGTGACTCCCTGAGCCGCCATCTCCTCCTCGAGGCTGCGCTCGGCGCGCCAGTTGGAGACGCGCTTGGCGAGGTCGCGGATGACCAGGCCGGCCACCCAGATGCGGTTGTCGTGGGACTCGTTGTCCTCGTCGTTCCAGCCGGTGTTGCCGATCTGCGGGGCGGTCATCACCACGATCTGGCGGTGGTAGGACGGGTCGGTCATCGTCTCCTGGTAGCCGGTCATGGCGGTGGTGAACACCGCCTCACCGAGCACCTCCCCCTCGCTGCCGAAGGAGTAGCCGGGGAAGACCTTGCCGTCGCCGAGAACGAGGACAGCGGGGATTTTCTGGTTGCTCATGTGTGGTCCTTACTTGCTCTCGATGCGGTGGGTGACGGTGCCGCGCAGCATGGTCAGCTCGACGCGGGCGGTGAAGTCCATCCCCTCGTAGGGGGTATTGGAGGCCTTGGAGGCCATCGACTCGCCGCGGGCGGTCCACGGCGAATCCGGGTTAACGAGGGTGAGGTTGGCGGGCTCCCCTTCCGCGATGGGCCGGCCCTGGTCGGCGAGACGGAGGATCTCCGCGGGGCGCTCGCTCATCACCCTGGCCACGAAGCGCCAGTCCGCCAGCCCGGGTTCGACGAAGACCCGGGAAACGACGGCCAGGGACGTTTCCAGGCCGAGCATTCCGGGCCTGGCGTTCTCGAACTCAACGCACTTGTCCTCTGAGCCGTGCGGCGCGTGGTCGGTGGCAACGACATCGACGGTGCCGTCGAGAAGCGCGTCACGGAGTGCCTCGGTGTCGGAGCGCTCGCGCAGCGGCGGGTTGACGCGGTAGTTGCCGTCGTAGGTCTCCAGTTTCTCGTCGGTGAGAAGCAGGTGGTGCGGGGTGACCTCGGCAGAGACGGCTATGCCCTGGTCCTTGGCCCAGCGCAGCAGCTCGACGGTGCCGCGGGTGGAGGCGTGGCAGACGTGCAGGCGCCCGCCGTAGTCGCGGGTCATGATGATGTCGCGGGCGACGATGGATTCCTCCGCCACGCGGGGCCATCCGCGCAGGCCCAACCGCGCCGCTGTCTCGCCCTCGTGGGCGCAGGCCCCGTCGGTCATGCGGTGGTCCTCGGCGTGCTGGGCCAGGAGGACGTCGTAGGCCCTGGCGTACTCGATCGCGCGGCGCATCAGCTGCGGGTCGTTGACGCACCTGCCGTCGTCGGAGAACATCCTCACGTGCGAGCGGCTCATGAGGCCGATCTCGCTGAGCTGCTCGCCACCGAGCCCCTGGGTGATGGAGCCGACCGGGTAGACATCGCAGGTGCCGTGGGCCTGCCCCTTCTCCCACACCGCCTCGGCGAGGAAGGGCTGGTCGATCACCGGCGAGGTGTTGGCCATGGTGAATACGGCGGTGAAGCCACCGCGGGCGGCGGCGTCAGAGCCGGTGGCGATGGTCTCGGTGTCCTCCCGGCCCGGCTCGCGCAGGTGGACGTGCATGTCCACAAGGCCCGGAAGGAGCACGTTGCCGCGGCCGTCAATGACCTCGGCGTCGTCGGCCGCCAGGTTGACGCCCATGCGGGTGATGACGCCGTCCTCGATGAGGACATCCACGGCGTCTCCGCCGTAGGGGCGGACGTTGGTCAGAAGTGTGGGAGCCATTAGTTTTCCTCTCCGGCAAGCAGGGTGAACAGCACGGCCATGCGGGTGTAGACACCGTTGGAGACCTGCTGGAGCACGGCCGTGTTGGCGCGGTCGGCCACGTTGAAGTTGATTTCCATGCCCCGCAGCATCGGGCCGGGGTGCATGATCACCGCGTCCCCGCCGAGGCGATCCGCGCGCTCGCGGCTCAGCCCGTACAGGGCGGCGTACTCGCGGTGCGACGGAAAGAACCCGCCGTTCATCCTCTCGGCCTGGACGCGCAGCATCATCACCACGTCGGCGCCGGGCAGCTCCGCGTCGAAGTCCGTGGAGCAGCGTGCCGGCCAGTTCTCCACGCCCCGGGGCAAAAGCGTGGGCGGGGCGACGAGGACGACCTCGGCGCCGAGGGCGGACAGGAGGTCCACGTTGGAGCGGGCGACGCGGGAGTGCAGGACGTCGCCGACGATGAGCACCTTGCGTCCGGCGACATCGCCGATTTTCTGGCGCATGGTGACGGCGTCGAGAAGCGCCTGCGTGGGGTGCTGATGCTGGCCGTCGCCCGCGTTGATGATGGACGTCTCGGGGAGCCACTGGGTGAGCAGCTTGGAGGCGCCGGAGGCCGGGTGGCGCATGATGACGGCGTCCCCGCCGATGGCGGCCAGGGTGGAGGCGGTGTCCTTGAGCGACTCGCCCTTCTTCACCGATGACGAGGAAGCGGAGATGTTGATCACGTCGGCGCTCATCCACTTGCCGGCCGTCTCGAAGGAGGCGCGGGTGCGGGTGGAATTCTCGTAGAAGAGGGTGAAGATGGTGCGTCCGCGCAGCGTGGGGAGCTTCTTGATGTCGCGGCCCTCGAGCGCTTCGCGGAAGCGGTCGGCCTCGTCCATGATGCCGACGATCTCCTCGCGGCTCAGGTCCTTGATGTCGATGAGGTGCTTCACTTCACGGCCTCCCGTGTCAGGGTGACGGCGTCGCGGTCGTCAAGCGGCGTGAGCGTGACCTCGACGTCCTCCCCCTTCGCCGTCGGGATGTTCTTGCCCACGTAGTCCGCCCGGATGGGCAGCTCGCGGTGGCCGCGGTCCACCAGGACCGCGAGCTGGATCGAGCGGGGTCGCCCGATGTCACGCAGCGAGTCAAGTGCCGCGCGGATGGTGCGCCCAGAGTAGAGGACGTCGTCGACGAGGATGACGACAGCTCCGTCAACGTCCTGGGGAACGTGTGTGGGCCGCAGGGCGCGATGCGGCTTGTCGCGCAGGTCGTCACGGTAGAGGGTGACGTCGAGGCTGCCCACGGGGACCTCGCGGCCGGAGAACTCGGCGACCGCGGCGGCGATCCGCTGTGCCAGTGGCACGCCGCCCGAGGGGATGCCCAGCAGGATGACCCGGGGCGCGTCCGCTGAGTCGAGCGCGGTCTTCTCGATGATCTGGTGTGCGATGCGTGCAACGGTGCGTGCGACGTCGTTTGCTGTCAGCAGCTCGATCGTCGCACCGCGATTCTCACTCATCGGACCTCCTTCCCCGCCTCTCTGTGCGGAATTTAAAGGATGTCGAATAGTTTGCATCTCTACAGTGGAGACTCCCACAAACTTTATCACCCGAGCGCCGCGAACGGAGCACACCATGGGCATCACCGCCACCCACACCGTCCCCGCCCCCGTCGACGAGGTCTGGCGCTGGCACACCCGCCCCGGCGCCGCCGCCAGGCTCACACCCCCGTTTCTCCCCATGAAGGTGTCCTCGCAGGCGCGATCACTGGCTGCCGGCACCACGACCTTCGACCTGCCCGCGGGCCAGACCTGGGTCGCCCGCCACGACCCCGAGGGATACGCCGAGGGCCGCCAATTCCGCGACGTTGTGGCCAACGCGCCGTTCACGTGGGCGACGCGGTGGCGCCACACCCACACCTTCCACCCTGCCGGTGACGGCAGCACCCAGATCACTGACTCCATCGAGGCCCGCGTACCCGCCCGGTTTCTGCGCCCCGCCCTCGCCTACCGCCAGAGCCAGCTCGCCGCCGACCTGGAATTCCTCTCCTCCCTTCCGCAGATTCGCCCGCTTACCGTCGCGGTGACGGGTTCGCGCGGGCTGGTGGGCACGGCGCTGTGCGCCCAGCTGGGCACCGCCGGCCACACCGTCGTCCCCCTCGTGCGCGGTGAACCCGGCCCGGGAGAGCGGCACTGGGACGTCGACTCCCCCGCCCCCGACCTTCTCAGCGGTATCGACGCCGTTGCCCACCTCGCTGGCGAGCCGATCATCGGCCGCTTCACCGATGCGAGGAAGCGCCGCATCGACGACTCGCGCGTGGGCCCCACCGCCGCGCTCGCCCGGTGCGCGGCCGACAACGGGGTGGCCGCCTTCGTCTCCGCCTCCGCCATCGGGTTCTACGGACCCGACGCCGGGGACCGCCCGCGCACCGAGGACGACTCCCGCGGCCCGGGTTTTCTCGCGGGCGTGTGCGAGCGCTGGGAGGAGGCCGCGCGCGTCGAGGGCGTGCGCACCGTCAACATTCGCACGGGCCTCGCCCTTTCCGGCGCAGGAGGCATCCTCCCCGTTCTGCGCGCCTCCGCCCGCGCCGGGCTCGGTGCCCGCTTCGGCCGGGGCAAGTTCCACATGTCCTGGATCGCAATCGACGATCTCACCGACATCTACGTCCGCGCGCTTGTCGACGCCTCCATCACCGGACCCGTCAACGCCACCGCGCCCCACCCCGTGACCAACGCCGAGATGTCCCGCGCCCTGGCGCGCACGCTTCGCCGGCCGGCGCCGTTGCCCATCCCCGAGGCGGGCCCGAGGATCCTTCTCGGGCGCGAGGCCGCCGGGGAGCTCGCCCTGGCGGACCAGTGGGTCGTGCCGGGCGGGATCACGCGGTTCCGCTACCCCACCCTGGGCCCGGCGCTCGCCCACGAGCTGGGGCGGGAGCGGCCCCGGGCCGGTGCCGGGGGCGGCCTGTAGAGTCGAGCGCGTGAGTGAAGAAACACAGCCACAGACCGACCCGGCCGGGGCCGGGAACCCGGAACGCAACGCCGTCAGGCCGGTGACCCTGGCCGCGGTGGCGGAGATCCTGGACGAGGAAAACCTGGAATATCGCATCGAAGACGGAATCCTCCGCACCGGATTCGCCAACGCGGCGATCGTTGTCGCTGTCGACAACGCCCGCGACGGCGACAACCTTGTCTTCGAGGCCGTCTGGCGCGGTGAGTTCCCCAGGGAGATGGCGTCGCAGGTGCTCTTCGCGTGCAACGAGCACAACCAGACCCACTTCGCGCCCACCCTGCGCTTCTTCGAGAAGGGCGGGGACCACCTGGCCGTCAGCGGCATACGGGCGATGGACATCTCCCACGGTGCGTCGTTCAACCAGCTCGGCGCCTTCGTGGTCAGTTCCATCGAGGCGACCCTTCAGGCCTTCGACTATCTCGCCGCCACGTTCCCCGCGCTGGTTACCTGGGAGGACCCGCACAATGAGCACTAACACCGTAACCATGGTCACCGTCGACCGCGTCATCGCCGCCATGGCGGGCCACGGCATCGAGCTTTCCGACGACCCCTCCGGACGCGTCGCCCGCTGCAACCTCAACGGGCTCAATGTCCTGTTTGTCCTGCTGGATTCGGTGCTCATCATCCGGGCGGACACCGAGACCGACACGGCCGCCGACACCCCGGACGCGACGCTTTACCTGGCGGCCAACCAGATCAACTCCACCATGCTCGGGGCGCGCGCGCTCGTGGTCAACCGGGCGGAGAACCTCGTCGTGCGCACCGAGGCGGAAGTGCCCGTGGGCGCGGGGCTGACCGGCGACCAGCTGGCGGCCGCGCTCAAATCATCCGTCGATGCCGTGATCGGCGGCCAGGATGCGATGAAGGCCCTGGCCGAGTCGATTACAGAGCAACGCGCCGCCGAGGGCATCTGACCCCGGGCGGCGCGTCCGCCGTCAGCTCTTTCCAGGCTTTCTACAGGCCCTCACCGGAGGGCGAGACCAGGATTTTTACTGCCGTCTCGTTGTGGTGGATGAGGGTGTCGAAGCCCTCGTCGATGAGCCCCTCGAGGCCGATCTTGCCGGT
Organism: Corynebacterium sp. UBA2622; assembly: GCF_002339505.1. Lineage (GTDB taxonomy): Bacteria > Actinomycetota > Actinomycetes > Mycobacteriales > Mycobacteriaceae > Corynebacterium. Next base: position 167,569 of record NZ_DDJO01000009.1, read on the forward strand.
GATGAACGGCTCCAGATTGACCTTGCCGTCCGCGACCAGCTGGATCGTCGCGGGGTGGGAGTGCGCGTAGGCGATGGTGCCGCGCAGATCGATCTCCTTCATCACGACCTTGTGGATGTCCAGGTCGGCGTGCTTGGACCAGATGGAGACGATCACGATGACGCCGCCGGGGCGGACAGCCTCGAGGAGGGTGTCCAGCACAACCTGGACGGACGTGCACTCGAAGGCGACATCGGCACCCGCGCCGTCGGTGAGCTTGCGCACCTCCTCCACCACGTCCACCTCGGCCGGGCTGAGGGCGTAGTCCGCCACCCCGGAATCCAACGCCTTTTCACGGCGCAGCGGGGAAAGCTCGGACATCACCACGGTGGCACCGAAGGCCTTGAGCACCGCCGCGGTGAGAAGGCCGATCGGCCCCGCGCCGCCCACGAGGGCGACCTTGCCCTTCGCCGCCTCCTCGGAGGCGTATCCGGCGCGCTCGACGGCGTGGTAGCCCACGGAGAGCGGCTCGATGAGCGCCGCCTGGTCGAGCGGGATGGAATCCGGGATCTTGTGGATCCAGCGGCGCTTGACCACGATGTTCTCGGACAGCCCGCCGCCGTTCCCGGCCAGCCCGATGAAGTTCATGTCGTGCGACAGGTGGTAGAAGCGGTTGTTCTCGCTGGTGTCCACGTCATCGCCGATGATGTAGGGCTCGACCACGACGTGATCGCCGACCTTGAGGTCCTCGACCCCCTCGCCGACCTCCTCGATCACACCCGACATCTCGTGTCCGAGGGTGACGGGGGCATCCTCCCCGGTAATCGGGTGCGGCTGGCCCTTCGGGGGCACGAAGATCGGTCCCTCCTCGAACTCGTGGAGGTCGGTGCCGCAAATGCCGCACCACGCCACCTTGACGCGGGCCGTGCCCGGTGCGAGCTCCTGGGGTTCGATGTCCTCGATCCGAATGTCTTCGCGGTCGTAGTAGCGTGCTGCTTTCACGGTTGTCTCCTCCTACGGAAAATCGGGATCCGCTGACACAACCGAGTCTAGCTATTTTGCCCCGCTCAGGACCGGCCGAGCTCGTGGCCCAGCGCCTCGAGCTCCCCGCCGCCGGCCATCTGCCGCGTCAACTCGTCGAGGGTCACCTCGCTGCGTGGCGCGTCGAGCTCCTGGCGCCCGAGCTTGAGAATGGTGAAGTGGTCGCCCACCAGGTAGGCGTGGTGCGGGTTGTGCGTGACCAGCACCACCGCGATGCCGCGGTCGCGGGCCCTGGTGATGAACTTCAGCACCACCCCGGACTGCTTGACGCCCAGGGCGGCCGTGGGCTCGTCGAGGACGATGACGCGAGCCCCGAAGTAGACGGCGCGGGCGATTGCCACGACCTGGCGCTGGCCCCCCGAGAGGTTGCCCGCCTCGACGTCGACATCGGGGATCTCGATACCCATCTCGCGAAGCTGGCGAGCGCAGATCTCCTTCATCTCGGCCTCCTTCAGGCTGCCGAGGAAACCGGTGATCTCCTGCCCGAGGAAAAAGTTGCGCCACACGCTCAGGTCATCGATGATCGCCAGGTTCTGGTAGACCGTGGCCACGCCCCTGTCGATGGCGTCGCGGGGGGATGTGAGGTGCGCCGGCTCGCCGTCGACAAGCATTTCGCCGCTGGTCTGCGGGTGCAGGCCGGCGAGGATCTTGATCAGGGTGGACTTGCCCGCGCCGTTGTCGCCGAGGACGCAGGTCACCTCCCCCTCGCGGACGGTGAGGTTGACGCCGCGCAGCGCGTCGAAGCTGCCGTAGGACTTGGTGATGTCGCGCAGTTCAATGATCGCCATGTCTGCCCCTACCTGTTCTTTGTGTATGTGGCGAAGGACGTGTTGGTGAATACCGCGAAGAGCAGCATGGCGCCGAGGAAGAACTTGAACCAGTCGGGGTTCCAGCCCGCGTAGACGATGCCCTGGTTGGTCATGCCGAAGATGAGCGCGCCGATGGCCGTGCCCACCGCGGTGCCGCGCCCGCCGGTGAGGGCGCAGCCGCCGATGACGGCCGCGATGATGTAGAGGAACTCGTTGCCCACGCCCTGGCCCGCCTGGATGGAGTCGAAGGCGAAGAGGGTGTGCATGCCCACGAACCACGCGGCGAAGCCGACGAGCATGAAGAGGACAACCTTCACGCGGCCCACCGGCACGCCGACGGCGCGGGCGGCGTCCTTGTCCCCACCCGCGGCGAAGATCCAGTTGCCGAACCTTGTGCGGAAGAGCACGTAGGAGGCGAGGGCGACGAAGAAGAGCCACCACACGACGGTGACGCTGATGTTGATCCCGCCGACCTGGAAGGACCCGGCAAAGAACGCCCTGGCGGAATCGAAGCCCTCCATGTCCGCGATGGACGGGGTGGCCACCTGCTTGGTCACCAGCTTGGTCACCGCAAGGTTCAGACCCTGAAGCATGAGGAAGGCCGCGAGAGTGATGAGGAAGCTGGCGATCCCGGTGCGGGTGACCAGGAGCCCGTTAAGGGCGCCGATGCTCAGCGAGATCAGCAGCGCGAGCCCCGCGCCCACCCAGACGTTGAGGTGGAGGTTGTAGTTGAGCATCGACGCCACGAGCGCGGCGGTGGTCACCGCGACGCCCGAGGAGAGGTCGAACTCGTCGCCAATCATGAGCAGACCCACGGCGAGGGCGACGATGCCCAGAGTGGAGCTTGCGTAGAGGATCGTCGCCATCGCCTCGAACGAGCGGAACGCCGGGGCGACGGCGAGAAATAGCGCGAGGATCGCGAGGAAGCCCAGCAGGCTCGCGAGCTCGGGGCGGCGGATCATCTTGGCGACGCCCGCCCTAGTGCGCAGGCGATCCTCGGGCGCGGTGTCCTGCGGCGACACCCGGGCGGAGGCGGGGCCCGATGCCGCCGGCACCACGGTCGAGCCGCCGTCCGCTCCTCCGCCGACGTTCGCGCCGGATGCGCCGGGCGTGCCAGGTAAAGCCGAGCTCATCGCAGGCCCGCCTTGGCGGCCTCGGAGATCTTCTCCACGTTGGAGGCGTCGATGAAGCTTGGTCCCGTGAAGACGGGCTCACCGCCGCCGAGGGTGCCACCGTTGCGCTTGGCCACCCAGAGGGAGTCCACCGCGAGGTAGCCCTGGAGGTAGGGCTGCTGGTCGACGGCCCACTTCACGCGGCCGTCGGAAATCGCTCCCACCAGCTCGGAGTTGGTGTCGAAGGTGACGATCTCCGCCTTCGACCCCGCCTGCTTGACGGACTCGACCGCGCGCATGGCCACCGGTGCCTGCAGCGCGAAGACCGTGTCGAAGCCGGGGTCCTGCGACAGCTTGGAGTTCATGGTCGCCTGAGCCGACGTCAGGTCCTGGCCGTTGACGTAGAGCAGCTCGACCTTGCCGGCATCGCCCAAGCCCTTCTGCACACCCGCACAGCGCTCCTCCTGGGAGGAGTTGCCCTGCTCGTGGATGACGCAGAGGACCTTCGACTTGCCCTCGCTCTTCAGCCGCTGGCCGGCGGTCGTTCCCGCCACCGTCTCGTCCTGGCCGAAGAAGCCCGTCATGCCGTACTTGGTGTATTCCTTCATGCCGGCGTTCAGGCCCACCGTGGGGATGCCGGCATCCACCGCCTTCTGGGCGGCGGGCCCGATGGCCTCGGCATTGGGCATGGTCACCGCAATGCCGTCAACACCGGAGTCCACCGCGGAGCGCACCAGGTTGGCCTGGTTGGGTGCCTGGGGGTCGGAGGAGTAGCGCAGCTCGATGTTGTCCTTCTTTGCCGCGTCCTCCGCGCCCTTGCGCACGAGATCCCAGTACGTGTCGCCCGGGGCGCCGTGGGTGACCATGGAGACAACGTAGCGGGGTGTGTCGACCCCGCCCGCGGTCGTCCCACCCTCCCCGGTGCGTGGCGCGCCGCCCGTCGAGGAGCAGGCGGCGAGGATGGACGCGGTGGCGGCGGCCACCGTGAGCTTCAGGAAACGAGGGATCTTCTTCACGGGGATGATAGTGGATCACCGCGTTTGCGCACGTCAAACGGCGCACCGACCCACTGAACCGATACAGAAGGGATGAGCAGCGCCTTCTGCCCGGCCGGGCCTACCCCCGCCGGGCGGGGGGCGGCTAGGAGTTCTTGAGGCGCTCGAGCTCCTTTTCGGCGTCGAACTCCCTTTCGGGCCACTCGAGGTTGAGGGAAGTCAGGGCGTCGTAAAGCAGCGTCTTGACCACCGTGCGGCAGTACTCCTTGTTGTCGGAGGGCACGCAGTACCACGGCGCGTCATCGGTGGAGGTGCGGGTCATCGCGATCTGGTAGGCGGCCATGTACTGGGACCAGAGCTTGCGGTCGTCGATGTCGCCCGGGTTGTACTTCCAGTGCTTGTCCGGGTTTTCGATGCGCTCGCGGAGGTTCTCCTCCTGGAACTCACGGGAGATGTGCGGCATCACTTTGATGATGCGCGTGCCCCGCTTGGCCAGATCCTCCTCGAACTCGACGATGGCGCCGTAGCGGCGCTCGATCTCCTCCGGCGGGGCCATCTGTTTGACGCGCTGCGCCAGGACGTCCTCGTAGTGGGAACGGTCGAAGACCGCAATCTGGCCGGGTGCGGGCAGGTGCGGCTGGAAACGCCAGAGGAAGTCGTGGCTCGCCTCCTCCTCGGTCGGCCGGCCGAAGGCCTGGATGTGCACTCCCTGGACATCCATCACGGAGCCCACGACGTGTTTGATGATGCCACCCTTGCCGGAGGTGTCCATGCCCTGGAGGACGAGCAGGACGGACCCGGCATCCTTGTTGCCCGCGCGGCCGTTGGCGTAGAGGCACTCCTGCAGCTTCTCCAGGTCCTTGTCGTAGTGGTGGAAGGCCTTGTCCAGGTCGTCCTTGTCGGCGTCGTCGGGAATGCCGGGGGTTGAGGAGGGATCCACGTCGGCGATCTCGAAATTCGGGCCGACCCTGAGCTTCTTGGCCTCTTCGACGGTGACTTTCGCCATGGTGCGCTCCTTGCGTGGTATGTCTTCGGTCCGTTCCCACCCGCGCGGGCGGGAATGAAAAAAGTACCCACTGCCAGGTGGGTACTTCTCATGGTAACTACGGGCGGGTGCCGCCCTCCGGGAACCCGGTCGCGGGCTCGGCGACGATCTCCCCGAGGACCGGGGCTTCGGCACCGGTGTCCGCCTCCCGGACTGTCTCCCCGGGGGTCTCCGTACCCGGCCCGGCGGGTTCGGCGGGCGCTTCCGTGCCCGGGCGCTCCACCCCGGCTGCGGCAGGCGCATTCGCCGCGTTCCACTGGATGATGTCGTCCAGCACGGCGTGAATGTACGGCGGCGCGGCGTTGTCCCCGTATTCCGTGGCCATCTCCAGGGCGTTGGCGATGGAGATGGGCGGGTCCACCTCGTCGTTGAAGAGGATCTCCCACGTGGCCACGCGGAGGATCTGGCGGTCGACGGCCGGCAGGCGGTCCATCTCCCAGTCCTCCGCGAGGAAGCGCTCGATGGCGTCGTCGATGTCGTCGAGCTTCTCCGCCGCGCCGACGATGATCTCGCGGGTGTAGTCCGCCACCGGGGCGACGGCGTTCTGCGGGTCCCTGGACAGCTCGGCGCGGTCATCGACAATCGCCACCGGGTCCATGTCGCGCGTCTCCGCCTCGAAGAGGATGTCCACGGCGCGCCGGCGGGCGCGGTAGCGCGCGCCGTGTCGCTTGTAGTCAGGCATCAGTTGTTGACGCGGGAGAGGTACTCACCGGTGCGGGTATCCACCTTGACCACGTTGCCGGTCTCCAGGAAGAGCGGGACCTGGATCTCGGCTCCGGTCTCGAGGGTGGCGGGCTTGGTGCCGCCGGTGGAGCGGTCGCCCTGCAGGCCGGGCTCGGTGTGCTCGATCTTCAGGTCGACGGAGATCGGGAGCTCGGCAAAGAGGGCATCACCCTCGTGGAAGGAAACCTGCACGCGCATGTTCTCCAGCAGGAAGCGCGCGGCGGAACCGAACTTTTCGGCGGGCAACTCGAACTGCTCGTAGGTCTTGTCGTCCATCACGACGTAGTTGGTGCCGTCGTTGTAGAGGTAGGTCATGTCGCGGCGGTCCACCGTGGCGGTCTCCACCTTCACACCCGCGTTCCAGGTCTTGTCCACCGTCTTGCCGGAGACGACGTCCTTGAGCTTGGTGCGCACGAATGCGGGACCCTTACCCGGCTTCACATGCTGGAACTCCGTGATCTGCTGAAGCTTCCCATCGACCTTCAGCACCAGGCCGTTCTTGAAATCAGCGGTAGTTGCCACTGGGTACCTTCCTTCTAGGTAGACGAACGAGTGCAAACAGAATAATCCTACATCACAGGATGACGAGCTCTTTCGGCCACTCAGTAATGACGCGCGGCGCCCCCGCGGTGATGATAAGCGTGTCCTCGATGCGCACCCCGCCCCTGCCGGGGACGTAGATGCCGGGTTCGATCGTCAACGTCATGTTCTCGGCCAGCGTGCCCGTGCCCGTCCTTGCAGCGGAGGGCGCCTCGTGCACCTCCAGGCCGATGCCGTGACCGGTGGAGTGGACGAAGTACTCCCCGTAACCGGCTGCCTCGATGACATCGCGGCACGCCTTGTCGACGTCCACGAGATCCGCCCCGGGCACCGCCGCCGCCACGCCGGCCAGCTGCGCCTCCAGGACGATCTGGTAGATCTCCCGGGAGAAGTCGTCCGGCTCACCAATAGCGAAGGTGCGGGTCATGTCGGAGTTGAATCCCTCCCGATGTGCCCCGAAGTCGATGGTGACCAGGTCGCCCTCGGCGATCGTTCGCTCCCCCGCCCCGTAATGCGGGAGCGCCGAGTTCGGCCCGGAGGCGACGATGGTGTCGAAGCTGACACGCTCGGACCCGAGCTGGCGCATCCGGTACTCCAGGTCGGCGGCGACCTCGCGCTCAGTGCGTCCCGCGCGAAGCTCCCCTGCCTTCACCAGCGAGTCGAGGGCACGGACGCCGATTTCGGCCACTTCCGCCAGCTTTGCCAGCTCAACCTCGTCCTTGACCAGGCGGATCTGCTCGATCACACCGCTGACGGGAACCAGGGTAACCCCGTCGGGGCACGCCTTTTCCAAGGCCTTCAGCTGGTTGACGCTGACGTAATCCGCCTCGTAACCGACCCGGTGCCCCTCCGCCACGGTTCCGAGCAGCGCGGGAGCGACGTCCCGGATGATGGTGGCCTCGATGTCGGGCACCTCACGGGCGACCTGGGAGAGGTACCGTCCGTCCGTGGCGATGGCGGCGGAGCGGTCCTTCGACACCAGCAGCGCGCCGTTGGATCCGGAGAACCCGGAGAGGTAGCGCACGTGCACGAGGTTGGTCACCAGCATGTCGTCCACGCGTTGTCCCGCGAGCTCGCTCGCGAGCTTCCTGCGGCGGGTTTCAAATCGAGTGTCAGCCATTCCCATTGTTCCTCCTGCTCCTCCCGGCGAAAAATTCAAGTGCGAGTTCGTATCCATCGACCCCGAGCCCCGCGATGACACCCACAGCGATGGGCGACAGGTACGAGTGGCGGCGGAACTCCTCGCGGGCGTGCACGTTGGAGATGTGCACCTCCACGAACCCGGGCCCGTCGGCGACCTCCGCCAGCGCGTCCCTCAGCGCCACCGAGGTGTGGGTGAACCCGCCAGGGTTGATCACCACCGCCCAGCCACCGTCGGCGGCCTCGTGGACCCACTCGATGAGCTCGCCCTCGTGGTTCGACTGGCGGCATTCCAGGTCCAGCCCGAGCTGCGCCGAGCGGTCCGCAAGGCGCTTCTCGACGTCCCCCAGCGTCACCGCGCCGTAGATGTCCGGCTGCCGCTTGCCCAGCCTGTCCAGGTTGGGCCCGTTGAGCACCAGCACCCTCACCTTAATTCACCTCCGAAATCGCTTCGTAGGCGGCGCGCATCTCGTCGACGGTGGCGTCCTCCAGGCGTGCGCAGAGGCCGAGCTCCTGGAGGACGACGAAGCGAATGCGCCCGTCGCGGTTCTTCTTGTCGTGTGTCATTGCCTCGTAGAGCTCGTCGAAGGCGCCGGGCTCGTAGGTGGTGGGCAGGCCCACCTGCTCGAGGATCTCCCTGTGGAGGGCGAGGAGGGGGGCGTCGATAAGCCCGCGATTGTGCGCGAGGTGCGCGACGAACATCATTCCCACCGCAACCGCGTCGCCGTGGCGCCAGGTGTAGTTCTCCCGGTGCTCGATGGCGTGGGCGAGGGTGTGGCCGTAATTGAGGATCTCGCGCAGGCCGGATTCCTTCAGATCCTGGCCCACGACACCCGCCTTGACCGCAACCGAGCGGGTGACGAGCTCCTCCCAGTGCCGGTCGGCTCCCTCCCGGTAGAGCTCGAGGATGCGCGGATCGGCGATGAAGCCCGTCTTGATCAACTCGGCAGAGCCGGCGATGATCTCCTCCTCGGGCAGAGTATGCAGACGTTCGAGGTCGATGAACACGGCGTCCGGTTCGTGGAAGGCGCCGACCAGATTCTTTCCGGTGGCGGTGTTGATGCCGGTCTTACCGCCGACGGCGGCGTCGACCATCGCGAGGAGAGTGGTGGGGACCTGGATGATCCGGATCCCGCGCATCCAGGTTGCGGCCGCGAAGCCGGCAAGGTCGGTCGCCGCTCCCCCGCCGAGCCCGATGATTACGTCCTGGCGGCCGAAGCCGGCCTCCCCGAGGGCGTCCCAGAGCTGGCTCATCACCTCGACCGTCTTACCCGCCTCGGCGTCGGGGACCGGCAGGAGCAGAACGTCGATGTTCTCGTTCTGGATCTCCTGGGAGATCTGTCGCGCCACGGCCGCCAGCGGGCGCTGGTGGACGATGGCCACCTTCATCGCGCCCATCTGGCGTACGCGCTGTGCGACCTCACCGGTGATGTTGTACCCGATGTGGACGTCGTACGGGCTGGGCCCATTGACCGGCACTACTGCCATCGGCCTTCGCTCCTTGGTTGTCGCTGTGTCGTTGTGCCCACCGGGGGCCGGTTACTCGCCGGGGTTCAGAGTGAGTCGATGATCCCGAGCACCTCCGCCACCACACGCTGGGGAGGCCGGTCATCCGTGCGCACCCGGAAGTCGGACACCTCGCGGTAGTAGGGCTCGCGGCGCGCGAGGAGGTCTCGGTAGTGCTGGATGGGATCGGCGGCGGCGAGCACGGGCCGCGTCGTCTCGTTGGCGGTGCGGCGCGCGCCCTCCTCGGCGCTGACATCGACCCACACCACCGTGTGCGGCCGCAGCAGCGCGCGGGTCATCTCGTTGAGCACCGCACCCCCGCCGAGGCTGACGATGCCGCCGGTGGCCAGGGCGCGCGCGACGTATCCCGACTCGAGCTCGCGGAAGCCCTCCTCACCGCGGTCGGTGTAGACATCGCCGCAAGGTTTGCCCTCCCCTTCCTCGATGAGCTGGTCGGAGTCGACCAGGGGGAGGTTCAGGGAGCTCGCCAGACGACGCCCGATGGTCGACTTACCCGCGCCCGGCGGGCCGACGAGGACGACGCGTGGACGGGAGTGCACGACGACATTCTCACCGTCGCCGCCGGCGCACCCGCGGGGCTCCTCAACCAGTGCGTCATGGGTGGTGTGGACGTTCGGGTCAAGCATCCTGTCCTCCGAAAGCCAGCCGCTGGGAAACGTATTCATTGTACGAGGCGAGGTTGCGCCGCACCTCTGCCACGCTGTCGCCGCCGAACTTGGCGGTAACCGCCCGGGCCAGCACGAGCGCTACCATGGCCTCCGCCACCACGCCGCCGGCCGGCACCGCACACACGTCCGAGCGTTGGTGGATCCCGGTCGCGGCCTCGCCGGTGGACATGTCGACGGTCCGCAGGGCACGTGGCACCGTGGAGATCGGTTTCATCGCCGCGCGCACGCGCAGTTGCTCGCCGTTGGTCATGCCACCCTCCAGGCCACCGGCGCGGTTGGTGACGCGGCTGACGCCGGAGTCATCGCACACCATCTCGTCGTGCGCCTCGGAACCGCGGCGGCGGGCTTCCTCGAAACCGTCGCCGACCTCCACGCCCTTCACCGACTGGATACCCATCAGGGCTGCGGCGAGCTGGGCATCGAGACGCTCCTCACAGGAGACGTGCGAACCCAGGCCGACGGGCAGGCCGTCGACCACCACCTCGACAACACCGCCGAGGGTGTCGCCGTCCTTCTTCGCCGCCTCGATGCACGCGACCATCTCGTCCTCGCAGGCGCTGTCGTAGGCGCGTACCGGGGAGGCGTCGATTGCGTCGATGTCCGCGAAGGACGGCGCGGGGCCGGCGTAGGGGCTCGATTTTCCGATGGAGATGACGTGGGAGAACACCTCCACCCCGAGGGTGGCCCGGAGGAAGTTGCGCGCGACGGTGCCGGCGGCGACGCGGGCGGCGGTCTCGCGCGCGGACGAGCGCTCGAGGACCTTCCGGGCGTCGTCAAAGCCGTATTTGACCATGCCGGCGAAGTCGGCGTGCCCCGGGCGGGGCCGGGTCAGCCGGGCACCGCGGCCCGAGGCCATGGCCTTGGCCACCTCGGGGTCATCGGCGTCGAGCGGGTCGGGGGACATGATGGTGGTCCACTTCGGCCACTCGCTGTTGCCGATCTGGATCGCGATCGGGCTGCCCAGGGTTTCCCCGTGCAGAATTCCGGAGAGAAGCGTCAGTTCGTCGGCCTCGAATTTCATGCGGGCACCGCGGCCGTAACCGAGCCGCCGGCGGGCGAGCTGATGGGCGATGTCCCCGGCGGTGACCGGGACTCCGGCAGGCATGTTCTCAACGAGCGCGATGAGCGCTTGGCCGTGGGATTCCCCGGCCGTAGTCCAACGAAGCATGGCGCTTATTGTGTCACAACTGGGCGGGGAAACTACCCATTAGGACGCACAGCCATGCGGCAGCGAGCATCGACGGGCCGTGCGGCGCGCCGCGGGCGCGCAGGACGGCGGCCGCGGCGAGGGTGAGAGCGCTGGACACCCCGACCGCCGCGAGGATGGCCGGCGGGCTCGCGAGCGCGGCCACCGCAACCCCGAGAGGCAGGGAGAGTTTGATGTCGCCTCCCCCTATGCCCCGCCCGACCAGCAGGTAGAGCGCCGGCCAGGCGAGGCCCCACAAGCCTTCGGGCCAGGCGGCGCAGCTGGCCAGCGCCGCCGCACCGGCCGGAAGGGTGAGCGCGTCCGGCAACCGGTGCGAGCGGAGGTCGTAGTGGACCAGCACCGCACTCCAGGCGGCGGCGATTACGCCCGCGGCGCAGGTGAAAAACGAAGCGGACCCCCCGATCAGCATGACCGGGAGTCTAGGCGATCGCGCTAGCGCCCGCCCGCAACCGGCCCGGCGTTGGCTCCGCGCTCTACACCGACGTGCTCCATGAGGGCGCGGCGCATCGCGGCCCGGGGGGCGCAAACCCCGGTGAACTGCTCGAACTGCGCGTATGACTGGGCGGCGAGCATCACCAGCCCGCCGACGGTCCGGTAACCGTTTGCGGCGGCCGCGGTGGCCAGCGGGGTGGGCCAGGGGTCGTAGATCACGTCAAGCACGGGCGCGTGGCCGAGCTCGCGGGCACGGCTCTCCAGAGCGTGCGCCGGAACGGTGGAGACGATCACGTCGGCCCGCATGGCCAGGGCGGCGAGGTCGGCGTCGAAGCCCGCGAACTCTACGTCGGCCCCGCGCAGCAGCGGCCGCACCTCCCCCGAGCGGTCGCTGCGGTTGAGCACGGTGAGCTTGTCGACGCCCCTCTCCCCCAGCGCCCAGAGAGCTGGGCGCGCCGTTCCCCCGGCACCGACGACGAGGGCGGAGGTGATGGGGGCGCTTCCCAGCAGCTCGTCAAGTGCGGCGGAGATGCCTTCGCAATCCGTATTGTCGGCGCGCCAGCCCGAACCCGAGCGCACGAGCGTGTTGGCGGAGCCGATCGCCCGCGCACGCTCCGTCGCCTCGTCGGCGAACTCCAGCGCGGCGAATTTCGCGGGCATGGTCACGGAGAAACCGCGGAAGGTTCCGTCCGCACCGCCCACCACAGCGGGGAGTTGCTCTGCCGTGCACTCGATGCGGGTGTACTCCCAGCCTGAGAGGCCGGCGGCTTCGTAACCCGCGCCGTGGAGCACGGGCGACAGGGAGTGGTCGATGGGAGAGCCGAGCACCGCGGCGCGGCGCGTCACGGTCGTGGGGGTTTCGGCGGTACTCATCGGTTGGAGTCGAGGACCCCCGCCTCCTGGGCCCGGCGGACGTCGTTCTGGTGCTCCTCGAAGGTGTTGTTGAATACGGTTGTGCCGTTGTTGTCCACGGTGACGAAGAACAGCCAGTCACCCTCCGCCGGGTTCTCCATTGCCTCGATGGCCTCCATCGACGGGGAGGCAATCGGGGTCTCGGGAAGACCGTCCTTGGCGTAGGTGTTCCACGGGGTGGGGCGCTTGCGGTCCTCGTCGGTGGTGGCGACCTCGACGGACGGCAACCCGTAGTTGACGGTGGAGTCGAACTCGAGGCGCATCGGGGCCTTCAGGCGGTTGAGGATGACGCGGGCGACCTTGTCGAACTCCCCTGCCGGGGCCTCACGCTCAACGAGCGAGGCCGCAGTGAGCAGCTCATAGGGCGACAGGCCGATCGCCTTCGCGCGGCCCTCGATGTCCGTCGACTGGTACTGCTTGGCCGAGCGGGTGATGATGTCGGTCAGAATCGTCTCCGCGGATGCACCCGGGTCGATGATGTACTCACCCGGGGCGATGAGACCCTCCAGTCGCTTCGGGTCACCCGCGTGCGCGCTGACCTTCTCACGCGCCCACTCGGGAACACCGAGCTTCGCCGGGTCGGCGTTCGCGGCGACGTTGTGCAGGTCCTCCGCGGTGGCGCACCCCTTCGTCGGCTTGTCCCCGCAGGAGACCTGCTGGATCATCGACAGGATGCCCAGGCGTGTCTGCCCGCCCACCACGGAGACGTCCATGAGCGTCGCTCCGCCGTACACCTGCAGCGGGGTGATCTTGTTCGAGGGATCGAGCAGCGCCTGCACGGCGGCGTCGGCGCTCATCTTCTTCTGAAGGCGGTAAAAGCCGGGCTGAATGTTGCTGGAGTTGTTGTTGCCGAGGGCCGCGGACTGGAAGGCGTCGTTCGACTTCACCACTCCCAGCTCCTCCAGCTTCGGGCCGAGCAGCGAGACGTTGGAGCCCTCGGGCACCTCGACGACCTGCTCCTCGCCGTTGCCCTGGCCCTGGAAGTCGCTTCCCCCGCCGGAGCGCGCGACGGCGATCCAGGCGACGAGGCCAACGATGAGCAGAATCGACGTCACAAGCACCGCGGTGCTTCGCGTCCGTCGCTGGCTTTTCGGTCCGGCGGTCACGGTCTTCACATCTCCTTGAGGTAGTTGAGTCTGCCATCGAGCCACGACTGGAGAATCTCCACCGCCGCTGCCTGATCGATGACGCGGCGCCCGGCCTTTTCGGTTACACCGGCGGTACGAAGTGCGTGGGTTGCGGCAACCGTCGTCAGGCGCTCGTCGGCCAACCGCACGGGGACATCGCAGCGCCGCCCGATGCGGAACGCGATCTCCTTTGCGTGCTTCACACTCGACGAGCCGTTGCCCTTGAGGTCACGGGGCAGGCCCACGACAACCTCGACGGCGTTGTACTCGTTGACCAGCTCGACGAGCCGGTCGATGTCCGCACCGTCCCGGTCCTTGAACCCGGTAACCCGGGCGATGGTTTCCACTGGGGTGGCGAGGCGGGCATCCCGGTCGGAGGAGGCGACACCGATGCGCACGGTCCCGACGTCGACACCGAGGCGGCGGCCCGCTCCGGGGTCATCGACGCCCGGGTTGTCGGGCTGCACCTTCATGATCGCGTTGTTCCTCCGGGTCGGACCCTCGGTTCCCGGTGGGAGCGCGAGGGTGACGGTGTAATTGACAAAGACGGTCGGTTACACACGCTAGCCGGTGCGCGGGTCGGGCCCGCGCTCCGGATCGGCGTGTCTCGTATCCGTTTTGTTATATTACCCGCCCATCCCTAGCGGGCGGTCAGTTCCTCCCGGACCGCGCGCAGCGCCGCCTCGATGCCCGCGGGATTCGCACCCGAGCCCTGGGCGAGGTTGGGCTTGCCACCGCCCCGGCCGTCGACGTACCCGCCGATCAGCTTGACCAGCTCACCCGCCTTGATTCCGGCATCGACGGCGGGCTGGGTGGCGGCCACAGCGAAGGGCACCTTGCCGTCAGCGTCCGATGCCAGGGCGATCACTGCGGGTTCGGAGTTGAGCCGCCCGCGCAGATCACCGGCGACGGTGCGCAGGTCGCCCGCGCTCACGCCTCCCGGCAGGTGGAGGGCGATGAGCTTGAAGGCCCCGACGTTCTCGGCCTTGGCCACCAGGTCGGCGGTCTGGCGCATGAGCTGCTGCCGGTGGAGGTCCTCCACGGCCTTTTCCGCGTCGCGGAGACGCTCGGTGAGCTGTGCGATGCGCTCCGGGAGCTGCTCGGTGGGCGTCTTCAGCTCGGTGGCGAGCCCCGAGGCGAGGGCGGCCTCCTTGGAGAAGTAGCGGAAGGAATCCATGCCCGAGTAGGCCTCGATGCGGCGGGCACCGGAGCCGACTGAGGACTCGCCCAGCACGGCGACGGGCCCGATCTGCGAGGAGTGCGAGACGTGGGTGCCGCCGCACAGCTCGATGGAGAACGGGCCGCCGATCTCGACCACTCGCACGCGGTCACCGTAGCTCTCGCCGAACAGGGCCATGGCGCCCATCGCCTTCGCCTCCTCGAGGGAGGTCTCGATGGTGTTGACGGCCAGGTCGGCGTCGACGGCCTGGTTGGTCGCGGTGGCGATGTCGCGCATCTGCTGCTCGGTGAGCTGGTCCGTGTAGTTGAAGTCGAAGCGCAGGTAACCGGGCTTGTTCAGGGAGCCCGCCTGTACGGCGGTCGGGCCGAGCACCTGGCGCAGCGCGGCGTGGATGAGGTGGGTGGCGGTGTGCGCCTGGCGGGCACCGTGACGCCACATGCCGTCCACCTCCGCGGTCACGGTCGAGCCGAGGTCGAGCCCGCCGTTCTGCACCGTCGCCTTGTGCACCCAGAGCTTCTTCCCGATCTTCTGCACGTCGTTGACATCGAGGACCGTGTCGCCCATGACGAGCCGGCCGCGGTCGGCGGTCTGCCCGCCGGACTCGGCGTACATGGGCGTGACGTCGAGGATGACCTCGACCTCGTCACCCTGCTTCGCCTCGGTGACCTTCTCCCCGCCCCGCACGAGACCGAGCACGGTTCCGTCGTGGGTGAGGGTGTCGTAGCCGACGAACTGGGTCGGGGCGTTATCCACCCACTCGCGGTAGAGGGAATCGTCGACGTTTCGGTGCTTTTTGGCCTTGTTGTCGGCCTTGGCGCGCTGGCGCTGGGCGGTCATCTCGGCGTTGAAGGCGTCCATGTCCACCGCGAGGCCGGCCTCGCGCGCCATTTCAAGGGTGAGGTCGATCGGGAACCCGTACGTGTCGTGGAGCTCGAAGGCCCGGTCGCCGGACAGCACAGAGGTGCCGGAGGTCTTCAGCTCGGCGGCGGCCTCGTCGAAGCGGTGCGTTCCGGATTCGAGGGTCTTGAGGAAGGCGCGCTCCTCGGCCATGGCGACGCGGAGGATGCGCTCGCGGTTGTCCTCGATCTCCGGGAAGGACGGCGCCATGGTGTCCATGATGGTGTTCATGAAGGTCTCCAGCACCGTGCCGGTCGCGCCGAGGAGACGGGCCGAGCGCACGATGCGGCGCAGCAGGCGGCGGAGGATGTAACCGCGCCCCTCGTTGGAGGGGGTGACGCCGTCGAGGATGATCATCATGCCGGTGCGGGAGTGGTCGGCGATGACGCGGAAGCGGACGTCGTCGGCGTGGTTTCCGGCGTCGTAACGCGTGCCCGTCAGCTCGACCGCGGCGTCGATCACCGGGCGAAGTAGGTCGGTCTCGTAGACGTTGTCCACGCCCTGGAGCAGGCAGGCGACACGCTCGATGCCCATGCCGGTGTCGATGTTCTTCTGCGGCAGCTCACCGACGATGTCGAAGTTGCCCTTCTTGTCGCCCTCGCCGCGGATGGACTCCATGAACACGAGGTTCCAGATCTCCATGTAGCGGTTGTCGTCGGCGACCGGGCCACCGTCGCGGCCGTACTCGGGGCCGCGGTCGTAGTAGATCTCCGAGCAGGGCCCGCACGGGCCCGGGATGCCCATGGACCAGAAGTTGTCCTCCATGCCCATGCGCTGGATACGCTCCTCGGGCAGGCCGACAACGTCACGCCAGATGGCGGCCGCCTCGTCGTCGTCGAGGAAGACCGTGACCCAGAGGCGCTCCGGGTCCAGGCCGAGGCCGCCGTCGTCGATGGACTTGGTGAGCAACTCCCACGCCAGCGTGATCGCACCCTCCTTGAAATACTGGCCGAAGGAGAAGTTGCCCGCCATCTGGAAGAAGGTGTTGTGGCGGGTGGTCACGCCCACTTCCTCGATGTCGAGGGTGCGCACGCACTTCTGGATCGACGTGGCCTTGCCGCTTTCGAACGGCGGGGTCTGGCGGCCGAGGAAGTACGGCTTGAAGGGCACCATGCCGGCGTTGACGAAGAGGAGGGTGGGGTCATCCAGGATCAGCGAGGCGCTCGGCACCGACGTATGGCCTGCGTTGACGAAGTGCTCGGTGAAGCGCTTGCGGATCTCATGGGTTTGCACGGGGATGGCCTCCGGGGGTGGTCGAGAATTAGTCCGGAACCACTTTACCCCGGGCGTCGGCGCGCGAGATTCCCCGCGGCCTACTTTCCGCGGACCATCCTCCGCAGCCTCCCGATGTAACCCACGATCCGCTTCTCGTTTCCGTGCTCCGTCGGCTCGTAGTACACCGCGTCGTCCAGGCCCTCGGGGATGTAGCGCTGCTCGACCACCCCGCGCGGATCGTCGTGCGGGTAGACGTAGCCGACGGCGCTGCCGATCTTTTTCGCGCCCTCATAGTGGCCGTCGCGCAGGTGCGCGGGGACGGGGCCCGCCTTGCCCGCCCTCACATCCTGCTGAGCGCGGTCGATGGCGCGCACCACGGACGGCGACTTCGGGGCGGTGGCCAGGTGGATCACCGCCTGCGCCAGCGGCAGCCTGCCCTCGGGCATGCCGATGAACTGCACCGCCTGCGCGGCAGCTGCGGCCACCTGCATCGCGGTGGGATCCGCCATCCCGATGTCCTCGGAAGCGTGGATGACCAGGCGGCGGGCGATGAAGCGCGGGTCCTCCCCCGCCTCGATCATCCTGGCCAGGTAGTGCAGGGCGGCATCGACGTCCGAGCCGCGGATCGACTTGATGAAGGCCGAGGTCACGTCGTAGTGCTGGTCCCCGTCGCGGTCGTAGCGCACCACCGCGCGGTTCACGCTCGCGCGCACAACGTCCACGGTGATCGTGCCGCCCTCCCCCACGGCATCCGCCGCCGCCTCGAGGTAGGTCAGCGATCGGCGCGCGTCACCCCCCGCGAGAAGGATGAGCTGGGCGCGTGCTTCTGCATTGAGGGTCACCGCCCCGGCCAGGCCGCGCTCGTCGGAGACCGCCCGATCGAGCACCGCGCCGATGTCGTCGTCGCCCAGCGGTTCGAGCTGCAGCAACAGGGAGCGCGAGAGCAAGGGGGCGACGACGCTAAACGACGGGTTCTCCGTCGTCGCCGCCACCAGCAGCACCGTCCGGTTCTCCACCGCCGCGAGGAGCGCGTCCTGCTGGGTCCTGGAGAAGCGGTGCACCTCATCGATGAACAGCACCGTGCGCTCGCCCCGGGCGAGGTCGCGCCGGGCCTGGTCGATGACCTGGCGGACCTCCTTGACCCCGGAGGACAGGGCGGACAGGGCGACGAAGTTCTGCCCCGTCGTCTGCGCGATGAGCGAGGCGATGGTGGTCTTGCCGGAACCGGGCGGGCCGTAGAGGACCACGGAGGATGCCCCGGACCCCTCGACGAGCCGACGCAGCGGCTTGCCCTCGCCGAGCAGGTGGCCCTGCCCCGCGATCTCTGCCAGGGTGCGCGGGCGCATCCGGGCAGCGAGCGGTGCCGAGGAGCCCGCCTCGAAAAAGGCGGTGCCCCGGTGCCCGGTGGTGGTGTCCGGCGAATCCCCGAAGAGTCCCTCCTGCATCCCGGCCCCTACCGCAGGCGTTCCGCCAGGGAGCCTGCCCAGTCCGCGATGACGAGGTTGGCGCTGTCGCGCCCGAGGGTGGCGTAGCGGGCCAGCGCGTCAAAGGTCTCGTAGAGGTCGCGGCGGACCAGCATTTCGTCGGAGGTGAAGGGTCCGTCGGTGCGGGGCCGGAGGAGGTCGCCGCTGATCTCGAAGCTGCCGTCGGCGCTCACCGCGGCCTCGAGATCGGCGCCCGCCGTGTCGAACTCCGCCGCGAGCTGCGGGTCGGCCTGCCCCATCTCCTCGAGCGCGTTGGCGTTGAGGATGGACACGCTGGACAGGGACCAGCCGATCAGCGCGCCGGTGATGCTCGCGTGCAGCGTGTCCCCGTGCAGGACGCTCGGCCAGGTCGTCTCCACCTCGCGGACCCACGCGTCAATGAACACCTGCGCCTCGTCGTCGCTGATCGTGCGCGCGGCAACGTAGTTGGGGAACCCGCCGACGACAAAGCCCACGTCGAAGGTGACGTCGCGGAAACCGGCCCACTCGTAGTCGAGGAACTGCGTGCGGTCGGCGTAGATGATGTTGTCGGGGGCGAGGTCGAAGGGGGTGAAGGCACGGTTGCCGCCGTGGAGCAGCCTGGCCCGGATGCGCTCCGCGGTTGCCGCCACCTCGGCGGGGATGGCGATGCCGGACTTCTCCAGCATTTCGGCGCCGAGGCGGATGCGGTGCATCAGCAGGTGTTCGCGCAGGTCCTGGACCTGGCGCTGACCCCTCCTGCTGCGCATCATGCGGGCGAAGAGGACGTTGTAGTCGTCCTCCTTGCCCGCCGTGCCCGCGTGCATCCGGCCGAGGGCGGTGCCCAGGTTGCGCAGTATCTGCACCCGTTGGCCGTCGTCCGCGGTGTCCAGGAGCGTCTCCAGGGTGTCCCCGTCGCCGGAGTCGGAAATGATGATGATGCGCTGCGCGGTGTCGTATCCGAGGAGCACCGGTCCGGGGCGGACGTCCTCGCTGAGCGAGGTGGTGAACTGGTAGGCGACGACCTCGCGGAGGAAGGCGGCGTCCTCGAGCACGTCGCCCGTCTCCGGGGACTGCTTCACCACAACGGAGCGGTGCTGCAGGAACGGGTTCGCGGCGACGCGGGCCCGGTAGACGCCGGAGAATCCGGAACCGGGTAGGCGGGTGGCGTCGGTAAGCCTCTGCGTTCCCCCGTAGCGGCGGGTGAGAATATCTTCCGCCAGGGCGATGACGTTGTCCTGCTCCATGAGGTCACTCCTTGCGGGCCGCGTCGGCCCAGATTCCACCCCCATCTTCGCATATCGGCGGCACCGGGGAGGGCGGTTTGCCCGTCCGGTGCCACCCGGGGGAGGTGGGTCGGTGTTAGCCGGCCGCGCCGGCAGCCTCGGCCTCGTTGTCCTTGGCCTCGTCGCCGAGGTTGACCTCGTTGCGCCGCCCGGCTCCGGCACCGGCCTTGCCCGCGGCATCCGCCTTGGGCTTGGCGTCCACACCCGACTCCTTGCGCTGCTCCGGGGTGATGGGGGCCGGCGCGTCGGTGAGCGGGTCGACGCCGCCGCCCGACTTGGGGAAGGCGATGACGTCGCGGATGGAATCGAAGCCGCCGAGCAGCGAGACGATGCGGTCCCACCCGAAGGCGATGCCACCGTGCGGGGGCGCGCCGTAGGAGAAGGCCTCGAGGAGGAACCCGAACTTCTCCTGCGCCTCCTCCTCCGTGATGCCCATGACGTCAAAGACGCGCTCCTGGACCGCGCGGTCGTGGATGCGGATGGAGCCGCCGCCGATCTCGTTGCCGTTGCAGACGATGTCGTAGGCGTAGGCGAGAGCCTCACCGGGCTCTTTGTCGAAGGTATCCAGGAACTCCGGCTTCGGCGAGGTGAACGCGTGGTGCACGGCGGTCCAGGAGGAGTGCCCGAGGGCGACGTCGCCCGAAGCGGTGGCGTCTGCGGCCGGCTCGAACAGCGGCGCGTCGACGACCCAGGTGAAGGCCCAGTCACCCTCCTTGATCAGGTCGAGCTTGCGGGCGATCTCGTTGCGGGCGGCGCCGAGCAGCGCACGGGAGGACTTCGCGTCGCCCGCGGCGAAGAAGATGCAGTCGCCGGGCTTGGCGCCGACGTGGGCGGCGATGCCGGCCTTCTCCTCGTCCGTGATGTTCTTGGCCACGGGCCCGCCGAGCTCGCCGTCCTCCTGGACCAGGATGTACGCCAGGCCCTTGGCGCCGCGCTGCTTCGCCCAGTCCTGCCAGGCGTCGAGCTGCCGGCGCGGCTGGGAGGCCCCGCCCTCCATGACAACGGCGCCGACGTATTCGTTCTGGAACACGCGGAAGGTCGTGTCGCGGAAGAACTCGGTGCAGTCCACGAGCTGGATGTCGAAGCGCAGGTCCGGCTTGTCGGAACCGTACTTCTCCATCGCGTCCTTGTAGGTCATGCGCGGGATGGGGGTGTTGATGTCGTAGCCGATGAGCTTCCACAGCGCGACGAGGATCTCCTCGGCGAGAGCGATGATGTCGTCCTGGTCGACGAAGCTGGCCTCCACATCAAGCTGGGTGAACTCAGGCTGGCGGTCGGCACGGAAGTCCTCGTCGCGGTAGCAGCGCGCGATCTGGAAGTAGCGCTCCATGCCAGCGACCATGAGCAGCTGCTTGAACAGCTGCGGGGACTGCGGCAGGGCGTACCAGGAACCCGGGCGGAGGCGCGCGGGAACGAGGAAGTCGCGGGCGCCCTCGGGCGTGGAGCGGGTCAGGGTCGGGGTCTCCACCTCGACGAAGTCGTGCTTGGTCAACACATCGCGGGCGGCGCGGTTGACGTTGGAGCGCAGGCGCAGGGCGTTGGCCTGGCGCTCGCGGCGCAGATCGAGGTAGCGGTACTTCAGGCGGGTCTCCTCCCCCACCTCGTTGGAGGTGAAGTCCTCGACCTGGAAGGGCAGGGCCGCGGACTTGTTCAGCACCTTCAGCTCGGTCGCGTTCACCTCGATCTCGCCGGAGGCGAGGTTGGGGTTCGCGGAGCCCTCGGGGCGGGGCTCGACCACGCCGGTGACCTGGACGCAGTACTCGCTGCGCAGGTCGTGGGCCGCCTCGGCGACATCGGACTCACGGAACACCACCTGCGCGAGGCCGGAGCGGTCGCGCAGGTCGATGAAGATCACGCCGCCGTGGTCGCGCCGGCGGGACACCCAGCCGGTGAGGGTTACGGTCTGGCCGTCGAGTTCTTTGCGGAGGTCTCCCGCAAGGTGAGTGCGCAGCACGGTATCTTCCACGTCCTTCCACGTGAGGGCAAAAGTTAACGCCAACGAGTCTACCCGGTGCCCCGGACAGGACCCGGACGCGCCCCGGGCCCATCCCGAAGAGGCCCCGGGCTCACCCCGGCTGTGGCTTTCCACAGGCTTCCCGGGTGGTATTCCCCATTTCCCGGGATTCTTTGGCAGACTTTTCCCATGACCTTCAACAGCAATTTCAACCGCGGCGGCGGTGGGCGCGTGACCACCAGCTCCGGCGGTGGCGGCGGGATCGGCGGCATGCCCATCGCGGTGGGCGGCGGCGGCATCGGCACCCTGATCCTGGTTGCCCTGATGTACTTCCTGGGCGGCGGCATCGGAGGCGGCACCGACCAGCCCGCCAACCCCCAGTCCTCGGGCCACATGGGCAACACGGGCGGTTACAACCTTGACCACTGCAACAGCCCCAACGCGGCCAACGAGTACGACGACTGCCGCGTCGAGGCCACCATGTACTCGGTGGACGCCGTCTGGCAGAAGGTTCTGCCGGAGCAGGCCGGTATCGACTACACCCAGCCCGGGATGAACCTGTTCAAGAACAGCGTCACCACCGGGTGCGGCCAGGCGACGGCGTCGACGGGCCCCTTCTACTGCCCGAAGGACACCACTGCCTACCTCGATGTCAGCTTCTTCGAGGAGCTGAACAAGCTGGGCGGCTCCGACGGCCCGCTGGCGCAGGAGTACGCGGTCGCCCACGAGGTGGGCCACCACATCCAGAACCTCGAGGGCACCCTCGGCATGAGCGACTACAACCACCCGGGCGAGGACTCCGCTGCGGTTGCCATCGAGCTGCAGGCGGACTGCTACGCGGGCATCTGGGCCAAGCACGCCTCCGAGGGCCCCGACGCGATGCTCGACCCGATCAGCCAGCAGCAGCTGAGCCAGGCGCTGCAGACGGCCCGCTCGATCGGTGACGACAACATCCAGAAGCGCTCCGGCGGCCAGGTCAACCCCGACGCCTGGACGCACGGTTCGTCCCAGCAGCGCGAGGAGTCCTTCTCCGCCGGTTACAACTCCGGCAAAATGTCCTCCTGCGACTTCCTCAACCGCGGCGCGTACAAGTCCTAGACCCGGATCCGAGACCCCGCGGAACGCGCTTTTCGACGCCCACCCGCACGCCTCCCCGCCCGGGGCGCGCGGGTGGGCGTCGTTTAGCGCGGCGGGCGGAATAGTTGTCACGTCACCATTGTTGTGATCGGTGTACCCCCCGCCCCGCGAGAAAGGACCCGCCGTGCAGTTCGGCGTCATGACCGTCGGCGATGTCACCACCGACCCCACCACCGGCACCACCCCCACCGAAAAGGAGCGCATCGACGCCATCACCGCGATCGCGCTCAAGGCTGAGGAGGTCGGCCTGGATGTCTTCGCCACCGGCGAGCACCACAACCCGCCGTTCGTGCCCTCCTCGCCCACGACCCACCTCGCGTATATCGGTGCGAAGACGAGCCGCATCCTCCTGTCCACCTCGACCACGCTGATCACCACGAACGACCCCGTCCGTCTCGCGGAGGACTACTCCTTCCTGCAGAACCTCGTCGACGGGCGCATGGAACTCATGCTGGGCCGCGGGAACACCGGGCCGGTCTACCCGTGGTTCGGCAAGGACATCCGCCAGGGCATCCCGCTGGCGGTGGAGAACTACCACCTCCTGCGCCGCCTGTGGCGCGAGCGGTCGGTGACCTGGCAGGGGCAGTTCCGCACCCCGCTCAACGGCTTCACCGCCACACCGGCCCCGCTCGAGGGGGTGCCCCCGTTCGTCTGGCACGGCTCCATCCGTTCGCCCCAGATTGCCGAGCAGGCGGCGTTCTACGGCGACGGGTTCTTCCACAACAACATCTTCTGGAACAAGGAGCACACCGCCTCCATGGTGGGGCTCTACCGCCGGCGCTACGAGGCATGGGGCCACGGGCGCGCCGACCAGGCCATCGTGGGCCTCGGGGGCCAGGTGTTCATGGCGGACACGGAGGCGGAGGCGAAGAAATTCTTCCGCCCCTACTTCGACAACGCCCCCGTCTACGGGCACGGCCCCAGTCTCGAGGAGTTCACCGAGGCAACGCCCCTTACCGTGGGCACGCCGGAGATGGTCATCGAGCGCACCATGCAGTTCGCGGACTGGGTGGGTGACTACCAGCGCCAGATGTTCCTCATGGACCACGCGGGGCTTCCGCTGGAGGTGGTTCTGGACCAGATCGAGATCCTGGGCACCCAGGTCGTCCCCGAGCTGCGCCGCCGCATGGAGGCGCGCCGCCCGGACCACGTCCCCTCCGATCCGCCCACCTTTGATACGCTCCTCGCCGCCAAGCGCTCGGGGCGCCCCCTGCCCCACTTCGAGGTCAACCCCGGAAAGGAAGGATAGTGGCCACACTCTTCGTACTCACCGCTGGCTTGTCGACGCCCTCGACCTCGCGCCAGGTGGCCGACACCGTCGCCGAGGCCGTCGCTCGGGCGGCACGCCGGCGCGGCGGGGACATCGCGACCGAGACCGTCGAACTGCGCGAGCTGGCGACCGACCTCGCCCACGCCACCACCACCGGCACCTCCGCCCCGCGGCTCGACGAGGTGCGGCGCAGGCTCTCCTCCGCCGATGCCCTGGTGGCCGTCACCCCGGTGTTCAAAGCCAGCTACAGCGGGCTGTTCAAGATGTTCTTCGACGTTCTCGACGCCGACGCTCTCAACGCCATGCCCACCATCATCGCCGCCACGGCCGGCACCGCCCGGCACTCCCTGGTCACCGAGTACGCTCTGCGGCCCCTTCTGACCTTCATGCGGGCCGTCGTGGTCCCCACCGCGCTCTTCGCCGCCACGGGAGACTTCGGCGGGCCCGGCAGCGCGGAGTTCTCCGCCCGGGTGGAGCGCGCCGCCACCGAGCTGGCGGAGCTCCTCTTTCCCGCGCAGGCCGACCGTGCCGGCGGCGGAGGGGGTGCCGCCGGTGCCCGGCCCCGCAAGACGGGTCTCGACGTGACCGAGGACTTCGTGCCCTTCGACCAGCTTCTCGACGGCCGCACCGGCACATCGTAAGAGGCCCGGCGCGAAGCGGCCTTGAGTGACCGCCCCCTGATGTAGCATCGCCCCATGTCTCAAAACACCGTTAGCGTTGTCGATCTGTTCAGCATCGGTATCGGTCCATCCTCTTCGCACACCGTCGGGCCCATGCGCGCCGCGATGGAATTCGCGGACAGGCTCACCCGCGACACCGGTGCTCTCCCCGCCCGCATCCGGGTGGAGCTGCGCGGCTCGCTCGCGGCCACCGGTGTCGGCCACGGCACCGACCGCGCCGTCCTGCTCGGACTCGTCGGGTGGACTCCCCTGACCACCTCCCCGGACGTGGCCCCGGTGCCCGGGGAGGAGGTTCCCCCGCGAGGGGTGATCGAGGGCCCCGACGGCGCCGTGGAGTACGAGGTGGTGCTGGACCCCACCCCGGTTGCGGAGCACCCCAACTGCCTCATCTTCGACGCCTGGGATGCCGCAGGGCAGCCTGTGGCGGAGCGCGTGGAGTACTTCTCCGTCGGTGGCGGGTTCATCCTCGACCGCGCCGGGATGGAGGCCAAGGCCGGGGAGTCCGGCATCACCACGACGCACGAGCGTCCGGTGATCCCCTTCGAGTTCCACAGCGGAAAGACCCTCATGCGCCTGTGCGAGGAAAACGGCATGACGGTCGCCGAGATCATGCGCGCCAACGAGGAGGCGCTGCACGGTTGGGATGTCGTTCGCGACCACCTTGACCGGGTGTGGGACGTGATGCAGGAGTGCGTCTCCCACGGCCTGAAGACGGAGGGCACGCTCCCCGGCGGGCTGAACGTCACCCGCCGTGCCCCGCGCCTCTACCGCCTGCTCACGGCGGAATACCAGGAGTCCACGGCGCGGGGGTTGGACGCGATGGAGTGGGTCAACCTCTACGCGCTGGCTGTCAACGAGGAAAATGCCGCGCACGGCCAGGTTGTCACCGCCCCCACCAACGGGGCCGCCGGCATCATCCCGGCCGTGATGCACTACTGCCGGGACTTCACCGACGATTTCACGGTCGAGCGCGCGCGGGAGTTCCTCCTCACCGCCGGGGCGATCGGGGTGATCATCAAGACCAACGCATCCATCTCCGGTGCCGAGGTCGGCTGCCAGGGCGAGGTCGGCTCGGCCTCGTCGATGGCTGCAGCCGGGATGTGCGCGATCCTCGGCGGCACGCCCCAGCAGGTGGAGAACGCCGCCGAAATCGCCCTCGAGCACAACCTCGGCCTGACGTGCGACCCGGTCGGCGGCCTCGTGCAGGTGCCGTGCATCGAGCGCAACGCGATCGGCGGGGTCAAGGCCATCAACGCCGCGCGCCTGGCCAAGCTTGGCGACGGCACGAACATCGTGACCCTCGACGACGTCGTGGAGACCATGGCGGCCACCGGGCGCGACATGATGACCAAGTACAAGGAGACCTCGATGGGCGGGCTAGCCGTCCAGCTCGGCCTGCCCGTCAACATCACCGAGTGTTAGCGGTGCCCTAGCCCCGCAGGGCGGTCACGGCGCCGATGACGGCCTCGACGTTGAGCGCGACATCGACCTGGGAGTGGTCGGCGAGGTTCTTCACCGCAACCTGCCCCGCCTCGAGCTCGCGCTCGCCGAGAACCAGGGCGTACTTCGCGCCTGCGCGGTCCGCTCCCTTCATGGCGCCCTTGAGTCCGCGCCCGCCGTACGACATGTCGGCGGAAATCCCGGACGCGCGGAGGGCGTCGACAAGCAGGCTCATGCGCTTTCCCGCCGCCTCGCCGATGGCGACACCGAAGACGTCCACGCGCCTGTCGACGCCCTCCAGCTGCACGCCCTCAGCCTCGAGGGCTAGGACGGTGCGGTCGACGCCCAGGCCGAAGCCGATGCCGGAGAGGTCCTGGCCGCCGATCTGCGCCATCAGGCCGTCGTAGCGTCCGCCGCCGCCGATGCCGGACTGCGCGCCGAGGCCGTCGTGGACGAACTCGAAGGTGGTCTTGGTGTAGTAGTCCAGGCCGCGGACCATTCGGGGGTTGATCACGTAGGGCACACGCAGGTCGTCCAGGGTGCCGGTGACCGTCTCGAAGTGCTCCCGCGATTCGGCCGAGAGGTGGTCGAGCATGAGCGGGGCTTCCTCGAGCATCTCGCGGACCTCGGGGCGCTTGTCATCGAGGACGCGCAGCGGGTTGAGCCGGGCGCGGGTGCGGGTCTCCTCGTCCAGGGGCAGCGAGAAGAGGAACTCCTGCAGCTTCTCGCGGTACTGCGGGCGGCAGGTGGCGTCGCCCAGGCTGGTCAGCTCGAGGCGGAAGCCGGTGAGGCCCACGCTGCGGTAGCAGCGGTCGGCCAGGGCGATGATCTCGGCGTCGAGGAGGGGGTCGTCGACCCCGATGGCCTCGACCCCGACCTGTTGGAGCTGGCGGTAACGGCCGGCCTGGGGCCGCTCGTAGCGGAAGAACGGCCCGTAGTAGTTGAGTTTGACGGGCAGGTATCCGCGGTCGAGGTTGTGCTCGATCACCGCGCGCATCACGCCCGCGGTGCCCTCGGGGCGCAGGGTCACCGAGCGGTCGCCGCGGTCGGCGAAGGTGTACATCTCCTTGGAGACGATGTCGGTGGACTCGCCCACCCCGCGGGCGAAGAGGTTGGTGTCCTCGAAGACGGGCAGCTCGATGTGCTGGTAGCCGGCAAGGTGCGCCTGGCGGGCGAACTCGTCGCGCACGCGGATGAAGGTGGCGGATACCGGCGGGACGTAGTCCGGCACGCCCTTCGGCGCGCTGAGGGTGGTGAGCTTGCCTGTCTTCGTGGTTTCGGTCATGGAACGCAAGTCTAGCGCCCGCGTTGTCCATGGTCCCGGTCCGCGTCGGGCCCTGGTCCCGTCAGCGTCCGGCGTTTGCCGCCCGGAGGAACGGGTTGGTGGCCCGCTCGTGCTCCATAGTCGTGGTGGGCCCGTGGCCGGGAAGGACGGCGAAGGAGTCCGGGATCTCCCACACCGGCCCGCGGAGGCTGTCCTGCATCGCGGCGTCATCTGAGTACGGCAGGTCCGTCCTGCCGATGGAACCGCGGAAGAGAACGTCGCCGGACAGGACGAAACCGTCGCCCAGGTAGAGGGTGCTGCCGGGCGAGTGGCCCGGGGCGTGGCGCACCGCGAACTCCAGGCCGGCCACGGTTAGCGTCTCACCGTCGTGGACGTGGTGGATATCCTCGATCGGCTCCATGTGTTCCACGTCGAAGGGCAGCCGGAGGCGCGCGGTGATACCCTCGCCCGCGTCGAGCATGAATTCGTCGTCGGGGTGAATGAAGGTCCGCAGCCCAAACTTTCCGGCGTCGCGGGTGTGGTCGATGTGGCCGTGGGTGAGAACCACCGCCTCCAGCCGCGCCCCCTCCGCCCGCACGGCCTCGACGACGCGGTCATGAGCGCCCAGGCTGGGGTCGACGACGAACGCGGGGTGGAGGCCGTCGCCCCCGGTGACCGCGTCGTTGACGACGATGTAGCAGTTCGTCTGGAACGGACCGGCGGCGAAACCCGTGATTTTCATGCCCACCACCGTAGCGCCCCGCCGCACCGCCGGGGGCGGGCCCGGGGCGGCTGCTAGGCTCATATGCCGCAGACGGCCCGCCCCTTCGGAGGGTCGAGACACCGGACAAGCGAGGTTACCCACCGTGGCAAGCAACGAGCAGCGGGGCAAGGACGCCCTGAAGAATCTTGAGCGCGAGCTCAACTCCCGCGACCGCAAGGAAAAGCGAGGCCCGTGGGGCATCGCCGCCCTCTCGGCGGTCGTCATCCTCGGCATCGGCAGCGGGATCTACGCGCTCGCCAACCACAATGACGCGGACACGTCCACCTCGGCGGAGGAGAGTGCGTCGACAAGCTCCTCGCCCTCGCCCATCGACGCCGAGCCCCTCTCCCTGACCCGCGCGAAGGCGCTGCCGGAGACGGTAACGTGCTCCTACCCCAGGGGCGATGCCGGCCAGTCCAAGGATGTGGGCACTCCGCCGACCGACAGCGTCTCAGCGCGCGGGACCGTCACCGTGAACCTGGACACCTCCGCCGGGCCGATCGGCATGGAACTCGACCGCTCCGTCTCCCCGTGCACGGTCAACTCCATCGAGTACCTCGCGAAGAAGGACTACTTCAACGACACCGTGTGCCACCGCCTGACCACAAGCGAAGGCCTGAAGGTCCTGCAGTGCGGTGACCCGACCGGGTCCGGCTCCGGCGGCCCGGGTTTCACCTTCGCCAACGAGTACCCCACCGACGAAGCCCTGGAGAAGGTGGACACCTCCCAGATCCCCGAGGGCACCCCGGCCGACCAGGCCGAGCAGATGAAGGGTCAGCTCCTGCAGTCCCCGCCGCCCGTGAAGTACGGCCGCGGCACCATCGCGATGGCCAACGCCGGGCTGGGCACCAACGGCTCGCAGTTCTTCCTCAACTACGGTGACTCGACCCTGCCGCCGATGTACACGTACTTCGGCAAGATCGACGACAAGGGCCTGGACACCCTGGACAAAATCGCCGAGAAGGGTGCCGAGGGCGGAAAATCCGACGGCAAGCCCGCCGAGGAGGTCAAGATCGAGGCCGCGACTGTCGCCGGCTAGGACGGTTAGCTTTAAAGGATGGACCGGGGTTGGCCCGCGGGGGTAAAGCTGCGCGGGTTGACCGGCGGACACGGAGTGATTACCAGAAGATTGCCAGTGGTTCGTTAAGAAACTATTGCGCTGTCCAAAGTTGCCCGCTAGTGTTGAGCCCGCTATATCGGCGTCCCTCTCAGATTGGAATACACATGAAGCTTCGCAAGGGTTTTATCGCTGCCGCCACCGCCGCAGCCATGGTCACCGGTGGCATGGCCGCCGCCCCGGCTCAGGCTGAGCCCACCACCCTCGTTCTCGCGGCAGGCGATGCCAAGGATGCCCCGACGGACTCTGGTTCCTCGAACCTCGACTTTGGCTCCTCGCTCGGCAACATGGATGACAAGGCCTTGGGCCAGGCTGGGAAGATCATCACCATTCTCAGCGGTCTCGTCGGCCTCATTGCCGGCATTGCGGGCATCGTGACCAAGTACTTCATGAAGTAGGACTCCGTCGCGGAGTATTCCGAAACCGCCCCGAGGATCTCCTCAGGGCGGTTTTCGCTGCCCCGGGCAGCTGCCGAGGGTCCAGACGACCAAAACTAAAGGGCCAAAACCCCAGGTGGCAAAATCGGTGTAAAATCCGGCCCGGGGTTTTGGTCCTTTAGTTTTGGCCCTCTGGTTCTGGCACCGTGGCAACCGCACCAACAACCGGGCGCGGCACCCACCTACGAGGTGACCCGGTAGATGTCGAAGATCCCCTCGATGTTGCGCACCTGGTTCATCAGGGCACCGAGCTGCTTGGTGTCGGAGACCCCCACCGTGAAGCGAACGTCCGCAATGTGGTCGTCACTGATCCGGCAGCTCAGCGAGATGATCGGCAGCTTCTGCTCCGAGAGCGCCCCGGTCAGGTCGGCG
Organism: Corynebacterium sp. UBA2622; assembly: GCF_002339505.1. Taxonomy (GTDB): domain Bacteria; phylum Actinomycetota; class Actinomycetes; order Mycobacteriales; family Mycobacteriaceae; genus Corynebacterium. Next base: position 197,280 of record NZ_DDJO01000009.1, read on the forward strand.
AGCAGCCCCTGCCGGTCCAAGGCCTCCACGTTGAGGGTCGCCATGGTGGCGCCGCCTGCGGAGGAGGCGTCGGCCCAGGAGACGTCGATAAGCCTCTCGGGCTCGTCGCGCAGCTTGGCGGCGTTCGTGCAGTCCGTGCGGTGGACCGACACTCCCCCGCCGCGGGTGACGAAGCCGAAGATCTCGTCACCCGGCACGGGTTGGCAGCACTTGGCCAGCTTGGCCATCACGTCCGGGCTGCCCTGAACCAGGATCCCGGGGCCCGGCCCCCGCATGACGGGCTTGACGAGCTCCGACATCGGCGTGCGCGCCGTGAGGGCGTCGACGGCGTCGCCCTCGTCGCCGAACAGGTCGGTGAGAAGCTTCGCGACGTGCTTGGCGGAGACGTTTCCGGCACCGATGGCCGTGTAGAGGGCATCGACGTCCGGGTAGTGTAACTGGCCCGCCACCTGGCGCATGGAATCAGCGGTGAAGAGCCGGTGCATCGGAAGCCCGCCGCGCTGCACCTCGGCCGCCAGCGCGTCTCGGCCGGCCTCCAGGTGCTCCTCGCGGCGTTCCTTGGCGAACCACTGGCGGATCTTGCTCTTCGCCCGCGGAGAGACGACGAACTCCTGCCAGTCTCGCGAGGGCCCGGCGTTCTCGTCCTTGGAGGTGAACACCTCCACCTTGTCACCGGACTTGAGCTCCGACTCGAGCGCGACGAGCTTGCCGTTGACCTTCGCGCCGATGCACCGGTGCCCCACCTCGGTGTGCACGGCGTAGGCGAAGTCGACGGGGGTCGAGCCGGCGGGCAGGTTAACCACGTCGCCCTTCGGGGTGAAGGCGAAGATCTGCTGGCTGGTGAGGTCGTAGCGGAGGGAATCGAGGAACTCGTTGGGGTCCGCCGCCTCCTTCTGCCAGTCGAGGAGCTGGCGCATCCACGCCATCTGGTCCACCTCGGCCGGATCACCCTTGTGGGAGCCCTTGGACTCCTTGTAGCGCCAGTGCGCGGCGACGCCGAACTCGGCGTTGTAGTGCATCTCGTGGGTGCGCACCTGCACCTCCAGGGCGCGGCCGCTGTCCGTCATCACCGTGGTGTGCAGTGACTGGTACACGCCGAAACGCGGGTTGGAGATGTAGTCCTTGAACCGCCCCGGCAGCGCCGAATAAAGGGAGTGCACCACGCCGATCGCGGCGTAGCAGTCGTGGACATTGTCCACCAAGACGCGCAGGCCCACCAGGTCGAAGATCTCGTTGAACTCGTGGCCGCGCACCACCATCTTCTGGTAGATCGACCAGTAATGCTTAGGCCGGCCCATCACCTCGGCGCTGATGTTGTTGGCCCGCAGCTCCGCTTCCAGCTGGGCGGTGATCTCCTTCAGGGCCCGGTCGCGGGAGGGGGCGCGGTCGGCGACGAGCCGAACGATCTCTTCGTACTTCTTCGGGTAGAGGATGGCGAAGGCGAGGTCCTCCAACTCCCACTTCACGCTGGCCATGCCCAGGCGGTGCGCGAGCGGGGCGATCACGTCGAGGGTCTCCCGAGCCTTCTTTGCCTGCTTCTCGGGCGGCAGGAACCGCATCGTGCGCATGTTGTGCAGCCGGTCGGCGACCTTGATCACCAGCACGCGCGGGTCCTCGGCCATCGCGACGATCATCTTGCGGATGGTCTCGGCCTCGGCCGCGGCGCCCAGGTCGACCTTGTCCAGTTTGGTCACGCCGTCGACAAGCCGCGCCACCTCGGGCCCGAAGTCCCGGGTGAGGTCGTCGAGGGAGTAGTCGGTGTCCTCTACCGTGTCGTGCAGCAGCGCCGCGACGAGCGTGGTGGTGTCCATGCCGATCTCGCCGCAGATGGTGGCCACGGCCAACGGGTGGGTGATGTAGGGGTCACCGGACTTGCGGAACACGCCCTCGTGGAGCTTCTCCGCGGTGTCGTACGCGCGGTTGAGCACCTCCACATCCGCCTTGGGGTGGTAGGCGCGGTGGATGGACAGCAGGGGGTCCAGGACCGGGTTTACCTTGGCCCGTCCCCCCGTCAGCGACCGCGCCAGGCGGGCGGAGACGCTGCGCACGCTCGAGCCCGACCGCTTCACCGCTCTATCGTTTGCCATCGGGTGCCCTTCCGTGTGCTCTAACGGCGTGTTCTGGGTGCTTCTACCGGCGCGCGCCGGTACCGCGGCCCGGGTTGTTGAGGACCACCACGGGCGCCCCACCGAGTTTGTCGCGGCCACCCAGGCCCTCGACCTCGAGGACCACAACGTATCCCACGACGCTACCACCGGCGCGCTCGATGAGATCCGTCGCCGCCACCAGGGTTCCACCGGTGGCCAGCACGTCATCGACGAGGACGATCCGGCGGCCCTTGAGGTCCACGCCGTCGGCGGGAATCTCCAGCGCGGCGGTGCTGTACTCGGTGTCGTACTCCTGGGTCAGCACCGGCGGAGGCAGCTTGCCCTTCTTACGGATGGCCAGGATGCCCAGGCCCAGCTCGTAGGCCACGGCGGAACCGAGGAGGAAGCCGCGGGCGTCGAGTCCGCCGATGATGTCGGCGCCCAGGGCGCGACTCTCCTCCGCCAGCTCGCGGACGACTGCGCGCAGGGCGGGGCCGTCGGCAAGCACGGGCGTCAGGTCCTCGAAGACAACACCCTTTTCCGGGAAGTCGGGAACCCGGCGGATCTTGTCCGCGATGGCCTCGGCGGCCGAGGCGTACGCCCTCTCGCTGGCGTCAGGATGGTGGGACACGGGGGACCTCACTTGCGTTTGGTGGGTTGCGGGGACGCGCTCTGCCAGCGGTCCATGTTCCAGCCGATGCCGGCGGTCCCCGTGTACACGACAACGTTACCGACGTTGCGGTCGATGGCGAAGATGCGCGGCTGCGCGGACAGCGGGATCGAGGGCAGCTCCTCCCACAGTTTCCTCTCCTCGTCCTGGAGCGCGGGCAGGTCCTGGGGGCGGTTGCCGGCGCCGGGGTACTCGGTGGCGGAGTCGACGGGGCGCAGCAGGACGTCGACGCTGCCTTCGGTGGTGGTTCGCTCTCCCGACTCCCCCGTCTCCACGTGGGACAGGTCGCGGAGGGTCTTGTTGCCCCCGGCGTCCACCACTCGGATGCCCGCGGGCTCGCAGGAGGCGCGCACGGTGTCGACCATTGCGGCGGAGCGCTGGGCGGCCCCGGCGTAACCGATGCGCACCTCGGTACCCGCCAGCGCGCCCGCGGCGGCGGGATCGACGGCCATGTGCGGGTCAACCACCCCGCCCAGGCGGCGCGCCTGGGGGTCGTTGTAGGGCAGCATGTGCACTAGGTTGACCGGTACGTCGAGCCCGCTCGCCGCACCGGAGGCGGCAGCCACGGCGCGCTGGTCCACGCACGCCGCCAGGGCTTGGCGGTTCGAGGGCACGGACCACATCCCTGCCGGGGCGAAGGTGAGGGAATCGGTGAGTTCCCCGACGGCGCTCTTGACGTCGAAGGGGTTTCCCTCGGCGTCGAGGTTGAGCCACGCGGGCTTCGGCTCGTTGAGTTCGGCGACGCGCTGCGCGCCGGTGTCCTTCAGCTCGTCGGGGTTTGCGCTCGCCGGCCACACCACGAGCTTCGGGGTGCGGGGGGCGTCGCCGTAGTAGGAGTCGTTGGCCACGAGAGCCACCTCACCGTGCTGCCCGACAGAGTCAATGCGGTACGGGCCGAAGGAGACCTGAAGCTCCGGGTCGAAGGACTCCAGGTTGAACCCGTCGCGCCAGGCCGCCGCCACCGGGTGAAGCTCGGCCGGATCCTCCGAGCGCAGCGCCGTGTCCAGCTCACCGAGCTCCATGCCGGCGCGGCGGGCAACCGCATGGGCGGGAAGGACGGTGCCGGCACCGAAGAGGCCGCGCCACCGCGCCCCCGCGCCCTCCTTGAACACCACCGTGAATTCTTTCGCACCCGGCTCGCAGTTCATGTCGGCGACCTCGTCGAACAGCGGCATGTGGGACCCGAAGACCTCCGGAAGCTGCCCCGCCTTGAGGGTGAGCAGGTAATCATCGCACGTCACGGCCGTGCCGTCCGAGAACGAGGCGGAGTCCGAGAGCTTGTACACCACCCTGCGCTGCGCGCCGGGGAGTACCTGGGTGGTCACCAGGTCGGTGTTCGGGATCATCTGGCCGTTCGGGCCGGGAACGAAGACACCCGGGTAGAGCCGCCCCGACAGCGCCTGCGCCGTCTCGGCAACACCGTCCATCGACCCCGCGTTGGTGGTGGTCACGTCCACGGGAAGCTGGTAGCCGAAGTAATCGGTGCTGGTGTCACCCGCCGCCTTATCCGCGGGCGGGGAGCACGACGCAAGGAGCCCCCCCGCCACGGCGACGGGGAGCGCGGCGCGAATGCGTGTCACACTGAAATCCTTTCCTAGGGGCACCCGGGCAGGGCCCGGGCTTGTCGACGCCCCACTCACCTGTTGTTCGGCCTCCACGTGGCGGTGGCCGGGGCGGCCGGGGCCTCCACGGGGCCGGCGGGGACGACCGGGGCGGCGACGGTGCGCCGCGTTGAGCCGCCGGGGCGTGACGCGTCCCCGCGGTCGTCGGCGAGCTCGCCGGCGCGGTAGGCCGCCACCTCGCGGTTGTGGTCGCGGTACTTCGCCCGCCGGTTGACCAGGGTGACCAGGAGCGGCGTGGCGAGGAACAGGGAGGAGAATACGCCCTCGATCACGCCGATGAGCTGGATCAGGGCGAGGTCGCGCAGCGTACCCACGCCCATCATCCACACGGCCACGGCGAGCAGCGCGACGATGGGCAGCGCGGAGATGACCGAAGTGGAGATCGAACGCATCACCGTCTGGTTCACGGCGAGGTTGGCCTCCTCGGCGTAGGTGGAGCGGCGCGAATCGAGCACACCGGCGGTGTTCTCCCGCACCTTGTCGAAGACGATGACGGTGTCGTAGAGGGAGAAGGTGAGGACGGTCAGCAGGCCGATCACCATCGCCGGGGTGACCTCGAGTCCGAACAGGGAGTACGTCCCGAGGATGACGATGCCGTCGACAAGCAGGGCACCCATGGCCGCAGCCGCCATGTCGCGCTGCAGGCGCAGCGCGACATACACCGCGGCGGCAACGAAGAAGACGACCATGGCGAGAACCATGCGCTTGGTGATGGTCGAACCCCATGACTCGGAGACGGTGGAGTCGCCGATCGCGTCGGCCGTTGCGCGGCCCTCCCCGTCCACGGGCCGGTACTGGTCGTAGATCGCCTGGCGGGCGGAGTCGATCTGTTCCTGGCTCAGGTGCTGAGAGTTGATCTCCAGCGTGCGGGAGTCGCCCGCGCCCACGATCTGCGTCAGCTCCGGTGTGACTCCCGTTGCGTCGACGAAGGTGTGCTCCACCTGCTCGGTGGATAGGTCGCCGGCGGGCATGCTCATCTTGGTGCCACCCTCGAAGTCGATGCCGAGGTTAAAACCGCGCAGGAGCATCGCGAGCAGCGAGACGGCCACCAGCGCGAGGGTGATCGTGTACCACAGCTTGGAGCGGCCGACGAAGTCGATCGCGCCGTCGCCGGAGTAGAGGCGGTCGTACCGGGAGCGGCGGGTCGCGCCGGCGGCGGGCGCAGTACCCTCGGGTGCGGTGCCCGCGTCGGGCGTGCGGTCTGCGGAGATTGAGGTGCTGGCCATCGTTAGTTCTCCTCGGGGTCTGCGGGGCGGTCCCCGGCGGCGACGGGCGTGCGGGAGGTGTCGCCGTCGAGGGCGCGGGGGCGCGCGCGCTCGTCGTCGACAAGCTTGTAGATCTTGCCCATGCCGTTGACGGAGGGCCTGGACCAGAATCGGTTGCGGGAGGCGAGGATCATCAGCGGCGCGGTGACGAGGAAGGTGACCACGAGGTCGAAGATGGTGGTCAGGCCCATCGTGAAGGCGAAGCCCTTGACGTCGCCGACCGCGAGGAAGTAGATGATCACGGCGCCGATGAGCGTGACCATGTTGCCGGTGACCACGGTCTCCTTCGCGCGGTCCCAGCCGTGGGCCGTGGCCGAGCGGAACGTCTTGCCCTTGCGCAGCTCGTCCTTGATGCGCTCGTAGATGACCACAAAGGAGTCGGCCGTGGTGCCCACGCCGATGATGAGGCCGGCCACGCCGGACAGGTCCAGCGAGTAGCCGATCCACCGGCCGAGCAGCACCAGCGCGCCGTAGACGAGCAGGCCGGAGACCGCCAGCGTGAACAGGGAGATCAGGCCGAAGAGACGGTAGTAGGCGAAGACGAAGACGGCCACGAGGATCAGGCCCGCGATACCCGCGTAGAGGCCCGCCTTGAGCGAGGCCAGGCCGAGCGACGGCGGCACGGTCATTGCGGTGCCGCCGGGTTCACCGTTCTCACCGGCGAAGGACAGCGGCAGCGCACCGTAGCGCAGGTTGTTGGCCAGGGCCTCCGCCTCCTCCTGGGAGAACTTTCCGGTGATCGACGTGGCGGAGCCGGGCGGGGTCGAGCCCTGGATGACCGGCGCGGAGATGACCTGGGAGTCCAGGGTGATCGCGATCTGCTTGCCGATCATCTCGCTTGTCAGCTGCGCCCACGTCTGGGAGCCGTTCGACTCGCCCGCCTGGCTGAACGCGAAGCTGATCTCCATCTGGCTGGACTGCGGGTTGAACCCGCCGGTGATCGCGCGGCCGGTGTCGATCTGGTCACCGGTGAGGCGCTTGCCGTCGGGGCCGCTCTGGCCGTTGAGCAGGGGCACCGCGTCGAGCAGCAGCGGCTGGCCCGAGTCGGAGTCGCAGGCGACGAGGGGCTTGGCCTCGTCGTCGGTTCCGGCGAGCGGGTCGGTCGAATTTGCCGAGCAGACCGAAGACATCAGGGCCATCGCCGCGAACTGGGTGGTCGGGTCATCGGACTGGCGCGTCTCGCGCAGCATGTCCGTCGTTTCCTTGCGGCGGTCCGCGGCCTGCACGGGGCCGTCCGGATCGGGCAGGGGCTCGGCGTTCAGGGCCGGAGCGTCTCCCCCGCCGAGCTGGGACGTCGCCTGCTTAACGACGTCCTGCGCGGTGTCCTTGTCCATCACGCCGTACTTGACCCACTGGTTGGCCATGTCCACGAGCGCCGGGGTGAACGTCGCCGGGTCGGGCGGGGTGCCCTGCAGCACCGGCCGGAACGCGAGCTGGGAGGTCTGGCCCAGGTTGCGTACCTCGGAGGTGTCGTCCCCCGCGGCCGTGATGACGAGGGTGTTGCCGTCAACGACCACGGTGGCGCCGCTGACGCCCATGCCGTTGACGCGGTTCTCGATGATGTTGCGGGCGTCCTCCAGCTGGTCGCGGGTGGGCTCCTGGCCCTGCGGGACCAGCGTCACGCGGGTCCCGCCCTGCAGGTCGATGCCCAGTTTGGGGGTCGCGGACCTGTCCCCGGTGAACAACACCAGGGAGTACACGATGACGACAAGGAGCGCGAAGAGGGCGAGGGCCCTGGCCGGCCACGTCCTTTTCGCGCCCGCGTCGCTCGAACGCCGATTTCTTGCGGACACTGAGGCAACTCCTCTATTTCGGTACAACCGTTTTCACTCTCCCCGCCCGCGGGCCACCCGGACCGGGCCCGCGCGGGGAAACGCACAACGGGTCATGCTACGTCATCGTCGCGGCGTGACGTGGCTGGGCCCCGCGCGGGTCGGGTGAAAAACGCGGGCGGCATATTAGATGAGGTTCAGCTGGCCGGGCGCCTCGGGCGGGGGCGTGAGCCCCAGGTGGTGCCACGCGGCCGCGGTGGCGACGCGGCCGCGGCCGGTGCGCGCCATGAGGCCGGCGCGCACGAGGTACGGCTCGCAGACCTCCTCGACGGTGGCGGGCTCCTCCCCCACCGCGATGGCCAGGGTGTTCACACCCACCGGCCCGCCGCCGTGGCCGCGGATGAGCGAGTCGAGCACGGCGCGGTCGAGCCGGTCCAACCCGCGCTCGTCGACGTCGAAAACCTCGAGGGCAGCGCGCGCGGCGGGCACGTCCACACGGCCGCTGCCGTGCACGTCCGCCCAGTCGCGCACGCGGCGCAGCAGGCGGTTGGCGATGCGCGGCGTCCCCCTCGAGCGCGAGGCGATCTCCACGGCGGCGTCGGGGTCGATGCTCACCCCGAGGATGTCGGCCGCGCGGGTGATCACGCGCGTCAGGTCCCCGACATCGTAGAACTCCATCTGGGCGGTGAAACCGAAGCGGTCGCGCAGCGGGCCGGTGAGCATGCCGGCGCGCGTCGTGGCCCCGACGAGGGTGAACGGCGGGATCTCCAGCGGGATCGACGTCGCGCCCGGGCCCTTGCCCACGATCACGTCGATGCGGAAGTCCTCCATCGCCATGTAGAGCATCTCCTCGGCCGGGCGAGCGATGCGGTGGATCTCGTCGATGAAGAGCACGTCGCCCTCCATCAGGTTCGAAAGCATGGCGGCGAGGTCCCCGGCACGCTCGAGGGCCGGCCCAGAGGTCATGCGCAGCGAGGTGCCGAGCTCCTGCGCGATAATCATCGCCATCGTCGTCTTGCCCAGGCCGGGCGGGCCGGAAAGCAGGATGTGGTCCGGTGTGACGCTGCGCCGGCGCGCACCCGCGAGGACCAGGTTGAGCTGCTCGCGCACCTTGGGCTGCCCGATGAATTCGGTGATCGATTTCGGGCGGAGGGACTTCTCGACGTCGCGTTCCTCGAGGTTCTCGGTGGCGTCGACAAGCGAATGCTGGGGCCTTCCCGGCGCCTCGGGAAGCGTGAACTCGGTCTTCTCGACGTCCGACATGCGCTACACCCTACCGTCTACTTCTTGCCCAGCTCACTGAGCGCGGAGCGCAGCAGTGCGGAGGAGGATTCCCGCGGCGAGTCCTCCGCGAGCTTCTCGACGACCGGCCGCGCGGCGCGGTCGGTGAACCCGAGGCCGAGCAGTGCCTCGATCACCTGCTCGGTGGCGTGGCTCGTCCCGCCGGTCGAGGCGGAGGGGGCGGGGGTTCCGTCACCCGCGTAGAAACCCTCCACCTTGTCCTTGAGCTCCAGCACCAGGCGCTCCGCCATCTTCTTGCCCACCCCGGGGATGGACTGGATCGCCTTGGCGTCGCCGGAGGTGATGTGGCCCGCCAGCTCGGAGGGCTCGAAGACGGCGAGGCAGGCCAGGGCGAGCTTCGGCCCGAGCCCGGAGACCGTCTGCAGGCGGTGGAACATGGTCCGGGCGCCGTCGTCGGTAAAGCCGTAGAGGGTGACCCCGTCATCCTTGACCACCATCGCGGTGAGGACGCGAACGTGCTCGCCCCGGGTGAGGCGGCCGAGGGTGGGCGGCGCCGCCAGGAAGCGGTAACCCACGCCGGCGCATTCGATGACAGCGTGGTCGAGGCCGATGGAGAGCACTTCCCCGTTGAGAGAATCAATCATCGCGTTTTTCGGGTCCTGTCTGGGTGGTGGCGGCTGCCAGGGCCGCGCTGCGGGCGATCAGTGGCGCGCGCCAGCAGTGGCACACCGCGATGGCGAGCGCGTCCGCGGCGTCGGCGGGCTTCGGCGGCTCGCCGAGCCCGAGGATGCGCGTGATCATGTTGGTCATCTGTTTCTTGTCCGCGCGCCCGTTGCCGGAGATCGACTTCTTCACCTCGGAGGGGGTGTACATGTGCACCGGGATCCCCTGCTCGGCGGCGGCGAGGATGAGCACACCGACGGCGTGGGCCGTGTGCATGACCGTGGAGACGTTGCCGCGCTCGAAGATGCGCTCCATGGCGATGACGTCCGGCCGGTAGTCCTCGATCCACTCGCGCACAGCCATGGACAGGCGCAGGAGGCGTTCGGAGAGCTCCGCACCGGCAGGGGTGCGCACCACGCCCACGGCGACGGGGATGACCTGGCGGCCGCGGCCCGCCTCGACAACCGAGAGACCGCAGCGCGTCAAACCCGGGTCGATGCCCATGACACGCAGACCCGCAAGATTCACGCCACCCTCCCTCGCGTTAGACCCAGACCGATTCACTGACACATATGTTCTACCACATGACCCGGCGCGACCCTCCCCGTGACGGCCGGCAGCGGGTGGGAACGGAAAAACCCCGCCGGGCCGGGCGGGGCTGAGGCGCTGCGGGAAGGGTGGCTGCGCCTACGCGCCGAGCTGCTCCGCCACCTCGTCGGAGATGGTCATGTTGGTGTAGACGTTCTGCACGTCGTCTGAGTCCTCGAGTGCGTCGATGAGGCGCTCCATCTTCCGCGCGCCGTCGACGTCCATGTCCACCTCCACGGAGGCGCGGAAATCCTGCTCGGCATCCTCAACCTCGATGCCCTCGGCAACGAGCGCGTCGCGGACGGCGTGCAGATCGGTCGGGGCGCAGATGACCTCAAAGAGCTCCCCGAGGTCGTTGACTTCCTCGGCGCCCGCGTCCAGCACGGCCATGAGAACGTCATCCTCGGTGAGCTCGCCCTTCTTCACCGTGACCACGCCAGTGCGGCTGAAGAGGTAGCCGACGGAACCGGACTCACCGAGGTTGCCGCCGTTCTTCGTCATGGCGGTGCGAACCTCGGTCGCGGCGCGGTTGCGGTTGTCGGTCAGGCACTCGATGAGCACGGCCACGCCATTGGGGCCGTAGCCCTCGTACATCACGGACTCCCAGTTCGCGCCGCCGGCCTCCTCACCGGAGCCGCGCTTGCGGGCGCGCTCGATGTTGTCGTTGGGCACGGAGGCGCGCTTCGCCTTCATGATCATCGTCTCGAGGGTGGGGTTGCCCGCCGGGTCACCGCCACCGGAGCGGGCCGCCACCTCGATGTCCTTGATCATCTTGGCGAACATCTTGCTGCGCTTCGCGTCGTTGGCGGCTTTCTTGTGCTTCGTGGTTGCCCACTTTGAGTGGCCTGACATAACCGGCTCCCCTTTCCCTTCGCGGAAATCCTCCAAAGGTGAACGCTCCAAAGGACCTAATGAACAGTCCCTCAGTATACGCAGAGGGCCCTTCGCTTAGCGACGCTCCCCCTCGCCCGCCGTCGGCACCGGTGTCGCACCGGTGCGCAGGTGCCGGGTCAGCCCCTCCTGCATGCACACCGCAACAAGGTTGCCGCGCGCGTCGTAGATCTTGCCCTGCGCCAGGCCCCTGCCGTGGTGGGCGGAGGGCGAGGACTGGTCGTAGAGCAGCCAGTCGTCGGCGCGGAACGGGCGGAGGAACCACATCGCGTGATCCAGGGACGCGAGCTGCACCTTGGCGCCCGGGTGGGGCACGAGCGCGGTGTAGATCAGGGTCATGTCGGACATGTAAGCCAGCGTGCAGACGTGGAACGTGTCGTCGTCGGGCAGCGCAACCTTGGACTTGAACCACACCAGCTGCTCGGCAGTCGCCCCGGGGTTGTGCTCGAAACCGTCCGGGGGGACGAGGCGGATGTCCCAGTCCGACCACTCCGTGGCCAGCCCCTGCATGGTCCGCCCCACGGTCTCGTCGGCCGGCTGCAGGTCCTCGGGCCGCGGAACGCCGCGCATCGGGTCCTGGTGGTCCGGGCCGGTGTCGGAGGTGAGGTGGAAGCTCGCCTGCATGGAAAAGATCACCTCCCCGTCCTGCACCGCCTCGACGGTGCGGGTGGAAAAGCTGCGCCCGTCGCGGGGGCGCGAGACCTTGTATATCGTCTCCTCGCTCGCCTTGCCCCCGCGCAGGAAATACCCGTGGAGCGAATGGACCCTCTTGTCCGCGTCAACGGTTCGGGTGGCCGCCACGAGGGCCTGGCCGGCGACGTGGCCGCCGAAGGTGCGGACGAAGATTTCCGATTCCATCGCGCGGCCGCGGTAGATGTCCTTGTCTATCCGCTCGAGGTCGAGCACTGCCTGGATCGCCGGGGTGTTCATGGGAGTACAGACTAGCGCCCCGCCACTGCAGCCGGGCGGCGGCCCGCACGGCTACAGCGACAGTGAGCAGAACTGCGGCAGCGGGGCGGTGCCTCCGAGGCGCAGCGCCCGCACGACGGGGTTGAGGCGCAGCGCCCGGGTGTCCGCGACGGCGTCGTTGTAGAAACGTAGCGCGAGCATGACGCGGGTGTCGGCGTCGGTCGTGTCGTGCACGCGGCGGGGCTCCGCCGCCGCTCCCGCGAGCAGGGGCGCCGCCTCCTCCCCGAGGCGCGCCTCCGCGGCGATGCGGGCATCGAGGTCCCCTGGCAGCAGGGGCACCTCCTCCGCCGCCCGGGCCGCGTCCGTCAGCTCCGGGTGGTACGCGGCGAGGACCGCGCAGCGTCGGTCCAGGGCGGCTTGCAGGGCGTCGCGCGACCGGTCGACGCGGATGTGCAGGCGGTCGAGGCGCTGGGCGGTGACCACGGACCACACAACCAGCGCTGTCAGCGCGACGGCGGCGATAAACCACAGGGCTGTCACGGCCGGGTCACCACGGGTCCACCGTGACCTTCTCCCCGTGCGAGACCGTCTCGTAGACCGCGAGAATCTGCGCCGAGACGCTCGCCCAGTCGTAGGCGCTGGCGCGGGCGGTGCCGGCGTCGATGAGGCGGTTGCGGGCGGCGGGGTCGTCGATAAGCGAGCGCAGCACCGCGGCGAGTGCGGTGCTGTCCCCCACGGGGAAGAGTGCACCGGCCGGGGTGGCGGATTCCGCGTCGCAGACCGCGGCGAAGGCCTCGAGGTCGCTGGCGACCACCGCGCACCCCGCCGCCATCGCCTCGACGAGCACGATGCCGAAGGACTCCCCCCCGGTATTGGGGGCGACGTAGATGTCTGCACGTCCGAGGATGCGCGCCTTCTCCCCGTCGGAGACGCGCCCGGCAAATTCGACTCCCGGCACCGTGCGCGGCGCGCCGCCGCCCATGACGGTCACGCGCGCGGGCCGGTCGAGCTCGTGCAGGGCGGAGAGGAGGATTTCGAGACCCTTGCGGGGCTCGTCGAGGCGGCCCAGGAAGACTATCTCCACGTCCGGGGAGGTGTTGCGCTCCCCGCGGCGGGCCGCGAAGGCGGAGGTGTCCACGCCGTTGGGGATGAGCACGGGATCCGTGCCCACCTGTTCAACCTGCCAGCGCCGGGCCATCTCGCTGACGGCGATGCCACCGCGGATCTTCTCCAGACCGATGCGCAGGGTGGGTAGCGCGGCGCGCAGGGCGAGCGACGACTCCGCCGAGGCGTGGTAGGTGGCCACGATGGGGCCGTGCGCCATCATGAGCGCCGCCAACGAGTAGCTGGGCGCATTCGGCTCGTGGATGTGCAGGACATCGAAGTCGCCGCGCTGGATGAATTCCCGGGTGAGGCGGCGCACGCGGGGGCCGACGGAGAGGCGCGCCACCGACCCGTTGTAGGGGATCGGGATGGCTCCGCCGCCCCGGGTGACCCAGCCGGGAAGCTCGGCCGCCGGGGAGGCGGGGCCGAGCACCCCAACGGAATGCCCGCGGGATCGCAGGACACGGGCCAGGTCAAGCACGTGGGCTTGAACTCCCCCTGGTTCGTCGAAGGAGTACGGGCAGACGAGGCCGACGCGCATGGACCCGCCCCCTAGTTCCGCGGCCGTCTAAACGGCTGGTAGGCGCGGTCGGCGGGCCACATGGGCTGGAGCATGTGCCAGTCCCGCGGGTGCCGGGCGATATTGCGCTGGAAGCGCTCGGCGACCCGCTGCGTCGTCTCCCCCACGCCGGTGACCTCCACGGGCGGATCGATGCGCAGGCCCCACCCCGCGCCCTCGAACCAGGAGTGCACGGTGAGCAGCTCGGCCCCCGTGTCCGCGGCGAGCTTTGCGGGGCCGGCGGGCATGGTCGTGTCCTCCCCGAAGAAGGTGACGGGCACGCCGCGGCTGGTGAGGTCGCGTTCCCCGAGCAGACAGACGATGCCGTTACCGCGCAGCACCTCCGTCAGGCGGGCGTAGGGGTGGGTCGCACCGCCGGTGAGGGGTAGAACCTCGAACCCGAGTGATTCGCGGAATTCAACGAAGGCGGTGTAGAGCGCCTCCGGCCTCAGGCGTTCCGCGACGGTGGTGAACCGCCCGTAGTTGGCCACGAGCCACATGCCGGCCATGTCCCAGTTGCCGGAGTGCGGCAGGGTGAGCACCACGCCCCTGCCCTGCCCCAGGGCGGCATCCAGGTGCTCCCGGCCCTGCAGCGAACGGGTCAGCTCCGCCACCACGTTCGGGTCACCCGCAAGGCGCGGCAGGCGGAAGGCCTCGCGCCAGTACCGGGCGTAGGAGCGCACGGAGTCCCGGACGAGCTCGCGGGTGACGTTTTCCGGCCCGACCACCCGGGAGAGGTTACGGCGCAGCATGTCCATGCCGCGCCCTCCGTCCGAGGCTTGGTCGGCGCCCCAGGTGAACGCGCGATCCGCGACGGGCCCGGGAAGCGCCCCGACGACCTTCCACCCGGCCAGGTAAGCGGCCGCAGCGGCCCTTCCACGCAGGTCATCTGCGGAGCTCACCGGCCGGCCTCCTTCGACCCCGCGGGGGCGGCCACGGGGTCGCCGGCGTGGGTGTCGCGTGCGGCGGTGCGCAAGCGCTGGACCACGGTGAAGATCGAGCCGGCGGCAAGCGTCCATAGCGCGGCCTCGATGGCCCAGGGGACGCCGAGCCCCTCTAGTGCGAGGCCGCCGAGGCCGATAATGAGCCTCTCCGGGCGTTCGATCAGGCCCCCGACTATCTTCAGGCCCCCCGCCTCACCGCGGGCCTTGATGTAGCTGATCACCTGGGAGAGCACGAGCACTACGAGCGCGGCGGCCACGGTGGCGGGCGCGGCGTGGTCCGTGTAGACGAGCCACATGACTATCGCCCCGAACAGCGCCCCGTCCGTGACGCGGTCACAGCTGGCGTCGAGCGTGGCGCCGTAGGCGCTGCCTCCCCCGCGCAGCCGCGCCATCGTCCCGTCTACCATGTCGAAAGCGGCGAAGAGCAGGGAGAGTACCGCCGCGAGCACGAGGTGGCCCTGCGGGATGAGCGTCACCGTCACCGCGACGGTGGCGGCTGTGCCCAGGAGGGTGATCGCATTCGGGGTCAGGCCCGCCCGGGTCAGGCCCCGCGCCACCGGTTCAACCACGACGGCCGCCGGTTTCCTTCCATAGATGCTAAGCACGGGTGCCCTCCTCCGCGGTTATCTCGGCCCAGCCCTCCGCCAGCAGCTCGCGGGTCTGCGAGAGCAGCTGCGGCAGCACCTTCGTGCCGGCGAGGACCGTCATGAAGTTCGAGTCCCCCGCCCAGCGCGGCACCACGTGCAGGTGCAGGTGGTCGCCCACGGAACCGCCCGAAGCCTTGCCCAGGTTCAGCCCCACGTTGATCGCCTCCGGGCGCGAGACACGCTTCAGCGTTTTCACCGCGCGCTTGGCAAACACCATGAGCTCAGCCGTCTCCTGCTCGGTGAGCGCCTCCAGCTCCGCCACCTTGCGGTAGGGCACGACCATGAGGTGGCCGGAGTTGTAGGGGTAGAGATTGAGCAGGGCGTAGACCGTCTCGCCGCGGGCGATGATGAGGCTGTCCTCGTCGCTGTGGCGCGGCGCCTCCACGAAAGGCTCGGCGGAAGCCTCCCCGGTGTTCCGGGCGCTCGAGGGCCGAGACGTAATATAGGCCGAGCGGTACGGCGCCCAGAGCCGCTCGAGCCTGTCAGGCTCACCCACGCCCGTGTCGACGTAGTCTCCCTCACCCCCGGTGGCCGGGGCGCTATCCCCGCCGGGCCGCAAGGTTCGCCTCGCTCGGCTGGTCGTTGATTTTCTCGCGCACCCAGGTGTCGATGAGCTCAACTGCCTCGTCCACGGGCACCCCGTTGATCTGGGAGCCGTCAAGGAAGCGGAAGCTCACCGCGCCCGCTTCGACGTCGCGCGCACCCGCCAGCAGCATGAAGGGCACCTTGCCCGTCGTGTG
Source organism: Corynebacterium sp. UBA2622 (assembly GCF_002339505.1). Lineage (GTDB taxonomy): Bacteria > Actinomycetota > Actinomycetes > Mycobacteriales > Mycobacteriaceae > Corynebacterium. Next base: position 212,983 of record NZ_DDJO01000009.1, read on the forward strand.
GGTGCGGATCTTCTTCTGCATGCGGTCGTCGGAGTGGTCCACCTCGGCGCGGATGCCGCGGGCTCGCAGCTGCCGCGCAACCTGCTCGAGGTGGCCGGCGAAATCGTCGGCGACCGGGATGCCCACCACCTGGTGCGGAGCAAGCCACGCCGGGAACGCACCGGCGTAGTGCTCGAGGAGCACGCCGAAGAAGCGCTCGATGGAGCCGAAGAGGGCGCGGTGGATCATCACCGGGCGCTTCTTGGTGCCGTCGGAGGCGGTGTAGTGCAGGTTGAAGCGCTCCGGGAGGTTGAAGTCCAGCTGCACCGTGGACATCTGCCACGTCCGCCCAATCGCGTCCCGCGCCTGAACCGAGATCTTCGGGCCGTAGAAGGCCGCGCCGGCGGGATCCGGGACCAGCTCGAGGCCCGACTTCTCCGCCACGGACTGGAGGATCGCGGTGGAACGCTCCCAAATGTCGTCGTCACCGATGTACTTCTCCGGGTCCTTGGTCGACAGCTCCAGATAGAAGTCATCGAGGCCGTAGTCCTGCAGCAGCGAGATGACGAACTCGAGCACACGGGTCAGCTCGTCCTCGAGCTGCTCCTCGGTGCAGTAAATGTGGGCGTCGTCCTGCGTGAAACCGCGCGCGCGGGTCAGGCCGTGGACCACACCGGACTTCTCGTAGCGGTAGACGGTGCCGAACTCGAACAGGCGCAGCGGCAGTTCGCGGTAGGACCGGCCGCGGGAGTCGAAGATGAGGTTGTGCATCGGGCAGTTCATCGGCTTGACGTAGTAGTCCACCGGCTGCCTCGTCACGTTGCCGTTCTCGTCGTACTCGCCGTCGAGCTTCATGGGCGGGAACATTCCGTCGGCGTACCAGTCGAGGTGGCCGGACTTCTGGAACAGCTCGCCCTTGGTCACGTGGGGGGTGTTGACGAAGGAGTACCCGGCCTGGATGTGGCGCTGGCGGGAGTGATCCTCCATTGCCATGCGCACGATTCCCCCGTCGGGGTGGAACACGGGCAGGCCTGAACCGACCTCGTCCGGGAAGGAGAACAGGTCCATCTCGTTGCCCAGCCGGCGGTGGTCGCGCTTTTCCGCCTCGGCGAGCATCGTCATATACTCGTCGAGCTTTTCGGCGGACTCCCACGCGGTGCCGTAGATGCGCTGCAGGCCCGCGTTCTTCTGGTCGCCGCGCCAGTAGGCGGCGGAGGATCGCGTGAGCGCGAAGGCCGGGATGTACCTGGTCGTGGGCACGTGCGGACCGCGGCACAGGTCGTGCCACTCCACCTCGTTCGTGCGCGGGTTGAGGTTGTCGTAGTGGGTGAGCTCCCCCTCGCCGACCTCGGTGGCCTCGTCGGAGGAGGGGTCGACGTTGCCCTTGTCGTTGATGAGCTCGAGCTTGTAGGGCTCGTCCTTCAGGTCCGCGGCGGCCTCCTCCGCGGAGACGTAGACCTCGCGGGAGAACTTCTGGCCCTGCTTGATGATCTTCTTCATCCGCCGCTCGATCGTCTTCAGATCCTCGGGGGTGAAGGGCTCGGCCGCGTCGAAGTCGTAGTAGAAGCCGTCGTTGATGGCGGGGCCGATGCCCAGCTTGGTGCCGGGGAATTCGGCCTGGACGGCCTGGGCGAGCACGTGGGCGCAGGAGTGGCGGATGACGGAGCGGCCGAGCTCGGTGGAGGCGGCCACGGGCAGGAAGGTCGCGGTCTCGTCGGGGACGTGGGACAGATCCCGCAGAGTCCCCTCGGCGTCCTGCACGACAACGACCGCGTCCGGGCCCTTGTTCGGCAGGTCGAGTTCGCGCATCGCAGCCCCGACGGCGGTGCCGGCGGGGACCTCGAAGGGCTCGTACGCTGCTGCGGAGTGGTCGGTAGCCTCACTGGCCATGGTGGTGCGCTCCTTTGCGCTCGCGGCGTGCGACATACCCGGCCGCACGCCTGTTTGAAGTTCCGTTGTCGTTGGCACCCGCCCACGCTGTGGACGGGGCAGACACAACCGCGATCCTACCCGGGGGTTCAGCCCAGGACGGTTTCACCCCAGAACGAGTCGCGGGCATCGCTTGGCGACGCCCCCCTAGTCGTCCCCGGCGGAATCCAGTAGACGGACGACCCGATGTGCGTGATCCAGGTATTTAGGCGGTCCGACTCGTTCAGGCGTGCCTGCACGGGCGTGAACTGCCTGTCCGGATCCTTCTGGAACGCCACGAAAATCAGCCCCACGTTGGACAGCTGGCCCGAGCCCGGCTCGGGCGGCAGGTTGTAGTTGTAGGGGCGGCGCTTGAAACGCTGCTCGGGGTGGTCCTCGGGCGGCATTGCGCGCGCCATGTGGGAGTTCTTGTCGATCACGGGAAGGCCGTACTCGTCGGTCGCCTTCATGTCGGGGGCGGCGAACTCTCCCCCGCCGGTCAGGGGGGAGCCGTCGTGAAGCGAGCGGCCGACCGCCTGCTCGCGCGAGGCGCGGTCGAGCTGCTCCCACTCGTCGAGGTTCATCGCTATGCGACGCACCACCATCGACGTACTTCCCGCGAAGCCGTCGGGCCCGTCGATCCAGACCTGCTCGTCGAAGGCGGTCTCGTCGTGCGGGTTGACCGTCCCGTCGACCTGGCCGAAGAGGTTGCGCGGGGTCTGGCCCTTGGGGATGGCGCCGAAGGCGTTCATGAAACCCTGCTGCACCCAGGCGGTGTCGACGTAGTCCATGCCGGCGCGCGTCATGTGGCGCATGGCCCAGGCAGCCATGACGGGATCGTCGGCGCAGATCTGCAGGGCGAGGTCGGACTGGCCCCACTCGGGGCGCAGCCGGTCCCGCGAAAAGGCGGGGATACCGTGGAGCCAGGAGGGTTTCCTGTCCGGAGCGGCGATGTCGAAGATGCGCTCGCCGAATCCGGCGGTGATGGTGAGGTTGGCGGGCCACTCATTCATCTCCGGTTCGAGGCTGCCGAGGGGGGCGTGGCCACCGCACAGGGCGCGGGCGTCCTCGGTCCACACGCGCATGAGCCGCGTGATGCCCTTTTTGTCCACACCCTTCTTCAGGTTGAACCCGATCATGTTGATCGCGGCCTGCGTGGGAGTCGCAATGCCCGCCTGGTGGTCGCCGTCGAACTCGACGACGGCATCGGTGAGCGGCTGATCGTTCTCCGAGGAGTTGCTCGGGAGGCCGGTCGCGGACGCGCCGGCGGTGGTGGCGCCCCCGCCCTTGTCCCCCGCCCCGCTGCACGCGGCGAGCGCGCCGGCGGATGCGGCTGTCGCGGAACGCGCCAGGAACCGGCGGCGTGACACTGACATTGCAGAAACCTTTCCTCGGGAACGATCAGCGCTGGAGTTGACGGGCCTCTGGTGGCCCTAATTGCCCTCGTGGCCCTCGTGGCCCTCGTGGCCGGTGTGGCCCTCGTGGTCACCCTCCATCGGGGCGCCGTCCGGCATGGTGTGGCCCACCATCGAGCCGTCCTTGCCGTAGTCCTCGTGGCCCGGGATCATGGTGCGCACGGCGACGTTCGGGATCTCGATCTTCTGGCCGTCGGAGGTCTCGAGGGTGACGTCGACGGTCTCACCCGCGGGAATCTCCGGGGTGTAGTCGAGGATCATCATGTGGGTTCCGCCCGGAGCGAGCTCGAACGTGCCGTTGGCCGGGACGGTGAACCCGCCCTCGACGGGGCGCATGACACCGTCGACGGTCTCGTGCAGCTCGTAGCGGGCCTCACCGAGGGAGGTGGTGAAGCCGGTGACCGTGATGTCCTTGTCGGTGCGGTTGTGCAGGGTGCCGAAGATGGCGGTCATGTCCTTGCCCGGCTCGGTCTTCGCGCGCACCGTGCCGTTCTCCAGCTGAATGTCGCCCTCTCCCTGGATCTCACCGGCCGCGGCCGTGGAGGTCTCCGTCGCGGTGGCGGAGGAGGTGGCGGTGGTCGAGGACGTCGCGGTGGAGGTGGCGGTGGTGGACTCGGACGACGTGTTCTTCGAGGCCCCGTCGTCGTTGGAGCAGGCTGCGAGGGACACCGCCGCCAGGGCAGTCGCGATGGTCAGGCCGATACGCTTGTTCATGAATTCTTCTCCGTTGTCGGGCGCGGCGCTGCCGCAACCCGGTCGTGTGGGAAATGGATGTGCTGGGTTAACCGCGGCGCGGGTGCGCCTACGCCTCGCCGGCTGCGGAGCCGGTTTCCGCGCGCCTCTTCCGTCCGATGAGCGCGATGGCCGCGCCCCCGATGACGAGCACCCCGAGACCCGCCGCGATCAGCGGCAGGGCCCGCGAGACGGAACGCTCACCGTCACCCGCGGCGGGCTCGGGCGAATTGTTCTCCCCGGTCGCAGCGGGTGCGCCGGAGGAGGGCGAGGAGCCCGCCGGTTCGTAGGTGAACGTGGTCATCCCCTTGGTGGAGTGCCCGTCAGAGGAGATGATCTGGAAACCGATCCGGTAGGTACCCGGATCCGCCTTCAGGTCACCTGGCAGGTCGAGAATGACGTTACGCCCGTCCAGATGGGGCTCACCCGAGAAGATGACCTCGTTGGTGGACGCGTTGGACAGCGCGAAGGTGTTGAAACCGTCCTGCACCTGCCCCGAAAACGTCAACTCGAGCGTGCGGGGGAACTCGGTGACCACTTCCCCGTCGGCGGGCGAGCCTCCGACCACGGCATCGTGTGCCAGAGCGGCGGGCGCGCCCGCCAGCGAGAGCATCGCCGACGCCAGTGCGGCGGCCACCAGGGGTGCCACCGGCGACGGCGCACCCAGGCGGCGTAAACCGCGGGCGGAACGGGAATAACCAGAGGTCATCTACGAACTCCTTGGGTGTGAAACAAAGACGCGGGCGTGGGACGCCCAGCAGGTGAGTAGTCGGCTCCCCGATGACGATAGTTCCCCCGGCCCGCCAGAGGTAACGCGCGCCACATCCGCACCGCGGGTCACGGTAGGCGGGGCGCGACGCGAATAAGAGGAATCCGGGACCTACGGGCGCCACGGAAAACGCCCCGCGCAGTTCGGTGCGCGGGGCGTTTGCCACTTAGGTACTGGTGGTCCTAGCTGGGTATGAACTTGTTCACCTATATTGCCTGTTCAGAAGGCATATAGGTGTGCCATATTTCGCAGTGTGCCATATTCTGTGCCAGATACCCCCGCCATGTGCCACGGCACCACCGGCAGCTAAGGGTGAGAATGTCTTTTATCTTGCACTAAAAAAACACCTAACCGTGGCCCCATATAGTAGGCTCCCCCGTTAGTAAAAGACCGCCTAGAGGCTACCCGCCGCCTCACAACCAAAAAGGGTTTTAACATGATCTGCCCAAAGTGCCAGAGCCAGAACGTCCAATTTATGTTTGTGGAGAAAGGTTCTCGCACCGCCCGCCACGGAACCGGCTTCGGAGGGAAGGTAAATAATGCGGCCCGGCTGACTATGGCTGTCAGCACAGTCGGAATGTCCAATCTGGTTTGGAAAAAGTCTGGGGGTACCCAGAGGACGAAGAATCAGACTCAGAAAATGGCCATTTGCCAAGACTGCGGGAAAGATTGGAAAGCGTAGGCGCGAGCTCCCGGCAGATTACCTTATGTTTGATATTTAAAACATAGCTTAAGGGCCGTTTTCTCCAATTTCCCCCGGGTCGGAATCCGCAGCACCCCACCGGCATCTAGAATAACCCCCCGGGATGTCCCCTCCCCCTATGGCACAAACCCACGCCTTAAGTAAACAAAAGGTTAAGAGTTTAGAAAACGGCCCTGTCTAAGGGGTTGAATAAATCAACCGGGCCGCCTACCCATCCACGTAGCGTGAGGCCGTCAGCGTCCACGTCAGCCCCCGATTTGAACGCGCTCCGGCCCGCCTGTTGCCACGGGTGAATGTGGCTCCAAAAACCTTCGAGACCACTGGCCGAGAACGAATCCACATTCGGAGATCAAAAAGCTCCTAAAACCCGACCCGTTTACTCCCGCTGGGGTAACGTACTACCGTCTTGGTAAGTTTCGAAGCCACCTTTGGCTAGCGCGTTCCCGTAGGGTCTCCGAACGACTTTCGTAATCTCTGGGGAGACATTACGTACATTACGGAAGTGCCCCGAAAGTAGCTATCTACCTGCGTAAACGACTTCCGTAACTATTACGGAAGTGCGGAAGACGAGCACTACCGTTACGGAAGTCACTTCCGTAACTATTACGGAAGTCATTTCCCCTGATTAAAGTATATAAATAGGCCACTTCCGTAAATCCGCAATTGTCTTATGGAAGTCATTACAGATTACGGAAGTCAGCCAAGCCGCACGTTTTGTAACGACCTTCAAGGATTCCATAGCAAACCGGCCAAGCTTCGTCTCCCGGGGTTTACGCTCCACCGTTTCCAAAGGGTTGACCGCTAAGGTGCCGTAAGCGACACAAGGGTTGACCCCCGTCAGATTGACGGGGGTTATATAGACGGGGGTCTACGGGAGGGTCCAGTGTGCCTTCCTATCTCTAGATTCCTTCTTAACGCTGAGGTCTTTAGCCGCCTTTTCCACAGAGCTTTCGCTATAAGCCCCTTTAGCGTCGGCAATAACCTGTTCTTTCGCCGCACCGGGGTTCGCATTTAGGTAGCGGCGTAACCATGATTTCGCGGTTTCGGCTTCACCTGTGTCGATCTTTCGGTTACGGTTCGCGATCTCCCCGGCGGTAGTTGTTGTGGTGTCGCCAAGAACAAATCGCGGCATTTTTTTGACCTTGCCGTCTTCCGCTTCTACCTCACCGTTTTCCAGCGTGTACGAGTAGGACGGCATGAGTGGGCCGACATTATTCTTGCCTTGTGATATGACGCGCTCGCCAGTTTCAACGTCACACGCGGTAGCAAAAACGGACCGGGCTACTTCCCCATACGCAGAAGAACCAGTAATACCGGACACAAAGTCGCTACCCGCGCTCTTTTTCTGGTGAACGATAGCGATAACAACCCCGTCTATTTCCGCTGCCAGCCGGGACCACGGCTGTAGCGCTTCGCGGGTTTCAGTGTTCTTATTCGTGTCCGAGCCGGACATGTACGAAGTCAGCGGATCGACAAACACCGTGCGAATATCCTTGGACTTGCACTCCGCAATAATCTTGTCCATGTCCCGGCGCGGGTTGATTGTATCCGCATTCAAAACATGTACACGAGCCATTTCAGCGTTATGAACCGCGAACGACGGCGTGACCGAGTGATCGAGAGACTCTTCGGCGTGGAAGTACAAAACGTTATGCGGTACGCCTTCCCACGAGCCTTTTAGTGTGCCCTTGGTGATTTGCGAACCTAGCCACCGGCAAAATGTGGACTTACCATCTCCACCTTTTCCTGTGACGATCGTCAGGCCGCCGATTGCAATTCCGCCCATGTCATCATCGCCCCAAACCCATTCAGCGGAGTGGATAGGCGCGTTTTCTAGGGTCTTGAAAAGACCACCTGTGGTTTCGTGGTCCGGGTCCGTAGCCGGTTCATCGTGCGACTTGAAGTAGCGCGAGATTACCTCTTCCGGCATCGCCAACGCCTCCGGGTTGGAAAACAGACCTAACTCCTTTTCCAGTTCAAGCCAATTGGTGTCAGGCTGTTGACCACAGTCAATTTCCCCCTTAATCTTGCTAACAGCGTCAACGACCGAGGCGTAAAATTCTTTCTCTCGGATTTCATCACCTGTCTTGGTTAGCGCTGCGACAAACTGTTTACGGATCACCTCAAGCGTGTTTGCCGCGCCGGGCTGGCCTAGGTTCACCGCGTTATTCACGGTCGAAAAGACTGCCGCGTGCATACTGTCGTGTCGTTTGGCGCTGTCGATCTCCACCTCTCCGGCTTCACCGGGCAACACGCGGCCTTCAAGCCATTTAATAGCCGATTTGTAGTCGGGGACCTCCGCCTTTGGCGTTGCCCCCCGAGCCGGACCCTTAGTGAGAAAATCAACCCACCTATCCGGCAGAGCTGGCAGGTCAGCCACCTTCGGCGGGGTAGACATCTCCTCATCCTGCGTGTCGTACCACTTGTAAGCATCGCCGTTGAAGGTTGACGGTGCCGCCACGGCATAGCGGTGGTGGGGTTGCAGGATGTCAATACCGCCCCCGAGTTGCTTGAACTCCACGCCCTTCGGAACCTGAAAAAACAGGTGGCGGCTTTTGCTCCGCGCCCCGTGGCGTGTGTTGTAGAACGTCGGGGGCAATGCCCCGTATTCGATTTCTAGGCTTTCCCGGGTTTTCGCGCCGGATTTGTTGGCGTAGTTGTCGATATCTAGCCCGATAACCCCGTCCGGTATACGCAACCCAACGTTTGCGTTGTCCACCGGATTCTTCCACAATTCTTTTAAAAAATCGTTGTCTTTACGGTTGCGTCCGGTCACTTCACCAGCGGGCGGGAACTTCTTCCCCGCCGGGAGCGGAAAAGGAGCCCAGCCGCATTCAAAATAGCTGTCTACCCAGTCTTCGAGTGTGGTAATCTTAGTCATGTAATCCTCTTTCCAGCCGGGGTGTTTCCGGCTTGAATCGTTCGATAGTTCTTAAGTACGAGCTAACACCCGTGCTGACACAAAACCCCGGCTTGGTCACCCGGGGTTTTGTGTTTTTTCGGGCCTGTGTGCCCCGTAGACGGCTTTGTAGCCGGTCTACGGGTATCGGGCCCACATTGCAGGTTTCAACCGCTTATACGGCCACGTTTTTCACCACAGATCGCGGTATTCTTTCGGCGCTGTGAATGTGAACGGGCCGACCTCGTAGACGTTGTTACTGGTTTCCACGGTCCAACCTTTCGCACAGACGGTCCTAACGGCCCCCGCTGCACCTTGCACAGCCGAGCGTCCCGTTTGGTTTATCGAAAAATGCAGCGAACCGTCCGCCTGCAAATTCCCCTTACGCACCCAGTCAGTGTTGGAGGTTCTAGCGTCACGTTCCAACGCTTCGTAGATATCCGCCGGGGGCTTTGTGTACAACGGCGGGATTACCACAACACCTACTGCGTAGCCGCGCATATCCCCTACATCGTCCACGCGCCAGCCAGCGGTCCGCAATTGCGCCACGTCTTCGAAGAACCGGGGGTTGTTCTCCGGTAGCCGCACGGCGATCTCCCGACCAGACACTTCGGCGGTTTGCCAGTGCGTCGAATGCGACGGGCCGAGCACAACCGTAAGACGTTCCCACGGTGTCAACGTGTCATCGTCTGCGATTTCAGGGACGTACGGCAACCGGTACAGCCGTCGAAGACCTTCCAGCGACATGGAACAACCGGCGGCTTTAAGTCTTAGGTGATCCCCTCGGAACACCGCCGCATCACGGGTCGCGGAATGCGGTGGCATCACAAGTACCCCGTCGGGGGTTTCGACAGCCGAATCCCACACCTCAGCGCGGTCCGGGCCCAGAATCTCAAGAATCTGATCCAGCATTACGCCACCGCCTTAGCATCGGCCCATGCCATAACCGCCGAGAGCTTGTAGCGGATTACCCGGGAGGACAAAGCCAGATACTCCGGCCCGTACCCTTCCGCTCGCCAATTTTCGAGTGTTTTAGGCTTCACGCCGAGCACCCCGGCTGCCTGCGTAGTCGTTAAAATTTGTTCAACCATGTGTTTCCTTCCTATTAGTTGTTTGACGATGATTAGCTACTGTGAAGTATATCACAGTAGGTTTACCCCCGGTTTACCCCTTTTTTGTAAGTGACCCCATTGGAATAAGTGCTTGGTCCACTTCGGATAGTTTGAGCCGGATTGCACCGGAACGCTCCCCGCCCACCCGGCGCGCGGGAATCTTCTTCTCGGTAATGAACCGCCGTACCGTTTTTGCGCTCACGCCGAGATAATCAGCACATTCTTGCAAGCTCACGTACGGCTCTGTAGGGGCAGCGGGGACGGCAAAAGCCTTGGTAGGCATAGGTAACTCCTTCGAGTTAGCCGAGTCCCACCAAGGCTATGGTTCCGCATGATTATGCCGAGGTCCGAATGTTTAGCGGATACTAAATTACCGAATCTGTACCGCTCTGTCTAGTCCCGTCTTTTTCCAGACACCATTTCAAGCGTGAGCGGGGACATGTTGGAATACTTTTCCCGGTCAAGACGGGCACCGGGTGGGAGCGTTCTCACATCGTCTTGTGTGAGTGTGACGTGTCCTTGTGCTTTGTCCGTAAACGGCATGATCCCCGTTAGGTGCCTACACACCACTACCCCGGGTTCGTCGTGGTCGTAGAACACCCATTGGCCGCGCTCTTTGATTGCCTGCACCACGCCACGTTCTGGCAGCTTCACAATGTGGCCGAGGGTGCACCCGCGCGGGCACCGATAGGTCGTGAGCGCATACTTACCCATGTTCACAAGCGAATCGCCTTCCCGGCTTCGGCCATAACCGCGCTTACCCGGTCCGGGCGCACCTGCGCATAGATCTCTAGCACGGTCGTTAAATCCGAATCGCCAATAATCGCCCCCACGGTCGACGGCTCAACGCCCTGTTCGAGCAGCGTAGTGGTGATATAGCGGCGACCTGCGTGGGGGTTTGCACGCTTGGTGATCCCGGCGCGCTCGGCCATTGCATTTACCGTTGAGCGATACGAGGTGTCCATAACCGGGGAACCGCCCTTAGTCGTAGTGAGAAGATCGTCTGGCCCAGGCTTATAGCGGTCCAGGTGCGCCAAAACGTCAGGCCAAAAAGCTTCAAACACCGGCACGGTGCGCACACCGGCGGCTGTCTTGGTGGTCCCCATGCTCACCATTTTGCCGTCGATCCGCTGCAAGTTGTCTTCCACCCGCACAGCCACCGCTGTAACCGCCCCGTCGCTGTCACGCTCTATAAGCACGTTGCGGCCTTTGAGCGCCAGCGCCTCCCCGATCCTTAAGCCGTGAAAGTAAACAAGCGCGGTTATCACCCTGTAACGCTCGCTCGCCGCCTTGTACAACGCCGTCAACTCTTCGGTTGTCAACAGATCTTTGTCGTAGGTGGGTTTTACCCGGCGTTTAGCCGCCTTCACGCCGATAGGGTTAGCAGGTAGCACCTCATCGTCTACGAGGTCTGCGAACGCTGAGCGCAGGGCTTGGTACGCCTTACGGTTCATTTCGCTGCTGTTAGGCCACCGGGTGGTGATCGCTTCCCACCATTGGCGTGCGTCCTTTGCGGTGACCAAATGCACGGGCATGTCCGCGAGATCTCCCGGCACACCTTCCCCGGTGATCCTGCGCTCTACACGGTCACGGTATTTCGCCATCGTTGACGGCTTGCATTCCCGCGCTTTTTCCGTGAGCCAGCGGTTCATGTGCACACGCACGGTTAAATCGTTCTGCGCTTGCGCGTCGGCCTCGGCTTTTTCGCGGTGCTCCGGCGGGGTCCACTCCCCGAATTCGATTAACCGGTGCTCGCTATCTAGCCAAAATTGCGCGTCGCTCTTCAGCGCGTACGTCTCCGGAGCTTTGTAAGTCACCCCTTTGTGTGTGTAGCGGGCCTGCCAGCGCCGAGATTTCAGTTGTCGCAAGTTGCCGAATGCCATGTGCCAGATCCTTTGTGCCATATTCCGTGCCAGATATGTGGCACAAACCGGGTATTTCTGTCCCGTAGTGTCCATCTGCACACTCTACTGAAAAGGGTTCTGACATGCGAAAACCCCCGCTAACCTTTCGGTTTAACGGGGGTGATTGTGGTCCTAGCTGGGTTCGAACCAGCGACCTTTCCGGTGTGAACGGAACGCTCTTCCACTGAGCCATAGGACCGGTGCTGTGATGAGACTACACCGCGCCTCCACCGCCACACCAATCGGCAGGCAGAGCCCCGTTTTCGGGCGGGCCCACCCTCCTTAACCCGCACCCCGCCGCTGCGGCGTGGCGGGATGCACCGGCCCCCTTCACCGCGGGAGGTGCCGCGCACGCCCCTGACCTAAGGATTTGGCATCGGGGCCCCGCAAGGATAAGGTTTGTTCTCGCACAAAGCGCACGGTGGCAACACCGGCGGCGAGTGCAGTGCGGATGTAGCGCAGTTGGTAGCGCATCACCTTGCCAAGGTGAGGGTCGCGAGTTCGAGTCTCGTCATCCGCTCCGGGTTCCACGGAACCGGATCAAAGCGCGTTTAGCTCAGCGGGAGAGCGCTTCCCTGACACGGAAGAGGTCACTGGTTCAATCCCAGTATCGCGCACAGAGGGTCACTCCCCTCCACAACCGAATAGCAGTGCGGATGTAGCGCAGTTGGTAGCGCATCACCTTGCCAAGGTGAGGGTCGCGAGTTCGAGTCTCGTCATCCGCTCCACGCAGAGTACAGCCCCGGGTTTCGCCGAAGTCCGGGGCTGTACCCTTTCCGCATGGATATCGCGAGCCTGATCGGGCCCACCCTCCCACCGCGGCACCCCGAGGTGCGCGCCATTATGGCTACCACCATGTTCGGGGCCTTCACGCGCGACGGCACATCGGGGCCCCTCGGCAACCGCACGGATTCCGCCCTCCTCTCCGGCCTGCGCGACTGGGCCGGCTGCATCCTCGTCGGAGCCGAAACCGTCCGCCGCGAGGGCTACGGCCGATCTCCGACCCCACTTGCCGTCCTCTCCTCGTCGCTCAACCTCGATCCCGCGTCGGACCTGTTCGGCGGCAGCGTCACCGTCCTGTGCCCGGAGCGCGCGCTTCACGACGCCTCCTTGGCAGCCCGCCGTGACGCGCTCTCAGCCGCCGGTGCCCGCCTCGTCTCCGTGGGATCAGGTTCCGCGCCGGAGATCCTGGACGCGCTACGCCGGCTTGGGCACGCCCGCATCTCCTGCGAGGGCGGCCCCGGCGTTTATTCCTCCATGCTCGCGGCGGGGCTGGTGGACGTCGTGCATGTGACGGTGGACCCGTCCATCAGCGCCACGGACGGGAGCTGGGGCCTCGAGCTCGCGGGCGTAACCCCGTTCCACCACCGCTACCGCATCGAGGCGGCAGAGGTTGACGGCGGGGCCATGCTCTTCTGCCGCTACCGCAGGGTGCGACCGTAGGCGGCCGGCCCCGACGGTACGGTTGTGGGCGTGAAACCGACCACTGTGGAATCGATCTGGACCTCCCCCATCCCCCTGCCCGCGGGCCCTGAAGCGCGCCGCCGGGTCGCGGCGGGCAATGCCGCGGCCTGGCCGCTGGCCCTCGTCGCGATCCTCCACAGGCTCGTCGTCCTGGCGTGGGCCGGTTCCGTGACGGACGACTTCACCACGGTATGGTCCGCGACGCGCCGCTTTGTCCAGCGCGTCCCCGTGTACAACGAGGTCTACCACCACGTCGACCCCCACTACCTCTACAGTCCCGGGGCGACCCTCCTGCTCTCCCCGATCGGGCTCGCGCCCAGCGTGGACGCCGCGCGGCCGTGGTTCATCCTGGTCAACGCCGCGGCCATTGTCGCCGCGGTCGCCTGGCTGACGCGGATCGCCGGGTACCGCACCAGCCACCCGGTCTTCCCGGCGGCGCTGGCGCTGGCGTTTTTCAGCGAGGCGGTGACTAACACGCTTGTCTTCTCCAACATCAACGGGGTTCTGCTTCTCGCCCTGGTGGCCTTTCTCGACTTCCTCGTCGCCGGCAGGCAGTGGCCCGCGGGGGTGGTCCTCGGCCTATGCGTGCTGGTTAAGCCGATGTTCGTCCCGCTGCTCATTCTCCCTCTGATGAGGCTCCAGTGGCGCGCCCTCGCCGCGGCGCTCGCCGTGCCTCTGGCAGTCAACGCCGTCGCCTGGCCGCTCACCCCCGGGGTGAGTGCCTACCGCTCGGAGCTGGTGCCCTACCTCGGTCAGGCACGCGACTACGCCAACTCCTCGCTGCCGGGGCTCGCCGTCTACTTCGGCATGCCGGCATGGCTCGAATCGCTGCTGTTCGCAGTGTGCGCGGCCGCTGTCGCGGTGGCGGTGGTGGGCCTGGCGCGTTTCCGGTGGACGGACGGGTGGCTCTGGGCGTCGTTAAGCGCGGGCGTGCTCTCCGCCGGCGTGTGCCTGTTGTCCTCGCTCGGTCAGGCGTACTACTCGATGATGCTCTTCCCCGCGATTTTCACGGCGCTCTACCGGACCAGCCCGCTGTACCTGCCCACCACATGGCTGGGAATTATTCTCTGCCTCGCTCCGTTGACCTGGACAAGCCCCCATCTCCCCGATGGGGGTGCCTGGCTGGGGACGTTCCTGCCCACGGCCGGCTGGGCGATCTTCATCGTCTCCGTCGCGGCGTGGGCGGCCACCGTCGCCGCCGCCGGCCGGGGGGAACGCACACAGAACCGACACACGGAAGAGGTCAAGCACGATGAGCAGCGAGAACTACCACGACTGGACCGAGGAGCAGTGGCGCGCGAAGCTTAGCCCCGAGGAGTACCACGTGCTGCGCGATGCCGGGACCGAGCGTCCCGGCATCGGCGAGTACACAGACACCACAACCGAGGGCATCTACCGCTGCCGCGCATGCGGGGCGGAACTGTTCCGCTCCACCGAGAAGTTCTCCTCCCACTGCGGGTGGCCGTCCTTCTTCACCCCGCTGGCGGGCGACGCGGTGATCGAGCGGGAGGACCGCTCGCTGGGAATGGTGCGCACCGAGGTGCTCTGCGCAAACTGCCACTCCCACCTCGGCCACGTCTTCGCCGGCGAGGGTTACGGAACCCCCACCGACCTGCGTTACTGCATCAACTCCATCTCGATGACGCTGGAGGAGAAGCCGGTGCAGGGGCACTAACCCCTAAGGGAGGATGGCGATGATTTCACCGATGTCCGCGACCCGGCGGCCCGTCTGGAAGGGGACCTCCTCGCGCACGTGCAGGCGCGCCTCGGTGTAGCGCATCTTGTGCATCAGATCCTCGATGCGGGCGAGGTCTGCCGCCTCGAAGGCGAGCATCCACTCGTAGTCGCCCAGGGCAAAGGAAGCAACGGTGTTGGCGCGCACGTCGGGGTGACCCACCGCCGCGCGGCCGTGCTCGGCGAGGATGCGTCGGCGCTTCTCGGGCTCGAGGATGTACCAGTCGTAGGAGCGTACGAACGGGTAGACGGTGATCCAGTCCTGCGGCTCTTCGCCCATGATGAAGGCGGGCAGGTGGGCCTTGTTGAACTCCGCGGGGCGGTGCAGCCCGTTTCCGATCCACCCGAGCTCGACGAGCTGGCCAAGCGTGGTCTCGCGGCGAAAGTCCGCCAGCGCCTTCTGCAGCTGCTCGAATTTCTCGGCGTGCCACCAGATCATGAAGTCCGACTCACGGCGCGTGCCCGTCACGTCGTAGATGCCGCGGACGGTGACCTCGCCGGCGGAGTCGAGGGAGGTGAAGAAGGCCTTCGCCTCGGTGATAATGTTGTCCCGCTCGGAGCCCAGCGCCCCCGGGATGGCGCGGAACGTCACCCACTGGGTGTAGCGCTGGATCTTGTTCAGGGCCTCGTAGTCGGGGCCGGCAGCCTCCGCGGCGGTCTCCCCCGCCGCGTGCGCGTGCTCTGTCATGGGTGCGATCCTTTCCCGCCCCTGTGGGGCGCACGAAACTCGTATCAAACTAAAGTCGTAGACGAGTGTACCTTCCCCAGGCCCCGGATGGTTCTCCCGTGCCCCGAGTGGTTCGGCCCGGCACCGGCCGACCGTCTCCGCGCAGCGGGTACCCCACACCCGCGCACCGGCGCGCCTTACCCGGGGGCCGGGGGAGCGTGGGATACCTTGAACGGCGTGACGAACTCCGACACCTCCCCCCACAGCCCCGGCAACGCGTCCGCCGCCGGGACCGCCGGCTCGGGCCCGGCCACGCCGGCGGAATTCACCTCCGCCGCGGAGTCCATGCACGCCGCCAAGCTGCGCCCCGAAATCACGCTTGGTGAGATCCGTCCCCCGCAGCGCCCCGCGCCGTTCAGCCACGCCGTCGGCCTCGAGGTCGACCGCTCCCGCCCCGGCGCCACGGTGCCGACGGATTCCGAGGGGGATGCCTTCGGCCGCCTCATCCTCCTACACTCCCCCGACGCCGAGGAGGCGTGGGAAGGTTCCATGCGCCTCGTCGCCTACATCCAGGCGGACATGGACGACGCGGTCGCCTCCGACCCGCTCCTTCCCGATGTCGCATGGCAGTGGCTCAACGAATCCCTCGCCGAGACGGGTGCCGGCTTCACCAACCTGGGCGGCACCGTGACCTCCACCGCCTCGGTGCGCTTCGGAGAGATCGGCGGCCCGCCGCGCGCCTACCAGCTCGAGATGCGCGCCTCCTGGACCGCGGAGGGCATTGACCTCTCCGGCCACGTCGAAGCCTTCGCCAAGGTCCTCGCCCATGTTGCGGGCCTGCCGCCGGAGGACGTCGCCCAGCTGCGGCCGCGCTAGCACCCGTGCCCGGCACCCCCCGGTTCGAGCTCGTCGACACGCCGGACGCTTTTCGACGCACCGCCGACGCCCTTTCCCGCGGGTGCGGCCCCTTCGCACTGGACACCGAGCGCGCCTCCACGTTCCGCTACGACGACCGCGCCTTCCTGGTCCAGGTGCACCGGCGCGGAGCGGGGACCTTCCTCATCGCCCCGGAGGGCCACCGTGACGCCGTGCGCGAGACCCTCGCCCCCGTCATCGGAGGCGGGGACTGGATCCTCCACGCCGCGGGAGAGGATCTCCCGAGCATGGCGGAGCTGGGGCTCCACCCGGGCCGCCTCTTCGACACGGAACTTGCGGCACGCCTCGGTGGTTTCCCCCGCTCCAACCTCGCGGCGATGGTGGAGCACTTCACCGGTGTCGTCCTGGAGAAGGGCCACGGCCGGGAGGACTGGTCGGTGACTCCCCTGCCTGCGGACTGGCAGGTCTACGCGGCCCAGGACGTGATTCACCTCAACGACCTCGCCGAGGCGCTGGCCGAGCACCTCGACGCCCACGGCAAACTCGGGATGGCGGAGCAGGAGTTCAGCCATCTCGCCGCCATCAACCGCGGTGGGGCGCAGGTGCCGGGGCGGACGTGGCGGGATGTGAAGGGGGTTTCCTTTCTCGCCGACCCGGCGCAGCTGCAGGTCGCCCGCGCGCTGTGGACGGCCCGCGACGCGCGCGGCCGCGCCGCCGACATCTCGCCGCACACAATTCTGCCCAACCGCGTTCTCGTGGACCTCGCCCGTACGCAGCCGGCCACGGCGCGGGACATCGCCCTCGTCAAGGGCTTTCCCCGCCGCCGGCGCGGGGCGCCGGAACTGTGGGCGGGTGTCATCCGGGAGGCCCTGCAGGCCGAGCGGTCGACGTGGCCCGAGCGGAAGAAGGGCGGCCCCGGCGCACCCGCGAAGCAGTGGTGGGAGCGTAACCACCCCGACTCCTGGTCCTCTCTCCTGGCGGCGCGCACCGCGGTGGCGGACCGGGCCGCCGAGCTGGCGATGCCCGCCGAGACGCTCCTGCAGTCCGCCGTGCTGCGCGAGCTGGTGTGGCACGTGTTTTCCTCGGGTGGTCTGCACGACACCGACTCCGTCGCCCGGGGGCTCGCCGCCCGGGGCGCGAGACCGTGGCAGGTGGAGGAGACTGCTGCCCCCATATCGGGAGCCCTGTCCTAGGGGCCGGAAATCCCGGCTCAGTCGCGGGCCAGTGCCTCCGCCCAGGCGCGGACGCTCCCGGCGGCGCTGGCGGCGTCGAGACCGTATTCCTCCAACAGCTCCGCGCGGCTGCCGTGGGGCGGGAAGATGTCCGGGAAGGCCAGGCTGCGCACCGGCGTGTCCACCTCGGCCGCCGAGAGCGCCTCGGCCAGTGCGGAGCCGATTCCACCGCGCACCACGCCGTCCTCGTAGACGACCACCATGTCCGCGCCCGCGGCCATGTCAATCAGCTCCGGGTTGACGGGGATGACCCACCGCGGGTCCACCACGGTGGTGCGAATGCCCCCGTCCTTCACCTGCGCGGCCAGGCTCACGGCCTGCTCGGCGAAGCTGCCCACGGCCACGACGAGCACGTCGAGCTCGTTGTCCGACGCCACACCCTCCGGCCGGGCGAGCACGTCCACACCGCCGGGGAGCCGCTCGATGGCGTCGATGTCGGCGCCGACGTTGCCCTTGGGGAAGCGCACGACCGTGGGACCGGTCTCGTCGGAGATGGCCTCGCGGAATTCCTCGCGCAGGCGCGCGGGGTCGCGCGGCGCGGCCACGCGGATGCCGGGGACGATGGAGGTGATGGCCAGGTCCCACACGCCGTTGTGGCTTGCACCGTCGGAACCGGTGACCCCGGACCGGTCGAGGACTATTGTCACGGGCTGGTTGAGGAGGCCGACATCCATGAGCAGCTGGTCGAAGCCGCGGTTGAGGAAGGTGGAGTAGATCGCCACCACGGGGTGCAGCCCGCCGAGGGCCATCCCCGCCGCGGAGGTGATGGCGTGCTGCTCGGCGATCCCGACGTCGAAGAAGCGCTCCGGGAACTTGTCGCCGAAGGGCGTTAGCCCCGTGGGGCCCGCCATGGCCGCGGTGACGGCGACGATATCGTCGCGCTCGTGCGCTGCGCGGAGGAGCTCCTCGGAGAACACGGAGGTCCACCCCGGGACCGCGGCGGTGAGTGCCTCCCCGGTGACGGGGTCGATGGCACCGGTGGAGTGCATCTGGTCGGCGATGTTGTTCACCGCCGGGGCGAAGCCGTGCCCCTTCTCCGTGACCACGTGGATGATCACGGGGCCCTGGTACTTGTGGGCGTAACTCAGCGCGTTGGTCAGGGCCTTCAGGTCGTGCCCCTCGACGGGGCCGACGTACTTCATGCCGAGCTCCGGGAACATTTCCGTGGGCAGCACCTGGTACTTCACACCCTCCTTGAGCGCGTGCAGCGCGTCGAAGGCGCGCTCACCCACCCAACCCATGGATTTCAGGGTCTTCTTCCCGGACTCCATGACCTCGTCGTAACCGGGCTGGATGCGGATCGCCGCGAGCTGGCTGCGCAGGTGGGTGAGGTTGTTGGCGAAGCCCCCGATGGTCGGCGAGTATGACCGCCCGTTGTCGTTGACCACGATGACCACGTTGCGGTCCCCGCCGGCGATGTTGTTCAGCGCCTCCCAGCACATGCCGCCGGTGAGTGCTCCGTCGCCCACGACGGCGACTACGTTCTTGTGGCCGAGCCCCGCCAGGCGCTTTGCCTTCGACAGGCCGTCGGCGTAGGACAGGGCCGCGGAAGCGTGGGAGGATTCCGTCCAGTCATGCTCGGACTCGGCGCGGCTGGTGTACCCGGACAACCCGTCCTTCTTGCGCAGTGTGTCGAAGAGCCCGGCGCGGCCGGTGAGAATCTTGTGCACGTAGGACTGGTGCGAGGTGTCGAAGATGATCGGCTCCCCGGGCGAGTCGAACACGTAGTGCAGCGCGATGGTCAGCTCGACCACACCCAGGTTCGGGCCGAGGTGTCCGCCGGTGGCGGACACCTTCTCGATGAGAAGCACCCGGATCTCGTCCGCCAGTTCCCTGAGCTCGGCCAGGGAGAGCGCCTTCAGATCCGCCGGCGACTCGATCGTGTCTAGCAATCCCACAGTAGTTCCGCACTCCTTTTGGCGATTGTTGGCTCGGGCGTTTGCGTCGGTCGGCCCGGGACGCAGCCCTGCACCTAATCCGGCCAGTTTACACTGCCGGGCCGCCGGGAAAGACTCGGCGACAGTGCCGGTTCAGTAGCTGTCACGGCCCGTCGCGGCCGCTCCGGCGGGCGCGAGAAGGGCCACGGTTTCAAAGTGGTGGGTGCCGGGGAAGGCGTCGATAAGCTCCATGCGCGTGACGCGGTATCCCCTTTCCCCCCACGTACCGAGGTCGCGCGCGAAGGTGGCCGGGTCGCACCCCACGTGGATAACGCGCTCCGGTGCGGCGGCCGCGACGGCGTTCACGACCTCCTCACCGGCCCCGGAACGCGGCGGGTCGAGCACGACGAGGCCCGGGGCGGCGAGATCGCCCACACCGGATTCCACCTTGCGGTTGTGACGCCCGACGTCGAGGCCGGCCAGGGCTTCCTGTGGGGTGTTCGCCGCAGGAGAGTAATCCACGGTATCGACGTGGCCGCCTCCGATGGCGGCATCGATGGAGGGCACGAACACCCCCACGCCGCCGTAGAGGTCCCAGCCCACCCTGCGCGCGTAGGTGGCGCTGCCCCACTTCTCGACGATCCGCGCGTACGCCGCGGGGGCCTCGACGTGGGCCTGCCAGAACGCGGTGGCCGGGAAGGTGAAGGTGCGGCCGCCCACGTCCTGGGTGACGGTGCCGGTGCCCTCCACGACCGTGTCGATGCTCTCCACGCGCCGACCGCGCTGCGCCCGCGTCGTCTCCACGACGTGGCGCTCCCCCCGACTGTCCAGCACCGCGACCACCTCAGCACCGGGGGTGAAGGAACGCGCCCCCTCCCCGACGATGCCGTCCAGGAGTCCCTCCGCCGCCTGGGCACAGGCCACCCCGGTGACCAGCTCGTTGGAACGCGACATGCGGGTCCCGGCTCGGCCGTGGGTGTCGACACCGAGGCGAACGCGGGTGCGCCACCCGGCCGTGGGCTGGAGCTGGCACCCGGCCAGCTCGAGGTTCGGGTCGAAACCGTCGAGCACGCCGGAGCGGCCCGCAAGGGCACCGAGCTGGCCCAGGATGACTTCGTGCTTCAGGCCGAGCTGGGCGGAGGGCTCCACGTGGCTGAAGTCGCAGCACCCCGCACCCCGCGCTGCCGCGGGGCACGCGGGCTCCACGCGCAGGGGCGAGGGCTCCGCCACCTCCACCAACCTGGCCCGGGCCCAGCGCTTCTTCGCCCTGGTGATCTCGGCGCGGACCCTCTCACCGGGCAGCGAGCCGCCGACGAAGACGACCCGGCCGTCCGGGGCGAAACCGATGCCCTCACCGCCGTGGGCCATCCTCGTGATGTCGAGCTCGATTACCTGTCCGCGGTTCATCGCGGCGTTCTCAGTCATGACTACTTTTCTTCGGGGGTTTGATCCATGAGGTTTTCCAGCGCCGCGCCGAGAGCGTCGGGGCTGCCCGCGGCGGGCGGCTGCTGCTGAGCCTGCTGGGCCTGCTGGGTCTGCTGGGCCTGCTGTGCTTCCTGAGCCCGCTGCTGGACCGCCTGCTGCACCTGGGCCGCCAGCTGGTCCGGCAGCACGACGGGGAGCGAGTTTCCGGCGAGGATCGGATCGGAGCCGCGGTAGATGAAGCTGCGCGCGACCATCTCGCGTCCGAGAGCGGCGAGCTCGTCCTCCATGCCCGTCGGGGCAGCGAGAGTGAGGCGGTAGAGCCACCGCGGGCCCTCCACCCCGATGATGCGGATCACTCCGTTTTCACCGGTGCCCACGACCTCCCGACCCCACGGACCCGTCTCGAAGGTCACGGGCATCCCCTCGGAGCGCATCCCCTCCGCAATCTCCTCGGTTGATTTTTCCCAGATGCCGCCGGTACGGGGGGAAGCGAAAGCGACCGGGGTGGCGCGGCCGTGGCGGGTGACGATGTGAACCATCTTCGGCCCCGCCTCGGACATCTCCACCTGCACCTGGGATTCCTTCGGCAGCGGAATGCGCATCGAGCTCAGGTTGAGGATGACCTGGGAGAAGTCGCTGAAATCGAACTCCTCGATGTCCACGGAGTCACCGTCGAACGGGCCGGTGCTGCCATTGACCGCGTCGTGCTCCACCGCAACGGGTCCCTCGGCAGGGGTTGTTTCCGTCCCGCCCGTGGTTTCCGCCACCGCGGCGGGCCCGGTGACGGCGTCCCCCGCCGTCACTTCGGCGTCGGCATCCGCACGGCGGGCCGGTTGATCGGCCGGCTCCGCGGGGGCTGCCGCGCCGGAGTTGTCCTTGTTCTTTCCGAACGGCCACATGGCCATGGCGAATCACCTTTCCTCGACCCCGCGCGCCCCCACGTTCACAGTGGGACGGTCGCGCGGCGGGGACATCACTGTCTGTTTTTGTCCCCACCGACTGTAACCGCCTCCAACGCAGCACGCGGAGCCGCAGCGTTATCTCGCTCAGTGCGTGCCGGTCGAGCCGTACCCCCCGGCCCCGCGCTCCGTTTCATCCAGCTCGTCGACCTCGACGAAGTCGACCAGCTCGACCTTCTGCACCACCAGCTGCGCGATGCGCATGCCCCGGGTGATGGCGATCGGGGTCTCACGATCGGTGTTGAGAAGGCAGACCTTGAGCTCACCGCGGTACTGGGCATCGATGGTCCCGGGCGTGTTCACGATGCTCAAGCCATGCTTTGCCGCCAGACCGGAGCGCGGGTGGATCAGGCCCACGGTCCCCATCGGCAGGGCGACGGCAATCCCGGTAGCCACCAGCGCACGCTGCCCCGGCGCGAGCTCGATGTCCTCGGTGGAGTACAGATCAACCCCCGCATCCCCGGCGTGCGCGCGCCTGGGCAGCGGAAGACCCGGGTCGAGGCGCTTCAACGGCACGGGGGTCATCCCGGCGGAGGGGCCCGGGGAAGCGGACGGGGATTCGGGGTGTTCGTGGCTAGTCACGCGGACAAGGTTACGGCACCTGCCCGGTCCGGCCCACCGGGTGCCCCGGCGCCGATCCCGCCGTGATGCTCCCCTTCCCGCACCCCTGAACTAAAGTTGGATCGGTGATGGATAACGCTGCGAGGAAGGGCGGAGACGTGGACGAGACCGGCGCACACCCGGACCCGTCGGGGGCTGGAAACCCCGGGACGACTCCCACGGTTCTCTACCGCGAGCGCCAGTGGGCCCCGTGGTACATGTGGCTCGCCGGTGCGGGCCTGGTGCTCCTGCTGTCGGGTCAGTTCGCCCTCAACCGGAACGTCTGGTGGTTCGTCATCCCGCTGATCGTCATCGGAGCGCTCGTGGGGTGGTACCTGATGTGGCTGTCGCGAACAGAGGTCCGCGTCGAGCAGGACGCGGACGGCTCCCGTTGGCTTCTCGTGGACGAAGCGAACCTCCCCGCCACCGTTGTCTCCCGCTCCATGGCCGTCCCGGCCTCCGCGCGGCGCAACGCGCTCGGCCGCCAGCTCGACCCCGCGGCGTTCCTCGTCTCCCACGGCTGGGTCAAGGAGCACGTCCTGCTCGTCCTCGACGACCCGGAGGACCCGACCCCCTACTGGCTCATCGCCTCAAAAAACCCGCACGAACTTCTCGACGCCTTCCTGCCCGGCCACCACGGCTAGCGCGGCACCGCCGGGGCCGGCACGAAAAAACGGAGGGTGCGCATTCACCCTCCGTTTCGCCGTTCCCCGCCGCTATTCGCAGTCCAGGCAGACCATGCTGCCGTCCGGCTCGGTGTAGGCGAGACGGTTCTTCTTCTGCACGAGGAAGCAGGATGCGCAGGTGAATTCGTCCTCCTGGCGGGGGACGACGGTGACGTTGAGCTCCTCACCGGAAAGGTCGGGGGCGGGAATTTCGAAGGAGTCGACGATCTCGCCGTCGTCATCCATGCTGCTGCCGGCAACCTCGGCGGCCTTCAGGCCCTCGAGCGAGTCGGTCTCGATCTCGTCATCCATGCGGCGACGCGGCGCGTCGTAATCGGTAGCCATCCTGACTCTCCTTCGAGCAAAGCTCTGTTGCTTGTGCACCGCTTTCGCAACCTGCGGAAACCGGCCGTGGTTGTACGCTTTTCAGCGGAATAGTAAAGGATCGGGCCCTGCCTGTCATCTTTCCAGGTCAAGCGTTGCTTTACCCCGCCGCGGCGTGGGCCGGGGCGGCCTCACCGGGCCAGCGGGGAGAGCGCCCCGGCGACCCCCAGCAGCTCCGAAAACGTAGCCGCGACGCCCGGCGCGCCAGCCGTGACAATCTCCCCCTCCTCCCCCTTCGACTCGACGCCCGGGTGGTGCACGACAACCCCCGCCTCCGCGGCGATGATCGCGCCGGCCGCCCAGTCCCACGGGTGTGTGCCGTGCTCGTAGTACGCGTCGACCCTCCCCTCGGCAACTGCGCAGAGATCCAGTGCGGCGGAACCCATCCGCCGGATGTCCCTCACCTCCGGCAGCACGCCGGCCAGAATCTCCGCCTGGCGCGCCCGCCACGCCGAGGAGTACGAGAACCCCGTCGCCACCAGGGCGCGCGCCGTCTCCGTCTCCGCCGAGGCCTGCAGCGGGGTCACCCGCCCGCCCCGAAAAACCGTGGCCCCCTCTCCGAGGGCGGCGGAGTACAGCTCACCCGTCGCCACGTTCTGCACGGCGCCGGCCACCACAACCCCCTCCACCGCCGCGGCAACGGAGATGGCGTAGGCGGGCAGGCCGTAGAGGAAGTTGACCGTGCCGTCGATCGGATCGACGATCCACTGCACCCCGGTGAGGGACGGCTTGTCCGCCCCCTCCTCCCCGAGGATGCCGTCGCGGGGCCGCAGCTCACCAAGCCGCGCGACGATGAGTTGCTCGGCGGCCCGGTCGACAGCCGTGACAGGGTCGACCTCGCTGGACTTGGTCTCCCGCGGGATCCCCTCCCCGCCGGCGACGTAGGCGGCCCGCTGCCGCGCCACGAGGCGGGCAGCCTCGGAGACGATGGAGGTGCACAGGTCCCTCAGCTCGCCCGGGCTCGGGAGGGGACGTGCGCGGGTACCGGTGCCGGTGTCATTGATCATGCCCACCATGGTGCCCCGCCCGGCCGGTGCCCGCACGCCGCGGCGCTCACCCGGCCGGTGTCCGGCCCCTTTTGTATGCTTGCGTCCATGACTCAGGCCACCCCCTCCCCCGCAGCTTCCTCCACCGACACCGCCTTCGGCATCGACGTGGGAGGATCCGGCATAAAGGGGGCCGTGGTGGACCTTGCCACGGGAGAGTTCATAGGCGAGCGGCTGAAGGTCCCGACCCCGCAGCCCGCCACCCCGGACGCAATCGCCGAAGCGGTGGCGCAGATGCTGCGCGACGCCGGCTGGGAGGGTCCCGTCGGAATCACCCTCCCCTCCGTGATCCGCGACCAGGTGGCCATGACCGCGGCCAACATCGATCCCTCGTGGGTGGGCACGAACGTCCACGAGCTGTTCGCCCGCCACCTCGGGGAGCGCTACATCGCTGTGCTCAACGACGCAGACGCCGCCGGCCTCGCCGAGGTCGCGCACGGGGAGGACACCGCGCGGGAGGGGGCGATCATCTTCCTCACCTTCGGCACCGGCATCGGCTCCGCGTTCTTTACCGACGGCGAGCTGTTCCCCAACACCGAGCTGGGCCACATGATCGTCGACGGCGAGGAGGCCGAGCACATCGCCTCCTCCGCCGTGAAGGACCGCGAGGGGCTGAAGTACCCCGAATGGGCGCAGCGGGTCCAGAAGGTCCTGCGGGAATACGAGCGCCTCTTCAACCCCTCCGCCTTCATCGTCGGCGGGGGGATCTCGCGCAAGGCGGAGAAGTGGATTCCGCTTCTCGACGTCTCCACGCCCGTCGTCCCCGCCCATCTGCGCAACCGGGCGGGCATCGTCGGCGCAGCGATGGCGGCGGTGAAGCACGTGGCGCCGTAGGGACGTCGATAAGCGGGCCCGCGCCGTTATCGGGTACGGTGGTGCGTCGAACTCGGACAGGCCTCGCGGCACCGCTGTTCCACCGAAGGCGCGGACCCGCCCGGAATAGCCCTTTTGCCGCGGCCGTTATACATGTCGGTCATGAAAAAGCAACCCTCTTTACGTACTCTGGGTTGTCTAAGAATGCGGAACGTTAAGTACCGTCAAGGCGAAAGGGCGTACGTGGCAACCAGCGAAACCTCCGGAAAGAACACCGTCGACAGCTCGGCGACCGCCGAGGCCGGCGGTGTCGCACCCGAGTCCGCGGCGGCTGAAGCGACCTCTGAAACGGGGGGTGGCGCGGCCAGGCCCGCCAGGAAGACGGCAAAGAAAACCGCCAAGAAGGCGGCGAAGAAGACGGTCAAGAAGACAGCCAAAAAGGCCGTGAGGAAGTCCGCCAAAAAGACGGTGAAGAAGACCGCCGCGAAGAAGGCGACCGCCCCCGCCGATGCCGCCGCCGAGGTGGACACCGAGCTCCCACTCGCGGATTCCGCCGGGGACGATGACCTGGCCACCCTCATCCCCGACGACGTGGACGAGGTCAACGAGGACTTCGACGACGCCCTCGCCGACGACGAGGAGATCGGCGACGAAGCCATCGAGGACGAGACCATCACCGACGTCGAGGATGATGAGGAAGACGAGGAGGAGGCCGACGACGGCTCCTCCGTCTGGGACATTGAGGAATCCGCGGCGCTGCGCCAGGCCCGCAAGGATGCCCAGCTCACCGCTTCCGCAGACTCCGTGCGCGCGTACCTCAAGCAGATCGGCAAGGTCGCGCTTCTCGACGCCGAGCAGGAGGTCTCCCTGGCCAAGCGCATCGAGGCCGGCCTGTATGCGCAGCACCGCCTCGACGAGATGGAGCGCGCCGCCGCAGAGGGTGACAAGGACGCCAAGCTCACCCCCGCCGTCAAACGTGACCTGCGCGCCGTCGCCCGCGACGGCCGCAAGGCGAAGAACCACCTGCTCGAGGCCAACCTGCGACTCGTGGTCTCCCTGGCCAAGCGCTACACCGGCCGCGGCATGGCGTTCCTGGACCTCATCCAGGAGGGCAACCTGGGCCTGATCCGGGCCGTGGAAAAGTTCGACTACTCCAAGGGCTACAAGTTCTCCACCTACGCCACCTGGTGGATCCGCCAGGCCATCACCCGCGCCATGGCGGACCAGGCCCGCACCATCCGCATCCCGGTGCACATGGTGGAGGTGATCAACAAGCTCGGGCGCATCCAGCGCGAGCTGCTGCAGGATCTCGGCCGCGAGCCAACCCCGCAGGAGCTGGCCAAGGAGATGGACATCACCGAGGAGAAGGTCCTCGAGATCCAGCAGTACGCCCGCGAGCCCATCTCCCTCGACCAGACCATCGGCGACGAGGGTGACAGCCAGCTCGGGGACTTCATCGAGGACTCCGAAGCAGTCGTGGCCGTCGACGCAGTTTCCTTCACCCTGTTGCAGGATCAGCTGCAGGACGTGCTGCACACGCTCTCCGAGCGCGAGGCCGGTGTCGTGCGCCTGCGCTTCGGCCTGACCGACGGCATGCCGCGCACCCTGGACGAGATCGGCCAGGTCTACGGGGTCACCCGCGAGCGCATCCGCCAGATTGAGTCGAAGACGATGTCCAAGCTGCGCCACCCCTCGCGCTCCCAGGTGCTGCGCGACTACCTGGATTAGGCTCCTGGCCCCGGGGCCGCGAAGGGGCAACTATCGCGCCAGAACGACCGGCGGGGCCGGAAACCGGTGTTCCGGCCCTTTCGCGCATGCCGGGGTGGTGGCCGTCTGATCGGGGCCCGAAGATTACCGGCACCCCACCCGTCTACCAGTCCCGCAGGTACGCGATCCGGTCCCGCAGCTGCTCGGCGTTGCACAACGCCGTGGGCGGGCCGCCGCACGCCTTGCGCACCTCGGTGTGGATGGCGCCGTGCGGGCGGCCGGATTTGCCTGCCACGATCGACACCCGGGCGTTGAGCTCCCGGCGCAGGTCGGCGATTTCGTCGACGGCAACCTTGCCGCCCGCGGAGCCGGAGGCGCCCGCGCCCCGCGCGGCCGCGGCCTCCCGCTCCGCCTCCTGGCGCGCCCGAAGTGCCGCGTCGCGAGCATCGAGCTGCTCGCTCTGCCTCTTGCGCAGCAGCAGCTTCACCTGCTCGGCGTCCAGCAGCCCGGGCAGGCCGAGGAAGTCCTGCTCCTCCGCCGAACCGGCCACGGTGGCGGTGCCGTAGGTGGAACCGTCGAAGATGAGGGAGTCGAGCTCGGCGGAGGCGCCAATGGACTCGTAGGGGGAGATCTCGTCGGGCTCGTTCTGCGTCCGGGCCGCCTGCTCGAGCAGCTCATCCGACCAGCCGGACTCGCGGTGGGGTTTGCCCAGCACGTGGTCGCGCGAGACCTCCATCTCCTCCGCCAGTCGGAGCAGCACCGGAACCGACGGGAGGAACACCGAGGCGGACTCGCCCGGTCGGCGCGAGCGCACGAAGCGCCCGATGGCCTGCGCAAAGAACAGCGGGGTGGACGCGGAGGTGGCGTAGACCCCCACGGCCAGGCGCGGGACATCGACGCCCTCGGAGACCATGCGCACGGCAACCATCCACTCGCTCGTCGACGCCGAGAACTCGTCGATCCGGTCGGACGCCCCCTCCTCGTCCGAGAGCACCACCGTCACCGGGGTGGAGCTGAGCTTGGCCAGGATGCGCGCATAGGCGCGGGCGGTCGTCTTGTCGGTCGCGATGACCAGCCCGCCGGCGTCGGGCATGTGCGCGCGGATCTTGAGCAGCCTGGTGTGCGCCGCCTGCAGCACCGCCGCAATCCAGTCGCCCTTCGGGTCCAGCGCGGTCTTCCACGCCCGGGCCGTCTGCTCGGCGTTGAGGGGTTCACCGAGGCGGGCCGTGTACTCCTCCCCCGCGGAGTCCTTCCACTGCGCCTGGCCCGAATAGGCCAGGAAGACGACGGGGCGGACGACGCCGTCGGCAAGCGCGTGCGAGTAGCCGTAGGTGTAGTCGGACCGGCTGACCCGGTGGCCCTCCCCGTCCTCCTCGTAGCGCACGAAGGGAATCGCGGAATCGTCGGAACGGAACGGCGTGCCGGTCAGGGCGAGCCGGTGCTGGACGTCGTCGTAGGCCTCGCGCACGCCGTCGCCCCAGCTCTTCGAGTCACCGGCGTGGTGGATCTCGTCGAGGATGACGAGCGTGCGCCGCGCCGACGCCACGGCGCGGTGCTTGAACGGGTGCATACCCACCTGGGCGTAGGTGACCACGATGCCGTCGAAGGCCGGGTTCACCGCGGAGGCGTTGGTGAACGTCGGGTCGAGCGAGAGCCCGAAGCGCTTCGCCGCCCCCGACCACTGGTGCTTCAGGTGCTCCGTGGGCACGACGACGATGATGCGCTGCACGCTGCGGTCCGCCACGAGCGCGCTGGCGAGGGTGAGGGCGAAGGTGGTCTTGCCGGCGCCCGGGGTTGCCACGGCGAGGAAGTCGCGCGGCTTGGTGGCCATAAACGAATCAAAGGCCTCCTGCTGCCATTTTCGCAGCGAAGGCCCGGTGGAGGGCTGGGTCACTTACGACGCAGCCCCTTGTAGATCCGCTCGCAGTCGGGGCACACCGGCGAACCCGGCTTGGCCTGCTTCTTCACGGGGAATGTCTCCCCGCACAGGGCGACGACCATCTTCCCGGAGACGGCGGAGTCGACGATCTGGTCCTTCTTCACGTAGTGGAAAAACTTGGGGGTTCCGTCGTCGGTGGTTGACGAGGTGTCCTCCCTCAAATCGGGGCGCTCAAGGGTTTTCGTCGTCGTATTCACGCCCCCTATATTGCCCCAATCCAGGCGAGAAATTAAGCCGGGGTTTTGCGCAGGCGCTACGCTCGGTGGACATGAGCACAGCGCACAACCCGGGCCCGCGCCCGGACGGCGACGCCACCACGGTCGACGTCGACGCAGACGCCGTGCCGCACAAGAGACGCCTCGGACGACGCTCCACGAAGGCCCTCATCACGGACGCCCGCCGCAGCCCGGAGCAGAACATCCGCAGCCGGGAGCGCACCTACATGGTGCTGCAGATGCTGCGCTTCCCCTTCATCCTCCTGTCCATCTTCTCCGCCTGGTACCTTTCCAACTGGTGGCTGGCCAGCATCCTCTTCGTCATCTCGGTGCCGCTGCCGTGGATCGCGGTGATGATCGGCAACGGTCAGGGCGAGAAGCGCGACGTGCGCTCGCGCAACGTCTACAAGCCAGCCGCCGCCCGGGAGCAGCAGCGCCTGGAGACGGCGCGCCGCCGCGAGATCGGTTCGGGCGGGCCAGCCGCTGGCAACATGCCCACCATCATCGACCACGACGAATAACCCCACCCCGAAGGAGCTGTGCGTGAACGAGGCGCCGACCCTGCCCGCCACCGCCGCCGCCCTGAGCCGCGCGCTCGCCGAGGCGCACTTCACCAACGAGGGCATCGCCGCCCACCTCGGCCCGGATACCACCGAGGCGCTCTACCGGGGTGAGCCCGGTGTTGTCCACGCCGCGTGCGACGACGGGTCGCGGCTCTCCGGTCTGATCCGCTTCTTACTCCTGCGCGAGCCCATGAGCGTCGAGACGATCGCCGAGCTCCTCTCCCCCCGCCTGGCTCTTTCGCTACTCGACGCCTCCGTCGCCGCCGAGCTCCCCTCCGGCGAGGTCCGGGTCGCCCTCGACGTGCGCCCCCACGTCCTCGCCGGGGAGAACCGGATCATCCTCTCCGACCTCGACGCCTCCACCACCGCCCACGTGCCGGGCCCCGACCACGTCCTCGGTGTCGGAGCCGCATCGCTGTCGCTGCTCTCGGCCTCGCCGTGCTCGCCCGTGGAAACGGTTCTGGACCTGGGAACGGGATCCGGGGTGCAGGCCATCGCGCAGTCTGGTTTCGCGGCGCGGGTCGTGGGCACCGACGTGCACCGCCGGGCGCTGGACCTGGCGGAGGCGAACCTGGCCGCCAACGGCATCGGCAACGTCGAGCTGCGGGAGGGAGCGTGGTTCGACCCGGTCAAGGGTGAACGCTTCGACCGGATCGTGGCCAACCCGCCCTTCGTCGTCGGGCTGCCCGAGGTGGGCCACGTCTACCGCGACTCGGGTTTGTCGCTCGACGGCGCCACGGAGCTCGTCGTCGGGGACTCTCCCGCCCACCTCGCTCCGGGCGGCACCGCGCACATCCTCGGCGCGTGGGTGCACAAGGCGGACGAGGCGTGGCAGCACAGGGTGGCCTCCTGGCTTCCCCCGACGGGTGTGTCCGCCTGGGTCCTGCAGCGCGATGTTGTCGACCCCGGCATGTACGTCTCCACCTGGCTCCGCGACGAATCCATCGACCCCCGCTCGCGGGAGGGCATCGAGCGCACGGTGCGCTGGCTGCGCCACTTCCGCGACGAGGGAGTGCGCGCCATCGGCTTCGGCTGGGTTTTCCTCCGCGACATCGGCGACGCCCCCAGCGAAATCACCGCCGAGGAACTCTCCCACCCCTTCACCGACCCCCTCGCACCCGAGGTCGCGGAGTATTTCGAGCGCGTCGCGTGGCTTCGCGACGCCTCCACCGACGACATTCTCGGCTCCCGCTTCCTGCTCCGCCCCGGCGTCGCCCTGGAGGAGGTCAGCGTCGCCGACACGGACGCCGGCATGGGGTTCTCACCCCGGGTCACGCGCCTGAGCCGCACTGACGGGCCACGGTTCAGCCACGAGATCGATGCCGGCCTCCGCTCCATCGTCGCCGGACTGCACCCGCAGGGGCTCGCACTGGGTGACATCGTGGACCTGTGGGCCGCCTCCACGGGCGGTGAAACCGGGGGCGGCGACGCCGATTTGGCCGCGTCGGCGGCATCCGCCGTGGTCGACCTCGTCCGGCACGGCATCGTCGTCCCCGCCGACATCGCCGAGGTCGTCGCGTAGCGGGGCCCGCACCCGAAAGGAAGGACCACCCACCATGAAGGCAGTTCTCACACGCGTCTCGAATGCCTCCGTCACCGTCGACGGGGAGGTCGTCGGCTCGATCGACTGCGCAGCGACCGGTGGTGTCCTCGCCCTCGTCGGCGTCGCGCGCGGGGATGCGGAGGCGGACTGGCGCACCGTCGCGCGAAAGATCGCCGAGCTGCGCATCCTCGACGGGGAGCGCTCCGTGGAGGAGGCCGGGGCGCCGGTTCTGCTGGTCAGCCAGTTCACCCTCATGGGGCGCACCGCGAAAGGGCGCAGGCCGTCGTGGTCGGACGCCGCCCCGGGGGAGGTGGCGGAGCCTGTCATCGAAGCGATCGCCGGGGAGCTTCGAGGCCGCGGGATCCGTGTCGAGCAGGGCCGCTTCGGCGCGATGATGAAGGTGGCAAGCGTCAACGAGGGCCCCTTCACCGTCATCGTGGAGACGTAGGGCTCCACGGCACCGAACCGGGAACAAAACGGCGGGCCCGGGCGTTGGCTCCATAGACACCCACCGTTTTAGGAGGCACGCTTACATGACGCAACCGGATCATGCCCCAGCAGTCGAGACCGAGGAGCCGGTCGACCGCGGTAGTCGCCGAAACCAGACGAACGACAACCCCTCCGCCGACCTCGTTCGCGTGTACCTGAACGGAATTGGCAAGACCGCGCTGCTGGACGCCGAGGAAGAGGTGGAGCTCGCGCAGCAGATCGAGGTGGGCCTGTACGCTCAGCACCTGCTCGATGACACCGAGGTCACACTGACGCGCGCGCAGAAGCGGGATTACAAAATCCTCGCGAAGCAGGGCCGCAAGGCGCGCGCCCACCTCCTGGAGGCGAACCTGCGCCTGGTCGTGTCCCTGGCCAAGCGCTACACCGGCCGCGGCATGCCGCTCCTCGACCTCATCCAGGAGGGCAACCTCGGCCTGATCCGCGCCATGGAGAAGTTCGACTACTCCAAGGGATTCAAGTTCTCCACCTATGCGACCTGGTGGATTCGTCAGGCCATCACCCGCGGGATGGCCGACCAGTCGCGCACGATCCGCCTCCCCGTCCACCTGGTGGAGCAGGTGAACAAGCTCTCCCGCATCCGCCGCGAGATGTACCAGTCCCTCGGCCGCGAACCCACCAACGAGGAGCTCTCGGAGGAGTCCGGCATCGACGAGTCCAAGATCGAGATGCTTCTGCGCCAGTCGCGTGACCCCGTCAGCCTGGACATGCCCGTCGGCGCCGATGAGGAGGCCCCGCTGGGTGACTTCATCGAGGACGCCGAGGCCACCGACGCCGAGGATGCCGTCGTGTCCACCCTGCGCCACGACGACATCCAGGACATCATCAACGGGCTCGAGGAGCGCGAGCAGGACGTCATCCGCCTGCGCTACGGGCTTGACGACGGCGTGCCCCGCACCCTGGATCAGATCGGCCGCCAGTTCGGCCTGTCCCGCGAGCGGGTGCGCCAGATCGAGCGGGAGGTCATGGCCAAGCTGCGCGTGGGCGACCGCGCGGAGCGCCTGCGCGACTACGCCCTGTAGCCCGGGGCTCGTCGCGGGCGCGGCCCGGCTCGGCCGCCAACTGGTGGGCTGAAAGCACCGCCATCGTGGTTTGACTAAACTATGATGAGCTGTGCTTTTTCTTTTTTAGGCGGGAATGTGAGCCTACCTGGGCCCATGCGCCGCACTGTGGTGGCTGGGCACCGGGAATTGCGTTGTTAGGTAAGGATGGAAAAACGTGCGCGACCTTGTAGACACCACCGAAATGTATCTCCGCACCGTGTACGAGCTTGAGGAGGAGGGGATCATCCCCCTCCGCGCGCGCATCGCCGAGCGTCTCGACCAGTCGGGCCCGACCGTCTCGCAGACCGTCGCCCGCATGGAGCGCGCCGGCCTCATGGTCGTGGAGGACGACCGCTCCCTCTCCCTTACCGAGAGCGGACGGGAGCGGGCCACCGCCGTCATGCGCAAGCACCGGCTCGCCGAGCGACTCCTCACCGACGTCCTCCAGCTCGACCTCGAGCAGGTCCACGAGGAGGCGTGCCGCTGGGAGCACGTCATGAGCGAGGAGGTGGAGAAGCGGGTGGTCGCCGTCCTGGACTCGCCCTACCGCTCACCCTTCGGCAACCCCATTCCCGCCCTTTCCGAGCTGGGCATCGATGCCCCGGACGGGCTCGAGCTGGGTGAGCGCGCCTGTGACCTCTCCCTGCGTACGCCCGCGCGCGTCAGCATCGTGCAGATGAGCGAGATCCTCCAGCTCGATCACGGACAGTTTGCCGCCCTGAACAAGGCCGGCATCGGCGTGGGCTCCGTCGTGACCATCGACGGGGCACCCGAAGAGGGTGGCATCTCCCTCACCACCGAGGATGGCACGCGCGTCCTGTTGCGCGAGGACCTCACCCACGCGCTGCGCGTGTCGGCCGCCTCGTAGGACCGGGGACGACTATGAACCTACTGGTCACCGGCGGTGCCGGCTACGTCGGCAGCGTCTGCGCGACGGTCCTCCTCGATGCCGGGCACGATGTCACGATCATTGATGACTTCTCCACCGGCAACCGCGACGCCGTGCCCGAGCGGGCCCGGCTGGTGGAGGGAAGCATCACGGACGTCATCGATGATGTCCTCTCGCAGCAGCACTACGACGGCGTGATCCACTTCGCCGCGCGCTCGCTCGTGGGAGAATCGATGGAGGTCCCCGACGAGTACTGGCGCGACAACCTCCTCGTCTCGCTGAAGCTTCTCGACGCCATGCGGGCCCACGAGGTGACCAACCTCGTGTTCTCCTCCACGGCCGCGACCTACGGCGAGCCGGAGCAGGTGCCCATCACGGAGGATTCCCCCACCCGCCCCACCAACACCTACGGGGCGACGAAGCTCTCCATCGACTACGCCATCGCGTCCTACTGCGCCGCGTACGGCCTGGGAGCGACGAGCCTGCGCTACTTCAACGTCGCCGGAGCCCACGGCCGGGCCGGGGAGAACCACAAAACGGAAACCCACCTCATACCACTTATCCTGCAGGTGGCGCTTGGTTACCGCGAAAAGATCATGATCTTCGGCGACGACTGGCCCACCCCGGACGGCACGTGCGTGCGCGATTACATACACGTGGCAGATCTCGCCGACGCCCACCGCCTCGCGCTCGAGACAAACCGGGCGGGCGAGCACCGGATCTTCAACCTCGGCTCTGGCGACGGTTACTCGGTGCGCGAGGTGATCGAGACCTGCCGGGAGGTCACCGGCCACGACATACCCGCGGAGGTGGCGCCCCGGCGCGCGGGCGACCCGGCGGTGCTCGTCGCATCCTCCGAGAAGATCCGCTCCGAGCTCGGGTGGAACCCGGCGCGCACAAACCTGCGCACCATCGTCGAGGACGCGTGGGCGTTCACCACGGAGCTCGGCGAGCGATCCCACTCCGCACCGCGACGCTAGCTGGCCTCCAGCCCGGCATCCCCCGCCCACGCCGCATCGCATCCCAGGCGGGCTGCCTCGGTCAGCTTTTCGTGGTGGCCCGTGCGCACGAGGCTGAGGAGCACCCCGGACAGGTTGTGGCCCGGAAGCTCCGTCTGCGCAACCGTCAGGGCCGCGACAGCCCAGGGTGTCAACCCACGGTCGACGGCGATAACCGCCCAGATGCTGAGGGCGTTGGCCCGGATAACCCCGGTGAACGTCTTGGCCACGCACAGGAGCGCGTGCGCCGCGGGCAACGGGAAGGTCAGGGCATCGTTGAGCAGACGGTCCCTCAGCATGCTGCGGGAAAGCATGGTGGCCAGAGCGAGACGGTCATCCTCCTCGCCAAGCAGATCGCGTGTTTCGGCCCCCTCCCACGGGGAGACCAGGGGGCGCGCCGGCGCTGAATGGAGAACGAGGCAGGCCTCAGCCGCCGCAGCAGCGGCGGCCCGGTCCCCCTGAGCGACGCGGGCCAGCAGGTCTGTGCCGCGGCTCACGGCGAGGCGCCCGAGGGCTTCCCAGCTGTCCCGCTCCCCGTCATCGGCGGGTTCCAGGACATCGAAGTAGCTGAAGGTGTCCTCGCGGTTCAGCTCGGGCAGGATTCCGTTGTCCAACAGCGCCCTCATCGCGGGTGAGCCCATTACCGATGAGACGGCCCCTGAAATCCAGTGAGGGCCCAGCGGGTCGGCGGCCAGCGCGCCGGGGCCCGGCCCGAAGACGATGCGGTACGGGGTGCCGGTGGCGATCTCCGAGACGGTCCAGCAGGCGTCGATGAGCGAGGACCCCGCGGAATCCCCGGCGTTGAAAAGGGCGTCCCCCGCCTCGCGGGCGAGGTCTGAATCGGGGATGCGGGTGACAAGGAGCGCGTAGTAGCCGATGCACCCCTCAGCCGGCAGGTCCCGCAGGGCCGCGCACAGTTCAGCGGCGTGGGTGAGGTCCGCGCGCAGGACAGGCCCGAGGGTGACGCAGGACGGGTCAGTGTCCGAGTGCAGGCCGAGGACGACAACAGATTCGTGCGGATAGAAGCCCAGCACGCCGGGCAAGCAGGCGATGAGGTCGGAGGGCCCGGTGAGGTGCTCCGGGGAAAACGGTGAGTTCAGCATGTCGTTTCAGACGCACGGGCCGCCGGTGCGGTTCCCCGCGCCCGGCGCGCCCGGGATTGTGGACCCCGCTTCTGTGGAAACCGCCCGGTTATCCACACCGGGGTGGCGGCGGAGCGTCGTATAGTGGCGGGTTCGGCGGGGTTCCGGCAAGATGGACTCTTTTAAACGGGAATGTTTGGGCGGCTTACATCGTTGTGAGGTAAGACGCACGGCGTCGCCACGCTTAGACTGTTGGTTCAGGAGGTTGAGACATGTCGCAGCACGACCGTCACATGTACGAGCTGGAATACCCGGCTCCCGCGGTGAGTGAAGGTGCCTCCAACGGCCCGACCCTCGTGATCGCGATGCAGGGTTACGCCGACGCGGGCCACGCGGTCGAGGGCGCGGCGGACCACCTCAAGGCGGCGCTGGAATCGCGCACCGTCGCCACGTTCAGCAACGACGAGCTGATCGACTACCGCTCGCGGCGGCCCGCAGTCACCATGGCGCAGCACGAGATCACCGGCATGGAGGATCTGCAGCTGGACATGCGGGTGCTGCGTGACAGCGAGGGAACCTCCTTCCTGCTCCTCTCCGGCCCGGAGCCGGACCTGCGGTGGGAGGCGTTCAGCGGTGCCGTTGCTGACCTGGTGGAGCGGTTCGACGTGGACAAGACCATCTGCCTCTACGCGGCCCCCATGGGCGCCCCGCACACCCGCCCGCTCGTCGTTTCCGCGCACGGCAACGACCGCGACCTCGTCGGATCCATGTACACCTTCGACGGAATGGTGACGGTGCCCGGTTCGGCGGCGATCATGATCGAGCGCGAGCTCCACGGCCGCGGTCGCGCGGTGGCGGGTTACACCGCCCACGTGCCGCATTACGTGGCGGCCTCCCCCTACCCCAACGCCACCTACCAGCTGCTCCAGTCCGTCTCCGACGCGTCCGGGCTCACCTTCCCCCTCCGCGCCCTCGAGCGGGACATGCAGCGCGTCTCGCGCCAGCTTGCAGAGCAGACCGAGGGGTCCGAGGAGATTTCCCAGGTTGTCGGTGCCCTCGAGCAGCACTACGACCGCGAGATGGAGGAGTACCGCGAGAGCCACCCGGACGCGATGATGCCGGGTGAGGCGCAGACGCCGTCGGGCGAGGAGATCGGCGAGGCCTTCGAGAACTTCCTCGCCGCCATCGAAGACCGCGACCGCAACGGTTCATCCGGGCGTGGGCTGCCCTTCAACGAGGACGGGGACACTCGTCTGGAGGACCACTACGACCTCAACCCGCCCGCGGGCGAGGAGCAGGACGATTCGGACGGGATGCCGGGGAACGGCGATGCCGTGGACCGCGACGAGGGGGACGGCTCCGAAGCCTAGGCCCCGGTGTCGGGGGTGTCGGCTACGGTTGTGCCTGTGAGTATCGCCGACATTCTCCCCGACCTTGACGACGTCCCCGAGCCACTCCTCGACGATGTCATCTGGGACTCCTTCCAGGCCTGGGCAAGCGGGCGGGGCATCTCCCTCTACCCCGCCCAGGAGGAGGCCTCCCTGTCCCTGCTGTCCGGGGACAACGTCATCCTCGCCACCCCCACGGGTTCGGGAAAATCGATGGTGGCCAACGCGGCCCACTTCATCGCGCTGGCCCGCGGCCAGCGCTCGTTTTACACCGCGCCCATCAAGGCGCTCGTGAGCGAGAAATTCTTCGCGTTGTGCGAAATTTTCGGGCCCGAAAACGTCGGCATGATGACGGGCGACGCCACCGTCAACGGCAGCGCCCCGATCATCGCCGCCACTGCTGAGATTGTCGCGAACATCGCCCTGCGCGAAGGCAGGAACGCCGCCATCGACCAGGTGGTGATGGACGAGTTCCACTACTACTCGGACCCGGACCGCGGCTGGGCATGGCAGGTCCCCCTCCTCGAGCTGCCGAAGGCGCAGTTCCTTCTCATGTCCGCCACCCTCGGTGACACGGGCTGGCTGGAGGAGGACCTCACCGCCCGCACCGGGCGCACGACCACTTTCGTCGGAGGTTCGGAGCGTCCGGTTCCCTTGGACTTCACCTACGTCTTTACCGCGGTGCACGAGACGATCGAGGAGCTACTCTCCGAGGGCAAGGCCCCGATTTACGTCGTCCACTTCTCCCAGCGCGAAGCGACGGAGCGCGCCCAGGCCATGACCAGCATCGACATCCTCGGCCGCGAGGAAAAGGAGCGCGTCGCCGCAGAGATCGGGGATTTCCGCTTCACCACCACCTTCGGTAAGACGCTGTCGAAGCTCCTGCGCCGCGGCATCGGTGTGCACCACGCGGGGATGCTGCCCAAGTACCGCCGCCTCGTCGAGCGCCTCTCGCAGGCCGGGTTGCTCAAGGTCATCTGCGGCACCGACACCCTGGGGGTCGGGATCAACGTGCCCATCCGCACCGTGCTCATGACCGGGCTCGCCAAGTACGACGGCACCCGCCAGCGGGTGCTCAAATCCCGTGAGTTCCACCAGATCGCCGGGCGGGCCGGGCGCGCGGGTTACGACACCGAGGGATCCGTCGTCGTCGAGGCCCCCGAACACGAAATCGAGAACGCCAAACTCCGCCGACGCGCCGGTGACGACCCGAAGAAGCAGAAGAAGATCCGCGCGAAATCCGCCCGCGAGGGTGAGGTTTCATGGTCCGAGAAGACCTTCCAGAGACTCACCACCGCCCAGCCGGAAGAGCTGACCAGCCAGTTCCGCGTGTCCAACTCCATGCTTCTCAACGTGGTCGCCCGTCCCGGAGACGGCTACCGGCACATGGAACACCTCCTGCGCTCCAACCACGACACCCGGGCGAAGCAGAACCGGGATATCCTCACCGCCGTTGAGCTCTTCCGGGGTCTCGTCGCGGCGGGCGTCGTCGAGCGGACCCCCGACTCGCCGGCGATGCGCCCCTACACGCTGACCACCCAGCTCGACCGCGACTTCGCCCTCAACCAGCCGCTCTCCCCCTTCGCCCTGGCCTTCCTCTCGCTCCTGGACCCGGAGTCGGAGACGTACACTCTCGACGTCATCTCCACCTTCGAGGCCATCCTCGACGACCCCCGCCAGCTGCTGCAGTCGCAGCAGTCCGCCGCGCGCGGTGAGGCGATCGCGGAGTTAAAGGCCGAGGGCGTCGACTACACCGAGCGCATGACCCTGATCGAGGACGTCACCTACCCCAAGCCGCTCGAGGACGAACTCGAGGACGCCTACGACACCTTCGTCCAGGGCAATCCGTGGGCGAAGGAGTTCGAGCTCTCCCCCAAGTCGGTGGTGCGGGACATGATCGAGCACGCGATGACCTTCTCGGATCTCATCGCTGCCTACGGCCTCGCGCGTTCGGAGGGCGTCGTCCTGCGCTACCTGACCGACGCCTGGCGCACGCTGTCGCATTCGGTGCCCGAGTCCTACCTCAACGAGGAGCTCGGCGACATCATCGCATGGCTGGGTGAACTTATCCGCCAAGTTGATTCCTCGCTCATTGACGAGTGGGCCCACATGGCCGACGAGGACAGCCCGATTTCGCAGGAGGCTCTCGACCGTGAGCTCGCCTTCGGGGTGGAGGACCCCACAGCCCTCACCGCGAACCGCAGGGCGTTCCGCATCATGGTACGCAACCACTTCTTCCGCATGGTCGAGCTCTTCGCCGGCGAGAAGGAGGAGCTCCTCGCCCAGATGGTGGATTACCTCGAACCCGGGGAACGCCCGGACTGGCCGGCGGCGATGGACGACTACTTCGACGAGTACGACGACCTCCTCACCGGACCCGAGGCCCGGGGCACCGCCTTCTTCCGCGTCCGGGAGGACGCGGCGCGGCGGTGGGAGGTCGTGCAGATCTTCCAGGACCCCGAGGGGGACAACTCCTTCCAGCTTCACGGCGTGGTCGACCTCGACGCGTCCGACGCGGCCGGCGAAGTGCGGCTCAGCTCCCTCAACCTTATTTCCCGCTAACCCCGCCGCGAAACCTCCTGCGCCCGCCCACCCGCTGAATTATGGTGAGGGCACGGTAGTTAGGAGGGAGAAATTAAAATGGCGAAGGCTCTTGTCATCGGTGCCGGCATGGTCGGGCTCTCCACCGCGTGGCACCTGCAGGACCACGGTTACGAGGTCGAGGTACTCGACCGCATCGGCGTGGCCGCGGGTTCCTCGTGGGGCAACGCGGGGTGGCTCGCGCCGGGGAAGACGATTCCGCTTTCGAACAGGAGCCTCTGGGCCTACGGCCCCACCGCCCTTTTCGCCCCGCACGCCGCACTGCACGTGCCCGTCAGGTTCGACCCGCGCCTGTGGGCCTTTGTGGCCGAGTTCATGGCGCACGCCACCGCCCGCGCCTGGGACAAGACCATGGCCAGCCTCACCCCCGCCGACCTGGGCGCCCTCGCGGCCTTCGACGAGCTCATCGCCGGCGGGGTCGAGGCCGAAACCCACCGCGACCCGTTCATCATTGGCTTCGAGAACGACGCACAGTCCCGGGGCTTCCTCGACGAGGTGGAGGGCGCAGCCCGACACGGCCAGGACATCCCCTTCGAGCGCATCGATCTCGACGAGGCCCGCCTCCACGCCCCGATGCTCTCGGACAGCGTCCGCACGATCTACAAGATGGGCAACCAGCGCTTCATCGCGCCGGGAAACTTCTGCGAGGCGATCGCGGAGGCCATTGTCGCCCGCGGCGGGCGCATTACGACGGGCGCCGAGGTCGTGCGGGTGACGTCGACACGCAAACCGGCGGCGCAGCTCGCCACGGGCGAATGGCTGCCGGCGGACGCGGTGGTCATCGCCACCGGTGCGTGGCTGCCCAGGCTGGCGCGCGAGCTCGGGGTGGCGGTGCGGGTGCAGGCGGGCCGCGGGTACTCCTTCAGCGTGGAGACGGACGAGCCCGCCACCTCACCGGTTTACCTGCCGCACACCAAGGTCGCCTGCACCCCGTACGAGGGCCGCTTCCGCGTGGCGGGAACGATGGAGTTCCGGCACCCCGATGAGGCGTTCCAGCCCGGGCGGGTGGAATCAATCATCCACAACACCCGCCCCCTGTTCCGGGGCGTGGACTGGGACAGCCGCCAGGACGAGTGGGTGGGTTCCCGCCCTGTCACCCCGGACGGCCTCCCGCTGGTGGGTGCAACAAAGGCGCCGAACGTCTACGTCAACGGCGGGCACGGCATGTGGGGCATTGTGCTCGGCCCCGTCTCCGGCAAGCTCCTGGCCCGGCAGGTGGCCACGGGCCGGGCCGACGAAATCATCCGCCCCTTCAACCCCCTCCGTGGCAAACTCGGTGGGCTCTGACGGTCCGCTTCACCCCCGGGGACGAACTATTTCGGCCGAAAAACTAAGGATCGGTTCATCGTACCTATCAACCTCTTGTACTGTCATAGGCATGAGCAATAAGGAATACCGGCCGACGCTCGCCCAGCTGCGGACGTTTGTCACCATCGCCGAGAACCGCCACTTCGGCACCGCGGCGAGCAAGCTGAACATCTCGCAACCGTCTCTCTCCCAGGCGCTCGTGGCCCTGGAGTCGGGCCTGAACATTCAGCTCATCGAGCGCTCGACCCGCAAGGTCATCGTCACCCCCACCGGTGAGGCCCTGCTTCCCTTCGCCAAGGCCACTCTCGAGGCCGCCGACAACTTCGTCGCCCATTCCCGGGGCGCCCACGGGGAACTGGCTGGCCCGCTGCGCATCGGCATCATCCCGACGCTCGCCCCGTACATCCTCCCGGATTTCCTCCGCCTCACCCGGGAGAAATATCCGGAGCTGCAGCCGCGCATCGTCGAGGAGCAGACGGAGCACCTGATGCAGCAGCTGCGCGACGGCCAGCTCGACATCGCCCTGCTCGCGATCCCCACCGATGTCGCCGGGATGACCGAGTACCCGCTTTTCGACGAACAGTTCATCGTGGTCACCGACGAAAACCATCCGGCTGCGGGGCGCGATGACCTCACCCTTGACGTTTTGCAGGACCTTGACCTGCTCCTGCTCGACGACGGCCACTGCCTTCGCGACCAGATCGTCGACCTGTGCCGCATCGTGCACGCCTCGCCGGTGACCAACGCCGAGTCCGCCACGCGCGCCTCGTCACTTACCACGATCATGCAGCTCGTCGTCGCCGGCCTTGGCTCGACCCTCGTGCCCGCATCCGCGATCGCCACCGAGTGCGCCCGCCCCGGCCTCGGCCTCGCCACCTTCGACGACTCCGTCATCGCGCAGCGCACCATCGGCCTCGTGTGCCGCTCGAGCTCCTCGCGGGCGGCGGAGTACGAGCGCCTCGGTGAGCTAGTCACGCAGGCGCACCACCGGGCGGTGGAAAAGGGCGGGGAGCTCCTGAAGGGCTAGAATCGTTCGGCAGATATGAACGATTCCTCCTCCTCCCCTTCCCGCGACGACCTCCTCGAGCGATTGGACACCGTCCCGCTCTCCGAGGTACGCCGCTTCCGCCGTCGGCTCTCGAAGGCCCGCTCCCCCCAGGCGCTGCAGGCGATCGCGGGTGACATCGATGCGGCCGCCCGGGCCGTCGAGAAGCGTGCCTCCGCCGTTCCCGGAATCACCTACCCCGAGCAGCTGCCCGTCTCGGCCCGCCGCGAGGACATCATGGAGCTGCTCCGCGACCACCAGGTGGTGATCATCGCGGGTGAGACGGGTTCGGGCAAGACCACGCAGATCCCGAAGATGCTGCTCGAGCTCGGGCGGGGCCGACGAGGCCTGATCGGCCACACGCAGCCGAGGCGCCTCGCCGCGCGCACCGTGGCCGAGCGCGTCGCGGAGGAGCTGGGCCAGAAGATCGGTGAGACGGTCGGATACGCCATCCGCTTCGACGACCGTGTCTCCGCCACCACCGCGGTCAAGCTCATGACGGACGGCATCCTGCTCGCCGAGATGCAGCGGGACCGCTACCTCAACGCCTACGACACGATCATCATCGACGAGGCCCACGAGCGCAGCCTCAACATCGACTTCCTCCTCGGTTACCTCAAGCGCCTCCTGCCGCGCCGCCCGGACCTGAAGGTGGTGATCACCTCCGCGACGATCGACCCGGAAAGCTTCGCGGAGCACTTCGCCGACGCGGAGGGCAACCCGGCCCCCGTCATCGAGGTGTCGGGGCGCACCTACCCCGTCGAAATCCGCTACCGCCCCCTGGTGGAGCAGAAGGGCGCGAAGGAGGTCGACGTCGACATGATCGACGGCGTCGTTCTCGCGTGCGAGGAGCTCATGCGCGAGGGGGACGGGGACATCCTCTGCTTCTTCTCCTCGGAGCGCGATATCCGCGACGCAATGGAGGCCATCGAGAATAAGAGGTGGCGAGGCGTGGAGGTCACACCGCTTTTCGGCCGCCTCTCCAACGCCGAGCAGCACCGGGTGTTTTCCTCCCACTCCGGGCGGCGCATCGTGCTGGCCACAAACATCGCGGAGACGTCCCTGACCGTGCCCGGCGTGCACTATGTGGTGGACACCGGCCTTGCACGCATCTCACGCTATTCCACGCGCACGAAGGTCCAGCGCCTGCCCATCGAGGAGATCTCGCAGGCCTCGGCGAACCAGCGCTCGGGCCGCTCCGGACGCGTCGCCGACGGCGTGGCCATCCGCCTCTACTCCGAGGACAACTTCAACGCCCGCCCGGAATTCACCGACCCGGAGATCCTGCGCACCAACCTGGCCAGCGTCATTCTGCAGATGATCTCGCTGCGGCTAGGTGACATCGCCGAGTTCCCCTTCATCCAGCCGCCGGACCCGAAGTCCATCCGCGACGGCCTGCTCATCCTCCATGAACTCGGTGCCATTCGCGGTGAGGAGCGCGACGGCGCACCCGTGCTCACCGACATCGGCCGTGACATCGCCCGCATCCCGGTCGACCCGAAGATGGCGCGGATGCTCGTCGAGGCCAACCGACTCGGGGTGCTCGACGATGTCACGGTCATCGTCGCAGGCATGACCATCCAGGATGTCCGCGAGCGCCCGCTCGAGTTCCAGGCGCAGGCCGACCAGGCGCACGCCCGCTTCAAGGACAAAACCTCCGACTTCCTCTCCGCGCTGAAGCTGTGGGACTACATCACGGACTCACGCGACGAGCTCTCGGGCAACGCGTTCCGCAAGCGGATGACCCGGGAGTTCCTCCACTACATGCGCATCCGGGAATGGTACGACCTGGTGCGCCAGCTGCGGGACGTCGAGAAGCACCTCGGCTGGTCTCGCAAGGAGAACGTCGTGGGCGCGCGCGATGCCGACGCGATCCACAAGTCGCTGCTCACCGGTCTGTTGTCCAACATCGGTGCGCGCGACGGTGAATCCCGTGAATTCCGCGGTGCCCGCGGCACCCGCTTCCTCGTCTTCCCCGGCTCCTCCCTAGCGAAACGGCCGCCGGAATACATCATGGCCGCGGAGCTCGTGGAAACCTCCCGCCTCTGGGCCCGCGACGTGGCCCGGATCGAACCGGAGTGGGTGGAGAAGGCCGCCGGCGAGCTGCTCAAACACAGCTACTCCGAACCGGTGTGGTCGCGCAAGCGTTCCGCCGCGATGGTGCACCAGAAGTCGCTTCTGTACGGCGTGCCGATCGTCCTCGACAGGCTGGTCCCCTACCACCGCGTCGACCCCGAGGCGGCGCGGTCCATGTTCATCCGCCACGCGCTGATCGAGGGCGACTGGAACCGCCACCACACGTTCATCGAGCACAACGAGGCGCTCCTGGAGCAGGCCTCCGAGGTCGAGGAGAAGCTGCGCCGCCGCGGTCTCGTCGTCGACGAGGACACATTGTTCGACTTCTACGACGAGCGCCTGCCCTCCAACGTGACCACCGCGCGTCACTTCGACTCCTGGTGGAAGAAGAAGCGGCACGAAAACCCGGCCTACCTCGATTTCGACCCAGAGAAGCTTGTCGACGACTCCGCGGACGCCTCCGAGGACGCCTTCCCCGCCACCTGGCGCAAGGGCAACGTCGACTACGCCCTGCGCTACAAATTCGAGCCGGGCGACCCCTTCGACGGTGTGACCGTCGACGTGCCCGTGCCCCTGCTCGCGGGCTTCGACTCCGCCGGTTTTGACTGGCTCGTT
This sequence comes from Corynebacterium sp. UBA2622, assembly GCF_002339505.1. Taxonomy (GTDB): domain Bacteria; phylum Actinomycetota; class Actinomycetes; order Mycobacteriales; family Mycobacteriaceae; genus Corynebacterium. Next base: position 257,665 of record NZ_DDJO01000009.1, read on the forward strand.
CCGGGGCTGCGTGAGGAGCTGGTCACGGAGCTGATCCGCACGCTGCCCAAGGCTCTGCGCCGGACGGTGGTTCCCGCCCCCGACTTCGCGCAGCGGGCCATGCCGAAGCTGCTCCCCTACGGCTCCCCGCTCGTCGAGCAGCTGGCGGAGGTTTTGCGCTCGCTCGGCGGGGCGGGCATCGATGCCACGGACTTCCGGCCCGCAGCGCTGCCGCCCCACCTGCGGGTCACCTACGCCGCGATCGACAAGCGCGGCGACACCATCGATCACGACAAGGACCTCGGTGCGCTCAAGCAACGCCGGGCGGGACAGATCCGCTCTTCGGTCTCCAAGGCGAGCAGGCACTCCGAATCAGAGGCGGTGCAGAAATGGACGGGGGACAGCCTGGGGGCGGTGCCCGAGACGGTGACCACGACAATTGACGGCAACACCGTCGAGGCCTACCCCGCCCTCGAAGCCACCGCCGAAGGGGTGAAGGTGACCGTCCACCCGACCAGGGCGGCCGCGGATGTCTCCATGATCACCGCGACCCTCACGCTGCTGCTGCGCGAGATTTCCGTGTCCGCCCAGCAGATGACGAAGGGCCTGCCCCTGCGCCACAAGGTGGCGGTGGACCACTACCCGCACGGCGGGGCCGCGGGCCTCGTCGACGATGCCCGCGTGGCCGCCGTGCGCGACCTCATGCTCGCGCACGGCGGGCCGGTGCGCGATCCCGCCGAATTCGACAGGCTCGCCGCGGCCGTCAAACCGGAGGTACCCGGTGCCGTCCGCCGGATTGTGGTGGGCATCGCACCGGCCCTCGTCGAGTATGCGGCCATGTCGGAGGAACTGCGCAAATGGGAAGGTCCCGCCATCGACGACATGCGGGCGCAGCTGGAGTTCTACCTGCCCAGGCACGCCATCACCGTCCACGGAATGGAGCGGTTGCAGCACCTACCGCGCTACATCGAGGCGATGCGCATCCGACTTGCCGACATGTCCCTGGATCCTGAACGGGACGCAGACCGGCAGGGGGTCGTGGACTCCGCCAAGGCGTCGCTGAGGGCGAAGGTGTCCCGGCTGCCCGCCGGGCGGGAGAAGACTCCCGCCTACAAGGAAATCCTGTGGCGCATCGAGGAGCTGCGGGTCAGCCTGTTCGCCCAGCGCCTCGGGACAGCGAAACCGGTCAGTCAGCGCCGGGTGGAAAAGATGATAGAGAAGCTGGCGTAGGGGCCCGGCCATGACGCCGCCTAGAAGTCCTCCCGGTCCCGGCGGCGCATGAGGCGGATCTCCGACTCGAAGTCGGCTGCCGACTCGAAGGATTTGTAGACGGACGCGAAGCGCAGGTAGGCGACCTCATCGAGTGCTCGCAGTGGCTCGAGGACGGCCAGGCCGATGTCGTTGGCGTTGACCTGGGAGCTTCCGTGGCTGCGCACCGTCTCCTCCACCTGCTGGGCGAGCCGCTTCAGCGCGTCGTCGGACACATCGCGGCCCTGGCATGCGCGTCGGACGCCCACTATGAGCTTGTCGCGGTCGAAGGGTTCGCTGACTCCGTTGCGCTTGACGACGGTGAGAATCGCCTTCTCCACGGTGGTGAACCGCCCCCCGCATTCGCTGCACTCCCGCCGTCGCCGGATGGCGGAGCCGCCCTCCACGACACGGGAATCGGTGACGCGCGAGTGCTCGTTGTGGCAGAAGGGGCAGTACACGGGGCTCTTCCTCCCTGGGTGGGCGGGTGCTTCGGGCAATCCAGCAGTGTACTCCCGTCCGTCCGGGGTGCGCCGCCCCCGACAGTTACCCCACCTGCGCGGTCACGACCTCCCGGGTCACGTCGCCCTGGTGTTGTGCCCCGGTGCCCCCCGCGGAATACACGCCGCCGACGGCGGAGCCGATCAGCAGAGCCAGGCCCAGCGCCGCCCCCATCATCAGGCTCGCGCGGGTTTCGTGGCGGGCCTCCCGCGGATCCGATAGGGCCGCTCGGGGCGAATCTGGGGATATGTTCGAACGCGCCCGCGTACGCTCGGCGGCACCCAGGCTCCGCACCACCCCGCTTCCGCAGGTATGCAGGGAACGGGCCGGAAGATCCCACACCACGGCGGGTGCAACGGCGGGGGACGGAAGCGCACGGGAGACGCTGGCGGGGACGTTGTTGCGGGTGACGATGGTCATGGCAAGCTCCTTTTGTTGATGGCCGAAGTCTAGTTTTGGGGCCCGACGGGCCGGACCCCCGTTCGACCGGGTGTTCGATTTTCGTTTGTGTGTTCGATTTATAGCAGGCCTTCACACGCTTGTCCAGAGAGCGCGCGGAAATCTCGAACATGCTTGCCAGTTCTGATACTGTGAGGGGTGAATCCGCTATCGTGCGGCGGTTGCCCCCGCACGGCGCGCGGGGGTACACCCCGCCCCGGCACCGCCGGTTTTCGATCGAAAGAGGAACCAGGAGAAAAGATGGCCCGCAAGAAGGAAGACCCCGGCACACTGGACGTGAGCGTGCTGTCGGACCGGCAGAGGCGCATCCTCGAGGTGATCAGGGATGCCGTCGTCCTGCGCGGCTACCCGCCGAGCATCCGGGAAATCGGCGACGCGGCGGGGTTGCAGTCCACTTCCTCCGTCGCCTACCAGCTCAAGGAGTTGGAGAAGAAGGGTTTCCTGCGCCGCGACCCGAACAAGCCCCGCGCCGTCGACCTGCGCCACCTTCCCGAGGCAGCGAAGTCCCCCGCCCGGAAGGCCCCGGAGCCCGCGGACACCCCCGAGGACGCCTCCCCCGCGCGCTTCGTGCCCGTGGTCGGTGAGATTGCCGCCGGGTCCCCGATTCTCGCCGAGCAGAACGTCGAAAGCTACCTGCCGCTCCCCGAGCAACTTCTCGGCGACGGGGAGCTGTTCATGCTCCGCGTCGTGGGTGAGTCCATGCGCGACGCCGGCATCCTCGACGGGGACTGGGTCGTCCTGCGCTCCCAGCCCGTCGCGGAGGAGGGGCAGTTCGTCGCCGCGCTCTTGGACGGCGAGGCGACGGTCAAGGAGTTCCACCGCGACAGCACGGGGGTATGGCTCCTTCCGCACAACGATTCCTTCTCCCCCATCAAGGGCGACGACGCCCAGATCATGGGGCGGGTCATCTCCGTCTTCCGCACCCTGTAACCCCCGGGCGGGGGGAAGGGGGTTAGCGCGGGGCGGGTGCTTTATCCCCGGTCTGAAACAATGGTTCGGGTGTGGCCGTTCGGCCACGGTCGGCGGTTCATCCCTGGAGGTTCGTGCATGTACGCGGAAGAGAGAAGGCGCCAGATCGCGTCCCTCACCGCAGTCGAGGGCCGGGTAAGCGTCACCGAGCTCGCGTCGCGTTTCGAGGTCACCGCCGAAACAATCCGGCGTGACCTGGCCGTGCTCAACGAGGAGGGAATCGTCCACCGCATACACGGTGGCGCTGTGGCGAGCCAGGCGTTCCTCACCGCGGAGATGCCTCTCGACGCCCGCTACCGCGCCGCGGCCGGGGCGAAGAACGCCATTGCGGAGGCCGCCCTGGCCTACCTGCCGGCGGAAGGCGGCGACGGGATCTTCCTCGACTCTGGAACCACCGTGAGCATGCTCGCCGCGATGCTCACCTCCCTACCCGTCGCCCAGACGTGGCCCATCGTGACCCGGTCGTTGCCCATCGCCCTCGAGCTCTCCGACGCCGGGTTCGGCAACGTCCAACTGCTGGGGGGCGCTGTCCGGGCCCTCTCCCAGGCGGTTGTGGGGGACATCCCGCTGCGGACGCTGGCGCTCATGACCGCGGACGTGGCGTTCATCGGCACCAATGCCCTGACCGTCGACCACGGCCTCTCCACGGCCGATGCCCAGGAGGCCGCGGTCAAGGCCGCAATGGTCACCAACGCGAGGAAGGTGGTCGTGCTGTGCGACTCCTCCAAGCTGGGCACCGACTACCTGGCGAGCTTCGCCACCCTCGACGACATCGACGTGCTCATCACCGACGCGGACGCGCCGCCGGCGATACTCAGGGAGTTCGAGAACCACGGTGCGGAGGTTGTGGCGGTGAGCAGCTAGGGCGTCGTCAAGCGCGCGTGCTTCCCCGCTGCCCGAAACCGTCGTAGCTGCCCTCACCGCTCGTGCGGAAGGCCCACCTCATCAACGGGTAGATCACGATGATGCCGACGGAGCCCACGGCGATACCCTCGAGCGCGACCCCGCCGAACGTGAGCGAGAGGTTGCCGATGCCCGCGACGAGAGCGACGGCCGCCGCGCTGAGGTTGGCGGGGTTGGTGAAGTCGACGCGGTTGTCCTGCCAGATGCGCACGCCCAGCATGCCGATGAGGCCGTAGAGCACCAGGCAGGCGCCGCCGAGCACGCCCACCGGGATGGTGAAGATCACCGCGCCGAACTTCGGCACAAAGGCGAGGCAGACGGCGAACAGCGCGGCAACCCAGTACGCCGCCGTGGAGTAGACCCTGGTGGCGGCCATGACGCCTACGTTCTCGGCGTAGGTGGTGGTGCCCGAGCCGCCGAAGGCACCGGCGAGGGTCGTGGCAATTCCGTCTCCGATCAGAGCTCGTCCCTGGTATCCGTCAAGGTCCTCGCCCGTCATCTCGCCGACCGCCTTGACGTGTCCGACGTTTTCCGCGATGAGGACCACCAGGACCGGCAGCGTCACGAGGATGGCGGAGACATTGAACTGCGGGGAGTGGAAGGGCGGCAGGCCCACCCACGGGGCGGCCGCAATCTGGTCCATCGCTCCCTCCGCGAGGCCGCCCGTGGCTGCGGCGGTGACCCATCCGGCCAGCACGCCGATAAGGATACTCAGGCGCGATGCCATGCCCCGGACCGCGACGGTCAGGACGAGAATGGTCGCCAGGGTGACCGCGGCGATGAGGGGCTGCGCCTCGAAATTCTTCACAGCGGTGGGCGCGAGGTTGAAACCGATGAGCGCGACGATGGCTCCGGTGACCACGGGGGGCATGACGGCATCGATGACCCTCCTGCCCGCCGCGTTGACGAGGAACCCGACGGCGATGAGTGCGAGACCGGTGATGAACACCCCGCCCAGCTGCACGCCGATGCCGGAGCCTCGGGCGGCGGTTAGCGGGGCGATGAACGCGAAAGAGGAGCCCAGGTAGGAAGGTAGCCTGTTGCGCGTCAGGAGGAGGAAGATGATCGTCCCCACACCCGAGAATAGGAGAGTCGTGTTCACCGGCATACCTGTAAGGGTCGGCACCAGCAGCGTCGCGCCGAACATGGCGACGACGTGCTGCATCCCGATGCCGATCGTGCGGGGCCAGCTCAGGCGCTCGCCGGGGCCGACAACGGCCCCCGGGCTCACGCGGCGGCCGTTTCCGTGCAGGGTCCACCCGAATGTTGTGCTCACGGGAGACGATTATCGCGGCCCGCAAGGCGGCAGGGGTAATCGGGGCCCCGTGGCGCCCCGCGGGGCGGGAAGCTAGGAGACCACGAACTCCGCGTACTGCTCGGCGATCACCTGGGGCAGGCGGACGTCGATCAGCGTGCCCTCGGTCTCATAGGACTCGGAGCGCACGGTGCCCTCCTCGTGCAACCGGCTGATCACGTCGCCCCGCGTGAACGGCACCAACATCCGGACGTGGGCATCGATGGTGTTGAGGAACATTTCGATCTGCCCCTCGAGATCCGGGATCCCCTCGCCCGTCAGGGCGGAGACGAACACCGCGTTGTGGCCGGTGCGGTCGAAGGCGTGGCGCAGCTCCGCGAGAACGACGGGGTCGGCCCCGTCGATCTTGTTCACCACGATGATCTCCGGCGGGATCGACTCCCCCGACTCCCGGGTGATGTCGGAGAACACCTTGTTCACGGCCTCGACCTGCTTGAGCGGGAAGGCATCGGAGCCGTCCACCACGTGCAGGAGCAGATCGGCGTTGGTGACCTCCTCCAGGGTGGACTTGAACGCCTCCACCAGCTGGGTGGGCAGGTGGCGCACGAAACCGACGGTGTCGGTGAGCACCACGCTGCGCCCGTCGGCGAGCCGGGCGCGACGCGTCGAGGGGTCGAGGGTGGCAAAGAGCGCGTCCTCCACGAGCACGCCGGCGTTTGTCATCGCGTTGATCAGCGAGGACTTGCCGGCGTTGGTATAACCGGCGATGGCGATCTTCGGCGTGGTTGAGCGCTGCCGCTTCGCGCGCTTGATCTCACGGGCGGTCTTCATGTCGCGCAACTCGTGGCGCAGCTTGGCCATGTCCGTGCGCAGGCGCCGGCGGTCCGCCTCGATGCGGGTTTCACCGGGACCGCGCAGGCCCACGCCCCCGTTCGAACCGGCGCGCCCGCCCGCCTGGCGCGAGAGCTGCCCGCCCCAGCCGCGGGTACGAGTGTAGAGGTACTCCATCTGCGCCAGGCTGACCTGCGCCTTACCCTCCTTGCTCTTCGCGTGCTGGGCGAAGATGTCGAGGATGAGCATCGTGCGGTCGATGACCTTGGTGCGCAGCGTCTCCTCCAGCGCGACCAGCTGGCCCGGGGAAAGCTCGCCGTCGAAGACGACGGTGTCCGCACCCGTCGCGTCCACGATCTCCTTGAGCTCCCTCACCTTGCCGGAGCCGATGTAGGTGCCCGGGTCCGGGCGGTCCCGCTTCTGGTACAGCAGATCGACGACCTCGGCGCCGGCAGTCTCGGCCAGCGCTGCGAGCTCCGCCATGTTGGCTTCCACCTCGGCGGTGGTGCCTTCCGTCCACACACCCACGAGGATGACCTGTTCCAGGCGCAGCTTGCGGTACTCGACCTCGTAGCCGTCCTCGGTGTCCTCGGAGCGCAGCTCGGTCTCGCGGATGACCCGCCGGAAGGCGTTGCGCTCCTCGAGGTCGAGGGCGCCCACGGTGGGCTCCCCGGAGCGCTGGCCGTCCCCGGGCTGGGGACTGTTGTGGCGGAATGCCTGGCGGAGAAGCTCGGCGTAGGTAGCGTCGTCTGCACCCTCGGAGGAGCCCCCGTAGTGGCGGCTGCGGTCGGGGTGGGAGGAAGTTTGAGTCATTGAATCCTTAGTGTACGAGAATCTGCGGGGGTCGTGCCGCGCCCACGTCCGGGCCGGCACCGTGGGGCGTCGTCAAGCGTGCGCTTTTCCCTTCGGCACAACGCTTTTCGACGCCCCCTTCTTCCCGCCACGGGGATTCAACACCCCGCGGGTCCGGGACTATGATGCGAAAGCATGAACGATACAGTCAGCACGGACCTGTCCAGCATCGGCCTGGGCTTCGACAGGTGGCAGGACGCGGTCGAGGCGGCCATCGCGACGAACCGCCTCGGGGTTACGGGAGAGGTCCGCGGCGGGCAGCTGATCCAGTACGCGGATCCCTCCGGTGCGCAACTGAACATCCTCGCCGTCGAGCCCTTCGCCACCTTCGCCGGGTTCGACGCGATGACGCGGACCTACGCGCATGTCACGATGCTCAACGACGTCGTCGCGCTGGCCGATATCGTCGACCCCCACGGCAACACCATCGCCACCGTCACGGTCAACCTCGCGCAGGGCCCGCTCATCGCGGACGAGCCGACCCTGCAGTGGCAGGAGCTGGGGGTGACCGCCCTGGCTCTGGATGTCACGCGCTACGACAGCGTCGAGGATTTCCACGCCCACTCCCCCGCCATCCTCGGCGAGGTCCGCTCCGCCGGTGCCGAGGCCGTCAACTCCGGTGTCGCCGCGGCCCCCGACGCGGGCGCCGAGTTCTCCGCCCGCGTTCTCGAGGCCGAGTACCGCACGAGCGAGCTGACCGGCCAGAGGTTCATCCACGTGTCCGTCGACGGGGCTATCCCCTTCGAGGTGTGCCTGCCCGACGGTGATCTGCCGGAACGCAACTCCGTCATCGCCGGCACGGCGGTGATGGCCGGATCCATCCCCGCCCCGCAGGGCGGCGGCTGCGGAGGCTGCGGTGACTCCTGCGGTTGCGGTGGGCACTAACGCCCCGCGCGGCGCGGCGGCGCCCCTGACGTTCAGCGGGAGGCGGCCGTGGATTCACCGCGCCGCGATCTGACCCGCGCCCTCGGAGCCGGGTTCCTGCTGGCGGCCGCGGTGCTGCTGGTAATCACCCTTCGTGTTCCGGGGATCATGCTGGCGATCGTCCTGGTCGCCGTGATGTACGCCGTGCTGCACCGTTACGACACTGACCCCGAAGCCTCCGCGCTGACGTCCTCACTGCGCATCGTGCGCGACGACATCGGAGACATCCTCGCCCGTTACGACACGTTCCTGCACGGGCCCGACCCCGACGCAATCGCGGAGCGCACCCTGTATTACCCCGCGCTGGCGGACCCCGGCACCACCCACCCCGCCATACAGGACTTCCAGCTCCGGGCGGCGGCCGCGCGGAGGTTCATCGCCCGCGTCGACGCGCGCCTGGCGCAGGGCGATCTCGACCGGGCCCAGCTCGAGCACCTGATCACGATCGCGGACGAGCGCGCCTTCGCCCTCGACACGGCATGGCGCGATGCTCGCCGCGCGGCGCGGGAGCTCGGGCCGGCCTGAGCTCCCGCGCGAGCTCTCACCCCGCCCTGTGCAGAGAGCCCGGCTCGGACGTGAAGGCCGCCAAATCCACCTCTCCGCGCGCCACGATCGCGGAGGGCCCCGTCATCACGGCCTCCCCGGAGTTGATGTCCACCCGCACCGCGCCGCCCGGCACGATGACCTTGACCGTTCCGTTCTCGATGCCTGCGTCGGCGAGCGCCGCCCGTGCGGCGGCGACGGTGCCGGTTCCGCAGGAGCGGGTCTCGCCGACGCCGCGCTCCCACACCCGCATGTGCACCTCTCCCGCCGAAAGCTCGGTGAGGATCTCCACGTTGACGCCCTCCGGGAAGAAGTCGTGGTCGAAGGCGGGCCGCTGCAGCTCCAGCTCGGCCAGCTTCCCCGCGGTCAGGCCCGGAATCACGGCCGCGAGGTGGGGGTTGCCCACGTCCACTCCGAGCCCCGCAAAGTCGAAGTCACCCATCCGCGCCGTGGATACCCCGGTGACCTGCACCGGGCCCATGTCCACGCGCACGGTGGCGAACAGCGGGTCGGACTCGATCACGACCACCTGCTTCACCCCGGCGCGCGTGCCCACCTCGAACTCGCGCTGGCCCTGCAGCCCCTCGGCCACGAGAACGTGGGAAAAGACGCGCACCCCGTTGCCGCACATCTCGGCGACGGAGCCGTCCGCGTTGCGGTAGTCCATGAACCAGCGGCCCTCCCGCCTGACCACGCGCAGCAGACCGTCACCGCCGATGCCCGCGCGGCGGTCGCACAGGCCCGACACCACTTCAGGTGTCAGGTCGAGTGAATCGTCGGCATCCGGAATGATGACGAAGTCGTTCTCGGTCCCGTGGCCCTTGAGGAAGGGGACCTTGACGGAGTGTGTGTTGCGCGTCGCGGTTTTCACCCCAGCGAGTCTAGCGCGCGCTCAACCACCCCGGTGTCGTCCGCGGGGAGCCAGGTGATGCGCCGGTCGCGGTTGAACCAGGAGCGCTGGCGGCGCACATAGCGTCGGGTGCCCGTGATGGTCCCCTCCAGCGCCGCGCCCCTGTCCATCTCCCCGCGCAGCATGGCCAGCACCTGGGCGTAACCGATGGCCCGGCCCGCCGTGGAGTCCGCGCGCAGACCACTGCCCACCAGCCCCTCGACCTCCTCGACCAGCCCGTCGGCGAACATCGTCTCGGCACGCAGCGCGATGCGCGGGTTGAGCCACTCCGGGGTCGTGCGCAGTCCAAGGATGCGCGTGCCCCACCGCGGCGGGGCATCCTTGGGCGGCTGGGAGGCCTGGAAGGGCCTGCCCGTCAGCTCGATGACTTCCAGGGCGCGCACGGTGCGGCGCGGGTCCTTGTCCTCAATCACGGCGGCCGCGTCAGGGTCCACCCGCGACAGGTGGGCGTGCAGGGCGTCGATGCCGGCCTCCGCCAGGCGAGCCTCCCACCGGGCGCGCACGTCGGGGTCGGTGGGAGGGAAAGCCCAGGCATCGATGAGCGACTGGACGTAAAGCATGGAACCGCCCACGAGGACGGGCACCTTGCCGCGCGCGGCGATCTCTTCGACGGCGCCCACCGCGAGCCGCTGGTACTCGGCGACGGAGGCCGTGCGCGTCACCGGCCAGATGTCGAGCAGGTGGTGCGGGATGCCGCCCCGCTCACCGGGCGGGAGTTTCGCGGTCCCGATGTCCATGCCCTCGTAAAGCTGCATGGAATCGACGTTGACGATCTCCCCACCAAGCTCGCGCGCCAGGGCGATTCCCAGGGATGATTTGCCGGAGGCGGTTGGCCCCACCACGGCGATCGGACGCACGCTCATACCTCCCACACCGCCACGTACGCCCCCACGCCGAGGGAGTCATCCGAGTCCACCAGCCGCGCCGACACGGGCTCGAGAGCCGCGAGCTCACCCCACAAATACGGCTCCACCACACCCACGGCACCGAGCGTGTCGACGTCCACCTCCCCCGCCCCGGCGAGGAAACGCTGAAGTGCCGCGTGGGTGTCCGCGGCGCCGACGACGAGCGAGAGGGGCGCGCGGGCGTTGAGACCCGCGGGCCCGTCCACGACAACGACGGTGAGGGCCTCCGAGTTGAGCCGCCCGATGTGCGGGCGCGAGCCTGCGGCCGACGGGCCGCCCCCGAGAACGTGACGCGCCACGAGCTCCGGAAGGTGGTTGCCCGCGCCCGTGCTCACCCGCGGGGCACCCCAGGCGGCGAATGAACCGGTCACCCCGGTGCGCCATCGCTCGTCGAGGCTGCAGACGATCTCCGCCCGGGCGATGCCGGTCCCGGCCGCGGCTCGGCGCGCGGCGGCCGCGAGGCGCCGCGACGGCTCGTGCGCCGGGGCGAGCTCCGCGACGAGCGCGGGAGCCCCGGGCATGATCAGAATGTGATGGCCGGACACGCCTTCCAGCCTATCGCGGTGCGGGGAACCAGCCCCCTCAACCCGCCCCGGATACGCCTGACAGCACGCACCGGGGGCCGGTAGGATGTGGCCAACGCGCGGGCGCGGTCTCATGCCGCCCCGCGTCTGGCGGCCGTGACGCGCGGCACCGACGTGAAAGGAACGAGACCATGACTCAGCCCCCCACCCCCGGCCCCACCCCGGGCGGCGGCGACAAGCCCGCAGGGCAGAAGCCCTCGCCCGCCGTTCTGGCCAAGCGCACGCCAAAGCCGCGGCCCGGCACCGCCGGCGTGAACCCCGGCTCCGTGGATGAGCAGCTGGCCACGCCCTCACCCGTTCCCTCCCGTGGGCCCGTCACCGCCACCCCTGCACCCGCCACCGACCCCTCAGAGTTCGGCCGCGTCGCAGACGACGGCACCGTCTACGTCACCCGCGGTGGCGTGGAGCGGGTCATCGGGTCATGGCAGGCGGGCACCCCCGCGGAGGGCCTCGCCCACTACGGCCAGCGCTTCGACGACCTCGCCACCGAGGTCGGGCTGCTGGAGACGCGCCTGTCCGTCCACCCGGAAGATGCCTCCCAGCTGCGCACCCAGGCGCAGGGGATCAAGGACTCGCTGGACACCCAGGCCGTGATCGGCGATCTGGACGCGCTGGAAAAGCGCCTCGACGCGGTCATCGCCGCCTCCGAGGAAGCGGGGCAGCGGGCCAAGGAGGCGAAGGCGCAGCGCCGGGCGCGTGCAATCGCCCGGAAGGAGGAGCTCGCCGCCGAGGCGGAGAACCTGGCGGAGAACTCCACCGAGTGGAAGAAGGCCGGCGACCGGATCCGTGAGATCCTCGACGAGTGGCGCTCCATCCGCGGCATCGACCGCACCACCGACGACGCGCTGTGGAAGCGCTACTCCCGGGCCCGCGACGCCTTCAACCGCCGCCGCGGCTCCCACTTCGCGGAGCTGGACCGCAACCGCGCCGTCGCACGTAAGACCAAGGAGGAGCTTGTGCAGCGCGCCGTCGCCATGCAGGACTCCACCGACTGGAACGAAACCGCCCGGGCATACCGCGATCTGATGGCGGAGTGGAAGGCCGCCGGTCGCGCGCCCCGCGACGTCGACGACAAGCTGTGGGCCGAGTTCCGCGCCGCACAGGACCACTTCTTCGAGGCACGCAACGCGGTCAACGCCGAGCGCGACCGTGAATTCGAGGACAACGCCCGGGCCAAGGACGCGCTCATCGCCGAGTACGACTCCCTCATCGACCCCGGCAGGGGCCTGGGTGCCGCGAAGGCGAAGCTGCGCGAGCTGCAGGACAAGTGGGAGGAGATCGGCTTTGTCCCGCGCAGCAGGGTCCGCGAGTACGAGGACAAGATCGGTGCCATTGAGAAGCGCGTCGCGGATGCCGAGGATTCCCGGTGGCGGGCGTCCGATCCGGCCGCCCAGGCGAAGGTGAGCCAGTTCCAGGTCAAGGCCGATGACCTGACCCGCCAGGCCGAAGCCGCCGAAGCCGCCGGCCATACAGGTAAAGCCGCCGAGCTGCGGGCGCAGGCCGCTCAGTGGCAGGAGTTCGCCGACGTCGCGGCGAAGGCCGTGAACCGCTAGTTGCTCCGCCCGCTCATCGTCGGCCGCCGCGGCACCCCCGATTTCGAGGATGCCGTCGCGGCCTACGTTTTCTCCGCCACCCTCGCCATTCAGGACATCACGGGGCTCGCAACCTCCGGGGTGACCGCCTCGCACGTCGCCAAGCGGCTCGAAGGCTCCGCGGAGTCGCGCTCCATGCTCTTCGGCCTCTCCGCTCGGTCGGTTCCCCGGACCGTCGGGGAGCTGGGGTACCCGGTAATGACATCAGAGGACCTTCTCGACATCGAGGCCTGGGTGTTCGTCTCCCTCCCGCTCCTCGAGGACCTCCGCGTCACCGAAGCCCACATCACCCTCGATGCTTCCATCGCGCCCCTCCCGGGCGAGGACACACCCGCCGCCCCCTGGGAGGCCGCGCTTTCGCTTCTCGACGACCTCGCCGCCGCCCTCGTCAGACCCATCCGCCAGGTGTGGGTCACCACCGCGACGGGAGCTGACGCACCGGCCGCGCTGAGGCATCACGGGTATGCGCCGGCGTTCTCGGAGACGCAGGCCGTGTTCGATGTGCCGCGTTGCGAGGTTGCGTGCGACGTGGTCGATGACATGGCCTTTGCCGCATCAGACCTACCGTGCCTGCGGGACGTGCTCACATCGTCCTCGCGGAGCTACCCACGTGGCGGTCTCATCATGGATGAGGTGACGTGGGATGAGGCGCGTCTGCGCGATGCGGGGGCGCGCCTGCTCGACCGGGGAGGCAGCCAGGTGACCGCACTCGCGCGTGACAGGGGTGGGTGCGTGGTGGGCATTGCGGAGGTGGTGCACTACGACTCGGACGCTGCCAGCCTGTGCGAGGTTGGTCTGGTGTATGTGCTGCCCAGCGCACGGAAAATCGGTCTCGGGCGCACCGCGCTGTCCTCGGCGTTGGCCGCGGCACGTGCCCGGTGGCCGGAGGTGGAGACTGGTTATCTCTCCTACCCGTCGGGTGATCCCGCCGCGGAGGCGACCGCAGCGCGGTTGGGGGCGCGGCCGGTCTCGCAGACGACGGCGTGGCAGCTGCCCTGCACGGGTGATCCGGCCCGGCCGTAGTGTCCCGTTACTCGGCGAGAAGGCGGCCCAGGCCCGCGGCGAGATCACCCATGATCGCCGAGCGTGTGCCCTCTCCGGGCGGGGTGTTGAGGTAGTCTAGGGTGAGCCCGTTGACCAGAGCCGTGATCAGACGCGCCGTGCGGGCGACTGTGTCGTTGTGCTCCCCCGCCGGGCCGCCGCCCAGTGCGTGAATGAGACGATCCCGGAACATTTCCAGTTCGCGCTGGTACTGACCCGCCAACCCAGGCCGGGTCGATGCCGCGCCTCCGAGAATCACCCACAGGGCCGCATCCTCCCTCTGGATCTCACCGATCGGAAGCAATTCCGCGAGGGAGGCGCCCAAACGCTCCAGGGGATCAGTTCCAGGCGGCAGGGAGGTGGCGGAGACCCGCTCATGCTGCCTCCGCGTGGAGCGGAGAAGTGCCTTCTGCAGCAGCAGTTCCTTGGTGCCCATGAAGTACTGCACCGTGCCGGGGGCGACACCGGCCTCCTTCGCGACCCTGCGCACACTGGCGGCATCGAGCCCCTCATTGACAATGACGGTAATCGCGGAATCCGCGATCGCCTCCTCCTGGGGCGACATCGTACGGATCACCGTTCCCACGGATGCCATGGCTCCTCCAATTCTCTCGCGTTCACCGGCACGCCATACAACCGTATGATACCTTTCCATACGCTCGTATGAGAAAGGAGATAGGCCCGTGGACGTTCTGGGTCTCGCAGGGCTCGCACTGGTGGACAGCGTGAGCGCGGGAACACTGCTTATACCGGCGGTGCTGCTATTGTCCTGGCAGCGGATGCGGCTGGCGCACTATACCGCCTACCTGGCGACGATCACCGTGAGTTACTTCGCCATCGGCGTCGCCCTCATGTCCGGCATTCGCATCGCCGTCGATGGGGCCGGTGGGGCGGCCGTCACCTCCTCCCGGTCGTTTTGGTGGGTCTTGCTCGCCGCGGGCGTTTCCCTCATCGCACTGGGAATCCTCTCGCCCTCCCCGAAGAGGAGGGCCGCCGAAGACATCCTGGCGGCCCGGCAGCGCGGCGGTACCGCGTCGGCGGGAGGGCTCGGCGCCATGGTCGCGCTCGCGGCGGGAGCCGCGGTGGCGGAGGCCGCCACGATGCTTCCCTACCTCGCGGCCGTGGGAATCATCGAGACATTTGAGTCGGGCACGGCAGCCCGGCTGCTCGCGCTGTTCGCCTACTGCGTGGTCATGATCGCGCCCGCGAGTGTCCTCGGGGTCGCGGTCCAGCTCTCACGCGGCCGCGTGTTCAGGAGGGTGGCGGCGGTATTGCCGCGGCTTGAATACGAAACCAAGGTCACAGCCCTGTGGATCGCCGTCATCGTGGGTATCCACCTTGCCGTGCGCAGCGCATCCCACCTGGGTCTCATCGGGTAGCGCAGCTGGGGCGGGGTCCTAGCCCTCGTATTTCCGGTGCCTTTCGGCGGCGCGCGCCCGCCGGTCATCGACGAGCAGGGGGTTGCCCTCCCCCGTCCGCGCCTTCTGAGCCGCACTTTCCTGGGCCAGCGCGACGTCGTCACGCTTCTCCGCTCCCGCGCGACGGCGGGCGATCTCCTCCTGGGACCCGCTTCGGCCGAGCACCACCGGAATGTAGGCGAACACGGTGACGGCCACCGCCGCGATCGCGAGGTAGATTCCAGCGCCGTGGTGCAGCCCGACGTCGAAGCTCGAGCTGGTGCGGCGCAGCCAGATGGCCAGGATCGAGAGGATGAGCGCGAGCGTGGAGATCATCCAGGCGGGGGCGGCGACGACGAACCGTTTCGTCAACAGGACCAGCGGCGTCAGCAGGCCGACGCCGGCGAAGCTGAGCCACGCGAAGAGGTACTCCGTCACCTTCGTCTGGACGGCCCGCGAGCCCTCGGTGGCACCGATGATCTCCCACCCGCTGGTGGAACCGGCGAAGGGGAGGAACATTGCCGCGAGATAGACGAGCGCGCACCCGAGCAGCACCCAGTGGGCGGTGCCGAGCTCGATGCTTCTCGACGCATCCTTCTCCAGCTCAGCCAGGTCAATGGTTTCGTCGTTCGGCTGCCTGTCGGTCATGCCGCGCCTCCCCTGGGTTCAGTCCAACTTTTGATGGAATTAATTGTAGACCTACCCTCCGCAACAGGCGGAATCTGCGGCCGGAACCTCGTGGGTGTCAGCGGGTCGGCGGAGCGTCGGCAGGCCGAGGCCCACCCCAACCGGCGCTGTGGTGGGAACCGTTCCCGCTTCGGCGTTGTCACCCGCCCTGGTGCGGCGGTGGGAGTGCACACCGGAGTCCGCGATGAGGAAGTGCGGTTTGGCCTCGGTCACCGTAACGGTGACGATGTCGCCCGAGCGGATGGTGCCGTCCGTCGCACCCTCCGCCCGGAAATGCACTAGGCGCCCGTCACGGGCTCGCCCGGACATGCGGTTGGTGCGGTCGTTCTTGCGCCCTCCCCCGTCCTGGACCAGGAGCTCCTGGTCCGTTCCCACGAGCTTTGCGTTCTCCTCGGCGCTGATGCGCTCCTGGAGGGCGATGAGGCGCTCGAAACGCTCCTGCACGACGTCCTTGGGCACCTGCCTGTCCATCTCCGCGGCGGGGGTTCCGGGGCGCGGGGAGTACTGGAAGGTGAACGCGGAGGTGAAACGAGCCTTTTCCACGACATCGAGCGTGGCCTGGAAATCCTCCTCGGTCTCACCCGGAAATCCCACGATGATGTCGGTGGTGATGGCGGCGTGCGGAAGCTTCTCGCGGACCTCGTCGAGGATGGCGAGGAACTTCTTCGAGCGGTAGGACCGCCGCATCTCCTTGAGCACCCTGTCGGAACCCGACTGCAGAGGCATATGCAGCTGCGGGCACACGTTGGGGGTCTCGGCCATGGCGTCGATGACGTCCGAGGTGAATTCGGCCGGATGCGGGGAGGTGAAGCGCACGCGCTCGAGGCCCTCGATGTCGCCGCAGGCGCGCAGCAACTTGGAGAACGCGGAGCGGTCCCGCTCGAGGTCCTCATCGACGAAGTTCACGCCATAGGCGTTGACGTTCTGACCCAGGAGGGTCACCTCCGTGACACCCTGGTCCACCAGCGCCTGAACCTCGGCGAGAATGTCACCCGGGCGGCGGTCCTGTTCCTTCCCGCGGAGGCTCGGAACGATGCAGAACGTGCAGGTGTTGTTGCAGCCCACGGAGATGGAGACCCACCCCGCGTAGGAGGATTCCCGCTTCGCCGGCAACACCGAGGGGAAGGTCTCGAGCGCCTCCACGACCTCCACCTGCGCCTCGTCGTTCACGCGGGCGCGCTCAAGCAGGACAGGGAGGACAGCCATGTTGTGGGTGCCGAAGACAGCGTCGACCCAGGGTGCCTTCTCCACGACCCGGTCGCGGTCCTTCTGCGCCAGGCACCCGCCCACCGCGATCTGCATGCCAGGGTGGCCGTCCTTCGTGTTCTTGAGCTGGCCCAGGGTGCCGTAGAGGCGCTGGTCCGCGTTGTCGCGCACCGCACAGGTGTTGAACACCACCAGGTCCGGTTCCTCCCCCTCACCGGCTGCGGCGTACCCGGCCTCCTCCAGCAGGCCGCTGAGCCGCTCCGAGTCGTGGACGTTCATCTGGCAGCCGAAGGTGCGCACCTCGTAGGTGCGGGGGCTGTCCTGCGCGGTGGGTTGCTGTGTCACGGAGGGAAAGTCTATCGCCGCCCCGGGTGACGGCCTAAACGCGAAAGGAGGTGGCGGCGGGGGTCGTTCCGGAGGCCGGGGGGCGGGCGGGGGCGGGTCCTCGGCGGGGGCGGGCTCCGACCTGCCCGCAACCCGTCCCGGGTGTAGCCGAACGGGCGAGAAATACCCCCTATACGCCCGTCCATGCTGCAATTTTTGCAAACCTTATGAAATTAATTCACCAAAATGTGTATACGGTCACTGTTTCCGTGTAGAAGTTACATTCATGACACAGGCCCAAGGACCAATGATTCGCATCGAAGGCGTCGAAAAGTACTTCGGCGACTTCCACGCGCTGAAAAACATCAACCTTGACGTTCCCCGAGGCCAGGTTGTCGTCGTCCTCGGTCCTTCCGGCTCCGGTAAGTCCACCCTGTGTCGCACGATCAACCGCCTCGAGACCATCGACAAGGGAACCATCGAGATCGACGGCAAGCGCCTCCCCGAGGAGGGCAGGGAGCTGGCGAAGCTGCGCGCCGATGTCGGCATGGTGTTCCAGCAGTTCAACCTCTTTCCCCACCTCACCATCCGCGACAACGTGACCCTCGGGCCCATGAAAGTGCGCAAGGCGGGCAAGGAAGCCGCCACCAAGCGCGCGAACGAGCTCCTCGACCGCGTCGGCATCGGCAACCAGGCGGACAAGTACCCCGCCCAGCTCTCCGGCGGCCAGCAGCAGCGCGTGGCGATCGCCCGCGCGCTCGCCATGGACCCGAAGGTCATGCTTTTCGACGAGCCGACCTCCGCCCTCGACCCCGAGATGGTGGGCGAAGTGCTCGACGTCATGGCCGAGCTCGCCCGCTCCGGCATGACGATGGTCGTGGTCACACACGAGATGGGCTTCGCCCGCAAGGTGGCGGACCGCATCCTCTTCATGGCCGACGGCGAGATTGTCGAGGACACCGACCCGGAGAGCTTCTTCGCCAACCCCGCGTCCAGCCGCGCCCGGGACTTCCTGGGCAAGATCCTCCCCCACTGACACTGACACCCGGGACCGAAAACTTCACCCCCTTCACCCCAACCAAGGAGAAAAACCATGAACCGCATCCTGCGCTCCCTCGCCGCCGCGGCCGTCGCCACCCTGACCGCCACCACCCTCGCCGCCTGCGGTGGCGGTGACAGCGGCTCCTCCAACCAGGGCCTGCTCTCCCAGATCGAGTCCGGCAAGGTCACCCTGGGCACCAAGTACGACCAGCCGGGCCTCGGCCTGCGCGAGGGCGACGGCTCCATGAAGGGTCTCGACGTCGACGTGCTGACCTACGTGGTCAACTCCATCGCCGACGACAAGGGGTGGAAGCACCCGGAGATCACCTGGCGCGAGACCCCCTCCGCCCAGCGCGAGACGCTAATCCAGAACGGCGAGGTCGCCGCCATCGGCGCGACCTACTCCATCAACAAGTCCCGCGCAGAGGCCGTCAGCTTCGGCGGCCCCTACCTGCTGACCCACCAGGGCCTGCTCGTTCGCTCCGGCGAGAGCAACATCAAGGGCCTGAACGACCTTGACGGCCGCATCCTCTGCTCCGTCACCGGCTCCACCCCGGCGCAGAAGGTCAAGGACGCGCTTCCGGGCGTGCAGCTGCAGGAGTACGACACCTACTCCTCCTGCGTCGAGGCCCTGCGCAACGGCAACGTTGACGCGCTGACCACCGACGCCACCATCCTCGGCGGCTACTCCGCCCAGTCCCCGGGTGACTTCAACGTCCTTGAGCTGGAAAAGGACGGCCAGCCCTTCACCAACGAGCACTACGGCATCGGCGTGAAGAAGGACGACAACGACGCCGTCGGCGCCGTGAATAAGGCCCTCGAATCGATGTACTCCGACGGCTCGTTCCAGAAGTTCGTCGACGGCAACCTCCAGGGCGGCGTGGGCGTGTCCCAGGACAAGCCGGGCGACCTGTCCTTCCTCTAAGGACTCCGCCACCCCACCAGGGTCCGGGCACTGCCCGGGCCCCCTTCATGACCTAACCGCAAGGAGATTCACGCGATGGACGCCTTATGGGCCGACCTCCTCCCCAAACTGTGGCCCGCCTTCTCCACCACGATCAAGCTGACGGTCTACGCCGCGCTCGGTTCCATGCTCTTCGGCACCCTCCTCACCGCCATGCGCGTGTCTCCCGTGGGCATCCTGCGGGGCTTGTCGACGTTCTACATCGAGACGGTCCGCAACACACCCCTGACGCTGGTGGTCCTGTTCTGCTCCTTCGGCCTGTACCAGAACCTGGGCCTCCAGCTCGCCAGCCGCGACTCCCACACGTTCATCGCTGACCAGAACTTCCGTCTCGCGGTCCTGGGGTTCATCCTCTACACGTCCTGCTTCGTCGCGGAGTCCCTGCGAAGCGGCATCAACACGGTCCACTTCGGACAGGCGGAGGCGGCCCGCTCCCTCGGGCTGAGCTTCGGGCAGTTGTTCTCCCTGATCATCTTCCCGCAGGCCCTGCGCGCCGCGATCGTTCCGCTGGGCAACACCCTCATCGCGCTGACGAAGAACACCACGGTCGCCTCCGTCATCGGTGTCGCCGAGGCCTCGCTGCTGATGAAGTCCACCATCGAGTTCCACGCCAGCCAGCTCTTCGTCATCTTCGGCGTGTTCGCTCTCGGTTTCATGATCCTCACCCTGCCGATGGGCCTGTTCCTCGGCTGGCTCTCCAACCGACTGGCGGTGAAGCGATAATGTCCGTCCGCGCAACTGTTCTCTACGATGCCCCGGGCCCCAGGGCCATCCGGCGCAACCGCATCTACACGGCGATCACGCTCGTGGTCATCGCCCTGGTCGGCTGGTGGGTGATCAGCCGGCTCGCCGACAACGGCCAGCTCACCGCCGCCAAGTGGCAGCCGTTCACCAATCCGCACACGTGGCAGACCTACATCCTGCCCGGCCTGTGGGGCACCCTGAAGGCGGCCCTGCTCAGCATCCTCTTCGCCCTCGTCTTCGGAGTGGTCTTCGGCCTCGGGCGCCTCGCCGAGACTCGCCCCGTGCGGTGGCTCTGCGCGATCATCATCGAGTTCTTCCGCGCCATCCCGGTGCTGATGCTGATGATCTTCCTCTACCAGCTCTTCGCGGTGTTCAAGGTTGTCCCGCCCAAGGGTCTGGCGTTCTGGGCCGTGGTCCTGGCCCTGACCCTGTACAACGGTTCCGTGGTGGCCGAGATCCTGCGCGCCGGGATCCACTCTCTGCCGCGCGGCCAGACCGAGGCCGCCCAGGCACTCGGATTGACTCACCGACAGACCCTCTGGCGGATCCTCCTGCCCCAGTCCGTGGCAGCCATGCTTCCCGCGCTCATCGCGCAGGTCGTCATCGCCCTCAAGGATTCCGCCCTGGGTTACCAGATCGGATACGTGGAAGTTGTCCGCTCCGGCACGCAGGTGGCCTCGGCGAACAAGAACTACATCCCCTCGCTGATTGTCGTGGCGCTGATCATGATCCTGATCAACTTCACGCTCACGCGCCTCGCCACGCGCGTGGAAGCGCAGCTTCGTGCCGGCCGGGCGCGCCGCAACCCCTTCGCCAAGGTTCCCGAAGCCGCGCACCAGGGCCTCGACACGAAGGACAACGCCACCCTGGACTGGCACTCGCAGAGCTACGTCAAGATCGACAACCCGGAGGAGAAGCTCTGACGCGGTGAGCCCTGAACCGGGTGTCACCCCGGGGAGCGGGCAGCGGAAAGCCCCGGAAGACCCCTTATTCCGGGGCTTTGCCCGTGCCGGGTCCTTACGTCAGCTCTTCCAGCTCCGCGATGCGGGCATCGAGGATCTCCCGTCCGAGTCTCATGCTCATCCCCGAGCTATAGCCGCGGCGCGCCATGACCCCGATGATCCTCCGCAGGTGGGCGTCGTACTCCCCCCGGTCCCCGGGAGGGTGCTTCACGCCACGCGCCTTTTTCTCCGCGACGGCGCGGGCGGCCGCCTCCTCGTCCTCGTCGGTTATCTGCTCCAGTGCCCGCGCCCTCGCGGCTGAGGCCACTCCCTTTTGCTGGAGCTCGCGGTCCAGCGCCATTGCCGACTTCCCCCGGCGGGCCGCCCGCTGCCGCACCCACTCCCGGGCGAAGGCTTCGTCGTCGACCAGCCCCGAGCGTTCGAGAGCATCGACGACGCGGTCGACGAGCGCCTCCTCGAACTCCGCGCGAATCAACCGGTCGCGCAGTTCCTTGCGTGAGCGTGCCCGCTGATCAAGAAGACCCAGGGCCCGTTTACGCACCGGCTCGAGGGCCTCCTCCTCCGCGCGGTCGAAAAGGCTCCCGGCGGCCTCCCCGGCCTCGTAGGCGGCGAGGGCAGCCTGGAGCCTCCCGAGCTTTTCCGGGTCGGGGGTGGGCACGCCCGCCTACTCCGCGCCCCCGGCGACGAGATCGTCTTCGTCCTCGTCGTCGAAGTCGATGTTGGGGACCATGTCCACCGGATCGTCGGTCAGGTCGTCGGAGGCCGCCGCGGTGTGCGCGTACGCGCCGACGCCGAGCTTCTGGAAGATCTCGTCCTCGATCTTGTCGGCGAGCTCAGGGTTCTCCTTGAGGAAGAGCCGGGCCTTTTCCTTGCCCTGCCCGAGCTGGTCGCCCTCGTAGGTGAACCAGGATCCGGACTTCTTCACCAGGCCGTTATCAACGCCCATGTCGATGATAGAGGACTCCCGGGAGATGCCCTCGCCGTACATGATGTCGAACTCGGCGATCTTGAACGGCGGCGAGACCTTGTTCTTCACCACCTTGAGCCTGGTGCGGTTGCCGATGGAATCCTGGCCGTCCTTGAGGGTCTGGATGCGACGCACGTCGCAGCGCACGGAGGCGTAGAACTTGAGGGCCTTGCCGCCCGTGGTGGTCTCGGGCGAGCCGAACATCACGCCGATCTTCTCGCGGAGCTGGTTGATGAAGATCGCGGTGGTGCCGGAGTTGTAGAGCGCCCCGGTCATCTTGCGCAGGGCCTGGGACATCAGTCGGGCCTGCAGGCCCACGTGGGAATCGCCCATCTCACCCTCGATCTCGGCCTTTGGCGTCAGGGCCGCCACGGAGTCGATGACGAGGATGTCGATGGCACCGGAGCGCACGAGCATGTCCGCGATTTCGAGGGCCTGCTCGCCGGTGTCCGGCTGGGACACGAGGAGGTTGTCGGTATCGACGCCGAGCTTGCGCGCGTAGTCCGGGTCGAGGGCGTGCTCGGCGTCGATGAACGCCGCGATGCCGCCGGCGCGCTGGGCCGACGCGATGGCGTGGAGCGCGACGGTCGTCTTGCCGGATGACTCGGGGCCGTAAATCTCCACGACCCGCCCCTTGGGCCAGCCGCCGATGCCCAGGGCAACATCGATCGCGGTGTTGCCCGAGGAAATCGACTGGATCGGCGGGCGGTTCTCGTCGCCCAGGCGCATGATCGCGCCCTTGCCGAAGTCCTTCTCGATCATCGCGAGAGCGGCATCGAGGGCGTTCTGCCTGTCCGCACCCGTCGATGCGGCGGCGGTCTTCTTCTTGGTAGCCATCGTCAGTGTTTCATCCTTCGCTATCAGTTTTCTGCCGGCGGGGGCGTCGGCCGTGCTCTTGACGGAGCGGCACGCCGCCGTCCCCGGTTATGCCTCCGGGTAGTTAGACCCCCTGGCGGGGCGGGTGGTTCCCACCGGGGAGCCCGGCCCCTCCACCGGGACTGGGGTTTAAGTTATACGGCCCTCACGTCACTGGACCCATCGTACACGAATACGTGTTCGAACGCGGCGGCGCGCCCCGATCTCACCACCCGGGCCGGTCCACGCCCAGGCGGCGCTCCGGGGGAACGTCGAAGGCCTCACACAGGGCCTCCCATGCCCAACGCGGATCGATTCCCTTTTCGATCATCTCCTCAGCGGTCGCCCCGTATTCGGGCAACACCTGCGAATCGACCACCCAGCGCGCTTTTCCGGGTCCGAATTCATCCTCCACCAGCTGGTGAAACTCCGTTAGACGCATGCGGCCAATATACGCGTCAACCCGCACCCGACGGGAAAGCACCGACCGGGTTGCGCGCCCCTGAACACCGTTCAAGTATGGTGTCCGCCATGACTACAACCACCACTTCCCGCTCTGCGTCGACACGCACCGCGGACCTGGCGTACATCGCCGTCTTCGCGGCTCTCATCATCGTCCTCGGCTTCGTGGCCGTGCCCGTCGGGGTTGCGGGCGTGCCCATCCTCCTCCAGAACACGGCGGTAATCCTCGCCGCGCTCGTCCTCGGGCCCCGGCGCGGGTTCTACGCCACCGCCCTGTTCCTCATCATCGGCCTTTTTCTCCCCGTGCTCGCCGGCGGGCGAACGACCATCTTCGCGTTGGGCAGCCCGACGGTGGGCTACCTCCTCAGCTACCTGGTCGCGGCGCCCGTGGCGGGGCTGGTCGCCACCCGGGCCGTCGGCAAGCCCAGGGGCGGCAAGGCCGCGGTTTTCCTCCTCGCGGGCTACCTCGGGCTGGCTATCCAGTACCTCGGTGGCACCATCGGCATGATGGTCCGCACCCAGCTCGACACCGCCGGCGCGCTCAAGGCTCAGCTGCCGTTCATTCCAACCGACGCGATCGAGATGGCGGTGATGGTCGCCATCGCCGTCGGTGTCCACTCCGCCTTCCCCCAGCTTCTCCGCGGCGAAGCGACAAAGGGTGCGCGCTAGGGTGCCGGTCATCTCGTTTGAGGGCGCGGCCGTGTCCTACGACGGTGAGGAGGTCCTGCGCCCCGTCACCCTCGAGCTCAGCGAGCGCCGCATCGGCATCATCGGCTCCAACGGGTCCGGCAAGTCGACGCTCGTGCGCCTGATCAACGGCCTCATCGAACCCACGGCGGGGCGCATGCTTTACGACGGCCTCGACCCCGCGTCGCAGGGAAAGTACGTGCGCCGGCGGGTTGGCTTCGTCTTCTCCGATGCCGAAACCCAGATCGTCATGCCCCTGGTGGCCGACGATGTCGCCTTCTCCCTCCGCCGCTTCAGGCTGCCCCGCGCCGAGGTCCGGACCCGCGTGGAGACGATGCTCACCCGCTACGGCCTCGCGGACAAAGCCGACAACTCGCCGCACACCCTCTCGGGTGGTGAGAAGCAGCTCCTCGCGCTGGCAGCCGTGGCAGTCATCGAGCCGGACACGATCATCGCGGACGAGCCGACAACGCTGCTCGACCTCCGCAACCGCCGACGCATCATCCGGGAGCTGGCGGCCCTCGACCAGCAGGTCATCGTGGTCACCCACGACCTCGACATGCTGCGCGGCTTCGACCGGGTGCTCTGCCTCGACAACGGCTCCCTCGTGTACGACGGCACCGCGGAGGGCGCGATCGAGCACTACCTCCGCCTCATGGACGGGGAGCCGGAACCGTGATCCGCGATGTCCCCCTCGGTCTCTACATTCCCGGTGCCACCCCCGTGCACCGGGCACCGCCGGCGCTGAAGTTGGTGGTGGTCCTCGTCTTCATCGCCGCGGTGACAATTCTCCCCCGCCAACCGTGGCACGCGGCCGTGGCTCTGGCGGTGGTCGTGGCGCTGTACCTGCTGGCTCGGGTGCCGGTGGGGGCGGCGGCACGGCAGTTCGCCCCGGTACTTCCGCTGATAGTCGTCCTCGGCCTCTACCTGTGGTGGCAGAACGGGGCGTCGCGGGCCCTCACCGCGTCCCTCGGGCTCGTGGCCACCCTGGCGGCGGCAAACCTCCTCACCCTCACCACTACCGTCGAGGAGCTGCTCGGGGCGCTGGAGCGCAGCATGGCCCCGCTCTCGCGCCTGGGCGTGCCCGTGGAGACCGTCAGCCTCGCCATTGCGCTGACCCTGCGCCTCATTCCACTCATGTTTGCCACTGTGGGTGAGGTTCTCGATGCCCGCAAGGCCCGTGGCGCGGGTTTCTCCCTCGCGGCCTTCGGCACCCCGGTGGTCATCCGGTCGGTGAAGCGCGCGCAGTCGGTCGGCGAGGCCCTGATGGCGCGCGGAGCCGGGGACTGACTCCCCGCAGCGGGCATGAAAAAGCGCCCGGGTCCCCACCCGGGCGCCTCGGAATAACGGCTACTCGCCGCGCAGCTCGCGCATGCGCTGGGCGACGGCATCGTCGGAGACGGGCGCGCCCATCTGATCAGCGCTGACGCCCCCGTTGTTCGCCCCGCCCTTCTCGATGGCCGGCTTCTCCCCCGAGGACAGCTCGCCCGCCATCTCGGCGCGCATCTGCTCCAGGCGCCCGTGTCCGGCCATCTGGATGCTGGCCTGCTCCACCTCGGCCATGCGGCCCTGGATGGTGTTCTGGGCGAGCTCCGCCTGGCCGAGGGCGTTGGCGTAACGACGCTCAATCTTCTCCCGCACCTGGTCCAGGTTCGGCGAACCGGAGGTCAAGGCGTTCATCGACTGCATGGTCTCGGAGACCTTCTCCTGCATCTTCGCCTGCTCGAGCTGGGAGAGCAGCTTGGAGCGCTCCGCAACCTGCTGCTGAAGGTGCGCGGCGTTGCGCTCGACGGCCTGCTTCGCCTGGGCGGCCTGCTGCAGGGCCTGGTCGTGCATGCTCTTCGTGTCCTCGATGGACTGCTCGGCGGTGACGAGCTGGGCGGCGAAGGCCTCGGCGGCGTTCTCGTATTCCTGGGCCTTGGCGGTGTCCCCCTCGGCACGGGCCTTGTCGGACAGCTGGAGCGCCTGGCGGGTGTTCGCCTGAAGCTTCTCCACCTCCTCGAGGCGGCGGTTGAGCTGCATCTCCAGCTGGCGCTGGTTGCCGATCACCGCGGCGGCCTGCTGTGACAGGGCCTGGTGCTGACGCTGGGCCTCGCTGATGGCCTGTTCGATCTGGATCTTCGGATCGGCGTTCTCCTCGATCTTGTTGTCGAAGAGCGCCATCAGGTAGTTCCAGAACTTGGAAAACGGGTTAGCCATTGTGGGGTGAGACCTTTCGTGAAGTGCTTTGGGCTGGTAACTGCCTGACCATCGTAGTAAATCTCAGGCTTCGGCGACGGAGGGTGCGGTCTGCTCCAGCTCGTCGGTGATGGAGTGGAGCGACAGGTTAGACACCGCATCGAAGAGCACCTCCGCCACCGTCGTGTCCAGCGCCTCGCAGATGGACTGCAGCAGCTCGGAGGAGACCTCCTTGCGGCCGCGCTCCAGCTCGGAGAGGTACCCGGAGGACACCCGCGCCTGGGAGGCGAGGTTGCGCAGGGTGACACCCTTGTCCGCACGGTAGGCGCGCAGTGACATGCCGAGTGCTTCCCGCAGCAGCGGTTCGCGGCGGGAGTCGTGCTCCGCACCGTGGCACCCCACTCCGGGGCCCGGCGCGCCGTGGCGCGGAGGATGGGGCGCATCCAGCGTGCGGACGTGGCCCGCCACCCGCTCGCGCAGGTGCGGATGTGCGACCGAAGCGGTGGGGTTGTCGAGGAGAAGAGTTGTCGTTGCCATCACGTAGCTCAACGATCCCGCGCCGGTTTTTGTTCCCGCACGCCGGTCAGCGCCCCCGACAGGGCGGCCGCGACGGCGGAGTGGCGGATCTGCGCCCGATCGCCGGCCAGCACGCGCACGGGTTCGGCCGCACCGTGAAGCACCGCGAAGCGGCCCAGGGCGGGTTCCACGAGCTCGGCGGCGGGCGAGGAAGCCGTCCACAACGGCCCGGCCAAGCCGACCCACACCTCCCCCACCTGGTGGCCGTCCTGGGGTGTCGGGCCGGCTACGCCCGTGATGGCGACGGCCCAGTCCGCGCCGCACGCCCTGCGCGCGCCGCGGGCCATCTCCCTCGCCGTCACGGGGGATACGGGCCCGTGCTGATCCAGCACCGCCTCCGGGACGTGCGCAAGGGAGGCCTTGAGCTCGGTGGCGTAGGTGATCAAACCCCCGCGCAGGACATCGGAGGCCCCGGGAATGTCGGCGAGGGTGGCGGAGGCCAGGCCGGCGGTGAGGGATTCGCAGAAGCAGATGGTCTGGTCTTGCTGGCGGAGGGCGTCGATAAGCGCGCGCGCGAGCTCGTGCGTGTCAGGCATTGGCCTTCCTTGCGTCGAGGAGGTACTGGATTCCGGTGACCACGGTGACGGCGGCGGCGAGGATCATGACGACAAGCGACGGCACGTCCATCCATGAGGGAAGCGGGCAGAGGTAGAGCGCGACGCCGAGGGCCTGAAGGACGGTCTTGAGCTTCCCGCCCCTCGACGCCGGGACCACCCTGCCCCGGCGAAGCATCCACATGCGCCAGACGGTGATGCCGAGCTCGCGGACAACGATGACCACGGTGATCCACACCGGGAGGGTGGAAGCGATGTTCAGCGTGATCAGCGCCGTGATCATGAGCGCCTTGTCGGCGATGGGGTCGGCAATCTTGCCGAAGTCGGTAACCAGCCCCCGCGCCCGGGCGATGTCGCCGTCAAGTTTGTCCGTGACCATCAGGACCGCGAACAGGCCGAAGGCCCACCACCACTGCTGCGCCAGCACGAGCCACGCCAGGACGGGCACGAAGAGGATGCGCAGCGAGGTCAGAACGTTCGGGAGGTTCCAGTTCGACGGTTTTGCCGCGGGTGTCGCTGCCGGTGTCGGTGTACTCACCTTTCCTACAGTACCCATCCGCGGGCCACCCGAGACCCCTGCGCCGTATTAGGCGCGCGGGCCGTCCGGCTCCCCGCGCGAGACCGTGAGGCGGTCCACGGAGTCGGATCCGTCGGCGGTGTGGTCGCCCTTCCCGGAGGTCGCCGGGTCGTCGATCCACTCGATATGCCGGCCCTTGTTGTCCACCTTGCGGCGGTTGCCGTGGTCGTCGTAGTCGATGTGCCACTGCGGCCCGCCGGTCTCGCGGCGCCCGGCGGCGATGTCGATGCGGTCCTTGATCAGAGAGGCGATCACCGTCAGGGCCAGCACCCCCACGATCACGCCGAGGGAGAGAATCGTGCCCACCTCCGGCACCGCGACGTGCCCACCCCCGTTGACGAAGGGCAGCTTGTTCTCGTGCAGCGCATGCAGCAGAAGCTTCACGCCGATGAAGCCGAGGATCACACCCAGGCCGTAGGGGAGGTAAACGATCCGATCCAGAAGGCCCGAGAGCAGGAAGAACATCTGGCGCAGGCCCATGAGCGCGAAGGCGTTCGCCGTGAAGACGATGAAGGCCTCGGAGGTGATGCCGTAGATCGCAGGGATGGAGTCGAAGGCGAACATCACGTCGATGAAACCGATCGCCAACAGTGCCACCAGCAACGGCGTGGCCGCGCGCCTGCCGCCCCGCGTGCGTGAGACGAGCCGGTCACCGTGGTAGGACGCTGTCACGGGAACGACCTTGCGCAGGGCCTTAACGATGGCCATGTCGTTCGGGTCCGACTCCGGCTGATCCGTCGCCTCGTCCCAGACGAGCTTCACCGCGGTGTAGATGAGGAAGGCCGCGAAGAGGTAGAACACGTCCGACCACGCCTGGATCAGGGCGGCCCCGAGGAGGATGAACACCAGGCGGCAGAGCAGCGCGATGATGATGCCCAGCAGAAGCACCTTCTGCTGGTACTTCCTCGGGATCTTGAACGAGCCCATGATGAGCGCGAACACGAACAGGTTGTCCACCGACAGGGCCAGCTCCGTGATGTAGCCGGTGAAGTACTGCACCCCGTGCTCGCCGTCCCACAGCCACCAGATCACCCCGCCACACGCGGCGGACATGGCCATGTAGAAGACCGTCCAGAAGCCGGCTTCCTTGAGCGTGGGCTCGTGGGCCTGGCGGACGTGGGTGGAGAAGTCGAAGATGAAGAAGGCGAGGACGACGGCTCCGGTTGCGAGCCAGATCCACACGGGAACATCCATGATGGGTTTTACCTCCGGTCAAAGGGGATATGAACATGACCGGAGGTCTCCCCCACCTCCCTGCCGGGAGGCCGCCCGGACCGGGTCGCTCACGCGCATCCGTGCTGACGATCCAGGGCGTTGACGGGGTACTCCCCTCCAATTCCTGTGCCAGCCTACAGCACCGCCGCCCGGGGACGGAACCCTGCGGGCGGTGGCGGGTGGTGATCCCCCTAGAACGCCCCGCCGGTCGGGTTGTAGGAGGCCTTGACCACGCGCGCGTCCCCCGTCTCCGCGCCGGAGTCCCCCGGGGCGCCACCGAGGTCGTCGTCAAGCGCGTCCTTGGGTGCCTCCGCGGGGTCAGCGCCCTTGATCATCCACACGATGGTTTCGAGCTCGTCCGGCTTGACCAGCACCTCGCGGGCCTTCGAGCCCTCGGAGGGGCCGACAACACCGCGCGACTCCATGAGGTCCATGAGGCGGCCCGCCTTGGCGAAGCCGATGCGCAGCTTGCGCTGCAGCATTGAGGTGGATCCGAGCTGTGAGGTGACCACGAGCTCGACGGCCTCAAGGAGGTCGTCCATGTCCTTGCCGATGTCGTCGTCGATGACCTTGGACTCGGCGGCCTTGTCCTCGGTGACACCCTCGATGTAATCCGGCTCGTCCTGCGACTTCGCCGCTTCCACGACGGCCTGGATCTCCTCGTCGGTGACGAAGGCGCCCTGGAGGCGCTGCGGCTTGCCCGCCCCCTGAGGGATAAACAGGCCGTCGCCCATGCCGATCAGCTTCTCCGCACCAGCCTGGTCGAGGATGACGCGGGAGTCCGTGAGGGAGGACGTTGCGAAGGCGAGACGCGAGGGCACGTTCGTCTTGATCAGGCCCGTGACCACGTCCACGGACGGGCGCTGGGTGGCGAGCACGAGGTGGATGCCGGCCGCACGCGCCTTCTGCGTGATGCGCACGATCGACTCCTCAATCTCCTTCGGCGCCGTCATCATCAGGTCGGCGAGCTCGTCGACCACGCAGACGATGAACGGGTACGGGCGCATCTCGCGCTCGGAGCCGGGGGGTGCCTGAAGCTCGCCGGAGCGCACCTTCCGGTTGAAGTCCTTGATGTGGCGCACGCGCGCGGAGCGCATGTCCATGTAGCGCTGCTCCATCTCCTCCACCAGCCATTGCAGGGCGGCGGTCGCCTTCTTCGGCTGGGTGATGATCGGCGTGATTAGGTGCGGAATGCCCTCGTAGGGGGTGAGCTCCACCATCTTCGGGTCGATGAGGATGAGGCGCACCTCCTGCGGTGTCGCGCGGGTGAGCAGCGAGACGAGCAGGGAGTTGACGAAGGCCGACTTACCGGAGCCGGTGGAACCCGCGACGAGGAGGTGAGGCATCTTCTGCACGCTGGAGGCGATGAAGTCACCCTCGATGTCCTTGCCCAGGCCGATGAGCATCGGGTCGTGGTCCGCGGCGACCTTGGGAGCGTCCAGGACGTCGCGCAGGCGCACCATCTCGCGGTCCATATTGGGCACCTCGATACCCACGGCGGACTTGCCGGGGATCGGGGTGAGCAGGCGGACGTTGTCCGTCGCCGCGGCATAGGCGAGGTTGGACTGGAGGTTGGTGATCTTGGAGACCTTCACGCCGGGGCCGAGCTCGACCTCGTAGCGCGTCACTGTCGGCCCGCGCGAGAAACCTGTCACCTGGGCGTTGACCTTGAACTCCTCGAAGACGTCGGTGATCGCCTCGATCATGCGGTCGTTGGCCTCGGTGCGCGTCTTCGGGGCGGTCCCGGCGACCAGAAGGTCGGTGGACGGCACCTGGTAATTCGACTCCTCATCCACGCGGCGGGCGGGGGCGGGTGCCGGCGCGGCCGTCTCCAGCTCCGACTTCGGCGTCGACGCCGGGATGGCCGCCGCGTCGATTCCGCTGCGCGCGACGATCGCGTCCCGCATCGACTTCCGGGACTGGCTCACCGCGTCCGCACGCGCTTCACGACGCCCGGAGGGGCGCTCCAGGACGCGTGTTCCCGTGTCCTCCGGGTCGGTGCCGGGCTCGGGGTCGGAGCCAGCTTGGTGCCCGGCGTGGTATTCCGAATCGTCCTCGCTGGCTCTTTCCGCCTCCCGGGCGGCGGTGACAACGGCGGTGCTGCCCCCGTCGGATGTGTCGCCACCGTGGTCCCCCGGGCGTTCCGGCGCACCCGTGTCGGTTCCCTCGTCCGCCTCGGCGGCGTAGTCGAAGAGGCTGCTGCCCCTCCCCCGGCCCCGGTCGAGAACCCGGGTGCCTTCTTCGGTGCCCTCATCGGCGGGGTAGTTGTCCATCGGAGTGCGGCGCTGCGGGTGCTCGGTCCGGCGCTCCAGCCCGCGGTGGCGCGGACGGGGGGCGGGCGCGATTCGAGAGCCCGGCGCCCGGCGCTCACGGGGAACGACGGTGGTCGCGGCGTCGCCGTCCAAACCGCCGTAGAGGTCGTCGGTGAGGTTGTCGGCGCGCCGCCGCGCCCCGCCGGTGGCGCCCCCCTCGGCATCGAAGTCATCGTCCGCGTCCGGGTCGGGGGTGTCACGCGATTCGAGCATCGTCGTGACGGTTGCCTTCAGGTAGTCGTACGCCTCGCGGACCGTGATGCCCGTTGTCTTTAGTGCACCGTAGACGATGATCAGGGCGAGCAACGGCACCGCGACGTAGGAAGAGAACCCGGCCGCGAGACTCCCGCCCAGGAGCGCACCGATGGCTCCGCCAGCGGTCTTGCGCGACACCCAGTCGGCGGGGTTGCCCGCCAGCACGTGCACGAGACCGAGCATGGCGACCACAATGATGCCGATGCCCAGGGAAACCCGGGCCCGCACGGCGGGATCGTGGCGCACATCGAGCATAAGCGCGACCGCCGCCGCCACGAGGGCGACGGGGAGGATGAGCGCACCCGCCCCAATGAGCCAGTGCGCGCCCTCCGCGATGACCCGCCCGATCGGACCGGCGATGTTCAACCAGACGGAGGCGCCGATTACCGCGGCCAAACCGATGATCAGCAGGCCCCAGAGGTCTGCGCGGGCATCCGGCCCATTCTGACCCCCGTCCCGCGCGGCGCGGCGGAAGCGGAACGGCCCCGCCGAACCCCCGGTGTCACGCTCATCTTTTTCGTGTCTCGTTGCCCTGTCCCTCCTACGGCCTTCCGGGCCGGCCGCGTCACCCTCATCGTCGAAATCCTCGAAGAAGTCATCGAGCCCGTCGCTGTCGGACCCGCGGGCGCGGTCGGCTGCGGGACGGCGCCCGCCAAGCAGCGTTCCGATCGATCGCATGCCACGCGATGCACCGTGGGCGGCGCCGCGCACCGCAGAGCCCAGCGAGCTGCCCACCACGCGGTAGGCGGAACCCACGCGTTCGTCGGTGGTCTCCGCCGCGACCATCGTTGATGTCGGTGGATGCGTCATCGACGACGGACCACCGTGCCAGGTCGCGGTCGAACGGCTGTTCCGTTCCCGGCTGCGGGGGCCGGAAGGCGGGCGCCCGGAACTGCGGTGGGCGGAATTTTTGACAGACATGGTTGCAACACTAGTACCTAGCGCCCCTTGTTCCACACCCGCCACACCGGGCCCGCTGGCCGACTTTCGCGGCGAAGTCTAGATTCCGAGCTTGACCGTAACCTGTTCCACCAATGCGTCGTCGCCCTCGACCCGCACGTCGGCGGCGCTTCGGCCGCTGAGCCACAGCAGCAGTTCCCCGGGTTCCCCAAACACCCGGATAACGTTGTCCCCGCGCTCCGCGACACCGTGGCGCTCCCCGAGCGTCAGCGGCGGCAGGGACGGAGGGGTGACGATAACAGGAACCGGGGATTTCCTCAGGGACGCGGTGCCGAAAATCTTCGCCGCCTTGTACAGCTTGCCGTTGACGGCGGCGCTGAAATCGCGCGGGCGGGACACGCCGTCCCCGCGGCGCACGTCCTCGTGGTGGATGAAGTTTTCCGCGGTGTTGACGGACTGGTCGATTGGCCGCATCGGCAGCGGCGGCCCCGCCGCCCACTCGCGCACCACGTCCTCATAGGGGCGCTCCATCTGGCGCCGCGTCTCCTTCTCCAGCACTCCCCCGAGGGGGGCGAGGAACATACCCGGGGTCGCCAGGGGGCGATTCTCCCGGATGTAGAGGTGGACGGCCAGGTGGTGGGTGTTCCACCCCTCGCACAGCGTCGGGGCGTCGGGGCCGACGTCGAGAAGCAGGGTGCCGAGGGACCGGCGTTCGGTGCTCGCAAAAGTCATGGGCCCCAGCATAGCGCCGGGGCCCACCTGCCTGCCGCCGAAAAGGGGCGGCTGGCGCGGGTTACAGGGACTCGCGGGCGGCCTCGATGTCCTCGTCGTCCACGGGCGCAGAGTCGGCGGCCATCGGCACGACGGTCGGGAGGATGACCGGCTCGCGCTTGTACTTCTGCTCGATCGCGCGAGAGACCTTGCGGCGCAGCTGCTGCACCATGCGGTACGGGTCGTTCTCACCCTCCGCGGCGAGATCGCCCATGACGGATTCGACGCCCTCGATGACCTTCTTGTTGAAATCGCGGTCGTCCTCCGAGAAGCCGGTGGTGGACACGCGCGGGATCTCGAGGAGGCGGCCGGTGCGGTCGTCGATCACGCAGGTGATCGAAACGACGCCGCCGGAGGCAAGGCTGGTCCTGTCCGCCAGCACGTCGGGATCGACGTCGCCCATCGTTTCACCGTCGACGTAGAGCTGGCCCACCTGATACTGGCCGACCACGTTGATCCGGCCGTCGACCATATCCACGACCACGCCGTTCTGTGCCAGTGCGACGTTCTCCGGCTTCACACCGGTGGAGATAGCCAGCTGCTTGTTCGCGCGCATGTGGCGCCACTCGCCGTGCACCGGCATCGCGTTCTTCGGGCGGGCGGCGTTGTAGAGGAAGAGCAGCTCCCCCGCGTAACCGTGCCCGGAGGCGTGGACGTTAGCGTCGGAGTTGGTGACCACCTCCGCGCCGATCTGCGCGAGGTTGTTGATCACCGCGAAAACCGCCTCCTCATTGCCCGGGATGAGCGAGGAGGAAAGGATGATCAGGTCCCCGTCACGGACGGTGATCTGGCGGTGCTCGCGACGCGACATCCTGGACAGCGCCGCCATCGGCTCACCCTGGGTGCCGGTGGTGATGAGCATGACCTTGTGCGGTGCCATCTTCGCGGCCTCCTCGATGGGCACGATGGTGCCCTTCGGGGCCTTGAGAAGGCTCATCTTCTCCGCGATCTCCATGTTGCGGATCATGGAACGGCCGTTGAAGGAGACCTTGCGGCCGGTGGCCACCGCGGCGTTGACCGCCATCTGCACGCGGGAGACGTTGGACGCGAAGGAGGAGATGATCACACGCTGCTTCGCGCGGGTGACCAGGCGAATGAGGGTCTCCTCGATGCCCGCCTCGGAGTTGGAGATGCCGGGGACGGTGGCGTTGGTGGAGTCGCACATGAAGAGGTCCACGCCCTCGTCGCCGAAGCGGGACAGCGCGGGCAGGTCCGTGGGCTTGCCGTCGTAGGGGGTCTGGTCGACCTTCACGTCACCGGTCATGACAACGTGGCCGGCACCCGTCTTGATGGAAACGCCCAGGCACTCCGGAATGGAGTGGTTGACATGCCAGAAGCGGACCCGGAAGGGACCGACGCTGACCTCGGACTCGGGGTTAACCTCGTGCAGCTTCGGACGCTGGCGGTGCTCCTGCGTCTTGGCCGCGATGAGGGCGTTGGTGAAGCGCGAGGAATAGATGGGGATGTCCGGGCGAAGCTTGAGCAGCCACGGGATCGCGCCGATGTGGTCCTCGTGACCGTGCGTGACCACGAGCGCCTCCACCTTGTCCAGGCGGTTCTCGATCGGACCGAAGTCGGGCAGGACGAGGTCGACGCCCGGCTCCCCCGAGTTCGGGAAGAGCACGCCGCAATCGACGATGAGGAGGCGGCCGTTGTACTCGAAGACCGTCATGTTGCGGCCGATCTCGGAGATCCCGCCGAGCGCGTAGATGCGCAGGCCGTTGTTGGGGGCCTTGGGCGGCGCGGGGAGGCGCTTGGTCAGGTCGGCACCCTGCATCGATTTCATGGGGTTGCGGCGGTTGTTGCCGCCGCCGTTTCCACCATTCCCGCCGTTTCCGGCGTTCCCACCGTTGCCCCCGCGGCCGCGGCCGCGACGGCCGCGCGAGCGGTTGCCGCCTCCGTCATTGTCACCGGAGCCGTTGCCGCCGCGACGGCGCTGGCGCTGGCCGGAGTTGCTTCCGGTGTCGCCGCCGTTGTCACGGCTGGAATCCTGCCGGGAACCACTCTCAGAGCCGGACTTGTTTTCGCGCGGGGAATCGTCGCGGACGGGCTGCTCGGGGGCGCGGTCAGGGGCCTGGAACACGGGCTGCTGATCGGAGGGCTCGGGCGGGCCGGCCTTGCGTGTTACCTTGCGTGTCCGGTTACGGGGTTCATTCATACTTAGAGGACTCCAGCTTTCTTCATGTCTACGCAGAGGTTCCCAACCTGCTCCGGTGTCGCGGGTGCGACCGGGAGGCGGGGATCCCCCACGTCAATGCCCTGCAGGCGCAGGGCTGCTTTTGCAAATGTCGCACCACCGAGAAGTGCCTGCTGTCGGGCCAGCACGTCGATGGTGGTGGCGTTGATTTCCCGCACGCGGGCGAGGTCGCCTTCCTCGAAGCTTGTAATCATCTCGCGCAGGAGGCGCGGCGCGGCATGGCCGACCACCGAAATAACTCCGGTGGCGCCGAGGGAGAGCCACGGCACGTTGAGCGGATCGTCGCCAGAATACCAGGCCAGTCCAGTCTCGCGCATCAGGGGGGCCGCCTGGAAGAAGTTTCCCTTCGCGTCCTTCAGGGCCATGATGGTGGGGATGTCGGCGAGCTCGCGGATCGTCTCCTCCTCCAGTGGGATGCCGGAGCGTCCCGGGATGTCATAGAGGCAGATCGGCAGGTCCGTGGCGGCCGCGACCGCGTTGTAGTGCGCCACGAGCCCGGCCTGGGAGGGCTTGGAGTAATAGGGGGTGACCACGAGCAGGGCATCCGCACCGGCCTCCTTCGACGCGACCGCCATGTCCACCGTGCTGCGGGTATTGTTCGTCCCCGCCCCGGCGATGATGACGGCCCTGTCCCCCAGCTCGTCGCGCACAGCCTTCAGCAGAGCGATCTTCTCGCCGGGGGTGGTGGTCGGTGACTCGCCGGTCGTCCCGGCGAGCACCAGGGAATCGACCCCGTTTTCCACAAGGTGGGCAGCCAACTTCCGCCCCGCGTCCAGATCGAGTTCGCCGTTCGCGTCGAACGGGGTGACCATGGCGACGGAAACGGTGCCGAAGATTTCCGCACCGGTGTTAGCTTTCAGTGATGTGCCCATGGGCAACCAGATTACCCGGAACGGGTGGCGGCCGTGCCACCACCGCGCCGGGCCCGCCTACTGGATGTAAGGGCTCGTGGCCATTCGGGTTCCGTCTGCCAGGGTGCTGATCAGGAAGTCATCGAATAGCGCCGGTGCCGTTCCCCTGAGCAACTCGAGGCAGGTAACGGCGAGGGTGCGGATCTCCACGTCGGCGTGTTCCGAGGCCCGCGCGGCAATAAACTCGCGCCACGTGCGGTAATTGCCCGTGACCACGAAGCGCGTTTCCGTGGCGTTCGGCAGGATCGCGCGCGCGGCCTGGCGCGCCTTCTTGCTGCGCAGGAGGGAATTCTGCTCCCCCGTGCGGTCCTCCTCGAGGGCGTGGAGCAGCTCGGCGTAGGCGAAGCGGGCTTCATCCACGGCGCGGAGGAACAGTGAGTGCAGCTCGGGGTCCGCGGCGATCGCGGGCGGAACCACAACCTGGCTGTCATCGGTGTGGACGTAACGCTGACTCAGCTGGGAGAAGGAGAAGTGGCGGTGCCGGAGCAGCTCGTTGCCGGCGGCACGCGAAAGACCCGTGATGTAGACGGTGGCGGTCGCGTGCTCAAGCAGGGCGTCGTGGCCCACATCCACGATGTGGTGCAGGTACGCCTCGTTGGACGCGGTATGCGGGTTGGGCCTGTTGAACGTCTCGTAGCAGGCCCGCCCGGCGAACTCGACGAGGGATTCCGCATCCGTCGCACCCGGGTCGGGCACCCAGTCAACTCCGGCGGGCGGAGTAAGCCGGGATGCGGCGATGAGCTGGACGCGCAGGGCTGATTCAGCCGCCATCAGCTACAGCCCCAGGTACTTGTCCAGGCCGACGGTCAGTCCCTGGTGGTCCGCCACCTGACGCACGCCGGTGAGTACACCGGGAACGAAGGATTCCCGGCCGTAGGAGTCCTGGCGGATGGTCAGCGACTGATCGGTCGTCCCGAAGATGACCTCCTCGTGGGCGACCATCCCGGTCATGCGCACCGCGTGGACCTTCACACCGTCCACGTCCGTGCCCCGGGCGCCGTCGAGGCTCTGCTCCGTGGCGTCGGGCATCGAGCCCATACCCGCCGCGCACCGCGCCTCGGCGATCCCCTGGGCCGTCTTCACCGCGGTGCCCGAGGGTGCGTCCAGCTTGTTCGGGTGGTGGAACTCCACCACCTCGGCCGATTCGAAGTACGGGGCAGCCTGACGCGCGAAGGCCATCGTGAGGACCGCCGAGATCGCGAAGTTGGGGGCGATGAGCACACCGACGTTCTCGTTGTTCTCCAGCCAGGCGCGCACCTTCTCGTAGCGCTCGTCATCGAAGCCGGTGGTGCCCACCACGCAGTGGATGCCGTGGTTGATGCAGAACTCCAGGTTGTCCATTACCGCTCCGGGGGTGGTGAAGTCCACCACCACCTCCGCGGAGTTCTTCGTCAGATCGGCGAGGGAATCACCGTGGTCGATTTCGGCGACGAGCTCGAGGTCTCCGGCCGACTTGATCCCCTCCACAACCGCCGAGCCGACGCGCCCGCGTGCTCCCAGAACTCCAACCTTGATCGCCACAGGGGTCTCCTTCTCCTCAGCCCCCGGCCGGTGCCGGGGCTTTTCCTACCCGGCCACTCTATCGCCTCACGCGGGTTTCAATCACGATTGCCTCACGGTTCGGGAGAACTCCACGACACCCCACGGCCACCCCGATAAAGTGGGCGCCATGAGACACAACAGCCGCCCCTCCCGCACCAACCGCCCCATGCCGCTGATGGCAACCGGCGTTGCCGTCGCGGTGGCGCTGGGGCTCGCCGCCTGCTCCCCCGACGACCGGGGCAGCACGGCCACCTCCCCCACCTCCGCCGGCAACCCATCCGTCAGCTCCCCCGCGAACCCCCCGACCACAACCTCCTCCGCGACTGCGACGACCACCGCCACGGCACAGGCCGCCTCGACCTCCGACGAGGTCAGAGCCGGTCTCCTGTTCACCCCCGACCAGTCCGACCAGGACCCGGCCCCCGGCACGGAGCTAACCGTCAGCGACGTTCGCCTCGGCACCCACGAAGGATTCGACCGGGTCGTCTTCGAGTTCACCGGTGCGGGCTTGCCCGGCTACCACGTGGCCTAC
The DNA here is from genome assembly GCF_002339505.1 of Corynebacterium sp. UBA2622. Taxonomy (GTDB): domain Bacteria; phylum Actinomycetota; class Actinomycetes; order Mycobacteriales; family Mycobacteriaceae; genus Corynebacterium. The sequence goes on from NZ_DDJO01000009.1 coordinate 295,977, forward strand.
AACCCCGAGCCCCGCCAGCAGGCGTCCGGTTACCCGCTCGATGTAACCGGCAACGCCTTCCTGGAGGTCATGATCCAGGGCACCCCGATGGGGATGGTCAGCCAGCGCGAGGACTTGGTGAAGGCGGGTCCGATGAACCTCGCTTCCGGCACGGTCCAGGGGGTGACGCATGGCGGGGTCTTCGAGGCGGACTCCCAGTACGTCATCGGCCTCGACCAGCAGCGGCCCTACCGGGCATACACACTGGAAAACCCGGCCCGCCTGGTCATCGACATCCAGCAGTAGAAAAGGGAAACGCCCGGCGAACCCCGGTGGGGCCGTCGGGCGTCGATAGGCGGTGCCGGGCCGAGCTCTAGTTCTCCTCGACCGGAACCAGCGAGATCTTGCCGCGGTTGTCGATGTCCGCGATCTCGACCTCGATCTTGTCACCCACGTGGATGACATCCTCCACGTTCTCGATGCGCTTGTTGCCGCCGAGCTTCGAGATGTGGATCAGGCCGTCGGTGCCCGGGAGGATGGACACGAACGCCCCGAATGCTACGGCCTTGACCACAGTGCCGAGGTAGTGCTCCCCCACCTTCGGCATCTGCGGGTTGGCGATGCCGTTGATGCGCTCGATCGCGGCGTCGGCGGATTCCCCGGAAGCGGCGGAGACGTAGATCGTGCCGTCGTCCTCGATGGAGATGTTGGCTCCGGTGTCCTCCGTGATCTGGTTGATGGTCTTGCCCTTCGGGCCGATGACCTCGCCGATCTTGGAGACGGGCACCTTGACCGTGGTGATCTTGGGGGCGAACGGGCTCATCTCGTCGGGGCCGTCGATAACCTCCGCCATGGTGTCGAGGATCGCCTCGCGGGCGTCGCGAGCCTGGTTCAGGGCATCGGCAAGGACGTTGGACGGGATGCCGTCGAGCTTGGTGTCCAGCTGCAGGGCGGTGATGAACTCGCGGGTACCGGCCACCTTGAAGTCCATGTCGCCGAACGCATCCTCGGCGCCGAGAATGTCGGTCAGCGCGACGTACTCGGTCTCCCCGTCAACCTCTCCGGAGACAAGGCCCATCGCGATGCCGGCCACCGGCGCGGCAAGCGGCACCCCCGCGTTGTACAGCGAGAGGGTCGAGGCGCACACCGAGCCCATGGAGGTCGAACCGTTGGACCCGAGGGCCTCGGAAACCTGGCGGATGGTGTAGGGGAACTCCTCCCTGGAGGGGATCACCGGCAGCAGCGCACGCTCGGCGAGCGCACCGTGCCCGATCTCGCGGCGCTTCGGGGAGCCGACGCGGCCGGTCTCGCCCGTGGAGTAGGGCGGGAAGTTGTAGTGGTGGATGTAGTGCTTCGACTTCTCCGGGGAGAGCGAGTCCACCGTCTGCTCCATCTTGAGCATGTCGAGCGTGGTCACACCGAGAATCTGGGTCTCGCCGCGCTCGAACAGAGCCGAGCCGTGTGCGCGCGGGATGAGCTCCACCTCGACCTCGAGGTCGCGGATGTCCGTGGTGCCGCGACCGTCGATGCGGAAGCCGTCGGTGAGGATCTTCTCACGCACGATGGACTTCATCAGCGCGTTATAGGCGGCGCGGATCTCCTTGGACGCGGCGCGCTCCTCCTCGCGGTCGTCGTCGTCGATGTCGAACTTGTCCAGGAGGTCCTTCTCGATCTCCTCCATGTACGCGTTCGTGGCCTCGTCGCGGTCCTGCTTGCCCTTGATGGTCATCAGCGAGGACAGCTTCTTCGCGGCCCTCTTCTCCACGGCGCGGTAGACCTTGTCGGTGTACGGCGGGAAGAGTTGGAACTCCTGCGTCTCCTTCGCCGCCTCCTCGGCCAGCTCGGCCTGGGCCTCGCAGAGCGTGCGGATGTAAGGCTTGGCGGCCTCGAGGCCCTCCGCGACGGTGGCCTCGGTCGGCGCGGGGGCGCCGTCGTTGACGCGCTTGACGACGTTCACGCCGGCGCCCGCCTCGACCATCATGATCGCCACGTCATCCGACTTCCCGCCCTTGCGCTCCACGATGCGGCCCGCGACGACCATCTCGAAGATGCAGTTGTCGTGCTGGTCGTGGTTCGGGAAGGCGATCCACTGGCCGTCGGCGTGGTCCTCGTCCACGACGTACGCCATACGCACACCGCCGACCGGGCCGGAGACCGGGAGGCCGGAAAGTTGGGTGGCGGCGGAGGCGCCGTTGATCGCGACAACGTCGTAGTACTCCTCCGGGTCCATCGACAGCACCGTGATGACCACCTGCACCTCGTTGCGCAGCCCCTTGACAAAGGTCGGGCGCAGCGGTCGGTCGATGAGGCGGCAGGCCAGAATAGCCTCGGTGGAGGGGCGGCCCTCGCGGCGGAAGAAGGAGCCCGGGATACGGCCCGCCGCGTACATGCGCTCCTCGACATCCACGGTCAGCGGGAAGAAGTCGACGCCTTCGCGCGGCTGGTTGGAGGCCGTGGTGGTGGCCAGCATCATCGTGTCCTCGTCGAGGTACGTGGTGACGGAGCCGCCCGCCTGGCGGGCCAGCAGGCCCGTCTCGAAGCGGATGGTGCGGGTGCCAAAGTCACCGTTGTCGAGGACCGCCACCGCCTCCGTGGTTCCGTAGTCCTCGTCGACGTGGACCTCGTGGGCGTTCTTGGGGGTGAAATTGCTCAAAGGAAGCTCTCCTTGTGTTCTCGGCGATCGTCGGTGCCGCCGTTTGACTGCTGTCTGCAACGTTTGAACATGTTACCAGGTAGAACGCCTGTGCGCCACGGTGGGAGGCGGCGTCGCCCAAACGCGAAAAACCGCCCCACCCGGGGGTGGAGCGGTGCGGGGCCCGGTGGGGCCCGAAGCCCTTAGCGGCGCAGGCCGAGGCGGGCGATGAGCTCGCGGTAGCGCTCGACGTTGTTCTCGCGCAGGTACTTGAGCAGACCGCGGCGGCGGCCGACCATCAGCAGCAGGCCACGGCGGGAGTGGTGGTCGTGCTTGTGCATCTTCAGGTGCTCGGTCAGCGTGTTGATGCGCTCGGTGAGCAGTGCAACCTGGGCCTCCGGGGAGCCGGTATCGGTCTCGTGGAGGCCGTAGTTCTTGAGGATCTCTGCCTTCTTCTCAGTGGTCAGCGCCATGAGTTCTCCTTGGTTATTTCAGTCCGCATTGCGTGGTGTCGCTTCCGGGCGGGACTGCTGCGAACCACAGTCACGCGTACGCGCCCAAAGCCGGTGTTTCAGAGTACCCGGGTTTTGCCCGAACCCGAAATCCCCTAGCCGGTCGAGGCCGCCAGCGCGGTGATGCGCCTCATGAACTCCCCGAGGAATCGCGGGACGTCGACCCCCACGGCGACGTGCGCGGTCTTCACCGGGTCGTTGAGGCGTGTCTCATCACCGATGGTCCGCCCGCGGGTGGCGCCCTCGGTGTCGGTCTTCAAGTTGATGTGGTGGAGGGTGACCAGGCTCGGGTCCGCGGCGACGGCCACGGCCAGGGGGTCGTGGAGGCCGCACCCGCCGAGGTGGGGGGCGGTGGTTTCGTAGGCCTTGATGTAGTAGTTCGCCGCGGCGGCGAGGAAGTCCCCTCCGCGCGTGCCGAGCGCCGCCCAGGTCGCGGTCTCATCCTTCGTGAGCAGGGTCTGCAGCGTCACGTCGAGGCCGATCATCGTGACGTCCTTCGCCCTGCGAAAGAGGAGGTCGGTCGCCTCCGGGTCCTGGCTCACGTTCGCCTCGGCCCACGCGTTGACGTTGCCGGGCACCGCGAGAGCCCCGCCCATCATGACGATGTGGGCGTGATCCGCGAAGTGGTCCGAGGCCTCGATGGCCGCCGCTATCGTGGTCGACGGCCCGGTGGGCACGATCACCAGGTCATCGCCGTGGCGCTCCACCGACTCAACGAGGAAGTCCACCGCCGACCGCTTCTCGACGCCCCTCTTCGCGTCCGGCAGCTCCGCCTCGCCGATACCGTTGACCCCGTGGATGAAAGCGGAAATCTCCATGACCTCGAAGCGGTCCACCGCGCGGGCATGGGAGGGTCCGGCGAAGACCGGCACGTCGCTGCGCCCGAAGAGCTCGAGGATGGCCAGGGCGTTGCGCACGCCGTCCTCGACGACGACGTTGCCGTAGGTGCCCGTGACACCGATGAGCTCGAGTTCCTCGCTGCCGAGGGTGTAGGCGATGGCGAGCGCGTCGTCGATGCCTGTGTCGAGGTCGAGAATGATCTTCCGGGTCATGGCTGGCTTTCCTCTCTGGTTGGCGTTAGGTGGCGTCGAGGCGCAGGATATCCCGGGTGCGGGCGACATCTCGCGCCATGTGCGAGAGAAGTTCCTCCGTGGAGTCGAACTTCACCATGTCGCGGACCTTGCCCACGAACTCCACGCGCGCGGTGCGTCCGTAGAGGTCCGCGTCCCGGTCGAGGATGAAGGACTCCACGCTGCGCCGGGAGTCGCCGAAGGTTGGGTTGGTGCCCACGGAGATGGCCGCGGGGTAGCGCAGGCCGGGTTCCATGTCGCCGTCAATCGGGCCGTCGTCCACGATCGTGAGCCACCCGGCGTAAACCCCGTCGGCGGGAAGCGCTGTGATGTCCTCCACGTACTGGTTGGCCGTGGGGTACCCGAGCTCGCGCCCCCCGCGGCCTGCGCCGCGCTCGACGGGCGCCGTCACGGCGAAGGGGCGGCCCATGTAGTCGTGGGCGGCATCGATGTTGCCCTGGGCGAGCTTTTCCCGGATGGCGGTGGAGCAGATACGGGCGCTGCCGTCGCCGAGAAGCCCCACGACGGTGACCTCGATGCCGTGGGCGCGCCCCAGCTCGACCATCGTGCGCGCCGTGCCCTCCGCACCGCGGCCGAACGTGAAGTTCTCCCCCACGACAACCTCGCGCGCGTGCAGCCGGCCGGCGAGAGTGCCGGTGACGTACTGTTCCGGGGTGTCCCCGGCGAGTTCACGGCGGAAGTCGATGACCAGCAGATGATCAACACCGAGGGCCGCAATGTGCTGGGCCCGTTCGTCCAGTGTAAGGAGTGCGTCCGGCGCGTGCTCGGGGTCGAAGACCGCGACGGGGTGGGGGTCGAAGGTCATCACCACGCTGGGCACGCCGAGGGCGCGGGCTTCCTCCACCGCACGGGAAATGAGCAGCTGGTGACCCCTGTGTACGCCGTCGAAGACGCCGATGGTCACCACAGTTCCGTCCGGCTGGCCGAATCCCTCCGGAACCTCGTCCAGGCCGCGCAAAATATCCACGGGACCAGATTACGGCATGCTGTGCCACTATGGTCACTATGCCCGATCCCCTCTCCACCTCCGGAATCGTCGTCGTGGACAAGCCAGCCGGCATGACGAGCCACGACGTCGTCGCCCGCCTGCGCCGCATCTTCGGCACACGCAAGGTCGGCCACGCCGGCACCCTCGATCCCATGGCCACGGGCGTCCTCGTGGCCGGGATCGAGCGCGGAACAAAACTCCTCGCCCACCTCGTCGCCGGTGAGAAGGTTTACGCGGCCACCATCCGCCTCGGGGCGTCCACCAGCACCGACGACGCCGAGGGGGAGGTCGCCTTCACCGCGGACTCCTCCGGGGTGACGGAGGAGGCGGTCCGCGGCGGCGTCGAGAAGCTCACGGGCGAGATCCTGCAGGTCCCGTCGAGCGTCTCCGCGATCAAGGTCGGGGGCCGACGCGCCCACGAGCTCGTGCGCGAGGGCATCGAGGTGGATCTGCCCGCCCGCCCGGTGACGGTATTCACCTTCGACATCCACGGCATCCGCCGGGAGGGTCCCTACACCGACATCGACGCGCGCGTTCACTGCTCCTCCGGCACCTACATCCGCTCCCTCGCGCGCGACCTCGGGGCGGACCTCGGGGTCGGGGGGCACCTCACCGCGCTGCGCCGCGAGAGGGTCGCCGATTTCTCGCTTGACGACGCCCTCACCCTCCCCCGGCTTGAGAACGAGCCCACCCTCAGCCTCACCCTCGATGAGGCGATGAAGCGCGCCTGGCCGGTGCTCGACGTGACCGGGGATGAGTACGACGCCCTCGCAATGGGCAAGTGGCTCGAGCCCCGCGGGCTCGCCGGCGTCCATGCCGCGGTCGGCCCGGACGGGCGGGCCGTCGCGCTGGTCAGGGAGCAGGGCAAACGGCTGTCGACCGTGTTCGTGGCGCGGCCGTCGACCCTCTGACCCCGCTTCAGCGGGCGAATTTTGCCGTAAACGTCCGGGTGACAAACGCTGAGGCGATGATGTACCCGCCGCGCTCCTCCCAGCGGCCCTCGAAGAAGGGAACCGGGGTGGGCCGGGCGAGAATGTAGGCCAGGAACGTTCCGTCCTCCCGGATGTCGATCTCCGCCTCGGGGAACCCCAGCCAGCGCCGCGTGAGGGGGAACCAGCACTTGTAGGTGGCCTCCTTGGCGCAGAAGACGAGCCTGTCGGCCCACTCCACACCGGCATGGCGCATCCTGTCGATTTGCTTGCGCTCGCGGGCGCGCGCGATCTCCCCCACAACCTCCTCGGGCAGCGGAGCGGCGGGCTCGGCGTCCAGCCCCATGGACAGAACGTGGCGCGTCGGGGCCGCCACGGCCGCGCGGAACCCCTCGGTGTGGGTCAGTGAGCCGGTGTACCCCTCGGGCCACAGCGGCATCCCCCGGTCCCCGCGCAGGATCGCCTGGTCGGTGTGCACCCCGAGCTCGCGCAGCGCCTGGTGGGCGCACCAGCGGGCGTCGCCGAACTCGCCCTTGCGAACGTCGACGGCCCGGCTGACGAGCCCCTGCTCCTCGGGGTGCAGTTCCCGGTAGTTCGTCAGGTCGCGGTTGTCGTCCGTCCGGATGTAGATGAAGCGGGCGTGCGCCGGGAAGAGGTCGAGGTCCTGCATCACTTTTCCAACCTCATCACCGGGTACGGCCACGCCGCCGGGTGCCAGGGGCCCTGCCACTCCCGGGGGTAGCCCAGGGAAACCTCGATGTGCTCGATGCCGTCCACCACCGTGACCCCGGGCATGTGCAGGTGGCCGTAGATGACCGCCTGCGCGTTGTAGCGCCTGGCCCAGCTGCGGGTGTGCCGGGTCCCGCACCACAGGGCGACCTCCGACCACCTCATCCGCATAATCGGCTCCTGCACCAGGGGCCAGTGGTTGACCAGGATCGTCGGCCCCTCGATGCGCGAGAGCCGCTTGGTGGTGTAGGCGAGACGGTCCCAGCACCAGGCGCGCACGTCGACGAAGGGGGCGATGGCGAACTCGTCCGTCATCATGATGTTCTTCTCCCGCGCGGCGGCCACCGCCTCCTCCACCGTCATCCCCGGTGCCCGGAAAGAGTAGTCGTAGAGGGTGAACAGCGGTGCGACGGTCACGCCCCCGAAGACGGGGTACGGGTCCTCCGGGGTCACCACCCCGATCTCCCGCAGCGCGTGCACCAGCGCGGCGTACTTCTCCCTCCCCCTGTAGCGGTCCGCCGAGCGGCAGAAGAGCTCGTGGTTGCCCGGGGCCCACACCACGGTGTCGAAGCGCCCTGCCAGTTGCCCCATCACCCGGAGGATGAGGTCGAACTTCTCCGCCACGTCACCCGCGACGATGAGCCAGTCCGAGGGATCGGCGGGCTGTATCGCCTCGATCCTCGGGCCGTTCGCCTTCACCGCGGCGTGGAGGTCCGCCACGGCCCACAGGGTGGTGGTCATGCCCTCATTGCTACCACACGGGCATGGGGCGTCGTGAAGCGCTACACGCCGCCGACGCGGGCCCACTTCATCGACCGGAAGCGGGTGACCACCCCAACGAGGCGGATCAGCACCGACAGCAGGTGCCCCGCCCAGATCCCCGCCAGCCCCCACCCGAAGTGCAGGGAAAGGAGCACCACCGGGAGAAACCCCAGGAGAACAGAAAACACGGTGAGGTTGCGCAGGCAGGAGGCGTCGCCCGCCCCGAGGAGCACTCCGTCGAGCGCGAAGACGATCCCGCCCGCGACGATCATCGCGATGAGGATCCACCAGGGCACGGCGAGTGACCCGCGCACTGCCGGGTCGGAGGTGAAGACCGATTGGATCGGCCCCGCGAAAAGGGCGAACGCCCCCGCGAGGACCAGGGAGAACCCGGTGGAGAACCGCGTGGACTGCACCCCCACAAAGCGGGCCTGCCCCACCTCGCCCCTGCCGAGCGAGGAGCCGGTGAGAGTCTGCGCCGCGATGGCGAGGGAATCGAGCACGAGGGTGAGGAAGTTCCACAGCTGCAGCATGACCTGGTGCGCAGCGAGTGCGGCGACCCCCACGCGGCCGGCGACGGCCGCCGCGGCAAGGAAGGAAACCTGGAAGGAGAGTGAGCGCACGATGAGGTCGCGGCCGAGGACCAGCTGCTCGCGGATCACCCCGGGGCGCGGCGCCCAGGGGCCTTTGTGGTTGCGAGCGAGCACCGCGAGAAAAAGGGACGCGGTGATGCCCATGCCCAGGACGTTGGCGGTGGCTGAGCCGACCAATCCCCACCGGGCGACAAAAAGCGGAAGGCACGCCGCACCGGGCACCAGGCCGCACAGGGTGAGCACGAAGGGCAGGCGGGTGTTCTGCACCCCCCGCAGCCACCCGTTGCCGGCCATGATGATGAGCGTCAGGGGTATGGCGAACGCGGCGACGCGCATCCACCGCACCGCCTCGCGGGCCGTGGCGGCGTCGTTGGTGAGGAAGAGCGCCACCGGGAAGGCGAACAGCCACACGAGGGCGGCGAGGGTGAGACCGACTAAGAGCGCCACCCACGTGGCCTGGACGCCCTCGGCCACCGCCGCCTCCCGGCGGCCCGCTCCGAAAAGCCGGGAGGCACGGGCGGTTGTGCCGTAGGAGAGGAAGGTCAGCTGGGTGGTCACGGTGGATTGCACGGCGGTTCCCGCGGCCAGGGCCGCCAGCTGGGAGGTGCCCAGCCTGCCCACGACCGCCGTGTCGAAGAGCAGGTACAGGGGGCTGGCCGCGAGGACCCCCAGGGCGGGAAGCGCGAGACCCAGGATGCGGCGGGCCGTCACCTCCCCGACCATCAGGCCTGGGAGTGGATCTCGGCGACGATGGAATCCAGGATCGCCGCCAGCGCCTCCGCCCGCGGTCCGGCGAGGCTCAGCCCGGCGGCGGGAACGTGGCCGCCGCCGCCGAGGCGCTGGGCCACGAGCGAGACATCGAGGACACTCGAGCGCAGGGAGACGCTCCAGCGCTCCGGGCGCTGCTCCTTGAACACCACGCCAACGTCGCTGCCCCGCAGGGTACGGGCGTAATCGATGACGGCCTCCACGGCGGTCTGGCTCATCTGCTCCAGATCCGCGGAGGGGATGGTGAGCACGCACACGTCGCGGCCCGCCGCCTCCCGGCGCTCCATCGCGGCCAGGACACCGCCCAGCAGTCTCAGGTCCTCCGCGGTGAGCGAGTCCATGAGCTGCATGACGATCTCCCTGGTGTCCAGGCCGTAGCCGATGAGCTCGGCGGCCAGCAGGTGCATCCGCGGGGTGCCCCAGCGGAAGTTGCCCGTGTCGGTGACCAGCCCCGCGTAGAGGCAGTGCGCGATCTCGTGGTCGAGCTCGATACCCATGTGCGTGAACAGTTCACGCACCAGCGTGGTGGTTGATTCCGCGACGACCACCAGGTTCGTCGCACCGAAACCCGGGTTGGTCTCGTGGTGGTCGATGACCAGGAGGTTGTCCCGGTTGCGCTCCAGGTATGGGCGGAACGCGCCCGTGCGGTCGACGGAGGCGCAGTCGACGGTGACGACGAGGTCCGCTTCCGGCAGCGTGTCCGTGTAGGAGATGCCGCCGATTCCGGGGATCGTCTCGAGGTTGCCGGGGTGAGGGAACGACTGGCCGATGAAGACCCGGGCGTCGTGTCCCGCCTTGCACAGGCCCGCCGCCAGGCCGCAGGCGGAGCCGACGGCGTCCGCGTCCGGCTTGACGTGGGCGATGACGGCGATGGAGTGGGCGTCGCCAAGCAAACGTGCGGCCCGGGCGAACTCGTCCTCGAGCTCGGGGAACAACAGCGGCATGAATCCTACTTTCAGGTGTGCATCATTCTTCGGTGGTTTTGTACGGGTTACCCTCCCCGGCGGGGGTGGCGTTGGCGCGGAGACGGGCGAGCTCAGCGTCGCGCTCACGTGCGCGGTTGAGCAGTTCCTCCATGCGGGCGGAGGCTTCGGGGACTGTGTCCTGCTCGAAGGAGAGCGTCGGGGTGAAGCGGACGCTCAGCTCATCGCCGACGATCTTGCGGAGCTGGCCGCGGGCCCTGTTCAGGGCCTCGGCCGCCTGATCGTAATCGGGTTCGTCATCGATCTCGCGGCCCCGGACCGTGTAGTAAACGGTCGCGTCGTGGAGATCCCCCGTCACCCGCACGTCCGTGATGGTCACGAGCTCGAGGCGGCGGTCCTTGACCTGGCGTTCGATTGCGCGTGCCACGATCTCCTGGATGCGCTTTGCCAAACGCTGTGCGCGGGGGTTCTCGGCCATCATAGCTCCTTCGTGCAGGTCCGCGTGCGGAATCCGCGTTTCGGGCCCGCGTCGCCCCCGGCCCACCCGAACAGAGCTGGTGCCGGTCCCGCCGCGGGCGGGTGGTGTCCCCGGTATTCTACAGCGCCTCCCGCGCCCGGCCCCCACGCGGGTGACACCGCGAAAAGGCCGGCAGGCCCCGCCCCGGTTGCGGGTCGGAGCCTGCCGGCTGGCGCGGGAGCGCAGGGGATGGTGCCACCGCCTAGGAGCGGGGGACCTCCACCATCTCGTAGACCTGGACCACGTCGTCGACCTCGATGTTCGGGTACGACAGGACCATGCCGCATTCGTAACCCTTGTCGACCTCGGTCACGTCGTCCTTCTCGCGGCGCAGCGACTGGATCGTCGCCTCCTCGGTAATGACGTTGCCGTCGCGCACGAGGCGGCACTTCGCGTTGCGGCGCACCTTGCCGTCCGTGACCATGCAGCCCGCGATGAGGCCCACGGAGGACGCGCGGAAGATCTGGCGGATCTCCGCGGAGCCGATCTCGCGCTCCTCGTAGATGGGCTTGAGCATGCCCTTGAGCGCGTTCTCCACGTCCTCGATGACCTTGTAGATCACCGAGTAGTAGCGGATCTCCACGCCCTCGGCGTTGGCCTCCTCGGTGGCCTTGCCCTCGGCGCGGACGTTGAACGCGACGATGATCGCATCCGACGCCGAGGCGAGCACCACGTTGGTCTGCGTCACCGCACCGACGCCGCGGTCGATGATGTTGACCTCCACCTCGTCGTCGATGTCGAGCTTGAGCAGTGCCTCCTCGAGGGCCTCCACCGAACCGGCGTTGTCGCCCTTGAGGATGAGGTTGAGCTGGCTGGTCTCCTTCAGAGCCTGATCCAGGTTCTCCAGGGAGACGCGCTTCTTCGAGCGCGCCTGACGCGCCGAGCGGATTCGCGCATCGCGCTGGGCCGCGATCTGGCGGGCGACGCGGTCGTCCTCGACTACCAGGAGGTTGTCACCGGGGCCCGGCACGCCGTTGAGACCCTGCACCTGCACCGGACGGGAGGGCTCCGCCTCCTCGACATCGTTGCCCCACTCGTCAACCATGCGGCGCACGCGTCCGTAGTTGCCGCCCACGACGATGGAATCGCCGACACGGAGGGTGCCGCGCTGCACGATAACGGTGGAGACGGGGCCACGGCCGCGGTCGAGGTGGGACTCGATCGCGATGCCCTGCGCATCCATCTCCGGGTTAGCGCGAAGGTCAAGCGCGGCATCGGCGGTCAGCAGGACTGCTTCGAGCAGTTCCTCGATGCCGGTGCCCTGCTTGGCGGAAATGTCCACGAACATGGTGTCGCCGCCGTATTCCTCGGGCACGAGACCGTACTCGGTGAGCTGGCCACGGATCTTGTCCGGCTGGGCCTCGGGCTTATCCACCTTGTTCACGGCCACCACGATCGGCAGGTCAGCCGCCTTGGCGTGGTTGATCGCCTCCACGGTTTGGGGCATGACACCGTCATCGGCCGCCACGACCAGGATCGCGAGGTCGGTCGACTTGGCGCCTCGGGCACGCATGGCGGTGAACG
>NZ_DDJO01000009.1:308018-308524 GCF_002339505.1 Corynebacterium sp. UBA2622
TCCTCGTCCTCCGGGGACACGACCTGGACCTCGTAGTTGATCTCGGCACCCAGAATCTGGAGGGTCTCCTCCGGCACGGACTGGGTCGCGGTCACCATCTCACCGAGGTTGAACAGCGCCTGCACGAGGCTCGAGGCCTCGGCGCCAATCTTCTCGGCGAAGTCGGACAGGGTCGCACCCTGACGCAGGCGGACGGCCTTGCCGCCGCCGTCGGGCAGACGCACACCGCCGACGACGTTCGGCTGGTGCATCTCCTCGTACTCGTTGCGCTTCTGACGCTTGGACTTGCGCCCGCGCCCGGGTGCTCCACCCGGACGGCCGAACGCGCCGGCAGTGCCACCGCGACGGCCACCGCGTCCGCGGAAGCCTCCGCCCTGGCCCGGACCGCCCGGTCCGCCCTGGCCGCGTCCGCGGCCGCCGGGCCCACCCTGTTTGCCGCCGCGTGTGCGGCCGCCAGCGGCCGCCTTGGCCGGCATCTGCGCGGGGTTCCGAGCCATGTCACCGGG
>NZ_DDJO01000019.1:0-201 GCF_002339505.1 Corynebacterium sp. UBA2622
GCCGACGCCCCGACCGCCGCCGAGGCCCTCGGCGTCGACGCCGACACCTACGCGGAGGAGAACCTCACGCCGTACCTCGCCACCGAGCGCGGCCTCGTCGACTCGGTCATCGAACCCGCCGCCACCCGCGCCCAGGTCCTCGAAGCACTGCGCCTCCTGGAGCGCAAAGTGGTCTACCCTGCTGTGAAGAAGCACGGCAAC
>NZ_DDJO01000019.1:323-1457 GCF_002339505.1 Corynebacterium sp. UBA2622
CCTCTGGGGCCGCCCCTCCTCCCTGCGCCACCCGGACGTGTTCAACCCCGGCGCGTTCGCCAACGTCACCTACTTCTGATGCGCCTCGTCCTCGCCTCCCAGTCGCCCTCGCGGCGCATGCTCCTCGAACAGGGCGGGGTCACCCCGGTCCTCCGCCCGGCCAACATCGACGAGCACTCGCTTCTCGACGCCCACGCGGACGCCTCCCCCGCCGACGCCGTTGCCGCCCTCGCCCGCGCGAAGGCCGGTGCCGTAGCGGGTGACTTCCCCGATGACATCACCGTCGGCTGCGATTCCATGCTGCTCCTCGACGGGAAGCTGCAGGGCAAGCCCCTGACCGTGGAGGCCACCATCGAGCGCTGGCGCGCACAGCGCGGCCGCAGCGCGAACCTCCTCACCGGACACGCCGTGCACTACCACGGTGAATGGGTCACCGGGACGGTTGCCACGACGGTCCGCTTCGGGGAAGCCTCGGACGCCGACATCGAGGCCTACGCCCGTTCCGGCGAGCCGCTGCAGTGCGCCGGGGCTTTCACCCTCGAGACCCTGGGCAGCTGGTTCATCGACTCCATCGAGGGCGACCCCACCAGCGTCATCGGCCTGTCCATGCCCTTTCTGCGGCGCGCCCTCTACAGCTTCGGGCTGGACGCCTCGGCGTTCTGGGGCTGACCGGGCTGGTTCCCGAACCCCCGCATCGGCCCGCTCGCGCGGGGCTCCGCGGCCGCCGGTTTGGCTAGGGTGGGCCCCATGGAAATCAACGACATGCTCGCTCCCCCGCCCGTCAAGCTCCCCGAAGACCCCGCCGCGGGCCAGGATCTCCTCTCGCGCGAGACGGCCCTCNNTCCCCCTCGGTGTGGGCCACCCGCGCGGAGAAGGAGCTGGCGGATGGCGACCCGATCGTCGCCTACGCCTACGCCCGCACCGGCTACCACCGCTCCCTGGACCGCCTGCGCGCCAATGGGTGGAAGGGCTGGGGGCCGGTGCCGATGAGCCACGAGCCCAACCAGGGTGTGCTGCGCGCCATCGCGATGCTGGCGCTCGCCTCCCGCGAAATCGGTGACGAGGCGGAGTACGACCGGTGCCGTCAGATGCTCTCCGACGCGGATCCGGGGAGCGTCGAAAAGCTTCTGGGCT
>NZ_DDJO01000019.1:1528-2517 GCF_002339505.1 Corynebacterium sp. UBA2622
TCGAAGTCCGGGGCGTCGACGCGGCCGGCGTCGCGCTCGTCGAGAAGCGCCGTGCGCTTCGCCCGGACCCGCTCCACCGCGTATTCGGCCAGCTCCGTGAGCACCCGGGTGTCCGCAATGTCGGAGCCGCGCACGGTGCGGGCCAGCTCCAGGGAGTCGTAGCGGGCAATCTGCTCGTGCGACAGGCCCGCGCCGGTGAGCGCGGCGTTCAGCTCCGCGGGAACCGCAACCCCCTCCGCCACCTCACCGAGCAGGTTGCGCAGCCGGATCTTCTCCTCCATGGAGCTCGGCGCGTCCTTACCAGGCTGGAGCGCGTCCACGACCCACTGCAGCGTTCCGCCCTGCACCACCAGCGACAGGACCGCCACGGCGAAGGCGGCGAAGATGAGCAGGCCCCGGCCGGGCGTGTCGTGCGGCAGCGTCTGGGCCGCCGCCAGCGTCACAGCGCCGCGCATGCCCGCCCAGACGATGACCCCGCCGGCACGGAAGCCGAGGGGCTTGTTGCTGAAGTACTCGGTGTCGGCGCGTCCCCGGCTGACCTTGGCGCGGCCCGTCTCCACACGGCGCCGGGCGCGCGAGCTCTCCTTCACCCGCGGGTCCTCGGCGAACTGTTCGAGGCGCTCCTCCGCCTGCTCGAGCCACCCGGCGCGGTTCTGCATGCGCTCGGTGGAGCGGCGGATCTGCCCCAGCATGGGAAGAACCACCGCCGCCCGGACGAGCAGGACCACCATCCACACCGCCACCGCCACGAGAATGCAGGTGCGGATGGCGAAGCCGGAGGAATGGGCCGCGTCAAGGAGGGTGGGCATCTGCAGGCCCATGATGACGAAGACGAGCGACTCGAGCACGAGGCCGACCGTGTCCCACGTCTGGTTCTCGGAGACGCGCGTGGCGGGCGGGAGAAGCCGCGGGGCGGGGCGCGCCACCACCAGCCCCCCCACCACGGGGGAGACGAGCCCCGAGGAGCCGATCTCCTACGCGGGGGGGGA
>NZ_DDJO01000011.1 GCF_002339505.1 Corynebacterium sp. UBA2622
CACCTCCACCACCGTCGACGAGCGCGGGATCTCCCTGCGCTACCTGGTCAAGCCCAACAGGGCCATCGCCTGGGACGAGCTGTCCGGCATCAGCTTCAGGGGTGCCAGGGCCCTCGCCGCCACCACCGATGGCGCGGAGTACGCCATGCCGGGCGTGACCTTCAATTCCCTGCCCGAGCTGTCCGAGGCATCGCGCGGGCGCATCACCGACGTGATCACCGAGACCGCCGAAGCCGTGAACGGGAAGTACGAAATCATCGACCGCGCCGGGCGTAAGGTACTTCTCGACCGCGAGGAGTACGACGCGTACCTGCGCGAACACCCCGACCTGCCGGGCCCGCGCCCGGTGGAACCCCACGCCGAAACCTCAAACCCCCAGTCCCAACCCTAAGGAGCAGGCCGTGATCCCCCTTCGCTCACGAGTCACCACCGTCGGCCGGCAGGCCGCCGGAGCCCGCGCGCTGTGGCGCGCCACCGGCACCCAGGAAAACGAATTCGGCAAGCCGATCGTGGCCATCGTGAACTCCTACACCCAGTTCGTGCNNCCAAGGAGTTCAACACCATCGCCGTCGACGACGGCATCGCCATGGGTCACTCGGGCATGCTCTACTCCCTGCCCTCCCGCGAGATCATCTCCGATTCGGTGGAGTACATGGTCAACGCCCACACCGTCGACGCCATGGTCTGCATCTCCAACTGCGACAAAATCACCCCGGGCATGCTCAACGCCGCGATGCGCCTGAACATCCCGGCCGTCTTCGTCTCCGGCGGGCCGATGGAGGCGGGCAAGGCGATCTCCGTCGACGGCGTGACCAAGCCCAAGTCCGACCTCATCGACGCCATCTCGCTCTCCGCCGACGAGAGCGTCTCCGACGCGCAGCTCGATGAGATCGCCAACAACGCCTGCCCCACCTGCGGCTCGTGCTCCGGCATGTTCACGGCCAACTCGATGAACTGCCTCACCGAGGCGCTCGGGCTCTCCCTGCCGGGCAACGGCACCACGCTGGCCACGCACACCGCGCGCCGGGAGTTGTTCGAGGAGGCCGGGCGGGCCGTCGTCAAGCTGTGCGAGCGCTACTACGGCGAGGGCGACGAATCCGCGCTGCCGCGCAGCATCGCCACCCCCGAGGCGTTCCGCAACGCGATGGCGCTGGACATGGCGATGGGCGGGTCGACCAACACGATCCTGCACATTCTTGCCGCGGCCCAGGAGGGCGAGGTGGACTTCGACCTCGGGGACATCGACGAGCTGTCCCACCAGATCCCCTGCCTGTCCAAGGTGGCCCCCAACGGTGAGGCCCACGTGGAGGACGTGCACCGCGCCGGCGGCATCCCCGCCATCCTCGGCGAGCTCAACCGCGCCGGCCTACTGAACAAGGACGTGCACTCGGTTGCCTACCCTTCGCTGGACGAGTGGCTCGCCGACTGGGACATCCGTGCCGAGAACCCGCTCGACCGGGCCGTGGAGCTCTACCACGCGGCCCCGGGCGGGCAGCGGACCACCAAGGCGTTCTCCCAGTCCGCGCGTTGGGAGTCGCTGGACACCGACGCGGCCAACGGTGTGATCCACGATGTCGACCACCCCTTCACCTCGGACGGCGGCCTCGTGGTCCTGCGCGGCAACCTCGCGCCCGACGGGGCGATTCTCAAGACCGCCGGCGTCGAGGAGGGCCTGTGGGAGTTCTCCGGGCCCGCCCGCGTGGTGGACTCACAGGAGCAGGCCGTCTCCACCATCCTGGCCCGCGACGTGCAGGAGGGTGAGGTCGTGGTGATCCGCTACGAGGGGCCCGCCGGCGGCCCGGGCATGCAGGAGATGCTCCACCCCACGTCCTTCCTCAAGGGTGCCGGCCTGGGCAAGAAGTGCGCGCTGATCACCGACGGGCGCTTCTCCGGCGGCACCTCCGGGCTCTCCATCGGCCACATCTCGCCCGAGGCGGCCCACGGCGGGCTCATCGGGCTCATCGAGAACGGCGACACCATCTCCATTTCCGTCTCCCGCCGCGAGCTGCGCCTCGACGTCGACGACGCGGAGATCGAGCGCCGGCGCGCCGCCATGGAGGCCAGCGAGCACCCGTGGACCCCGAACCGCACCCGCACGGTGTCCAAGGCTCTGCGCGCCTACGCCAGGATGGCGACGAGCGCGGACAAGGGCGCCGTCAGGGTCGTCGATTAGCTCCGCGCTTTACGACGCCCCCATTCGCGCACGAAAAAGGCCACCCCGGGCGGGGTGGCCTTTGTGCTGCGCGGGGCCTTAGGCGAAGGGGTTGACGCCCGTGCCGAACCACCACATCAGCGCGGCGGCCGCGATGCCGAGGACGGCGAAGATCCACGAGCTGGCCAGCGGGCGGCGCGCCCAGCTGCGGCCCGCGTCGACGGCGTAGAAGCCCGGGCCGGTGAACTGCAGCGCCAGGCTCGCACCGAAGAGCAGGACCGGCAGCCACACGGAGGCGTCCCACTGCAGGGCGTTCGCACCGGTGCCGGACGCGGCGACGGCGTGCGCGGCGTTGAAACCGGTGGCGGCGACGGCCACCATCGCGGCGACCGGGCTGAGCAGCCCCAGGACCAGGAAGACGCCGGCGGCAAGCTCCAGGGTGGGCAGGACGACCGCGAGGACGTCGCCGTACGTGTAGCCAGAGAACGCGTCCTCCAGCCCGGTGATGCCGTCGGAGTTGCCGAGGCGGAAGAAGGTCTTCACGGCGTCGAGGATGAGGTAACCCCCCGTGACCAGGCGCAGGAGCAGCAGGCCGAAGTCGATGGTGCCCCGGCGGGCACGCGGTTCGGCGACGGCCACGGGTTCCGCCGGGTACGACTCCGGCTCCGCGCTGACCGGTTCGTAGGTGGTGGTCGCGTAGACGGTCTCGTGGGTCGTCTCCGGGACGGGGGCGGCCTCGCGGACGGGTGCGGGGGCGGCCTCGCGGACGACCGCATCGTTCCGGGAGGGTTCGGGGGCCGCGGAAGCGCTGGTCACGGTGCGGTCGAGGGCGACGGTTTCGTTGCGGTCGTCCGGGGTGCGCGCAGACTGGGCGCGCGTGTCGATGTATTCGGTGCGCTGCTCCTGGTCCGCGCGCGTACCCGCGCTGGCCGGGAAAACCTCGGTCGGGGCGGCTTTGCCGGTGCGCTGGTAAATGTCGGGGGTGGGGCCCGCGCCGGTAACCTTGCTGCTCCCGGAGGAGTCGCCGGAGGTGTAGGTGGGGACGCCGTCGAGGCCGTCGAAGTCGTCGGGGGTTACGTCTCGCCTATTTTTGCTGAACATGCTGTTGAATCTATGCGAGGTCGGCAGCCCACGCGGTGAGCGCGCCCGGCGTGGCCCCAAGTTTTTTGTTGACACTTCACCGATGTCCGACCATCCTGGAACCATGAACACACCCAACCCCGCCCGCAACGCCGCCCCCGAGGGCGCATTCGAGCGCGACACCACCTACATCGAGGACAGGATCGTCGCCTCCGTCGCCCCCGGTTCCCCGCCGCGCCAGCTTGACGACGCCACCTCCCTCTGGCCCGTCGAGCCCCACCGCTACCGGCTGATGGCCGCCCGGGCCTGCCCGTGGGCCCACCGGGCGGTGATCACCCGGCGCCTCTTGGGCCTCGAGGACGCGATCTCCCTCGGGCTGGCCGGGCCCACCCACGACGCGGACTCCTGGGTCTTCAGCCTCGACCCCGGCGGCGTCGACCCCGCCACGGGGCTGCACCGCCTGAAGGACGCCTACGAGAACCGCTTCCCCGGCTACGCGCGGGGAATCACCGTCCCGGCGGTCGTCGAGGTCGCCGGGGCCGACTCGCGCGTGGTGACCAACTCCTTCGCCACGATTCCCGTCGACTTCAACAACGAGTGGCGCGCCTTCCACCGCCCCGGTGCGCCCGACCTCTACCCGGAGGAGCTCCGCCCCGAGATCGACCGCGTCGCTCAGCGCGTGTACGAGGACGTGAACAACGGCGTCTACCGCTGCGGCTTCACCCGGGACCAGTCCGCCTACGAGGACGCCTACGCGCGCCTGTGGGACACGCTCGACTGGCTCGAGCGGCGCCTCTCCTCGCGCCGCTACCTCGTCGGCGAGCACATCACCCTCGCCGACATCTACCTCTACCCCACCCTCGTCCGCTTCGACCCCGTCTACGTGGGCCACTTCAAGGCCTCCCGCAACCGCATCGCGCAGATGCCCAACCTCGCCGGATATCTCCGCGAGCTCTATCAGCTCCCCGGCTTCGGCGACACTACCGACTTCACCGAGATCAAGCAGCACTATTACGTCACCCACCAGGAGATCAACCCCTCGCAGATCGTGCCCGTCGGCCCCGACATGTCGTGGCTTGCCGACGACCACGGCCGCGGCCGCCTCGGCGGCTCCCCTTTCGCGCCGGGGGTGAGCCTCCCGGAGCCGGTGCGGCCGGGCGAGGAGGTGAAGAACCCGGAGGCATGGGAGGGGCGTTGATAAGCGCGCTCACAGATACGGCAGGGTTTTGTTATTCTCTACAACCGTTGCTTTTCGGACCTACACAGGACGTGATATGAGAAAATCCCTAACGGTCGCCCTCGCCTTTGTCGGCCTTCTGGTCGGCGCCGGTTTCGCCTCGGGGCAGGAAACCATCCAGTACTTCCTCGCGTACGGTTACTGGGGCATCGTCGGGGCCATCATCGCCGGCATCATCATCGTCATCGTCGGCGCCTCCCTGTTCCAGCTGGGCTCCTACTACCTCGCGGACGACCACAGCGCGGTGTTCCGCCGCGTCTCCAGCCCCATCGTCTCCACCTTCATGGACGTGGCGACGATGCTCACGCTGTTCTCGATCGGCTTCGTGATGATCGCCGGCGCCGGGTCCAACCTGGAACAGCAGTTCGGCTTCCCCACCTGGGTCGGCGCGGTCATCATGACGGTGTTGCTGCTCCTGTCGGGCCTGTTGGACGTCGACAAGCTTACGAACGTGATCTCCATCATCACGCCCTTCCTCATCCTCTCGGTGCTCGGCGCGCTGGTGGTGACCATCCTGCACATGCCCGACAACATCGGCGGGCTCAACGAGCTGGCCATGCAGAACACCCCGGCCGGGGGCGTGTTCAACAACTGGCTGCTCTCCGCGCTGAACTACGCCTCGCTGTGCATCATCATGGCCGTCTCGATGATCCTCGTCATCGCGGGCTCGCAGCTCAACCCGCGCGAGGCGGGTGTAGGCGGGCTCGTCGGCGGCATGCTCTTCGCCACCCTGCTGGTCACCCTCGTGTTCATCATCTTCATGAACATGGAGGGCGTTTACGGGGCTGACTTCCCGCTGCTCAAGGTCTTCGACAACATGCACCCCGCAGTCGGCATCGTCGTCGCGATCGTGATTTACCTGATGGTGTACAACACCGCCGTCGGCATGTTCTACGCCATGGCGCGCCGTCTGACGCACTCGAACCCGGAGCGCTTCCGTCCCGTCTACTTCACCGTGGTGCTCGTCGGCTTCGCCCTGTCCTTCATCGGCTTCGCCAGCCTCATCGGCTGGGTCTACCCCGTCCTGGGTTACCTGGGCATGGCGCTGATCGTCGTTATGGTCGGCTCCTGGTTCCAGGGCCGCGTACGCATCCGCGGGGAGACGCGCCGCCGCGAGCGCCTCGCCGAGCTCGCCGAGGCCGCCCTCGACCCCGCCGAGGAGCTCACGCCCGAGCTTCGCGACGAGGTGGAGGAGCTCGTGGTGGAGTCGCACGTCGACGAGACCCACCTCTGGCAGTCCGTGCAGGAGGAGGTCGCCGCGGACCTCGATGCCGACCCGGAGAGCGAGTTCTCCCTGGAGGAGACCCCGGCGCTCGACCCCGAGGCCGATGAATACGAGGGCGCCCCGGAGCCACCGAGCGAGGAGGCGCCGATCAACTGGAAGGCGTACGAGGAGATGTACGAGACCGGTTCCTTCCCCGCGGTCAAGCCGGAGGAGAAGTAAGGAGAAGGGCCGCCCCCGCTGCGGGGGACGGCCCTTTTTCTATGCCGGTATCTAGGCCAGCTTCTCGGCGATGAGCTTGTTCACCTGACCCGGGTCCGCCTTGCCCTGCGTCGCCTTCATCACCGCACCCACGATCGCGCCGGTGACCTTCTTGTTGCCCGCACGGTACTTCTCGACGATATCCGGGTTGGCCGCCAGCGCCTCGTCGACAGCCTTCTCAATCGCCCCGTCATCGCGCACGACCTGCAACCCGCGGGCCTGGACGACCTCGTCGACGCTGCCTTCCCCGGCGATGACGCCGTCGATGGCCTGGCGGCCCAGCTTGGTGGTCAGGGAGCCCTCCTTGACGAGCTCCACCACCCGGGCGACATCCTTCGGCTCGACGCCCACGGCATCGAGGTCCTTGCCCAGCTCGTTCGCCTTGGACATGATGTACGACACCCACCAGGCGCGCGCCTCGTCCGGGGTCGTGCCAGCCTCGACGGTATCAACCACGAGGTCGAGTGCGCCGGCGTTGACGAGGTCACGGAACTCGTTCTCCGGCAGCTTCCACTCCTCCTGGATGCGGGCGCGGCGGACCCACGGAAGCTCCGGGAGGGTCTGACGGATCTCCTCCACCCACTCCGGCTTCGCGATCACCGGCGGCAGGTCGGGATCGTTGAAGTAGCGGTAGTCGCTGGCCTCCTCCTTCGGGCGGCCCTTCGAGGTCGACCCGTCCTTCTCCTGGTAGTGGCGGGTTTCCTGCACGATTTCCTCGCCGTTTTCCAGCGCGCGCGCTTGGCGCATCATTTCGAAACGCACCGCCTGCTCCACCGACTTCAGCGAGTTGATGTTCTTTGTCTCCGTGCGCGTGCCGAACTTCTCCCGTCCGATCGGGCGCAGGGACACGTTCGCGTCACAGCGCATCGAGCCCTGGTCCATGCGGGCGTCGGAGACACCGAGGGCCTTGACCAGCTCGCGCAGCGCGCCTACATACGCCTTGGCCACCTCGGGCGCGCGCTCTCCGGCCCCGATGATCGGCTTGGTGACGATCTCGATCAGTGGCACGCCGGCCCTGTTGCAGTCCACCAGGGAGGCGGTGGCCCCGGAGATGCGCCCCGACGACGACCCGAGGTGCGTCAGCTTGCCCGTGTCCTCCTCCATGTGCGCGCGCTCGATCTCCACGCGCCATTCGGTGCCGTCCTCGAGGACAACGTCGAGGTATCCGTCGTAGGCGATGGGCTCGTCGTACTGCGAAATCTGGTAGTTCTTCGGCTGATCCGGGTAGAAGTAGTTCTTGCGCGCGAAGCGGGAGCGCTCCGCGATGGAGCAGTTGAGCGCAAGGCCGATCTTGATCGCCCACTCGACACCCTTCGCGTTGACCACCGGGAGGGCACCCGGCAGCCCCAGCGAAACGGGGTCGATGTTGGTGTTCG
Source organism: Corynebacterium sp. UBA2622 (assembly GCF_002339505.1). Classification (GTDB taxonomy): domain Bacteria; phylum Actinomycetota; class Actinomycetes; order Mycobacteriales; family Mycobacteriaceae; genus Corynebacterium. The sequence continues at coordinate 7,329 of NZ_DDJO01000011.1, forward strand.
GTTCCGCGCCGAAGTGTGCGGAGGACGAGGAAAACATCTTGGTTTCCGTCCCCAGCTCGACGTGCACCTCCAGACCCATCACGGGGTCGTATTTCTCCAGTACCTCGTCGTAATCCATCAGGTCGTAGGCAGTCATGCGCATCAGTGTAGTTCGCCGCGCCGCCTGGACGGCGCGTGGGGTTTGGCGGGTGCGCGAGAGACGGGGCGGGTTGGACGACCGCTTTGGATTTTTGTCCCATTGGTTGCGGGTGACCTGGTCCTTTGCTGCCGCCATCGCGGAGTGGTCGTCCGGGGCGGGTGCGGCGGGGCGCGGCAGGCGCGGGGCGGGTGTGGCAGGCGCGGGCTGCACCGCGGTCGGCCGGATTCTGCGGCCGGGTCGACCGCAACGCTTTCGGGTCACATGCGTAACCGCCCACCTGGGGGTATTCCCCGGATGGGGCAAAGTGGTCGTCCAGGTTACTCCCGCAAGGCGTGGCACGGGCTGCGCGGGGAGCCGAGTGGCAGACCAGTGCCCAGCGCAACCGGGTGTCGGCGCGCAAACGACCCGCCGGGGCCCGGGAGCGTAGCGCGCGGGCGGGAGTGCAGGGGCACTAAGGCGGGGATGTGCGGGAAAGGTGTGGGGCGGGTTGGGGTGGGCGTCGTGAAGCGGTGGTTACGTGAACCCCGTGAGCTCGAGCGCGGCCGCGACCATGCCGACAATGGAGCCGTTCTTGACGTCCTCCCACTCCGCCCGGATGAGCAGTTGCCTGCCGTTCATGAGCCAGCGCTCCCGGATGCGTTCCTCGTGGGTGACCACGTCCCAGTTATCGAGGGATTTGCTGCGGCCGTCCCACTCGATGACGATGCAGTCGTTGATGACCAGGTCCGACCTGCCGTTGCGGCGCATTCCCCAGGAGTCGTGGTAGATGAAGGGCACCTGCTGGCGGATGGTGTGCACGCCGGGGAGCCCGGCGCTCAGGATGGCATCGCGGCCCAGGGTTTCGAGGGGGCTTTCGCTGCCCTCGGCGGCGTAGTCGATCAGGCGGCGGAAGCCGCGCACGCCCTGCGACTGCGGGAGGTCACGCGCCCAGCTGCGCAGGAGCTCCTTGGAGACGTCAGGGCGCTGGAGAGCGGACTCGATCGAGACAAGGGCGGGGAGGCGGCCGTGGTAGCGGTAGGTGTCGAAGAGCGCCATGATCAGCGAGGTCATGGTGATGCCGTGATTGCGGACGATGTGGGATTCGTCGAGACGGCCGCTGTGGTAGACGAAGCCGGGGCGCCACCGCCCGCGACCCTTGGCGCGTGTCCGCCCCAGCAGGACAAGGTCTATCTTCTTGACCCAGTCCAGCGTCTTGATTCCCAGCACTCGCAGCGCCGCGGGCCCAGTGAGCACGGCCGTGCGCCGGTGCCCGTACAAGCTCCTGATCAGCGCAATTTCGCGCTCCCCCGTGTACCCCATGCACTGTGTATAACAGGTGCCCCGGACACGCGGGCCCTGGCGCGGGGCGGCCTGTGGATAACTCCGTGACCGGGGGATTTATCCACAGGGGTGACATGGGTGCCGGACGACCGCATCTGCTTCGACCGGCTTCCTACCCGGAGCTTTTGGGCCGCTTTTGCGTTGCGGTCGTCGAGAGCTCGCCTCACGACGACCCCTCGAGCACCCCGGGAACACTGGGCGCTCTGAGACTCTCCCCGGGCTCCCCCGCCGTTCCCCTGGACGACCACATCGCCTTGGAGGTCGACACGAGCTGGGGGTGTTGCCAGACCCGCGCGTTGCGGTCGTCCGGCCCGCATCATGTCCACCCGGGAACTGCGGCGGGCCCCAAGTCGCTCCCCTGCCCGGCGTCCCACCCAAGCGCCCGGACGACCACACCGCCTGGGCGCTCCGTACGCGCTGCGGGTTCAGGAGCGCGGTTACGATGCGGTCGTCCAGCACCCCAGCACCCCAGCACGCCAGCACCCCAGCACCCCAGCACCCCATCCTCACACCCGCGCCAGGCGCGCCTCCAGCCCGCGGCGCACTGTGGGCCACTCGTAATCCAGGATCGAGTAAATGCAGGAGTCGCGGACGGTGCCGTCGTCCATGATCCGGTGCCGGCGCAGCTCACCCTCGAACTTCGCGCCCAGCTTCTCGAGCGCGCGGCGGGACTGCAGATTCATGGAGTGGCAGCGGAACTCGGCGCGCATGAGGCCCAGGTCGTCGAAGGCGCGCGTGAGCATGAGGTATTTCAGCGCCGCGTTGATGTGGGTCCCCTGGGCTGCGGCGCCGAGCCAGGTGTAGCCCAGTTCGCAGTGCTTGTTGTGGTCGTCCAGGTTGTACATGCAGGTCACGCCGAGGGCACGGCGGGTGGCCAGGTCGATGACGGCCCAGGGGATGTAGTTGTCGCTGGATCGCAGGAAGTCGACCTGGGCTGCGACGCCGGCGGGGGTCGGAACGTGGTCGACGTACCAGGTGTCGCTGAGGTTGCCGACGGCGTTGGAGAGGTCGTCGATATGCGAGGGGCTCAGCGGCTCGAGGCGGACGCCGGCGATTTCCATGGTGTCATTCATGCGTTCACCCTATCGGCGCGGCGCGCGAGCAGGGCGACGAGAGCGCCGGAGACGTTGTGCCACACCGAGAACACTGCGGCGGGCAGGGCCGCGAGCGGGCTGAGATGCGCGGTGGCGAGGGTCGCGGCGAGGCCGGAGTTCTGCATGCCGACCTCGATCGCCATCGTGCGCGAGACCGCCTCGGGCTGGCGGGTGGCGCGGCCCGTGAGGTAGCCGAGGATGAGCCCGAGACCGTTGTGGATGACCACCGCGGCGAACACGATGAGGCCCGCCTGGACGATCTTGTCGCGGGAGACGAAAACCACGTTGGCAACGATCAGCGCAATCGCGAAGACCGAGATCCACGGCAGGGCCGGTAGGAGCGCCGCGACGAGGCGGGGTGCTGCGAGGCGCAGGACGACGCCCAGGACGACCGGAAGGAGCACCATCTTGAGGATCGACAGGCCCATGGCGGAGGCGCTGACGGGCATGTGCTGGCCAGCGAGCCACTGCGTGAGGAGCGGGGTGAGCAGGGGCGCGAGAAGGGTGGAGATGGAGGTCATGGTCACGGAGAGGGCGACGTCACCGCGCGCGAGGTAGGCGACCACGTTCGAGGCGGTACCACCGGGCGCGCAACCGACGAGGATGACCCCGGCCGCCAGCTCCGGGGGCAGCCGCAGGAGATGGGTGACAAGCACCGCGGCTGCGGGCATGATCACGAACTGCGCCGCCACACCGATCAGCACCGGCAGGGGCCGCCGCGCCACGAGCGCGAAGTCGCCGGGGCGGAGCGTGAGGCCCATCCCGAGCATGACGATGCCGAGGAGCCACGTGGAGAGGCCGGAGATGGGCTTGACGACGCCCGGAGCGAAGTATCCCAGGAGACCGCCGGCTATGACGAGGAGGGGAAAGCCCAGGGTTGCGACGTAGGCGGAGCGCTCCTCCCGCCGCGTATTTTCGGGGGCGTGAGTATTATCCATGCCCCGGCATATTACGCGAGCCACGCCTCGCGGTAGGAGGTGGCCAGGGTGGCGACGGTCTCGTGCGCGTTGAGGCCGGAGGGGTTGCCCACCACCCACACGGGCACCCCGGCAAGAGTCTCGGGCTGCAGGCCCCTGGCAGCGCGGGGCTGGCGGAAGGCGGTGCGGTAGGCGCCGATGCCCGCGATCATGATGGTGCGGGGATGGTGCGCCCGCGCGAGGGATTCGAGGCGCTCGGCACCCGCGAGGTACTCCTCGCGGCTGAGTTCCGAGGCGCGCGGGGTCATGCGGGGAACGAGGTTGGTGAAGCCGAGGCCCCGTTCCTCGAGCATCGCGCGGTCCGCCCCGCTCAGCCCGTTGCGGGGATCGACGAGGTAGGGGGTCATGCCCGCCTGGAAAAGGGCGGGCCAGAAGCGGTTTCCCGGGTGGGCGAAGGGGGCGTCGACAAGCTCGCTGCGGGCGCCGGGGTTGATGCCGACGACCCAGAGCCGGGCGTGCTCGAGGTTGATGTCGTGCATCTAGCCGAACATGATCTTGGCGGTGTCGTAGCGGCGCTGCGGGACGGACTTGAGGTGGGCGACGGCTTTGTCGAGGCTCACCATCTCGATGTCCTCGCCGCGCAGTGCGACGCAGGAGCCGAAGGCGCCCTCGTGGGCGGCGCGGGCGGCGCGCACGCCGTAGCGGGTGGCCAGGACGCGGTCGTAGGCGGTCGGTGTTCCGCCGCGCTGGATGTGACCGAGGACGGTGGTGCGCACGTCGTAGCCGAGACGCTTCTTGATCTCTTCGGCGACGATGTGGCCCATGCCGGTGAAGGTGACGTGGCCGAACTCGTCCTCCGCACCGAGGCCGGCGTCCATCGTGCCCTCCCTGGGCGTCGCACCCTCGGCGACGACGATGATGCCGTACTTCTCACCCATCTGGAAGCGCCGCTCCATGGCCTTGCAGATGTCCGCGATGTCGAAGGGCTCCTCGGGGATGACGGTGTAGTGCGCTCCCCCAGCCATGCCGGCGTGCAGCGCGATCCAGCCGACGTGGCGGCCCATGACCTCCACGATGAGGATGCGGTTGTGGGACTCGGCGGTGGTGTGGAGCCTGTCGATGGCGTCGGTGGCCACGGAGACCGCGGTGTCGAATCCGAAGGTGTAGTCGGTGGCATCGACGTCGTTGTCGATCGTCTTGGGCACGCCGACGACGGGGATGCCGTTGTCGGAGAGCCACTTCGCGCCCTTGAGGGTGCCCTCGCCGCCGATGGCGATGAGGGCGTCGACACCCGCGTCGTCGAGGTTGGCCTTGATCGTGTCCAGCCCGGCCTTGAACTTGTCCGGATGGAGGCGCCCGGTGCCCAGGATGGTGCCGCCGCGAAGGAGGATGGAGTCGATGAAGGCGTCGTCGTAGAGGTCGACACGACGGTCCTCCATCAGGCCGACCCATCCGTCGCGGTACCCGACCACGGTGGAGCCGTATTCGGCGCTGGCGGTGCGTACGATCCCGCGGATGACGGCGTTCAGGCCGGGGCAGTCTCCGCCGGAGGTGAGTGTCGCAAGTCGCATACGCACAACCCTAGCGGGTTTGCCCCGGGGGCGCGGAGCCGGCCCCGGCGCCCACGCGGCGCAACCCGGGGTACTTAGCGCCCCGCCTCGAAGGCCGCTCCGACGCGGTACAGCCGGTCGTCCTCGAAGGCCGGTGCGATGAGCTGCAGCCCCACCGGGAGGCCGGAGTCGGGCGCGTTGCCCGCAGGGACCGACATGCCGGGCAGGCCGGCCAGGTTGAGCGGCAGGGTGAACAGGTCGAAGTTGTACATCGCCAGCGGGTCGTCGACCTTCTCCCCCAGCTTGAACGCCGTCTGGGGCACTGCGGGGCCGGCGATGACGTCGACACGCTCGAAGGCGCGGCGGAAGTCCTCGGCGATGAGGGTGCGCACGCGCTGCGCCTGGAGGTAGTAGGCGTCGTAGTAGCCGACGGAGAGCGCGTAGGTGCCCAGCAGAATGCGGCGCTTGACCTCCGGACCGAAACCGGCACCGCGGGTCATCGCCATGACCTCCTCGGCGGAGTGGGTGCCATCGTCGCCGACGCGCATGCCGTAGCGCATGCCGTCGAAGCGCGCGAGGTTGGATGAGACCTCCGACATCTGGATGATGTAGTAGGCCCCCATGACGTCCTCGAAGGTCGGGCAGTCCACCTCGACGATCTCCGCACCCTGGCGCTCGAGCTGCGCGAAGGACTCCGCGATCACCTGGTTGACGCCGTCCTGCGTGCCGGGGCGGTCGAACTGCCTGACGCGGCCGATGCGCACGCCGGTCAGGTCGCCGGACGCTCCCTGCTCGGCGGCGGCGACGACGGGTGCGACGGCGCGCTCGACGGAGGTGGCGTCGAACTCGTCGTGGCCGGCGATGACCTCGTGCAGCAGCGCGGTGTCGAGGACGTTGTTGGCGCAGGGCCCGACCTGGTCGAGGGAAGACGCGCAGGCGATGACGCCGTAGCGCGAGACCGCCCCGTAGGTCGGCTTCACCCCGACGGTGCCCGTCAGGGACGCCGGCTGGCGGATCGATCCGCCGGTGTCGGTGCCGATGCCGAGGGGAGCCTGGCCGGAGGCCAGTGCCGCGGCGGTACCGCCGCCCGACCCACCGGGCACGCGCTCGAGGTCGTGCGGGTTCTTCGTGTTCCCGTAGGCGGAGTTCTCGGTGGACGAGCCCATTGCGAACTCGTCAAGGTTGGTCTTGCCCAGGATCGGGATCCCCGCCTCACGCAGGCGCTTGACGACGGTGGCGTCGTACGGGCTCCTGTAACCCTCGAGAATCTTCGATGCCGCGGTGGTCGGGGCATCCGTGGTGACCAGCAGGTCCTTCAGGGCGAGGGGCACGCCGGCCAGGCGGGAGGCGGGCTGGTCCCCCGCCTTCACCTGGGCGTCGACCTTGTCGGCCGCGGCCAGCGCCTCGTCGGCGCCGACGTGGAGGAACGCTCCCAGCTCGGCATCAGTTTCGGAGATGCGGTCAAGGAAGGCCTGCGTCACCTCGCGCGAGGTGACCTCGCCGGCCTGGATCTTCTCCGCCAGCACGTGTGCCGGCAGGCTGGTGAGCCCTTCGGTGGGCAGGGTGTAGGTGGTCATGCGTTATTCGCCCTCTCCGAGAATCTGCGGAACAACAAAGCGCTCGTCGTCGACGGCCGGGGCCTGGTCGAGCGCCTGCTCCTGCGTGAGCGTCTTCTTCTCCACGTCGGGGCGCATCCCGGCCTCCACGGAGTGCGGGTGGCTCATCGGCTCCACACCCCGGGTGTCCACCTTCTGCACCTTGGAGACGGCGTCGACGATCGTGTCGAGCTGGCCGGCGAACTGGTCGAGCTCCTCCTGACTCATGCTGATGCGGGCGAGCCGGGCGATGTGGGAGACCTCATCGCGGGAAATTTCAGACAAAGCGAATCCAATCTCTGAGGTTTGGGAACGTCAAAACGACCCTATCCTACGCCACCGACATGCACTCTCAGCGGGCACGATCGGCCGCGCCGGGTTTTGGTGTCCGTGGACGGTGATATAACTGTCCCATGTCCTACCTGATCCGCGTGACCCTCCCCGACGTCCCGGGCAGCCTCGGCCAGCTCGCCGAGGCATTCGGCATGATCGACGCCGATATCCGCTCCGTGGACATCGTGCAGACGTCCCCGGACGGTGTGGTCACCGACGACATGGTCGTGGAGCTTCCCACCGGCACGCTTGTCGACGCCATCATCACCGCCGCCGCCAGCATCGACGGGGTGGACGTCGACAGCATCCGGCCGTTCACGGGGCGCGTCGACAGGCGCGGGCAGATCGAGATGCTCGCGCGCATCGCCTCCCGCACACGCGACGTCGGCTCCGCGATGGAGGAGCTGGTGTCGGTGATGCCGCAGGCGATGACGTCGTCGTGGGCCGTGGTCCTCCGGGACACGGGCGACGGCCTGATCCGCGTCGCGGCCTCGCAGGCGGCCCCGGGCGACGACGGATCCTCCCCCGTAGCCGTCGGAGTGGACAGGGCCCGCATCCTCGACGAGGAGGCGGACTCCTGGGTGCCCGAGCCGTGGTGGCTCCTGGGCACCACCCTCGCCGCCTGCCCCCTGACGGGGACCGACCTGCTGCTGGTGATCGGGCGCATCGGCGGGCCCGACTTCCTCGCCTCCGAGGTCACCCAGATTTCGGATTTGGGGACGATCATCGGGGCAATGTTGAAGTAGTTTCCTGCTACTCGGCCGGCCCCTCCGCCAGAAGTGCCGTGAACTGCTCCTCAGTGAGGATCGGCACGCCCAGCTCGCGGGCCTTGTCCTCCTTGGAACCGGCGTTGTCCCCGACCACGACGTAGTCGGTCTTCTTCGACACCGACCCGGCAGCCTTGCCACCGTGGGAGAGGATTGCCTCCTTGGCCTCGTCGCGGGTGTAACCCTCGAGGGTGCCGGTGACCACCACGGTGAGCCCGGCCAGGGTTTGCGGGGCGGCCTCGGTGGAGGTGTCCTTCATGGTGACGCCGGCATCGGCCCACTTGCGCACGATCTCGCGGTGCCAGTCGACGTCGATCCAGTCCTTGAAGGATTGGGCGATGATCATGCCCACGCCGTCGGTCTCGGCCAGGTCGGCCGTGGGGGCGTCGATAAGCGCCTGCATGCTCCGGTACCGGGCGGCGAGCGCGCGTGCGGCGGTGGGACCGACATGGCGGATGGAGAGCGCGACGAGCACGCGCCACAGGTCGGTCTTCTTGGCCGTGGCCAGGTTGTCCAGCAGCTTCTTCCCGCTCGCGTTCACGGCGCCCGATTTCGTGGTGTAGACGCTCGAGCGCTTCAGGTCGTCGGCGGTGAGGCCGAAAAGGTCGCCCTCATCGACGAGGATGCCGGTGCCGGTGAGGTCCTGGGCGCCCTTCTCCCCCAGCGCCTCGATGTCGAAGGCGCCGCGGCCGGCGAGGTACTTGAGGCGCTGCGCCAGCTGCGCCGGGCAGGAGCGCGTGTTGGGGCAGCGCCAGTCTGCGTCGCCCTCCCGGGCCGGGGCGAGCGGCGTGCCGCAGCTCGGGCACAGCGTGGGGTACACGAACTCGCGCTCCGTGCCGTCGCGTAAGTCCGCGACGGGTCCGAGGACCTCGGGGATGATCTCGCCGGCCTTGCGCACCACGATGGTGTCGCCGATGAGCACGCCCTTGCGCTTGACCTCCTCCTGGTTGTGCAGAGTGGCCAGCGAGACGGTGGAGCCGGAGACGACGACGGGCTCCATCACGGCGAAGGGCGTGGCGCGGCCGGTACGGCCCACGGAGACCTGGATGTCCAACAGCTTGGTGGTGACCTCCTCCGGCGGGTACTTGTAGGCGATTGCCCAGCGCGGCGCCCGCGAGGTCGCCCCGAGCGCGCGCTGCTCGGCGACGCTGTCGACCTTGACCACCAGTCCGTCCATCTCGTGGATCGCATCGTGGCGGTGGTCCGCCCAGTAGTCCACCGCCTTCTGCACCTCCTCCGCCGTCTCCGCGCGGCGGGTGTAGGTGGATACGGGAAGGCCCCACTCGGCCATCTTCTCGTAGGCCTCGTGCTGCGTCGCGGGGGCGAAGCCCTCGCGCGCGCCGATGCCGTGGCAGATCATGTGCAGCTTGCGCTTCTTTACATCCTCCGGGTTCTTCTGCCGCAGCCCACCCGCCGCCGTGTTGCGGGGGTTGGCGAAGGGCTTGCCCCCCTCCCGGATGCGCTGCTCGTTGAGCTCCGGGAAGTCCTCGGGGCGGATGAACACCTCACCGCGGACCTCCACCAGCTCGGGGAAGTCGCCGCTGAGCTCGTGGGGGATGTCGGGGATGACGCGGGCGTTGTCGGTGATGTCCTCGCCGACGCGGCCGTCTCCGCGCGTCGCCGCGCGGGTGAGGCGGCCGTTCTCGTACACCAGGTCGATGGACAACCCGTCGATCTTCAGCTCCGTGAGGTAGGGCCCCGGGGTCTTGTCCAGCCACTCCCGCAGCTCCTCCGCCGAGAACACGTTGTCCAGGCTCATCATCCGCTCAAGGTGGGTGACATCAGCGAAGGCGCTGGATGTGGGGGCACCGACCTGCATCGTCGGGGACTCCGGCACCGCGAGCTCGGGGTGCTCGGCTTCGAGCTTGACCAGGCGCTGGTAGAGCTGGTCGAACTCGCCGTCGGTGATGACGGGCTGGCCGTTGTAGTACAGGTCGCGGTGGCGGCGCACCTCTTCGGCGAGGTCGTCCCACTGGCGGCGCAGATCGGGGGAAATATCAGTCACGCCATGCAAGCTTAGCTACCGCGCCTGAGTGTCGTCCCCGCCCACTAGAGTGAGTCGCATGGCCACTTTCGACGCCTCGCGCATGCTCTCCTTCGATCTCGAGACCACCTCGACGGATCCCGCCACGGCGCGCATCGTGACCTCGGCGCTCGTGCGCATCGACGGGCGCGACGTCCGCGCCGAGGAGGAGCTCGCCGACCCGGGCGTCGAGATCCCCGAGTCCGCCGCCGCCATCCACGGGATCAGCACGGAGAAGGCCCGGGCCGAGGGGCGCCCGCACGACGAGGTGCTCGCCGAGACCGTGGAGAAGATCAAGCGGGGCTGGGAGGACGGGCTGACCCTCATCGTGTTCAACGCCCCCTACGACCTGTCCGTCCTGCGCGCCCTGACCGGGGATTTCACGGTCACCGGGCCGGTCTACGACCCCCTCGTCATCGACCGCGCCCGCGACACCGTGCGCAACCGAAAGCGCACCCTGACCGACATGGCGCAGCGCTACGGGGTCCGCCTGGACAACGCCCACGAGGCGACCTCCGACGCGATGGCCGCCGCGCGCATCGCGTGGAAGCAGGTGCGGTCGATGTGGCCGGATTTGGCGCAGATGGACGAGGGAGAGCTGATGGAGTACCAGGCGGTGCAGTTCTACAACCACGGCCTCGGACTGCGCAAGTACCTGCAGGGCAAGGGCCGCGACGTGTCGGGCTTCAACCTCTCCTGGCCGATGATCGGTTAGCCGGACGGGCCGGTTAGCGCAGCCCCTCCGCCATCTCGCGCGCGGCCGCGTAATTGCGCGCGGCGCCGGGCAGCGTCTCCGCCGGGCGTGCCCACACGTCGAGCTCCACCCCGGCCGGGTCGACCTGCAGCTCGTCGAAGAGGCGCCATAGCTGGGCGGGTTCCACGGGGGCGACGGCCAGGCGGGTCCCCTTCTCCATCAGCCGCGCCAGGCGGTCCTTCGCCCCCGCGGTGGTCACGGCAGCGAGGTCGACGGTGGCCCAGGGGACGTCGCACAGCACGGGGGCGTGGAGCAGGTGCGGGCCAAACGCGGCGAGGCGCTCCTCGGGCTCGGGCACTGCGGGGATCGTCTCGTAGTCGGTGGTGCCCTTCAGCGCGCCCGCCATCACGTCCCCGAGGCGAAGCTCGTCGAGCTGCAGGACGGTCTCGCAGCCGAAGCGCTTGCCGACGTCCTCCCGGTGCCGCCCCACCGCCTCCAATAGCGCCTCGGTGACGTCGCGCAGAGCACCGGCGTCCGTGATCATGCGGTGACCGTTGGCCATCTCGATCTCGGCAGCCAGGGTCCACGGGCCGACGAGCTGCACCTTCACCCGCTCCGGGGGACGGGCCCACGCGGCCTCGAGCGCGTCGAGGTCCCGGGCCATGTGGTCGCGTGCCGCGCGGTGGCGGGCAGCGACACGCCACCCGCGGGGTCCCCGGTCGACGGGAATGTCCAGCAGGGCGGCGGTGCGCCCCACCGGGTCGTGGCCGATGCCTCGCTCGGGCAGCTGCGGGATGTGGGGCAGCGGGCTTTCGCTGAGCACCACGTCCGCGGCCTGGGCGAAGTCGGTGCCCGGCAGTTCACCGAGGCCGAAAGCCGTCACCTGACCCGCCCCCTCACGCCGTCGCACAGATCGTGCCGGAGCCGAGGACGACGTCACCCAACCCGTCGGGGTCCGGCATGTAGAGCACCGCGGCCTGGCCCGGCGCGACGCCCTCGAGGGGCTCGCCCAGCCTGAGCGTCATCCCGTCGCCCTCCACGCGGGCGGAGCAGGGCACCACTCCCCCGTGCGCGCGGACCTGAACCAGGGCGTCGAAGGAGCCGCGTATCGCGTCGTGCAGGAGCTTGAGCCGGTCTGCGCGGATCTCCCGCACCTTCAGCGCCTCACGCGGGCCCACGGTTACCTCGCCCGTCACGGCGTCGATGGCGGTGACGTAGCGCGGCTGGCCGTCGGCGGCGGGAACACGCAGGTTGAGGCCCCGGCGCTGACCGATCGTGTACTGGAACGCCCCGTCGTGCTCCTTCAGCGCGGTGCCGTCGGAATCCCGGATGACCCCCGGGCGCACGCCGATGCTGCGGCCGAGGAAGGCCTGGGTGTTGCCGTCCGGGATGAAGCAGATGTCGTAGGAGTCGGGCTTGGAGGCCGTCGAAAAGCCGTGGCGGGCCGCCTCCTCGCGGATCTGCGGCTTCTCCGTGTCGCCCACGGGGAAGATGCACCGAGCCAGCTCCTCGCGGGTGAGCACTCCGAGGACGTAGGACTGGTCCTTCAACGGGTCGGCGGAGCGGCGGAGGTTGCCCTCCCCGTCGACCACCGCGTAGTGGCCGGTGGCGACGGCGTCGAAGCCGAGGGCGAGGGCTCGGTCGAGCAGCGCCGCGAACTTGATCTTCTCGTTGCAGCGCAGGCACGGGTTCGGCGTCTCGCCGTGCTCGTAGGACCAGACGAAGTTGTCGATGACCTCTTCCTTGAAGCGGTCGGAGAAGTCCCAGACGTAGAAGGGGATGCCGAGCTTGTCGCACACCCGGCGCGCGTCGGCGGAGTCCTCCAGCGAGCAGCAGCCCCGGGCGGACTCGCGGGTGGCCCGGGGGTCGCGGGCGAGAGCGAGGTGCACGCCGACGACGTCGTGGCCCGCCTCGACGAGGCGCGCCGCCGCCACCGAGCTGTCCACTCCCCCGCTCATCGCCGCAAGAACACGCATGGGCCGGAAGTGTACTCTCGCTGGCCATGGCCCAACAAAGCGAGTTCCACGAGATTGACACGGGGGTTGCGGAGGTGCTCACCGAGCCCGACGGCTCGCTGGTGCTGCTGGTCAACGGCGTGCCCAGCTCCCACATCGTGCCGGGCGAGCCGGAACGCCTCGACTTCGAGTACATGCGCTGGATAGCCGACTTCCTGGACAGCGTGCGGTGCTGGGACAAACCCCGCCTGACGCACCTCGGCGGGGCCGCGTGCACGCTGCCGCGCTACTTCGCCAGCGCCTGGCCCGGCAGCCGCAACACCGTCGTGGAGATCGACATGGAGCTCGCCCGCCTGGCGCGCGAGCTCTTCGACATCCCGCGCGCCCCGGCGGTGAAGATCCGGGTGGGTGATGCCCGGGAGGAGACCTTCGGGTTCAAGCCCGCAACGCGCGACGTGATCATCCGCGACGTCTTCTCCTCAGCCACTACCCCGCGGGGGCTGACAACGGTGGAGTTCTACGCGGCCGCGAGGGCGTCGTTAAGCGGGCGCGGCATCTACGTGGCCAACTGCGGCTCCCACGCGGACCTGCGCGAGGCGCGCGAGGAGCTCGCCGGGATGCTGGAGGTGTGGCCGCACGTCGCGGTGATCGCCGATCCCCCGATGCTGAAGGGGCGCCGCTACGGCAACATCATTCTCATCGGCGCCAACGAACCCGTCGAGGCGAGCCCGGCCCTCACCCGCGAGCTGCTCAAGGGCGCCGTGCCCGCTCAGTTCAGGGGCGAGGAGTGGGTGCGTCAGCTTGCGACGACCCCCCGCCACGACCCGCCGCCGGAGCCCCCGCAGAAGTAGCCTCCTGCTCCGCCTCGGCGCGGCGGGAGAGGAACTCCCTGGCCACCGCGGCCATGTCGGAGCCCTTCATGTTGGGCAGGTAGCAGCTCACCACCGCCAGCGCGATGGAGACCAGCGCCATCTCGTCGTCGTAGGCGAGGTACCAGCCGCGGTGGGTCGGGTGGAACTTGTACTTCGAGGCCGCCAGGGAGCGGAAGCCGTAGAGCGGCTCGATGCCCGCCCCGGTCTTGTCCAGCAGGACCTCCACCAGCGAGGTGGGCGTGTCCGAACGCGCCAGCGGCGCGCCGGAGAGCGAGACCCAGTCCAGGCCGAACCCGCCCGCGACGATCGCGGCCTCCGCGAGGAGGAACTCGATAACCGGGCGGAACCCGGAGGTGTCGCGGCGCATGAAGTCGAGGGTGTAGCCGACCAGGCGGCCGGACTCGTAGACGGGCAGCCAGCTGGTCACGCCGTGCAGTCGGCCGGACTCGTCGATGGCGAGCAGCAGCTTGGTGTCCGGGTCGCGCAGCTCGTCGAGCCCGCCGAGGGTGAAACCCATCTCGGGCAGGGCCTTGTCCGCCACCCACTGCTCGGACAGCGCGATGATCTTCTCGTGCGTCTCCACGGGGCAGTCCGCCCAGGAGGTCCACACGGCGCTGACCCCCTCCTTGCCGGCGCGGTTGCGGGCGGTGCGGATGTTCTGGAACTTCTTGCCCTTGAACTCCAGGTTGTCGGTGTAGAGCAGGGATTCCTCCGCAACGTGGATTGTGCGGAATCCGGGCCGGGAGAATTCCGCGTCCACGGAGTACCAGGCCACGCGCCACCCCTGGGCAGCGGCGAAGTCCTCGAAGGCCGCCGCCACCTCATCGCGTGTCGACGAGGCACCCCACACCGGCGCGCCCACGGTGACCGCGATGTTGTGGGAGACGCGGTAGGCGACGTACCCGTCGGCGCCCTCGTCCAGATCGGGCGCGGCGCCCCCGGTCTCCTCCTCCGCGGCCCCGACCGGCGAGCGGTGGAAAAAGTAGCGGTTACCGTCCCACAGGCCCATCCAGGCCAGGTGGTCGCCGGTGCCGGACTTGAGGATCTCCCGGGCGCGGGCGCGCTGCCCCTCCGCCGCCGGGGACGGCGAGGCGGACAGGACGCGGTAGAGGATGACCAGCGTGACCGCCCAGAAAACGATGCCCACCCACTCGTAGAGCGCCCAGGCCGCGCCCGAGTGCGGCACCAGGTTGTAGGGCAGGAGCACCGAGATCGCCGGGGGCAGGTAGCGCCGCGGCAGCTCGGTGAGCACCGCGCCGAGGGTGGGTGGGGTGAGGAAACCGTGGCGCAGAAGCAGGGCCCCAATGACCCAGAACGCGGCGGTCAGCACCAGCGCGCCCACCACCCCCGCGGCGGCGGGGCGCCACGCGGACGGGAGGGTGAAGCGCTTGCGTGTGGCGATCAGCACGGCGAGCACAGCCACCCAGGGGAGGATGACCATGCCGAGGTTGATGCCGGCGGTCACGCTACCGTCCAGCCCGCCCGCCTGCAGGCCGATGGCGAGAAGGGAGCACACCGTCACGGCCACGGAGAGCGCCCAGGCCAGGCGGCGGCCCCGCGCGAGACCGAGCGCGAGGACCGTCGTCAGGGCGATCGGGACCATGTTGAGCAGAAACGGGCCGACGCCCTTCTGGTGGTTGATGGAGATGGCCTCCTGGCAGGCGGTCGAGGCCGTGTCGCGGCACCAGTGCGCCACCTGGTGGGAGGCGACGGCCGGCTCCCACATCAACTGGCTCACCCCGGCGAAGGGTCCCTGGGCGGTCGGGTTGAGGGCGGTGAGGACGGGGCCCACGGCGACGGCGACGACGAGGGCGGCGACGATGACGCGCGACTCGCGCAGCGACATGTGCGTCGACGTGCCCGTGCTGCCCGCCACCAGCGCACCCGCCGCCCATCCGACGAGCACCGCGAATAGCGCGACGACGTCGGCGAGCGAGCCCGAGTACAGCACCAGCGTGCCGGTGAGCGCCAGCATGACCAGGCGCAGCCGGCGGCGCCACATGACGCCCATCTGCGCGGTGGCGAAGGCCAGCGGGCCGAACACCCACGCCACGGGCGAGAGGAACGTCTCGTGGGTGAGGTCGCTGCCCCAGTGGTTGAAGCCCGCCTCCTCCACCGCGGCGGCGGCGAGCAGACCGGCCGGCACGGCAACGGCCTGGATGGCGACCGCCGCGACGGCGAAGCGGCGCGAACCGAGGGTGTACTCGGCGGGCAGGGCGAAGAGCAGCGCCGCGGCGGTGAGGTAGACCATTGCCACGACGTGACCGCCGGTAAGACCGGAGCTGCCCACGTGCCACAGGGTGGTGTCATCCGGCAGGTGGTAACCGAGCACAGCGGGTGCGTCCCCGCGGTACGCGACGAAGAGGATCCACATGAGGACCACGAGGGCGAGCGTCACCGGGACGGTGCGGAGGACGGTTTTCACGGCGGTCACTTGATGCCTCCCCTTTCGGCGGCGAAGTCGAGGTTCTGCCGGAAAGCCACGCGCCACACCGCGTAGCTGTGTGCCCCGGGCAGGGTGTCGTAGGTGGTGTCCATTCCTGCGGCGCGGGCGAGGTCGTTGAGGTGCGGCAGCGCGTTGCGGGCCGTGGAGTCGCGCTCGCCGGAGACGAACCGCCCGGCGATGCCCTCGTATTTCGGGGTGCCGGCGGCGTCGCTCAACAGCGTGGCGGGGTTGACGGCCTGGAACGCGTCCTCGTTGCCGTCGAAAAGCTTGTCCACCGTCTGCTGGTGGTTGCCGAGCGTCGGCTCGGGCTCGCCGGAGAAGTCCAGGAAGGTGCCGTAGGACTGCGGGCTGTTGGTCACGATCTGCAGCGAGCAGGTGCCGCCGTAGCTCAGCCCGGCGATGGTCCACTTCTTCTGGTCGGGCTCGACCCGGAAGTTGTGGTGCAGCTTCTCGGGGATCTCCTTGCTCAGGTACGTCTGCACCTTGTACTCCGGCCCATCGACGCAGGCGGGGTTGCCGGTCTCGGTTCCAGTGGCGTCGGCGCTGATCACCAGGGGGGCGACACCGTCGTGGCCCGCCTGGAAGTCATCGAGCGCCTCGGCTGCCTGGCCGGTGACGAACCAGTCGATGGGCCGGCCCGGGTTGCCGGCCAGGATGACCATCACGGGCAGGGACGCGCCGTGCCAGTAGGCCGGGGGAACGTAGACGACCGCGTCGCGCATCGGCTCGGCGGGCATGGTCACCAGGGCCCCGACCTCGCGCCCGTCGAGGGTGGGCGAGCTCGTTGTGGCCTTGAACTCGTCCCAGCTCATCGGGGTGGCCACGGGAGCGGGCTTGATGGAGCCGACGGTCGGGTACTGCTGGTAGATGAGATTGGCGGCGAGGTAGGCTGCGGCGATCGCCGGCACGGAGAGCAGGGCCAGCACGATGCGCCGCCCGCGCTGCATCAGCGCGGAAAAGAGGACGAAAGCCGCGGCCGCGCCCGAGGCGTAGATGGTCCAGGGAACAATGTCCGGGAAGGGTTTGGGCCACACGCTCAGCGCAAAGGCCACCACGATCAGGACCGACAGGGAGCCGACCGCGGCCCACACCGTCCTCCTGTTCGGCCGCCGGAGGGCGACGAGCGCGGCGAGGATGACCACCGCGTAAATCACCACTGAGGCGGCGGGTGAGACCAGGGAAACCGATTGAAGTGCGTGCACCCTTAGTAATCTAGGTGCGCATGGCGCTGCTGTCCCACATCCCCCGCGTACTTCCCGACCCCTCCACAGTCAACTCCCAGTCCTCCGGCCGGGTTGTGGTGGCGCTGCACGGCACGCTGGGAGAGCCCTCCACCTTCCGCCTTTTGGGCCGCGAGCTCGCGTCCCGGGGCGTGGACATGCTCGCCCCCTCCTACGCGCGACGGGGCACGGCGCTTATCGACGCCTCGGCCCCCGCCATCACCCGCCTCATCGCCTCCCTGCCCGCCAGCGTCACCCGCGTCGACGTGGTCGGCCACTCCCTCGGCGCCCTGGTTGCCCTGCGCGCCCTCAGCGGCCCCGACGCCGCTGCGGCCCGCGCCCGGGTGCACACGCTCGTCGGCCTCGGCGCGGCGTGGCGCGGCACAGGGGAAAGCCCCTGGTACCGGCCGGCCTGGCTCGTCTCGCGGGTCCTCGGCGAGTCCTACGTGGAGCTGGAGAACTACCCGCACGAACCCGTCGTGCCGGAGGGCATCGACGTGGTTTCCGTGGTCTCCGACGCCGACACGGAGGTCCCCGCTTGGTCCTCCCGCCTCGGCGGGGTGATCACCCTGAGCGGGGTGTCGCACTCGGGCCTTGCGCGCCGCACCGATGCCGTCCTCGCCCCCCTTGGCTTGCTGTAGCGCACGACACAAGGCCCGGTCCGCCGCGAACTTTGGGCGGGCGAAAAAGCGCCCCGCGCCGGAGTGGACCCGGGCGGGGCGCGGCGTTCGGGGGATGGCCCCGGCGACTACTTCGAGGCGTTGTTGAGCAGGATGAGCAGGTCGCCGACCGAGTAGTCTCCCACCATCATCGAGCGCAGGTCCTCGACGGGCAGCTGCCCGCTGGTGACCAGGTCGCGCACGGCGTTGGAAATGTTGCCGGCGTCGTAGTTGTCGAAGCCGAGCTGCTGGGCCGCCTGGGCCACCTGCGGCGCGGCGAGGATGCCGCCGGCGAGGCCGAGGATCGCCACGACGAGGGCCGTCGAGTTTTGCTCCAGAACCGCGAGGTCGCCCGCGTCGGGCGCCTGGAAGGTCTCGAGGACACCACCGCCCGCCGTGAGATCGCCCGAGGCGAAAGCGTTGAAGGCGCCCTCGTTGCCGTTGAAGATGTTCTGGTCCACGGGCGTGGACAGGCCGGCGACGCGGCCGCTGTCGGAGCGCTGCCAGATGGACACCTTGTCCCACCCGCCGACGGGGCGCGGGGCCTGGTTCTGGTACGCCGCGAGCCACAGCGGGTAGCCGGTGAAGGCGCTGGTGTTGTCCATGTGCTCGGACCAGAAGTAGCGGTACGTGTAGAGCATCGGCCTGGTGCCGGTGGAGCGCTCGACCTCGGTGAGGAAGGCCGCGGTCCATGCCGCGAGCGCCGCGGGGTTGAGACCCTCGTCGACCTCGAGGTCGAGCACCGGGGGCAGGTTCAGCGCGGGACCGGAGTTGATCACGCCGGCAAAGTAGCGGGCCTGCGTCGTCGGGTCCTCCGCCGGACGGGCGTAGTGGTAGGCACCGACGGAGAGGCCGGCGTCGCGCGCCGAGCGGGCGTCCTCGTCGTAGAACTCGTTCTTCCAGCCCTCGCCCTCGGAGGCCTTGACAAAGGCGAAGTGCTGGCCGCCGGGTCCAGCCACGGTCTTCCAGTCGATTGCGCGCCCGCCCGGGCGCTGGTGCCCCGCCACGTCGATGCCCTGCACGAGTCCGGGGATTCCCTGGGCATCGGCGTCGGTGTGGCGGGTGGGGCTGAAGGGGACGACGACGGCGAGGGCAACGGTGATGAGGGCCGCGACGAGCGCGGCGAGGACGGTCTGGTGCCTCCGGTTCACATGCATGCCTGGCAGTGTATAACAGCTTTCCCGCCCGCCCCGGTGCGACACTCACGTCACACGCGCACCATACCCCTCACAGCGAACCCGCGACCCGCGCCCGCTCGACCACCCCGGCGATCTCCGCCAGGAGGAGGTCAACGTCCCCCTCCGTGGTGGTCCGGCCCAGCGTGAGCCGCAGCGCCCCCATGCTCTCGCGCCCGTCCACACCCATGGCCTCGAGCACGTGGCTCGTCCGGTGCACGCCCGCGGAGCACGCGGAACCCGTCGACGCCTCGATGCCCTTCATGTCGAGGAGCATGATCAGCGCGTCGCCGTTGGCGCCGGGGAACAGCAGGTGCGCGTGCCCGGGCAGCACGTTGTCCTCCACCGTCACCACCGTCCCGGGCACCCGCTCGACGACCCCGCGCACCAGGCGGTCGCGCAGCTTTGCGACGTCCTCGCGCTCGCGCTCCATCTCCGCGACCGCCTCGGTGAGCGCCGCGGCCGCCGCGGCAGCCCCGGCGACATCCACGGTGCCGGAGCGCAACCCGCGCTCCTGACCCCCGCCCACCACGAGCGGCAGGGGCGCGGGCGAGCGCTTCGCCAGCAGGATCCCCACCCCGCGCGGACCGCCGAACTTATGCGCCGAGGCCGCCAGGGTGGTCGCACCGAGACCGTGGAAGTCGATGGCCACCTTGCCCACGGCCTGCACGGCATCGAGGTGGACCGGGGTGCCCTGCCGCGCCGCGCGCTCCACCAGCTCCTCCACCGGCTGCAGCGCGCCGGTTTCGTTGTTGGCCACCATGCAGGTGGCCACCGCGGCAGGCGTGTCCAGGGCCGCGAGATCGGACACCGCGCCGGAACGGCCGACCGGCAGCCATACAACGTCGGCACCCTCGTCGGCGCCGAGCGACTTGACGGTCTCCAGCACCGCAGCGTGCTCCGTCGGTGGCGCGACCACGCGCGTCAGGCCCCTGTCCTTGACGGAGGCGCGGTAGAGGCCCCGGATCGCGGTGTTGTCGGCCTCGGTGCCCGAGCCGGTGAAGACAACCTCGGCGGGGTCCGCGCCGAGCGCCTCCGCGACGGCCTCGCGGGCGTCGGCAAGCACCGCGTTCGCGGCTCGGCCGGAGGCGTACTGTCCCCCCGGGTTCAGGGCGCCGGCGTGGCGCACCCAGGCCTCGATGGCGCACTCGCGCATCGGGGTGGTCGCTGCATGGTCGAAGTAAGCCATGCGACCCACCCTAGCCGTGCGCCTGGCCCCGCTGGCGCGGCCCGCAGATGTGGGCCACGGCCCCCGCGCCCACCCGGGCGATCACCACCCCGCGGTGCTCGGGCCCCTTCAGTTTGAGCTTCCTGCGCAACTCGTCCGGGTCAACATCGACACCGCGGACGAGGATCTCGGCGGCGCCGGCGCGGTGCGCGGCGAGCGCGGGACGCAGCTTCTTCAGCGGCACGGACTCGAGGAAGGGGAACCCGGAAATGCCCGGGGGCAGGGCGTCCCCGGTGAGGAAGGCGATGTGCTCGTCGAGCATGGAGAGGTTGTGCCGGTGGGCCCAGTGTCGCACGAGCCCGGCGCGCACGATCGCCCCGTCCGGCTCGATGATGAAGGCGCGCGGCCCCGTCACCTCCACCTCAGCCGGGTCGGACGAGGTCACGCGCTCCTCCCCCTCCCCCAGGACGACCGCCTCGCGGGCCACCCCGCCCGCCAGGCCCGGAGTGTAGAGGCACGCCTCCTTCACGGCTCCGCCCACCGAGACCACGCTGACCAGGCCCTCCCACTCCGAGTAGTCGATGCCCGGGGCGCACTTGACCGCCAGCTCGCGGCCGCGGTGCGCCTCCAGGAGCGCCGGCAGGGGCGGGTGCAGCTTCGCGGGGTCCGTGATGCGCCTCCCGTTCGCCCGGCGGGCGGGGTCCGCGACCACGGCGCTGTCATGCCGCGCGGTGCTCGCGGGAGCGAGCGCGTCCGCCCGGGCGAGCCACGCGTCGGGGCCGAGGTTGTGCCGCGCCATGAGCAGGCGCGCGGGGTCCAGGTCGGAACCGAGCCAACCCATCCCGGCCGCCAGGGCGGCGGGGGCCTCCGAGCCCACCGAACAAGTCACGTCGTGGACCATTTCCACGCCGTGCCCGCGCAGGCGCGCCGCGCGGACCGCGGCCACGCGCGCGGGGGTCGCCTGCTGGGACGCATCACCGTCGGCGAGCCACCACCCGGGAAACTTCCCCGCGGCCCCCCGGCGCGCCGTGGCGAGCTCGAGCACCGCACGGGAGTGGTCCCCGAAGCGCTCCTGGAGCAGCGCGCGGTCGGCGAAGGCGGACTTCCCGGTCAACCCGAGACCCGCCTCGGCGGCGGCGATGGCACCCGCGTTGGCCCACAGGTACCGGACCTCGGACACGCTAAAGCTCACGGGCCCTGCCGATCCTGTCCGCGGGCGCGCTGCGGAAGTACTCGCGGTAGCGCGGGAAGTGCACCGGGTCGCCCACCACCGGGGTCATGTCGGCGTTGCGCGCGGAGC
The DNA here is from genome assembly GCF_002339505.1 of Corynebacterium sp. UBA2622. Classification (GTDB taxonomy): domain Bacteria; phylum Actinomycetota; class Actinomycetes; order Mycobacteriales; family Mycobacteriaceae; genus Corynebacterium. The sequence continues at coordinate 28,556 of NZ_DDJO01000011.1, forward strand.
GCACGAGCGAGTCGACGCAGTCATGGTCCGCCAGGTCGAGCAGCTGGGCCCACGTCGACGGCGCGAAGCGCACCAGGCCGGCCCTCCAGCCGTCGAGAAGCAGCGCGGGCGGGAACCAGTTGGCGTCGTCCGCCTCGCCCGTCACGCCGTCGGGGTCCTGCCCGCCCGGGGAGACCGCCAGCCAGGAGAAGGTGTCGAACCACGTGCCGCGCTTCGAGCGGCCCACCCACCGGGCGTAGGGGGTGAGCAGGTCCGCGTCGACGTTGAGGTCGTTGTCGCGCAGGACGTCGGTGAGCGAGAGCTCGTGGGACTCGAGCCGGAGGCGCTGGCTGTGGAACGGGCGGACGTCGCGCAGCAGCACGCCGTCCTCGTCGACGGCGAGCAGCGTGCCCGTCTCCTCGAACAGCTCCCGCACCGCCGCGAAGAGCAGCGCGTGCGCCTTGTACTTGGTCACGCCGAGCTGGCGCGCGAGGGAGATTGCGGAGCGGCCGAACCACAGGTCGCCGTCGTTCCACGCGCGACCCGGGAAGTCGCGGCTGTCCACGCCGCCGCCGGGGAAGACGGTCATGCCGGGGTAGTTGCGCATGGTCATCACGCGCTCCTGCACCCACACCTCCAAGCCGCGGCGCCCGTCGCGGGCGAGAATCACGGTGGTCGCCAGGCGCGAGCCGTTGTACCCGGCCGTGTCATAGGGGTTGATCTCGTCCTTCGCATCGCGCACGTCGCGGGCGACCTGCGCCGCCGTGCTCATCCGTGTCTCCGCAGCCACCGTCATCGTCACCTCCCTGCCGGCTTACCCGCCGCGCCCCTTTCTACTCCGCCGGCGCGCGGTGCACGCCGCCGCGGCGGGCGCGACGAGCGCTGAAGCGCCCGTCGGCGCGCGTGACCTCGATCGGCTGGTGGTAGGCGCGGGAGATGTTCTCCGAGGTGAGGACGTCATCGATGAGTCCCTGCGCGATGACCTGCCCCTCGTCGAGGAGCAGGGCGTGCGTGAAGCCGTAGGGGATCTCCTCCACGTGGTGGGTGATCATCACTATGGCGGGCGCGTCCGGGTCGAGGGCGAGCTCCCCGAGGAAGGCGACGAGGTCCTCGCGGCCGCCGAGGTCCATCCCCGCCGCCGGCTCGTCCATGATGAGCAGCTCGGGGTCCGTCATGATGGCACGCGCGATGAGCACGCGCTTCTTCTCCCCGTCGGAGAGCGTCCCCCAGGTCCGCTCCAGCAGGTGCATCCCGCCGACCTGCTCGAGCACCTCGAGGGCCTGCCCGTAATCCGTCTCGTCGTACTCCTCGCGCCACCGGCCGAGGATGGCGTAACCCGCCGAGACGACGAGGTCCTTGACCTTCTCCCCGTCGGGCACCCGCTGCGCGACCGACGAGGAGGTCACGCCTATCGACGCCCGCAGGTCGCGCATGTCGGTTCGCCCCAGCCGCTCCCCCAGCACGAACGCCACGCCGTGGGACGGGAACTCCTGGGCCGAGGCGACGCGGATCAGCGTGGTCTTTCCGGCGCCGTTCGGCCCGATGACCACCCAGCGCTCGTCGAGCTCCACCTGCCAGTCGACCGGGCCGACCAGGGTGTTGCCGCCGCGCACGACGTCGACACCGCGGAAGTCGATCATCAGGTCGGGGTCGTTGGTCAGTTCCTCGGGGTTCTCGCGCTTCTCACTCACCCCTCCCATTTTGTCCTAAATGCCGCGCCAGCGGTGGACCCCGGCGCGCGGGGTGGCGAGGGGCTATCGTGGGGCAGGTAAAAGCACGGGAAAAGAGCACGCTAACCCCCGCGGCGGCGTGGGGGTCACGCCAGTTGAGAGCACTCACCGAAGGAAGAAACCGATGATTGGACGCTTTGGCATCGACGACGTTCGCCCCCAGATCTCGGGGCGCACACTGCCCTCCAAGGCGGTGGTCGGGGAAGTCGTTCCGATCTCCGCCCTGGTGTGGCGCGAGGGCCACGATGCCGTCGCCGCCACGCTCGTGCTCACCCAGCCCGACGGCGAGCAGTTCTCCGTGCACATGCAGCCCGAGGTCTACCGCCCGGACTACGTCCACGCCGTGGTCGTCCCCGACACGGAGGGCCTGTGGCGCTTCCGCGTCGACGCCTGGAGCGACGTCATGGCCACGTGGCGCAACGCCGTGTCCAAGAAGTTCAACGCCGGGCAGGACGAGGCCGAGCTGGCCAACGACATCGCCCACGGCATCGACCTGTTCACGGCCGCGGCCGCGCAGACCCCCGAGCCGGGGCGCGGGGTGCTGGACAACGCCGCGCGCGCGTTGGCCGACATCACCCTGCCGTTGTCCAACCGTCTCGCGCCGGGGCTGAGCGCCGAGGTCCGCGAGGTGCTCGACGCCTACCCGCTGCGCGAGCTCGTCACGCGCGGCCCCGTGTGCGACATCCTCGTGGAGCGTCGCGAAGCCCTGATCAACTCCTGGTACGAGCTCTTTCCCCGCTCCACCGGCGGCGTGGGCGACGACGGCGCGCCCGTGCACGGCACCTGGGCCACCACCTCCGCCGCGCTCGACCGCGTCGCCGCCATGGGCTTCGACACCGTCTACTTCCCGCCGATCCACCCCGTGGGGGAAATCAACCGGAAGGGCCGCAACAACGCCCTCGCCGTGGAGGACGGCGACGTCGGTTCGCCCTGGGCGGTCGGCTCGGAGGCGGGCGGGCACGACGCCTTCCACCCCGACCTCGGCGGCGAGGAGGAGTTCCTCGCCATGAAGGCCCACGCCGACGAGCTGGGGCTCGAGATCGCCCTCGACTTCGCGCTCCAGGTCGCCCCGGACCACCCCTGGGCCAGGGAGCACCCCGAGTTCTTCACCGTTCTTGCCGACGGCACCATCGCCTACGCCGAGAACCCGCCGAAGAAGTACCAGGACATCTACCCGATCAACTTCGACAACGCCCCGGAGACGCTCTACCGCGAGGTCTACCGCGTGCTCATGTACTGGGTGAACCTGGGCATCACCACCTTCCGCGTGGATAACCCCCACACCAAGCCCGTGAACTTCTGGCACTGGCTCATCACCACCGTCCACGAGACCAACCCCGAGGTGATCTTCCTCGCCGAGGCCTTCACCCGCCCGCCGCGCATGTACGGCCTGTCCAAGGCCGGGTTCTCGCAGTCCTACACCCACTTCACGTGGAAGACGACGAAGGCGGAGCTGACGGACTTCGCCCAGCTGCTTGTCGACGTCGCCGACGTCTCGCGCCCCAACCTCTTCGTCAACACCCCCGACATCCTCCACGCCTCCCTGCAGAACGGGGGCCCCGCGGCCTTCGCGATCCGCGCCACCCTGGCCGCCACGATGAGCCCCCTGTGGGGCGTGTACTCCGGCTACGAGCTTTACGAGGGCATCCCCGTGAACGAGGGCAGCGAGGAGTATCTCGACAGCGAGAAGTACGAGCTGCGCCCCCGCGACTTCGCCGCGGCGCTCGAGAACGGCACCTCGCTGGAGCCGTACCTGACCCTGCTCAACGCGATCCGCCGCGACAACCCCGCCCTGCAGCAGCTGCGCCAGATCCGCTTCCACGACGTGAGCAACGAGCACATCATGGCCTACTCCAAGGTCGACGCGGTGACCGGCAACGCGCTCCTGGTGGTGGTCAACCTCGACCCGGCCTCCACCCAGGAGGGCATGGTGCACATTGACGCCGAGGCAGTCGGGCTCAACCCGGGTGAGAGTTTCGACGTCCACGACCTGGTCACCGGGGCCACCTACACCTGGGGCGGCGACAACTACGTGCGGCTGACCCCGCAGAGCAACGTGGCGCACATCTTCCGCCTGCCCGCAGTGGACGCCCGGCGCAGGGAGGCCCTGGCCTTCCGCCGTATCTCCGACCACGATTACAGGCCGTAGAAGCGGCTTGCGGTAGCGTCGAAAAGACGAAATCCCCGACACACCCAAAAGGAAAACAATGACGGGCATCGATCCTTCGCTTCTCATCCCCGAGCACGACCGGCAGCGCCTCCTCGAGTGCAAGCACCACGCCCCTCACGACTTCTACGGCTGGCACGCGACGCCGGGGGGTTCCGTCATCCGCACCCGCCTGCTCGGCGCGCGGCGCGTGGAGGTGCTCATCCACAACGGCACGCTCGAGATGGAAAGCACGGGCGACGACATCTGGGTTGTCGGCCTGGACGACGACCGCGCCCCGGACTACCGCCTGCGCGTGACCTACCCGGAGGGCGAGCCCGTCATCATCGCGGACCCGTACCACTTCCTGCCCACCCTCGGCTCGCTGGACCTGCACCTCATCGGCGAGGGCCGCCACGAGCGTTTGTGGGAGGTCCTGGGTGCCAACGTGCGCTCCTACACCACCTCCCTCGGCGAGGTCACCGGCACCTCCTTCGCCGTGTGGGCGCCGAACGCGCAGGGTGTGGCCGTCGTCGGTGAGTTCTGCGGCTGGAACCCGAACCAGTACCCGATGCGCAGCCTCGGCCCCACCGGCGTGTGGGAGATCTTCATCCCGGGCATCGGGCCCGGCACCGCCTACAAGTTCGCGGTCCAGACCGCGGGCGGCGAGCGCGTGGACAAGGCCGACCCGCTGGCCAAACAGACGCTGTGCCCGCCGGAGACGGTCTCCGTGGTCGCCGACGCCTCCGCCTACGAGTGGCGCGACGAGGAGTGGATGACCAACCGCCCCGGCATCGACGCCACCAACGCCCCCATGAGCGTCTACGAATGCCACATCGGTTCGTGGAAGCAGGGCGCGACCTATCGCACCATGACCGAGGAGCTCGTCCCCTACCTCGTGGAAAACGGCTTCACCCACGTCGAATTCCTCCCCGTCGCGGAGCACCCCTTCGGCGGCTCGTGGGGCTACCAGGTCACGGGGTACTACGCCCCCACCGCGCGCTGGGGAACCCCAGACGAGTTCCGGGAGCTCGTCGACACGCTCCACGCGAACGGCATCGGCGTCATCGTCGACTGGGTGCCGGCGCACTTCCCGAAGGATGCCTGGGCCCTGGCCCGCTTCGACGGCACCGCGCTCTATGAGCACCCCGACTGGCGCCGCGGCGAGCAGAGGGACTGGGGCACCTACGTCTTCGACTTCGGGCGCAACGAGGTGCGCAACTTCCTCGTCGCCAACGCCCTGTACTGGTGCGAGGAGTTCCACCTCGACGGCCTGCGTGTCGACGCCGTGGCTTCCATGCTCTACCTGGACTACTCCCGCAACCCCGGCGAGTGGCTGCCCAACCAGCAGGGCGGCCGCGAGCACTGGGACGCCGTGCAGTTCCTCCAGGAGATGAATGCCACCGTTCACCGCACGCACCCCGGCGTGGTCACCATCGCCGAGGAATCCACCGCCTGGCCGGGCGTGACCGCGCAGACCTCCGCCGACGGGCTGGGCTTCAGCCTGAAGTGGAACATGGGCTGGATGAACGACACGCTCGAGTACTTCTCCCTCGACCCGATCCACCGCTCCCACCACCACAACGAGGTCACGTTCTCCCTGGTGTACGCGTTTTCCGAGAAGTACGTCCTGCCGTTCTCCCACGACGAGGTTGTCCACGGCAAGGGCTCGCTGTGGACGCGCATGCCGGGCGACGAGTGGAACAAGGCCGCCGGGATCCGCGCCCTCTACGGCTACATGTTCTCCCACCCGGGCAAGCAGCTCATGTTCATGGGCTGCGAGTGGGGCCAGACCACCGAGTGGGACGAGGCGCACTCCATCAACTGGGACAACCTCGGCGAGGGCTGGGGCAACGAGTACCACCGGGGAATCCAGCGGCTCGTGCGCGACCTCAACTTCGTCTACCGCGACACCCCGGCGCTGTTCTCCCAGGACAACACCCCCCTCGGCTTCCAGTGGATCAAGGGCGACGACGCCGCGCACAACGTCCTCGCCTACATCCGCTGGGGTGTCGACGCGGTGCCGGTCCTGGCCGTGGTCAACCTCTCGGGTGCCTCCCACACGGACTACCGTCTCGGGCTGCCCGAGGCCGGCAACTGGGAGCTGGTGATCAACACCGACCAGGACATCTACGGCGGCGCCGGGAACGACCTTCCCCGCATGGTCCACACTGAGCCGACGCAGTGGGACAACTTCGACCAGTCCGTCTCACTGCACCTGCCCGCGATGAGCGCGCAGTACTACAAGCTGGTCCGTTAGCGGTGTGCCGGCGCGAGCCGGCACCAGGCAAAGCGAAAGAGGGGGCCCGGGTGACACCGGGCCCCTTTTTGCACCCGCGCGGCGGGTGGCAGATCAGAACAGCGCGGAAGCCAGCTTCGTGCGCGCCGCGATGACGCGCGGGTCACCCGCGTCGAAGAGCGTGAACAGTTCCAGCAGGCGCTCCTTCGCCCGGGGCTCGGCCCCCGCCAGCGCCACGAGCCGGTCGAAGGCCCTCTCGGGAGCCCCGGCCACGACCTCGGCATCGGCCGCCGCCAGCTGCTTATCGACGTCCCCCGGGTCCGCCGCGGCGTCCTCCACCGCATCGGTCGTTCGGTTGGCGGGGTCGAGCCTCTTCAGCACCCCCACAGTCGCCCGCGCCTGCGAGATCTCCTTGTTACGGGGGTCGTCCGCGAGGATCGCGTCGTAGACGGCGATGGCCGCGTCAAAGTCGCTTCGGTTCAGGGCCTCCGTCGCCTGTGCCAGACGCGGGTCCTCGGCCTCGGCGGGGCTCTCCTCCCCGCTGGCGGCGGGCAGGCCCTCAAGCTGGGGGCCGACGTTGGACACCAGGGCCTGCACCCACTGCGAGAGCTCCTCGCGCGGCTGGTTGCCCTGGAAGCTCGCGACGGGGCGCCCGGCGGCAAGCGCGATGGCGGTGGGCACGGCCCGCACGCCAAGCATCTGGGCGAGCATCGGGGTGGCGTCGGCGTCGACGTAGGCGACGCGGAACTCCCTCTGCCCCTCCGCCAGCGACTTCAGCGTTGACCTGAGCTCCTCCGATTCCGGGGAGCGGGCCGAGCCCACCACCACGATCACGGGGATCTGCACCGACAGGCGGATGACCTCCGCCTCGATGTTGTCGTCCGTGGCGGTGATGAAGGCCTCGAAGGCGCCCGCCCCCGATCCGGTCCCGGCTCCCTCCGCGGGTTCCCGCTTCCTCAGCGACGACAAGTCGAATACACCCGGTCCGAATTCCGGCATTTACTTTCCCTCACTTTCGAAGTGCTTGTTCAGCGATTCCATCTTCTGGTGCAGCATGTCGGTGTGACCCGGCCGGATGTCGGCCTTGAGCACGAGCGACACGCGCGGCGAGACCTCCTCGACCGCCTGCGTGGCCCGCTTGATCACGTCCATGACCTCATCCCACTCCCCCTCAACGGTGGTGAACATCGATGTCGTTTCGTTCGGCAGCCCGGATTCGCGCACGACCCGCACGGCGCGCGCCACCGCGCCGGACATCTCCGCGGTGGGGTTGTCGGTCACGGTGGGGGCGACGGAAAATGCAACAATCATGCGACCAGCTTAGCGACGTCCCCCTCAGCGCCGCTCCCAGCAGTGCCCGTGCCAGTGCCGCCTGTCATCTCCCCCGCGCCCCGTGTCCCGCGGCCACGCCACAACGTGGGCGACGCCCGGGGGAATGTTCTGGTTGCACCCAGGACACACGTAGAACTTCGTCGCCGCGGCCGAACCGATCGCGCGCATGAGGTAGATCTCCCCGTGCGTCCACGAGGGACCCTCCACCTCGCGGGTGCCGAAGTACGTCGACCCGTCCCGCGGCAGCTGGCGCGAGGGCGTGACGTTGCCCCGCCTGTTCTTCCTGGGCACGAGCTCCCCCTAGAAGAGCCGCAGCTCGTTGGATTCGATGCCTCGCAGCTCGTCGTAGTCCAGGACGAGGCAGCGGAAGCCCCGGTCCTCCGCGAGCGTGCGGGCCTGCGGCTTGATCTCCTGGGCCGCGTAGACACCGGAGACGGGGGCGAGGAGGTCGTCGCGGTTGAGCAGTTCGACGTAGCGGCTCAGCTGCTCCACCCCGTCGATGCCCCCGCGGCGCTTCACCTCCACGGCGACCGTCCGGCCCAGCGCGTCGCGGGCCAGGAGGTCCACCGGGCCGATGGCGGTCGGGTACTCGCGGCGGACGAGGGTGTAGCCGTCGCCAAGCGTGGATATGTGCTCGGCGAGCAACTCCTGCAGGTGCGATTCCACCCCGTCCTTGACTAGGCCCGGGTCCGCGCCGAGCTCGACGTTTGTCTCGCTGATGACGTCCTCGAGGGTGATGCGCAGCTGCTCGCCCCGGGGGTTTTCCACGATCCACAGACGGACCCCGGTGTCCCCGCCGTCGAGGTCGACCACCGTCTCCTCGCGGATGCTGCACGGCGGGGTCATCCAGTTCAGCGGCTTGTAGGCTCGGTCGTCGGCGTGCACGGACACCGAGCCGTCCGCCTTGACCATGATCAGGCGCTTCGCGGAGGGCAGGTGCGCATCCAGGCGCCCCACGTAGTCGACGGAGCACTGGGCAATGATCAAACGCATGGGGTCAAGGGTACCGCCCGGGCGGACTCGCTAGAGCTTGCCCCGGGGGCGCGGTGCCTGGTGGCCCTGCTGCGCCATGGGCCCCTGGCCGCGCGGCACCTGGCGACGGTCCGGGGCCGCCTCCACCCACGAAACGAGAGCCATCTGCACGTGCGGCGCGCCCGCGAACTCGAAATCCCCTGCCGGGCTGCCCAGGTGCAGCACCTTCGAGATTCCGGGCATGATCTCGCGCTCCTCGTCCGTGCACTCGCGCAGGCCCTTGAGGGTGATGTCGCGCCGGTCGAGGGCGAGGTCGTTCGACAGGGAGAGGGAGCGCAACTTGAAAAACTGCAGGACCTCCCCGCGGTACCGGAGGATCCCGTGGCGCCAACCGTGCACCTCGCGCGCGGGCAGACGGCGGAAGAGGGCGGGGGCGCCGGCGTTGCGGAACCGGGTGAAGCGCCACATGGCCGCGGCGGTGGCGGCGACGAGCAGGGCCAACAGAACAACGGCGACGTATTTCATCGGCCCTCCTGCCGTGATAGTGGTGTGGCGGCCGGTCCCCGCCCGCTGCGGGCCCGCGCGCTTCCCATGATTTTAGTGACATGCACACAGTAAGCAATCCGCCAAAGGGAGGACCGGCATGTGTCGTCCTTCCCGCGGGGCCGGAAACGCGGACAACCCCCGCCGTGCGGCGGGGGTTGTCTGCGGTGAGAGCTGCCTGTCGGCCTAGCGGCCGGAGTTGCGGCGCACCGCCGCGAGCTCGGCCTCCGCCCGCGCCTTGGACTGCGCGTCGTCGGCGCCCAGCTCGTTCTCGGCGGCTGCCGAGTCGACCTCGTCGGCGAAGATGGCGTAGTCGGCGAGGATGGTCACCTTGTCCCCCTGCACCGAGAGGAAGCCGCCCTGGACAGCTGCGACGATCCGCTCGCCCTCGGTGGGGCGGATGGTGACGACGCCGTTTTCCTTGAGCTGGCCGAGGAGGGGCTCGTGGCCCGGCAGGATGCCGATCTCACCCTCGGTCGTCTGGGCCGTGAGGATGCTGGCCTGACCCGACCAGAGCATCCGGTCGACCGAGACGAGTTGCACGGTGATTTCAGCCATGAGGGCCCTCCTACTTCTCCTGCAGCTTCTTGTACTGGGCCTCGACGTCGTCGAGACCGCCCAGGTTCGAGAACGCCTGCTCCGGGTAGGCGTCGAACTCGCCCTCGCAGAGGCGGTCGAACGCGTCGATCGTCTCCTCCAGCGGCACGTAGGAGCCCTCGTCGCCCGTGAACTTCTTCGCGACGAAGAAGTTCTGGCCGAGGAAGCGCTCCAGCTTGCGGGCGCGCATGACGGTGATCTTGTCTTCCTCGGACAGCTCGTCCATGCCCAGGATGGCGATGATGTCCTGCAGCTCCTTGTTCTTCTGCAGGATGCCGATCACCTTCTGCGCCACGTTGTAGTGGCGCTCGCCCACGATGCCCGGCTCGAGGATGCGCGAGGTCGAGGTCAGCGGATCCACGGCGGGGTAGATGCCCTTCGACGCGATGGAGCGGGAAAGCTCCGTGGTGGCGTCGAGGTGGGCGAAGGTGGTCGCCGGCGCCGGGTCAGTGTAGTCGTCCGCGGGGACGTACACGGCCTGCAGCGAGGTGATGGAGCGGCCCTTGGTCGAGGTGATGCGCTCCTGGAGCACACCCATCTCATCGGCCAGGGTGGGCTGGTAACCCACGGCCGAGGGCATGCGGCCCAGAAGGGTGGACACCTCGGAGCCGGCCTGGGTGAAGCGGAAGATGTTGTCGATGAACAGCAGCACGTCCTGGTTCTGCTCATCGCGGAAGTACTCCGCCATGGTCAGGCCGGACAGGGCCACGCGCATGCGGACCCCGGGCGGCTCGTCCATCTGGCCGAAGACAAGGGCGGTATCGGGGAGAACGCCCATGTCCTCCATCTCGAGGAAGAGGTCGGTTCCCTCGCGGGTGCGCTCACCCACACCGGCGAACACGGAGGTGCCCGAGAACTCGCGGGCGATACGGGTGATCATCTCCTGGATGAGCACCGTCTTGCCCACGCCCGCGCCACCGAACAGGCCGATCTTGCCGCCCTTGACGTACGGGGTGAGAAGGTCGATGACCTTGATGCCGGTCTCCAGGATCTCCGTCTTGCCCTCGAGGTCCTTGAAGGCGGGCGGCTCGCGGTGGATGCCCCACCGCTCCCCGTCCTTGCCCACCGACGGGTCGTCCAGGCACTCGCCGAGGGCGTTGAAAACGTGGCCCTTGACCTGGTCACCGACCGGCACGGAGATAGGGTTGCCGGAGTCGCGCACCTGCGCGCCGCGGACCAGACCGTCGGTCGGGGCCATGGCGATGGTGCGGACGAGGTTGTCGCCCAGGAACTGAGCCACCTCGAGGGTGATGGTCTTGGACAGGTCGCCCAGCTCGATGTCGACGTGCAGGGCGTTGTATAGCTCGGGCAGCTCGCCGCGCGGGAATTCCACGTCGACGACGGCACCGATCACGCGCACGACTCGGCCGTTGTCGGAACCCGCGGGGTTCTGGACATTTTCGGCCCCGGCGGAGGGAGCCGGAGTCCCGGCCCCGCCCGACGGCTCGTCAATGCGCTCCTCAAAAGAGTGAGCAGTAGTCATATCTTAGTCACTTTCTCCGCTACCGGTCAGCGCGCCGGCGCCGCCGATAATCTCGGTGATTTCCTGGGTGATTTTTGCCTGACGGGCTTGGTTGGCCTCACGCGACAGGTTGTTGGCCAGGTCCGTCGCGTTATCCGTCGCGTTCTTCATGGCGGTGCGGCGCGAGGCGGACTCGGACGCCGACGACTCCAAAAAGATCGAGTAGAGGCTTCTCGAGACGTAGACCGGGAGCAGCTCGGACATCAGCGTCTCCGGATCCGGCTCGAAGTCCATGTTGGGCAGGACGTCGCCGCTGGTGGTGAGCATGTCATCCTGCTTGTACTCGTACTCGGTGAGAACCGGCTCAATCGGCAGGAGCTGGTGGACGCGCGCCTCCTGGGTCAGCATGGACACGAACTCGGTGTAGACGACGTGCACCTGATCGAAACCGCGCACGCGCTGGCCCTCTGGCGCATCGACCCCTTCGCGCCATTCCACATCTCCCTCGGAACCGGCGAGGAACCCGTTGACGATGTGGTGGCGCACGTCGTGCGTGCCCTCCCAAGTCGGCTTCTGGGACCACCCGGTCCAGGCACCAGCCACGTCCATCTCACGGAAGCGGAAGTGCGTGACACCCTTGCCGCCCGTGACGAAGCGAACGACCTCGTAGCCCGCGTCCTTCAGGGCGCGCTCCAGCTCGGCCGTCTTCTTCAGGACGTTGTGATTGTAACCGCCGGCCATACCGCGGTCGGAGGTGACCACGAGGATGGCTGCGACCCGACCGTTCTCACGCTCGCGGAGCATGGGGTGGTCGAGGGAGCTCGCAGCCGCGAGGCGCTCCATGACGCGCAACAGCTCGTCCGCGTAGGGCTTGGCGGCCTCCACGCGTTGCTGGGCCTTGGTGATCTGCGATGTCGCGATCAGCTCCTGGGCCTTCGTGATTTTCTTCGTGGAGTTGACGGACCGGATGCGGTCACGCAATTCGCGAAGTGTTGCCATGGTGTTCTCCCCTCCCTTCCTTTAGTAGTGCTTTTCCAAGTTGTTCACTACTTGGAGCGGTTGACGTTGAGCTGGTGCTTGGAGACCTCGCTGGCATCCAGGGCCTGGGCCTCGGGCTCGCGCACGATGCGCTCGCCCTCGCTGGACTGGAAGCCACGCGCGAAGTCCTCGTTGACGCGCAGGAGCGTCTCCTTGGACCGGTCGTCGAGCGCGGCGCCGCCGGCAATCTGCTCGTAAACCTCTGGGGCGTTGGAGCGGATGTGCTCCTGCAGCTCGGACTCGTAGCGGCGGACATCTCCGACGGGAACGACGTCGAAGGCGCCCTCGTTCGCGAGCCAGATCGAAATGATCTGGTACTCGACGGGCTGCGGGGAGTTCTCCGGCTGCTTGAGCAGCTCAACGAGACGCTGGCCGCGCTCGAGCTGGCGCTTGGAGGCGGAGTCCAGGTCGGAGGCGAAGGCGGCGAAGGCCTCGAGGTCGCGGTAGGCCGCGAGGTCGAGACGCAGGTTGCCGGCGACCTTCTTCATGCCCTTGGTCTGCGCCGCGCCGCCAACGCGGGACACGGAGATACCCACATCGATGGCCGGGCGCACGCCCTGGTTGAAGAGGTCGGACTGCAGGAACACCTGGCCGTCGGTGATCGAGATGACGTTGGTCGGGATAAACGCGCCCACGTCGTTCGCCTTGGTCTCGATGATCGGCAGGGCCGTCAGGGAGCCCGCGCCGAGCTCGTCGTTGAGCTTGGCGGCGCGCTCCAGGAGACGGGAGTGCAGGTAGAAAACGTCGCCCGGGTACGCCTCGCGCCCCGGCGGGCGGCGCAGAAGCAGGGAGATCGCGCGGTAGGCCTCGGCCTGCTTGGTCAGGTCATCGTAGATCACCAGAACGTGCTTGCCCTGGTACATCCAGTGCTGGCCGAGCGCGGCGCCGGAGAACGGCGCGAGCCACTTGAAGCCCGCGGAGTCGGAGGCCGGAGCGGCCACGATCGTGGTGTACTCCAGGGCGCCGTGCTCCTCGAGGGTGGCGCGGACACCGGCGATGGTGGAGCCCTTCTGGCCGACGGCGACGTAGATGCAGCGGACCTGCTTCGACGGGTCACCGGTCTCCCAGTAGGACTTCTGGTTCAGGATGGTGTCGATGCAGACCGCGGTCTTGCCGGTCTTGCGGTCGCCGATGATCAGCTGTCGCTGGCCGCGGCCGATCGGGGTCATCGCGTCAATGGCCTTGATGCCCGTGGCCATCGGCTCCTCGACCGGCTGGCGGTCCAGGACGCCCGCGGCCTGGAGCTCCAGGGCGCGCTCCTCGGTCGACTCGATCGGGCCGAGGCCGTCGATCGGCTGACCCAGGGGGTCGATGACGCGGCCGAGGAAGTTCTCCCCGACCGGGATGGAGAGGACCTCGCCGGTCCTCTTGACTTTGTCGCCCTCGGTGAGGGTTTCGAAGTTACCCAGGACGACGACACCGATGGTGTCGGTCTCAAGGTTCTGCGCAACGCCGATGACACCGTTGGGGAACTCGAGCAGCTCGTTCGTCATGCAGCCCGGCAGCCCAGAAACCTGGGCGATGCCGTCGGCAGCCGAAGTCACCACGCCGACCTCCTCACGGGAGGCCTCCGCAGAGTAGCTCGAGGTGTAGTTCGCTATCGCGCTACGGATCTCATCGGAGGAGATCGTCAGCTCCGCCATGTTCTTCCTGCTCTCGGTAGATTGTTCCAGCATATTTTTCTTTAGTAGGCCGTGTTCGCGGCGAGGTCGGCGCGCAGGCGCATGATCTTGCCGCGCGTTGAGCCGTCAATTTCCTCATCGCCCACCCGGATCACCATTCCGCCGAGGAGGCTGGGGTCTACCTCGGTGTGAACAGCCATCTCGCGGCCGTAAATGTTCTGAAGCTTTCCGGCGAGTGCCTCGCGCTGCGGCTCGCTCAGAGCCTCGGCGGTGGTCACCCGCGCCACGGTCTTGCCGCGCATCTGAGCAACCTCGTCCGCGAGGGCGGAAAGGTCGTCGATCGGGTTGTGCTTCGGGCGGCCGATCACCTGTAGCGCGAGGGCCTCGGTGAACATCGTCACCTTGCCGTAGATCACGTTGGCCAGAAGCCCGCGCCTCTGCTTCGCGTCCGCGGTGCGGTCGGACAGCAGCTGGGTGAGCTGCTTCTCGTTTTCAAGGACAACCGAGAGCTGGAAGAGCTCGTGCTCCACCTTCTCAAGCTGGCCCTGCTCCTGCGCGCCGAGCAGCAGTGCGCGGCGCCCGAGGTGGATCAGCCCGTTGCGCATTTCGCGCGAGGAGGACCACTCCTGCCCCGCTGCTGCATGGAGGACCTTGCGGGTCGCGTCGGCCACCTTGGCGCCGAGAACATCGTCGACGATGCCCTGGCGGCCGGAGGCCTCGAGCGACTGGTCGGCGATGGCGACACGCAGTGCGCGCTCGCCGTCCAGCTGATCGACCACGAGGAAAAGCTCGGTGCCGATCTGCGCCGCTACAGCGACGGGGTTGTCGGACCGGCGGACCAGCTCGTCGAGCTGAGCCGACACGTTCGCCTGTGCTTCGCGACTAGCTGCCTTCATCTCGCCTACTTCCTCGTCGAGACGTGGTCGAGCTCGGCCAGGAAGTCGTCGATCGTGTTGGAGCGGCGGGTCGAATCCGACAGCTCCGTGCCGAGCAGACGCTCGGCCAGGGAGATCGAGTTCTGGCCCATCTCGTTGCGCAGCTCGGAGACAACCTGCTCGCGCGAGGCGAGAAGCTGCTTTTCACCGGACTCCACGATGCGGCGGGACTCCGCCTCGGCGTTTGCTCGGGCCTGAGCCTCGATCTCCTTGCCGCGTGCACGGGCGGCTTCACGGATCTCGGCGGCCTCGGCGCGTGCCTCGGCCAGCTCGGCATTGTTCTTCTCCAGGGCAGCCTTGGCCTCGGCCTGGGCGACCTGAGCACGCTCAATGCCGCCCTTGATCCGGTCTTCGCGCTCAGCGAGAACTTCCTGGAACTTCGGAAGGACATACTTCCAGAAGAGGAGGAAGACGACGATGAAGACGACCAAGGACCACACCACGTCGTACATGGCGGGCACAAGGATGTTGGGCTCCTTCTCCATGGGGAGGTGCTCACCTTCTGCCGCCACAATAAATTGAGTGACGTTTGTCATGGGTTGCTCCTGATCTAAAAAGGTTGACGGTGGTGCGTGGGGCTTTTTAGAACAGGAAGCCGGCGACGAGGCCGATCAGGGCGAGGGCCTCGACGAAGGCGATACCCAGGAACATCGTGGTACGGAGCTGGCCGGCCATCTCGGGCTGGCGGGCCATGCCCTCGACGGTCTTGCCGACGAGCATGCCGATGCCGATGCCCGGGCCGATGGTGGCGATGCCGTAGCCGATGGACTGAAGGCCGTCGAACGAAGTGACGGTCTCGTTTGCCTGAGCGAGGATGATGTCGTTCATGTGAAAGTCGTTCCCTTTCTTGGTGCCCGCCAGCTGACTTGCGTGGCCGGGCGAGTGACGAAATGTGTGGGGTTATTCAGTTTGGCCAGGTGTTTCGCGTCTTGCTAGTGCGCGTCAGCGTGCAGCGAGAGTTCGATGTACACGGCCGTCAGGAGGGCGAAAATGTACGCCTGCAGGAAGATGATGATCATCTCGTACAGGGTGAACAGCAGCGCTGCGATGAGGGTCAGACCGCTCACACCCGTCCATGCGTTCAGCTGCCAGAAGAAGAAGTTCGTGGCGGAGTACAGCAGGACGAGAATGATGTGGCCCGCGAGGAAGTTCGCCATGAGACGAAGAGCCAGCGTGACCGGTCGCAGAATGAACGTCGAGAAGAACTCGATCGGAACCACGAGGATGTGGAGGAAGGGCGGCAACCCCGGGATCACCACGGAGTGCTTGAAGTACCGCATTCCGTAGCGCTGAATGCCGGCGTAGATCATCACGATGTACGCAACCACCGCGAGCACGACCGGCATGCCGATGCGTGCGTTCGGGGAGATGTTGAGGAACGGGATGATCGTCGCCGCATTCATGAACAGGATTGTGAAGAAGATGGTGGCGATAACCGGAAGGAACCGCTTCCCATCCTTCTTGCCCAGCGTGTCTTCCGCGATGTTGACGCGGACAAAGTCCACGCCCATCTCCGCCAGGTTCTGCAGACCCTTAGGAACCAGCTGCGGCTTCCTAAACGCAATAACAAAAAGGAGCACCAGAACAGCCGCAACAAACAGGCGGACAATCATGATGCGATCCAGCGCGAACCATCCATTGGCGAAGTCTCCGCCAATGAGCTGGCCGTACGTTTGCCCCGGGAAAAATTCTGGACCAAGTGCGGGCGCGTGGAAGGTACCCTTCATGCCCTCGGCCAAAGTTGTAACGCTCAGCGTTCTCTCCCGTTCTCGGGCCGCACCCGTTTGCGCGGGCACGGTGCGATGGACGTCTTCAAGTCAACTGCTTCCGCGGCGGACTCCGTCGCACATCAGCGACCGCGGTGCAGGGGATGTTTCTTCAGGCAGTTCAACGCCAACTCGCAAGCAGGTCGATATCTACCTCAAGCAAACCCAGCGGTTAGCCTAACAGGTCGATGCCCCTTTTTTCGCTTCAGGGGGGTTCGTGTTTTCCCCAGTATGGGGGAAACTCCCCCACCGGGGCGGATACGGCAGGTTCAGGCGTTTTTGCGCCCCCTGTTAGCTGCGTCACACGCGCCGTCGGCCCAGCTCACAGCGGGCCGGAAACGCGGAAAGGGCCGGTCGGGCAACTCCCGTCCGGCCCGCGGGCTGCTTCTCCCCTACCGCCCGATGTAGCCCACGCGCGAGGTCATCACACCCCACGCCTCGGCCGTGAGCACCACGACGAGCGCGAGGATCGCAGTCACCCCGAACGCGGTGTGGTCGTAGAACTGCATGTCGCGGATCAGCATGAGCACGATGATCAGGACCACCATCTTGACCAGCCACCCCCCGAGGACGGTCGCCATCGTCACCGAGGGCGACGTGCCCGACGTCGCGAGAACGGAGGCGGCGGTCAGGAGCACGAATCCCCCGCCGATGGCGGCGCCGATGAGCACCGCCCAGAGCCCCGGAAGCCCGCGGGCCGCACCCCAGGCGATGAAGGAGAGCACCGTCAGGCCCAGCAGCACCCACGCGCCGAGGCGGAGGGCGCGGGTCAGGGGGAGGCGGGGGTCGTCGAAACCCGCGGTGTCGTTGACGCGGAGCTCGCCCTCGCTTGGCGACGCCCCCGCGGCGCCTTCCCGGTTCGTGTCCTGGTCCTTCGGCAGATGAGTCACGGGGCCACATCCTACCGACCGGCGTGGTCAACTGCGTAACCCGCGGTCACCGGTGGAGGGTGGGACGTCGACAAGCGGGGGCCGGGCGTTTCGGGGCTAGGGTGGGAACGGCTGTACCGGTTGAACAACAGAAGGAGACTCCCATGTCATACAAGGTGGCAATCATCGGCGCGCACGGAAAGGTGGCGCTGCGGGCGATCCCGCACATCGTCGGACAGGGCGACGAGGTCGTCGGGGTGATCCGCAGGCAGGAGCAGTCCGACGACCTCGAGAAGGCCGGGGCGACGCCCGTGGTCTTCGACATCCAGAACGGCGACGAGGCCTCCATGACTGAGCTTTTCGCCTCGCGCGGCGTGGACACCGTGGTGTGGTCCGCCGGAGCGGGCGGTGGTGACCCCGAGCGCACCTGGGCCGTCGACCGCGACGCCGCGGTCCGCTCGATGGACGCCGCCGCGAAGGCGGGTGTGAAGCACTACGTGATGGTCTCTTACTTCGGGGCCGGCCCGGACCACGGGGTCCCGGAGGACAACGACTTTTACGCCTACGCCCAGGCCAAGACGGAGGCCGACGCCCACCTCGAGCGCTCAGGCCTGAGCTTCACCCTGTTGCGCCCCAGCCGGCTCACCTTCGAGGAGGGCACCGGGCGCATCGACGCCTCGGCGGACGAGGCCGGGGAGACGAGCCGCGACAACGTGGCGCTGGCCATTGCGGCGGCTGTGCACAACGGCCCCGCGGAGGGCGAGGCGCTCAACCGGGTGATCGAGTTCAACGACGGCGACACGCCGGTGGAGGACGTCTTCCGGGTCTGACGCGCCCGCGCCGCGGCACGTGGCACTTTAGGTCCGCCCCGTCTCCGGCGGCGCGGCGGCCGGACCGATTTTCCCGCTCATCAACGGGACGGCGGTGAGCACCGTCGCCCCCGCGAGGGCGACGAGGGTGAAGCCGACCGCCCAGCTCACGGGCACCACAGAGAAACTCACGGCACCAAACGCCACCGCGGAGACCCAGAGGTAGAGGACTAAAACGGTCCGGCGGTGCGTGTGCCCCAGGCGGAGCAGCCGGTGGTGGATGTGCCCGGCGTCGGCCGTGAACGGGCTCTGCCCCCGGGCCGTTCGCCGGATCACGGCCCAGACCAGATCGAGGACGGGCAGGGCCACCGCCGCGATGACGACGACGATGGGGCTGATCAGCGCGACGAAATCCGCCGTACCGTAGAGGGACATGTTGATCTTGCCCGAGGCCGAGATGGATGCCGCGGCGAGCAGCAGCCCGATGAGCATGGCGCCCGAGTCGCCCATGAAGATGCGCGCGGGTTCGAAGTTGTGGGGAAGGAAGCCCGCGCAGATCCCCACGAGCGCCGCGCAGATGATGGCGGGCGGGTAGGCAGAGACCGCACCGCCCTGGTCGTGGAGGACGGTCAGGGAGAACACGAGGATGGCCGCCCCGGCGATCATCCCCAGGCCCGCCGCGAGCCCGTCGATGCCGTCGACGAAGTTGATCGCATTGATCAGCAGGACCGTGAACACCGCGCTGACGATCACCCCCTGAAGCTGGTCGAAGATGAGCGTCGTGCCGCCGTCGACGGGCAGGTAGAACACGGTGAACACGAGGCCGAGCATGCTCATGAGTATCGCGGCGAAGAACTGGGCGATGAGCTTGGTGATCGCCCCGAGCTCGTAGAGGTCGTCGAACACGCCCGCGACCACGATGGCGAAGGCACCCGCGAGCACCGCGGTCATTTCCGGCGTGACGGGGGCGAAACCACGCGTCAGAGCGGGGAGCTGCTGGGCGAGAAACACGGCGGACACGAAGCCGGTGAACATGGCCACCCCGCCCACGGAGGGGGTGGGCTGGGTGTGGACGTCCCGGGTGCGGATCTCGGCCAGACGGCCTGTGCGCACCAGAATGGAGCGCACGAGCCCGGTGGAGAGGTACGTGATGGCGGCGGCGACGAGCAGCACCAGGCCGAGCTCGCGCAGGGGCACTCCCGCGCCCGTCATCTACTTCCTCCGCAGCGCCTCGGGGTCAAGTCCGAGGACTTCACCGAGGCGCTCCGCGGAGATGGCGCCTTCCCGCAGGATCACGGGGGCGGGCCCGGAAATGTCGATGATGGTCGACGGCTCCCCCACCTGGGACTCTCCCCCGTCCAGGTAGACGGAGATGGCGTCGCCGAACTGGTCCTTCGCCCCCGCGGCGGTCACAGCCGGGGGGTTGCCGGAGATGTTGGCGCTGGACACGGCCATGGGGCCGACCTCCCGCAGGAGCTCGGTCGCCAGCGGCTGGTTGGGCATGCGCAACAGGACGGTTCCCCGGGTGTCCCCCAGGTTCCACGGCAGGCTCGGAGCCTCGGGGACGACGATGGACAATCCGCCGGGCCAGAACGCCTCGACCAGGGTCTTCGCGGTCTCGGAGAACTCGCGCACGAGACCCTGGATGGTCAGCCACGACCCCACGAGCACGGGCACCGGCATGTCCGGGCCCCGGCGCTTGGTGGCCAGCAGGCGCGCGACGGCGTCGTTGTTGAAGGCGTCCGCACCGATCCCGTAGACGGTGTCGGTGGGAAGGACCACGCACTGCCCGGCGCGCACGGCCTCGACGGCCGCGGCCAGCCCGTCCTTGCGGCCCTCGGCCTCCAGGCAGTTGTAGATCGTGCTCGGCATGGTTCTCCCTCGTCATCTAGCCGGCGGACACCCGCTCCCGGGGCCGCGCTTTAGGGGCTTAGCTTACTCGCGGTGACAAATCTGGCTCGACCGGTCATGTCCCGCAGCACACCGGGTTCGGTGAAGGCCCCGCTTCCGCCCACCACCCGGCGCACCGCCGCCGAGGTGGTGTCGTCGTGCTCGATGGCGAGCCGCCCACCCGGCGCGAGCAGACGCGCGGCCACCGGCACGAGGCCGCGTATGGCCTCCATGCCGTCCGCTCCCGAGAACACGGCCTCGGCGGGGTCGAAGTATACCTCCGGGGACAGGCCAGGGTCCGCCGGGACGTAGGGCGGGTTCGCGACCACCAGGTCCACCGCCCCGCTGAGCTCTGCCAGGAGTCCGGGGTCTGTCATGTCCCCCGCCACCACGCTTATCGACGCCCCATGGGCCGCCGCGTTGTCGCGCGCGTACGCGCGGGCGGTTTCCGAGAGCTCGACCGCGGTGACCCGGGCATCGGCGCGCGCTTGCGCGATGAAGATGGCCAGGGCACCGGAACCCGTGCCCAGGTCCACGACCACCGGCCCGTTCACGTCCGCGATCGCCCCGACCGCCCACTGCGCCAGCACCTCCGTCTCGGGGCGCGGGATGAACACGCCGGGCCCCACCCGCAGGTCGAGGGGGCCGAACTGGGCGTGCCCGGTGATGTGCTGCAGAGGTTCGCGCCGGGCGCGGCGCTCCACCGCTGCCGCGTAGTCGGCGGCGAAGGTCTCCGGGGGGTCGGTGAAGAAGAGGTGCAGGGGTGGGACGTCGAGAAGCGACGCGGCGAGGAGGCGCGCGTCGACCTCGGGCGTGGCGACGCCCGCGTCCCCCAGGGTGCGGGAGGCGCGGGCGACGAGCTGGCGCAGATCGCTACTCGGCTTCAAGGCGCTCCTGGCGCTCGTGGGTCTGGAGCGCCGTGATGAGGTCGTCCATGTTGCCGTCGAGGACCGAGTCGAGGTTGTTCGCCTTGTAGTTGATCCGGTGGTCCGAGATGCGGTTCTCCGGCCAGTTGTAGGTGCGGATGCGCTCGGAGCGGTCCATCGTGCGCACCTGGGAGGCGCGCCCCTCGGCGGCCTCGGCATCGGCGCGCTCGCGCTCGAGCTGGTCCAGGCGGGCCTGGAGGACCTGCATCGCGCGGGCGCGGTTCTGGATCTGGGAGCGCTCGTTCTGGCAGGTCACCACGATGTTGGTGGGCAGGTGGGTGATGCGCACTGCCGAGTCGGTCGTGTTCACGCCCTGGCCGCCCTTGCCGGAGGAGCGGTAGACGTCGACGCGGATGTCCTTCTCGTCGATCTCCACGGAGCCGACCTCCTCCGGCTCCGGGTAGACCAGGACACCTGCGGCGGAGGTCTGGATCCGGCCCTGGGACTCGGTGACGGGAACACGCTGCACGCGGTGCACGCCGCCCTCGAACTTGAGCATGCTCCACGCGCCGTCGCGCGACGGCGTCTTCGACTTGATGGCCACCGTCATGTCCTTGGCGCCGCCCAGATCGGACTCGGCGATGTCGAGGACATCCCAGCTCAGGCCGTGCTTCTCGCAGTACTTCTGGTACATGCGCGCGAGGTCTCCGGCGAACAGGGCCGCCTCCTCGCCGCCGGCACCGGCCTTGATCTCCATGATGATGTCGTCGCCGTCGTGCTCATCGCGCGGGGCGAGCAGGTCGGCGAGCTCCTCCTCCAGCGCCACGATCTCACCCTCGAGGCGCTTGGCCTCCTCGGCGAATTCGCGGTCCTCCGAGGCCATTTCCGCGGCGGCCTCGTGGTTCTCGCGGGCCCGGACGAGCTCGTCGTTGACCTTGATGATGGGCTGGAGCTCCGCGTAGCGCTTGGAAAGCTTGCGGAACTGCGCCTGGTCCCCCGCGATCTCCGGGTCCCCCATCTGGGCCTGGATGCCCTGGTACTCGGAGACGTAGTCGTCGACGAGCGAGACGTGCGACGCGGCGTTGCCGTTGTTCGCCATTAGCTGTACTCCTCTTCGCCCTCGCTGGAGACCATCGGCGCAGACTGGGCGACGCCCATGAGGAACTCGCCGTTGGACTTCGTTTTCTTCAGCTGCTTGATGAGCATGTCGATGGACTGCTGCGGGTCGAGCGCCGAGAGGATGCGGCGCAGCTTGTGCATGATGCGCGCCTCCTCCGGGGTCATGAGCAGCTCATCCTTGCGGGTGCCGGACGGATTGACGTCCACGGCCGGGAACACACGGCGCTCCGAGATCCTGCGGTCCAGCTTGAGCTCGGCGTTGCCCGTGCCCTTGAACTCCTCGAAGATGACGGTGTCGCCCGCGGAGCCGGTCTCGACCATGGCGGTGGCGATGATGGTAAGCGACCCGCCCTCCTCGATGTTGCGGGCGGCGCCGAGGAAGCGCTTCGGCGGGTAGAGCGCGTTGGAGTCGACGCCGCCGGAGAGGATGCGGCCGGAGGCGGGCGAGGAGTTGTTGTACGCGCGGCCCAGGCGGGTGATGGAGTCGAGGAGCACGACGACGTCCTGGCCCATCTCCACGAGGCGCTTGGCGCGCTCGATGGCGAGCTCCGCGACGGCGGTGTGCTCGCTCGGCGGGCGGTCGAAGGTGGAGGAGATGACCTCGCCCTTGACGCTGCGCTGCATGTCCGTGACTTCCTCGGGGCGCTCGTCGACGAGCACGACCATGAGGTAGCACTCCGGGTTGTTCGTCGCGATGGCGTTGGCGATGTTCTGCAGGATCGTCGTCTTGCCGGCCTTCGGCGGGGAGACGATGAGCGCGCGCTGACCCTTGCCGATCGGCATGACGAGGTCGATGACGCGGGTGGTGAGGATGTTCGGCTCGGTCTCGAGGCGCAGGCGCTTGTTCGGGTACAGCGGGGTGAGCTTGTGGAACTCCTTGCGCTGCTTGGCCTCCTCCGGGGTCATGCCGTTGATGGAGTCGATGCGCACGAGCTGGTTGTAACGCTGCTTGTTGCGCCCGGAGCCGTGGGAGTGGCCCTGGCCGTTCGCGCGGACCTGGCCGATCACGGCGTCGCCGGAGCGCAGGCCGCACTGGCGGACCAGCTTGTTGTTCACGAAGACGTCGGCCGAGCTCTGGTGGTAGCCCGTCGTGCGAATGAACGCGGTGTTATTGTCCACCACGTCCGCGATGCCGGCAACCTCCTGGAGGTCCGACGCGTCGAAGTCCTGGCCGTGGTTCTGGTTCCCGCCGTCGTTGTTGTTGTGGCCGTTGTTATTTCCGCCATTGTGCCCGTTGTCGTTGCGGTTGCGGTTCCGGTTGCGGCGGTTACGGCGACCGCGACGGTTGCCGCCCTCGGAGTCGTCGCGGTCGCTACCGCGGTTGTCGTTGCCGTTTCCGCCGCTGTTGCGCCCTCCCCGGTCGTTACGGTCGTTACGGTCGCCCCGGTCGTTGCGGTTGCCGCGGTCATTGCGGTCGTTGCGGTTGCCGCGTCCGCCACGGTTGCCGCGGTCGGAGTCGTCGCGATCCTGGTCGTCCTGCTCGCCACGGCCGTCTCGGTCGTCGCGGTTGTCACGGTCATCCCGGTCATCCCGGTCGCCGCGGCGCTGCTCGTCGTGGCGGCCGCCGGCGTGCCCGCGGTTCTCCGCGTCCCCGGAATCGTCGGTGTCACCCGCGTTGCCCGTATTTTCGGTGTTCTCGCCACCCTGGCGCGCGCGGTAGCGGCGCGCCCGGCGGGCTGCCGAGCGGGACTCGTAGCGCTGCTCCTCGCCCCGGGACTCGCCGCGGGTTTCATCGCCGGACTCGTCCTCGGCACCGCCCTCGCCCCTGGTGCGTTCGCGGTGGTCGTCGTGAAGCTGCTGCCCGGCCTCCCCCGCGTCGGCGGCCTTGCCGCTCTTCAGCGCGGCCTCCTCGTGGGCGCCCTGGGTGGACTCGTGCGTGCCCGGCCCGGCGGAGCGGCGGGCGGCGCGGCGGCGGGGGTTGGTGCCCTCGTGGCCCTGGTTCTCGTCCTCCTGGTCGCCGGCGGGGGCCGCCACGGCGTCCTTCCGCGGCACGATGCCGGTGGTGATGGCTTGGATGAGTTCGCCCTTGCGCAGCCCGGAAAGACCCTTGAGGCCCTGATCCGCCGCGATCTTGCGCAGCTCGGGAATCTTGAGCGCAGCCAGGTTCTGGCCTGCTGCGGTGGTGCCCGGTTCGGTCACGGATGTCCTTTCGTCGCTTGACCGGCGCTGATGTCGCCGCTGCCGGGCCGGACCCTCGGGGCCCGGCGCTCGGCTCGGCTAGCCGGAAGCTTTCGTGTGCAATTAAGTCGTAGTGCTGCTGTGCTGCTCGCGCGGAGAGCGCTGGTGCGCCTCTCATCCGCCCGGTCCCCGCGCTCACACGGCCGCGGCCCGGTGGCGCGTGCGAACGCGCAACCCGGGGCGGTAAGTGGAGCAGATCGTGGGGTGAAACCGCACTCCACGCACCTTCTGCGGCGGGTGCGCCGAGGTTCGTGCGGGGCGATGCGGGGATCGCGCGTCAAACGTGCGTGAGCACTCGGAGGCGGTCCCGCGCGCTATTGTAACCCATCCACCGGCCCCCGCACGGTTCGGGCCTGCCCAAAGCCCTGGCGCTAGAGTGTTGGGCATGCTCTCCACCATGCAGGAAGTGCCGTTTTCCGTCGCCCGGATCCTCCAGTACGGCGAGACGATCCACGGCACCACGAAGGTCACCACCTGGCGCTCCGGAGGCGCGGAGGAGTCGAGCTTCGCGGAGATCGGGGCGCGCGCGGCGGCCTTCGCCCACGCCATCCACGACGACCTCGGCATCGACGGCGACCAGCGCGTGGCCACCTTCATGTACAACTGCGCCGAGCACCTGGAGGTGATGTTCGGCGTCGCCGCCAAGGGAGCCGTTTTCACCCCGCTCAACGTGCAGCTGGTGGAGGACCAGGTGGCCTACGTGGTCAACCATTCCGAGGCGGAGGTGGTGGTGGCGGACCCGCGCCTGGCGGCCAAGCTCGGCCGCATCCTCGCGGACTGCCCGAAGGTGCGCGCCGTGGTTTTCACCGGCCTCGAGCCGTTGACCGAGCCCTCCCGCGAGCTTCCGGCCGGGCTCGAGGTGGTGAGCTACGAGGCGCTACTCGACGGCCGGGCGACCGTCTACGACTGGCCCACCCTGCCCGAGAACACAGCCGCGGCGCTGGTCTACTCCACCGCCACCACCGGCGCGCCGAAGGGTGTCGCCTACTCCCACCGCTCGATCTGGCTGGAGGCCATGAGCCTGCGCGCCACGGACTCCCTGGCCGTCTCGCACGGCGAATCCTTCCTCTGCTGCATCCCCGTCTACCACGTCATGAGCTGGGGCGTACCCTTCGCCGCGTTCCTCGTCGGCGCGCCGCTGGTGCTGCCCGACTCCGACATGTCGGCCCCGACGCTGGCGCGGCTGATCGCCAGCACCCACCCGCGCGTGGCCCACGGCGTGCCCACGCTGTGGATCCAGCTCATGGTCCACTACCTGCACAACCCCCCGGAGCGCATGAGCCTGACCGAGATCTACGTCGGCGGCTCCCCCGCCCCGCCCGCCCTGATCAAGGTCTGGGAGGAGCGCTACGGCGTGGACGTCGTCCATGTCTGGGGCATGACGGAGACCTCCACGGTGGGCACGATCGCCCGTCCCCCCTCGGGCGTGTCCGGCGAGGCCCGCTGGGCCTACCGCGTCTCACAGGGCCGCTTCGCCCCCTGGCTCGAGTACAGGGTGGTCAACGACGGCGAGGTCATGGCCTCCACCGACCGCTCCCAGGGTGAGATCCAGGTGCGGGGCAACATGGTCGCCGCCTCCTACTACCACTCACCCACCCAGGAGCCCGGGGAGATCGCCAGCACCTTCCGCGGCGAGGACATCACGGACGCCCGCCATTTCTTCACCTCCGACGGCTGGCTGCGCACCGGGGACGTGGGCACGGTGACCAACGACGGCTTCATGACGCTCTACGACCGCGCCCGCGACGTCATCCGCTCCGGCGGGGAGTGGATCTACTCCGCCCAGGTGGAAAACCTCATCATGGAGGCTGACGCCGTGGTGGAGTGCGCGGTCATCGGCTACCCCGACAAGAAGTGGGGCGAGCGCCCGCTGGCCATCACCGTCCTGCACGAGGGGATTGAGCCCTCCCCGGAGACGGCGGCGTCGCTGCGCGAATCCCTCTCCCGCTCCCTGCCGACCTGGATGGCGCCGGAGTACTGGGCCTTCGTGGACTCGATCGACAAGACGTCGGTGGGCAAGTTCGACAAGAAGGACCTGCGCAAGCACCTGGCAAACAACCGCTACGACATCATCACCCTTCCCGGGCCCGGCAACCGCTCGCACGGGAACCCCACCTCGGAGCAGGTCGAGGCCGCCAACCCCGACGACCTGTAGGCGCCGGAGGGGCCTTGACGCGGGCCGTACAATGTCCCCCATCATGGCCACCACCCCCCTCGAACTCGTCGACCGGTACGGTCGGACCGCCCGCGACCTGCGGGTGAGCCTGACCGACCGGTGCAACCTGCGGTGCACCTACTGCATGCCGGCAGAGGGGCTCGAGTGGCTGCCCACCGAGCAATCGCTTGACGACGCCGAAGTCACCCGCCTCATCCGTCTCGCCGTCGAGCGGCTGGGGATCCGCTCCGTGCGCTTCACCGGCGGGGAACCCCTGCTGCGCCGCTCGCTGGAGGACATCGTCGCGGCCACCGCCGCCCTGCGCACCGACGAAGGTGTGGCCCCCTCCACGGCGATCACCACCAACGCGCTCGGTCTGGAACGGCGCGCCAGGGCCCTGGCGGACGCCGGCCTGGACCGGATCAACGTCTCACTCGACTCCACCGACCGGGCCGCGTTCGCCGAGCTCACCCGGCGCGACCGTCTCGACGACGTGTTCCGCGGCATCGATGCCGCGCTGGAGGCGGGCCTGAGCCCGGTGAAGGTCAACTCGGTGGTGCTGCCGGGTGTGAACGAGCGCCACGTCTGCGACCTCGTGCGCTTCTGCCTCGGCCGGGGGCTCCAGCTGCGCTTCATCGAGCAGATGCCGCTGGGGCGGGGCGGCGGGGGGGGCCGCGCGGGGGGGNNGCTGCGGCGGCTCTCCGCCGAGTTCGAGATCTCCCCGGCGGAGGAACCCCGCGGTTCGGCGCCGGCCGCCCTGTGGGAAGTCACCGACGGCGAGCTCAGCGGGCGCGTCGGCATCATCGCCAGCGTCACCCACCCCTTCTGCGGTGCGTGCGACCGCACCCGACTGACCACCGACGGCGCGGTGCGCTCCTGCCTGTTTTCCGCCGCGGTGGAGGAGGTCTCCCTGCGCGACATGATGCGGGCGGGCGCTACCGACGAGGAGCTCGCCGGCGCCTGGGCCCGGGCGATGTGGTTGAAGAAACCCGGCCACGGCATCGACGA
>NZ_DDJO01000008.1 GCF_002339505.1 Corynebacterium sp. UBA2622
AGTGCGGCGGCCGCGGCGGCGGTGGCGCGGATTATCGCGGGCTGGAGGGGGAAGATGCGGGCCATGGGCACCATCATGCTCCGCCTCGCGCATAATGGAAACGTGTCTGAAACGTCCGGAACATCCAGCTCGTCACACTCCCGGCGCCCGCGGGGCCAGCAAGGCCGGCGCGGCCGGGGAGCGCAGAACGCCCGGGAGCGCCGCGGCGGGGAGCGGTCGAACCCCCTGCTGAGCGCCGCCGCCGTGGCCACAGCCCGGGAGGCCCTCGCGGAGATCGCGGAGGGGGAGGTGGGGGAGCACACCGGTGTCGTTGGCGTTGGCCGGAACGTGGCCACCCACCGGTTTGCGGCGGACGTGCCCGGGTACCCGGGGTGGGAGTGGAACGCCGTCGTGGCCTGTGCGACGGGCTCGGACAGCGTCACCGTCAACGAGGTCGCGCTCGTGCCGTCACCGACGGGGGACGCCCTCGAGGCGCCGGACTGGGTGCCTTACTCCGAGCGGCTGCGCCCCGGGGACCTCGGACCGGGCGACCTCATGGAGCCCGCGCCCGATGACGACCGCCTGACGGACGACTCCTTCTCCCGCGGCGCGGTGACGTTCGTGGGGCGCGAAACCAAGCACTACCTCACAACCGGGGGGCTCGACGAGGCGAAGAAGCGGTGGCGCACGGGGGACTACGGCCCGAACAGTGAGTTCGCGGAGAAGGCGGCCATGCACTGCCGCAGCTGCGCCTTCTGGGTCCCAATGGGGGAGCCGGTCGGTGACAACTTCGGCGTGTGCGTCAACGAGTTTTCCGCCGACGGACACGTTGTCGCAGCAAGCTATGGCTGCGGCGCACACTCGGACACGGTCATCGACGGGGATTCGGCACCGGACGCCGCGGGGCTGTACGACGACGAGCGGCCGGTGTTTTAACCGCGCTCCCTCACAGCGCCACCGCGGCGGCACGGCGTGCCTCGTTGACCTCCCGGTGGGTGGGCAACCCGGCCCGGTCGAGGGCGAGCCGGCCACGCGCGGTGGTGCCGTACTCGCGCCAGCCCGCGACCAGCCGAGCACCGTGAACCGGGTCGACCACCCAGGTCTCCGCCCCCATCAGCGCCGCCACCCGGAATCCCCGGGGGTGCTCAACCACCTCGGCCCCGCTGCGGGAAAGGATGGCCAGCACACCGTCCATCGCGATGGAGGGTGTGGTGGCGGGGTGGGTGGACACGCCCACGCGGGCGCTCCCGTCGGCCGCGACGGTCAGCAGGGGCGCGGCGATGGCCTGGGGGACGCGGGAGTGGGCGTCGACAAGCAGGCCCTCATGGGCCGGCAGCGAGGCGAGGGTGAACCTCTGCCACCCGAGGTCCGGTCCGAAACAGCCGGGTGCCGTGCGCTCGTCGCGGACGGGGGAGGAGTCGACGGTGATCTCGTCGGGCGCAGGGGGGAGCGGGCGCAGTGTCAACGCGACGCCCCCGCGGGTGACCTCCACGACGGCGCGCCGGGTACCGGAGACCATGGAGAGCCGCACGCGCAGGCGGTTGAGTTCCGTGGCGGGGACACCGAGGCCGCGGAGGGCGGCTGCGTAGGCGGCGGCGTCGACCACCGCGCCCTCCGCGACTGCGAAGGTGAAGACGTGCACGAAAAATACTCCTCAGGTTTTGTTTTTTGCCTCGCTCGGTGACAGTCTAAGACGGAAAAAATGCCATACGCTCGACCGTTAAAGGGGACCCACACGTGAGCACCAGCGGATCCACAGCGCTGCCCGAAAGCACAAGGCCCGCCCGGCGGCCCGGCGGCGCGCTCGACCGATACTTCCACATCACGGAGCGCCACTCCACGGTGGGAACCGAGGTGCGCGGTGGCGTGGTCACCTTCTTTGCGATGGCCTACATCGTGCTTCTGAACCCGCTCATCATCGGCACGAGCGCGGACCGCAACGGCGTGGTGCTCGGCATCCCCCAGGTCGCCGCCGCGACCGCGCTGGCCGCCGGTCTGATGTCCATTCTCTTCGGCGTGGTGGCGAAGTACCCCTTCGGCATCGCGACGGGCCTGGGGATCAACACCATGGTGGCGGTGACCCTCGTGGGGCAGCAGGGTCTGACCTGGCCGGAGGCGATGGGCCTGGTCGTCCTCGACGGCATCGTCATCTGCGTGCTGGCCCTCTCCGGGTTCCGCACGGCCGTCTTCCGCGCGATCCCCGACTCGATGAAGGCCGCGATGTCGGTGGGCATCGGCATGTTCATCGCGCTCATCGGCCTCGTCGACGCCGGATTCGTCCGCCGCATCCCCGATGCCGCCATGACCACGGTGCCCGTGCAGCTGGGCATCGACGGATCGATCGCCTCCTGGCCCACCTTCGTCTTCGTCATCGGCTTGGTCATCTGCGGGTTCGCGGTGACGCGCAACATCCCCGGGGGCCTGTTCATCGGTATCGTGCTCACCACGGTCATCTCGGTCATCGTGGAGCACGTCGTGGGCGCGGGCTCGTCCGTGAACAACCCGGCCGGCTGGTCCCTCGCGGTGCCCGGGCTGCCGGATTCCCTCGGCGGGCTCCCGGACCTCTCCATTGTCGGCGACGTCGATCTCTTCGGTGCATTCGTCCACGTCGGTGTGGTCGCCGCCTCGCTGCTCGTGTTCACCCTCGTCCTGGCCAACTTCTTCGACGCCATGGGCACCATGACGGCCCTGGGCCGCCAGGCGGGCCTCGCCGACGAGAAGGGCGAGCTGCCCAACCTCAAGCGCGCCCTCGTCGTCGAGGGCTTCGGCGCGGTGCTCGGCGGCGGCGCCTCCTCGTCCTCCAACACGGTCTTCGTCGACTCCTCCGCGGGCATCGCCGACGGCGCGCGCACCGGTCTGGCAAACGTGGTCACCGGTGTGCTCTTCCTCCTCGCGATGTTCTTCACCCCCCTCTACGAGACTGTCCCGATCGAGGCCGCCGCTCCCGTGCTCGTGGTGGTGGGCGCGCTCATGATGATGCAGGTGGGCACCATCGACTGGTCCCGCTTCCACATCGCGCTGCCGGCCTTCCTCACCATCGTGACCATGCCGTTCACCTACTCCATCGCGGACGGCATCGGCGTGGGCTTCATCGCCTTCACGCTCATGGCGCTCTTCGCCGGCAGGGCGCGGGAGATCCACTGGATCATGTGGCTCATCTCCGCCCTCTTCGTGGTCTTCTTCGCCCACGGCCCGATCATGGCGGCGCTGGGCTGATGCGCACGCTTATCGACGACCCCGCCGATGCCCGCCTCGACGACATCCGCGACCTGAAGCACTCCGACGCCAAGAAGGACCTCGTCTTTGCCGAGGGGCCCCTTGTATGCGGCAGGCTCGTGGAGTCCCGCTTCCCGGTGCGCAGCGTCATCGGTTTCGGCGGGCGGCTCGACTCCTTCCTCGACGATTTCGGCGACCAGCTGCCCGCGGACGTCCCGGTCTACGAGGTCACCCGCGCGATCCTCGGTGAGGTGGCCGGCTACGACATGCACCGGGGCCTGCTGGCTGTGGGGGAGCGCCCCCAGCCCCTGAGCGTGGACGACGTCATTGCGGGCGCCCGCACGGTGGTCGTGCTGGAGGGCGTGGGGGACCACGAGAACATCGGCTCGATCTTCCGCAACGCAGCAGGCATGGGCGTCGACGGCGTCCTCTTCGGCGCGGGCACCGCCGACCCGCTGTACCGGCGCAGCGTGCGCGTGTCCATGGGCCACGCCCTGCGCCTGCCCTTCGCCCACCTGGAGGGAACCGGGACGACGTGGCAGCGCTCCCTGCAGCAGCTGCGCGACGAGGGGTGGTGGATCGTGGCGATGACCCCGTCGGACGATGCCGTCCACATCGCCGAGGCCCTGGCGGGCCGGGAGAAGGTGGCCCTGCTCGTCGGCGCCGAGGGCCCGGGGCTTACCGAGCACGCCATGCGCGCCACCGACGTGCGGGCGAAGATCCCCATGGCTGAGGGGACGGATTCCCTCAACGTGGCAACGTCCGCCGCGATCGCCTTCTACGAGCGGATGCGTTAGGCGCGCGCCTAATGGTCCGCGTGGCGGATGCGCTCGACCAGGCGCTCGCGCAGATGCGCCGCGCCGCGCCGCAGGCTGCGCCCGACGCGCCGGGCCGCCGCGAGGGAGGCGTCGGCAAGCTGCGCGAACTCGTCGCCGCCCTCGTCGGGGACCGCCACCTCGTAGTCGTCGTAGTCCTTGTCCTTCTCCGCGAAGCGCGTGGCCACCTCGGTGACGCTCTTCACCGGCGCCTTGGCCTTCTCTATCTTCGGCTCGGGGCGGCCGTCGACGGCGTAGCCCACGACATGGATGTCCGGACCCTCAGGGGAGACGGGTACGCCGATCCAGCTCTCCTCGGCGGCGCGGGCGAGGTCCTTGGGTACGAAGGGTAGCGAGATACCGCCCACCTGCTCCGCCTTTTCACCCGCCCAGTAGGGCATCTCGAAGGGGTCGGGCAACCCGACATCCTCGAGGACGGCGTCACGGGTGGAGGCGAAGGCGCGGCGCACCGTGTCGCCCGAGTAGTGGGCGAAGCCGGCGAAGTCACTGTCCGTGCCGGCGGCGAAGATGTAGGTGTCGGCCGAGGGGAGGCAGGCGCGCAGCTGCGGGACGGCCTCGGAGAGCACGCTGACGTCCTCGACGAAGGTCTGCACCACCGCGACACCCGGGTACCCCGCGATGTAGAACTCGTCGCGGCCCGGGGTGGAGGAGCGGTTCAGGGGGAACTCACCGATCGGTGTGATGGGCCACGCCGGGTTGAGCTGGGCGAGGAGTTTGCGGCCGAAACCCCGGTCGGCGCGAGGTTCGTTGGCCAGCACCTTGGCGGGCTCCGCGGTGTTCACAAACCAGAGGGTGACTACAGCCGGGTAGTTCATCACGGGGCCTTCCTGCCAGTCCGATTGATAAGGAAAATCCTACTTGCGCGGACGCTTGGTGTTGGTGCGCACGCCGAGCAGAACATCCTCCCAGTGCGGGGTAACGGCGCGCCGGGTGCGCTTCTGGGGCTGACTTTCAGCGTCCGGGTGCTGGAGGAAGTCGCCCTCGGCGTACTCCTCGGCCTGCTCCGCGCCCGCTTCGGGGACGGCCTCCGCCCCCGGCTCGTCACCGCGCCCGCGCCCCGGGCGGGTGTTGACGGCCGTGAGGGAGCGCACGGGCTGGACGAAGTCGGGGTCGGTCAGGTCCGCGGCGACCGCGTTGCGCGCCTCGGTGGTGGCAGGCGCCCCCATGGTGCGCCTGAAGGACCACAGGGCCTCGTTCTCCGAGAGGCCGGCCTGCCAGGTGACGTGGACGACCCAGTCGTCACCGGGTTCGCGGGTGGCGTCCCAGGTGGCGTCGGAGACCGAGTGGCCACGCGCCGCGAACGCGGTGGCGAGGATCTCGAATAGGGTCAGCTTCGCGGTACCGTCCTCGCGCACGGGGTGGGACTGCTTAGCCGCGTCGGCGACCTGGATGCGCTCCAGCAGGACGGGGTGGGCGTAGGCCTCGAGGCGGCTGACGGCAACGCCCATCTCATCGGCGAGCTCTTCGGCGGTGGCGCCTGCGCGGATACGTGCCTGGATTTCCTTCGGGCGCATGGACAGCGGGGTGGAAAACAGGGGGTCGGGCTCGGGGAGGGGGCGCTCCCGGGCCATCGCCCGGAACGTGGGTGTGTCATCCCCCGGGCGGGCCGGCGGTTCCGGCTCCGCATGCTCCTCCACAACCTCGGCCTCGACGATCTCGACATCGAGCGGCTCCTGGTCGACGTGGTCGGGCGCAAAGCCGAGGTCCTCCGTCGCCCCGGTTGTTTCGGGGCCGGTGAACCCGCCGTAGGCGGAGAGGGATGTGACGGTGGACCCGCTCTGCCCGGCGGGCTCCGCCGACCCGGTGCCGCCGACGTGGACCTCTGCGCGCGCAAGCTGGTAGCGGACGCCATCCACGTCACGCAGGACGTAAAACGTGGGCGTCGATTCCTCCTCGATGAGGTGCAGCTCGCGCATCGGGTCTCCTTCGGCCATCGGGGTGCTGCGGGGCAGCGTGAACATCCCTCAGCTTAACTGACGTGCAGGCCCTATTGGGTGCGCCCGACGCCCGCGTCCAGCAGGAAGTCGATGGCTCCGGTGAGCTTCTCCACGTCCGCGGTCTCGATCGCGGGGAACATGCCGATGCGCAGCTGGTTGCGGCCCAGCTTGCGGTACGGCTCGGTGTCCAGCACCCCGTTCTCGCGCAGAGCCTTGGCCAGCGCGGCGGCGTCAACGGACTCGTCGAAGTCGATCGTGCCCACCACGAGCGAACGCGTCGCCTCGTCCTTGACATATGGGGCGGCCAGCTCGTGGGAGTCCGCCCACGAGTACAGGGCGCGCGACGAGGCGGTGGTGCGCTCGACCATGCCCGCAAGGCCACCATTGTCGTTCATCCACGACACCTGGTCCGCGAGCATGAGCAGCGTGGCGACGGCCGGGGTGTTGTACGTCTGGTTCTTCCGCGAGTTCTCCACTGCCGTCTGCAGGTCGAGGAAGGCGGGGATGAACCGGCCCGAACCGGAAACCTTCCCGATGCGCTCGAGGGCGGCCGGGCTCATCGCCGCGAGCCACAGGCCGCCGTCGGAGGCGAAGCACTTCTGCGGGGAGAAGTAGTAGATGTCGGCCTGCGACATGTCCACCGGCAACCCGCCGGCGCCGGAGGTGGCGTCGATGAGCACGAGGGAGGAGTCGTTGGGGCGGGTCACGGGCACCATCGCGCCTGTCGACGTCTCGTTGTGCGCCCAGGCGACCACATCCGCGTCGGTGCCGGACAGTGCCGCCGGGTCGGGGGCGGTGCCGGGCTCGGAGTCGACGATCTCCGGCTCCGCGAGCCAGGGCGCCGTCTTCGCGGCCTTAGCAAACTTGGAGGAGAACTCCCCGTAGGTCAGGTGGGCCGACTTGTTCTCGATGACGCCGAAGGTGGCGGCGTCCCAGAAGGCCGTGGCGCCGCCGAGGGACAGAACGATCTCGTAACCGTCGGGAAGCTGGAAAAGCTGGGAAAGGCCGTCGCGGACCTCCCCGACCACGTTCTTCACCGCCGGCTGGCGGTGCGAGGTGCCGATGATGGTCTCCGCGCCGCGGACGACGGCGTCAATCTGGGCGGGGCGGACCTTGGACGGGCCGCACCCGAAGCGGCCGTCGTCGGGGAGAAGGCTGGCGGGAATGACGGGGAACGCGCTCATGGGGATCCTTCTGTAGGAAGTTGCGAACTTTGCATAATATTATGCTCCGAGCATAACACTAGAGGGTATGTGTGGTGGGGGCGAAAGAGGGGGAACGATGTCGTGCCTATCACAACCTTTGCTACGATAACTTCCCGTAGATCCTCCTTTGACGTTTAGTGGCCGCGATGTCAGCCGTGACGTCGGTAAGTACAGCTGCGTTTGATGGGGGAGCAACCCTATTTCGTGGAAAGGTTAAAAGTGGCTTCTGAAAACAATGACAAAGCCGTGCTTCACTACCCGGGTGGTGAGTACGAGATGGATCTCATGCGCGCCACCGAAGGCAACGACGGTGTCGTGCTGGGCAATTTCCTCGGCCAGACCGGGCTGGTGACCTTCGACCCCGGTTACGTCTCCACCGGCTCCACCGAGTCGAAGATCACCTACATCGACGGTGACGAGGGCATTCTGCGTTACCGCGGTTACGACATCGCGGACCTGGCGAAGAACGCCACCTTCAACGAGGTCTCCTACCTCCTTATCCGCGGCGAGCTGCCGACGAGCGAGCAGCTGGACTCCTTCAACGAGGAGATCCGCCACCACACGCTGCTGGACGAGGACTTCAAGGCTGCCTTCAACGTCTTCCCGCGCAACGCGCACCCGATGGCCGTCCTGGCCTCCTCGGTGAACATCCTTTCCGCCTACTACCAGGACCAGCTCAACCCGCTGGACGAGGAGCAGCTGGACAAGGCCACCGTGCGCCTCATGGCCAAGGTCCCGATGCTCGCGGCCTACGCCTACCGTGCGTCCCAGGGCAAGCCCTACATGTACCCGGACAACTCGCTCAACCCGCGCGAGAACTTCCTCCGCATGATGTTCGGCTACCCCACCGAGCCCTACGAGGTCGACCCGATCCTGGTCAAGGCACTCGACAAGCTCCTCATCCTGCACGCGGACCACGAGCAGAACTGCTCCACCTCCACCGTGCGCATGATCGGCTCCGCCCAGGCGAACATGTTCGTCTCCATCGCCGGCGGCATCAACGCCCTGGCGGGCCCGCTGCACGGCGGCGCCAACCAGGCCGTCCTGGAGATGCTCGAGGACATCAAGAACAACCACGACGGCGACGCCACCGACTTCATGAACCGCGTGAAGAACAAGGAAAAGGGTGTCCGCCTCATGGGCTTCGGCCACCGCGTGTACAAGAACTACGACCCGCGCGCGGCCATCGTCAAGGAGACCGCCCACGAGGTGCTCGACCACCTCGGCGGCGACGAGCTGCTGGACCTCGCCATGCAGCTCGAGGAGATCGCCCTCAAGGACGACTACTTCATCTCCCGCAAGCTGTACCCGAACGTGGACTTCTACACCGGC
This sequence comes from Corynebacterium sp. UBA2622, assembly GCF_002339505.1. Taxonomy (GTDB): domain Bacteria; phylum Actinomycetota; class Actinomycetes; order Mycobacteriales; family Mycobacteriaceae; genus Corynebacterium. The sequence continues at coordinate 8,506 of NZ_DDJO01000008.1, forward strand.
CTGATCTACCGCGCCATGGGCTTCCCGACGGACTTCTTCACCGTCCTGTTCGCCATCGGCCGCCTGCCGGGCTGGATCGCCCACTACCGCGAGCAGCTCGAGATGAACACCAAGATCAACCGCCCGCGCCAGATCTACACCGGTGCGCCGCAGCGCGAATACGTGCCGCGCGACCAGCGCTAGGAGGACCGCTCCGCTGAGACGCCCGCCTCGCCGGGTGCCTTAGCTCAGCGCACACCGCCATTTCAGCGCCAATACCGCCGAGAATTGCGTTTCCCTTATAATTGGGTGAGCATTCTCGGCGGTTATTCGTTAATCAAGGAGTATTTCACCATGGAAAAGCCCACCATTGAGGTTCCGCAGGAGCCGGCCCCGGTAGACCTCGTCATCGAGGACCTCGTCTTCGGAGAGGGGGAGGAGGCCGTCGCGGGCGGATACGTCAAGGTGCACTACCTGGGCGTGGACTACGAGACGGGTGAGGAGTTCGATTCTTCCTGGGACCGCGGCGAGGCAGCCGAGTTCCCGCTGGCCGGTCTCATCGAGGGCTGGCAGGAGGGCATCCCCGGCATGAAGGTCGGCGGCCGCCGCGAGCTGACCATCCCGCCGGAAAAGGCGTACGGCCCCGCGGGTGGGGGACACCCGCTCGCCGGCCGCACCCTCATCTTCGTGATCGACCTGCTCGACGCCAACTAGTGGCACAATGAGGGGCATGCGAATTCCGGTTACCACGCTTAACGACGGCTACGATCTGCCCCTCCTGGGCCTCGGCACCTACAAGCTCGCGGGCGACGAGGTGGACACCATCGTCCGCACCGCCATCGAGCTGGGGTACCGCCACATCGACACCGCCTCCTTCTACGACAACGAGGAGCAGGTGGGCAAGGCGATCAACGCCGCGATTGCCGCGGGCGACGTCACCCGCGAGGAGCTGTTTGTCACCACCAAGCTGTGGAACGACGACCAGCACCGCGCCGCGGATGCCTACCAGGAATCGCTCAAGCGCCTGAACCTCGACTTCATGGACCTCTACCTGGTCCACTGGCCGTGGCCGCAGAAGGGCATCTACGCCCAGGCCTTCGAGCAGCTGGTGAAGCTGCAGGGGATGGGTCAGCTGCAGTCGGTGGGGGTGGCGAACTTCTACGAGGAGGTCCTCGACGACATCATCGGGAAAACCGGTGTCGTACCCGCCCTCAACCAGGTCGAGCTCCATGTCGGCTTCACCCAGCCGGAGCTGCGCAGCTACCACCGGGAGAAGGGCATCGTCACCGAGGCGTGGGCACCCCTTGCCCGCGGGGAGAACTTCGATGCACCCGAAATCGTCGCCGTCGCGGACAAGCACGGCAAGACGCCGGCCCAGGTTGTTCTCGCGTACCTCCTGCAGATGGGTTGCTCGGTGATCCCCAAGACGGCGAACCCGCAGCGGCTCGTTGAGAACATCGGGGCGGTGGAGGTCAACCTCGACACAGATGACATCGCGGCGCTCGACGGGGTCGGTGGAGGTCGCACGTCCGGTGATCCGCGGGAGTTCCCCGGGGACGTGAAGTAGGGCGTCGTCAAGCCCCAAGTTCTGAAGGGTCCGTTCACGCAGTGGGCGGGCCTTCTTTCGCGTCCAGCCATGTTTCTGGAGGGGTGGGGGTAAAAACGCGTGCGGGTGTTCCCGCTGGTGGGAGCGTTGACGGGGGTATCGCCATACCTTTCGAAAATATAGGTTCGCAAACGTAACTTAAAGCGCTGTGGATTAGGTTACATTCTTTTTGTCTAGTTGCGGATCGCACACGTGGTGGCCGTAACTGCAGCTCAAGCGACATACAAAAGAAAGGATGAGGCCGTGTCCCAAGGATCGACCCCAATCCCAACCCGCCGGGAACCCACCCCGGCTGAGTTCGTGGCGATGCAGAAGAGCCCCGAGTTCCAGGAACTGCGCAAGGCCTACCGCGGGTTCACCTTCCCCGCGTCCGTGGCCTTCTTCGTCTGGTACGTCCTGTACGTCATCGTTGCGACGTTCTTCCCGGAAGCCATGGCCACGCCGCTGCTCGGCCTGAATGTGGGTATCTGGCTGGGCATTCTCCAGTTCGTCACCACGTTCCTCATCACGTGGGTGTACGTGAATTACGCCAACAAGAACATCGAGCCGCGAGCGGCGCACATCCGCGAAGAGATGGAGGGCTAGAGCCATGACGACCGTATTCCTCGCCGAGGGGGCGGACGCCCAGGGTGTGGGCAACCCCATCCTCAACATCGCGATCTTCGCCGTCTTCATTATCGTCACGCTGTTCATCGTCACCCGGGCCGGGAAGACGACGGGGGAGTCCGCCGACTTCTACACCGGCGGCGCCTCCTTCAGTGGCACCCAGAACGGCCTCGCCATCGCCGGCGACTATCTCTCGGCGGCCTCCTTCCTGGGCATCGTCGGCTCCATCGCCCTGACGGGTTACGACGGGTTCCTCTACTCCATCGGCTTCTTCGTGGCCTGGCTGGTGGCCCTGCTCCTCGTGGCGGAGCCTCTGCGCAACGTGGGCCGCTTCACCATGGCGGACGTACTCTCGTTCCGCCTGCGCCAGAAGCCGGTCCGCGTGGCCGCCGCCTTCGGCACCCTCTTCGTCTCGCTGTTCTACCTCATCGCGCAGATGGCCGGCGCCGGCTCCCTCGTGTCCGTGCTGCTGAACCTGCACTCCTTCGCCGCGCAGTCCATCTGCGTCGTCATCGTCGGCATCGTGATGATCGCCTACGTTCTCATCGGCGGGATGAAGGGCACCACCTACGTGCAGATGATCAAAGCTGTGCTGCTCATCAGCGGCGTGGTGATCATGACGGTGCTCGTCTTCGTGACGGTCAAGGGCGGCTTCGGCACTCTCTTCGACGGCGCGGTGAACATGCACGGCGCCTCCAAGTACATCCAGAAGCAGGGGTACGACGCCGCGGACATCATGAAGCCCGGTATGAAGTACGGCAAGAACCTGACCACGCAGATCGACTTCCTGTCGCTCGGCCTGTCCCTGGTGCTCGGTACCGCGGGCTTGCCGCACGTGCTCATGCGCTTCTACACCGTGCCCACCGCCAAGGAGGCCCGTAAATCGGTGACCTGGGCCATCGTGCTCATCGGCTCCTTCTACCTGCTCACGCTCGTGCTCGGCTACGGTGCCGCGGCACTCGTCGGCCCCGACCGCATCCTCGCGGCGCCCGGTGGCGCAAACGCCGCGGCACCGCTGCTCGCTTTCGAGCTCGGCGGGTCGGTGTTCATGGCGCTGATCTCCGCGGTCGCCTTCGCCACGGTCCTCGCGGTGGTGGCGGGCCTGGCCATCACGGCCTCCGCCTCCATCGCGCACGACATCTACAACGCCGTGCTTCGCGACGGCCAGGCAACCGAGGCCGAACAGGTCCGCGTCTCCCGCATCACCGTGGTGGTCATCGGCATCGTCGCCATCGTGCTCGGCATCCTGGCCATGAAGCAGAACGTCGCCTTCCTGGTCTCCCTGGCCTTCGCCATCGCGGCGTCCGCCAACCTGCCGACCATCCTGTACTCCCTGTACTGGAAGCGCTTCAACACCACCGGTGCCGTGGCATCGATGTACACGGGCCTGGTTGCGGCCCTGGTGCTCATCTTCTTCTCCCCGGCGGTCTCCGGTGCGCCGTCCGCGATGTTCCCGAACGCCGACTGGTCCATCTTCCCGCTCAGCAGCCCGGGCATCATCTCCATCCCGCTCGCCTTCCTCGCCGGCATCGTCGGCACGATGATCGGAAAGCCGGACAACCTGGACGACCTCCAGGCAGAGATGGAGGTCCGCTCGCTCACCGGTGTCGGTGTGGAGGCGCCCGTCGACCACTAACCGGCCGTGCTGTTGAACGGCACGAGAAAAGGGGCTGCGCTTCGGCGCGGCCCCTTTTTTGGTGTCCCCGGATCGGCGCCCGGAGACTTATCGGCCCGGCAACCGGGAGGACGCCTGGCTGGACAGCTGGCCCGCCTGCTCGACCATTTCCGGGGTGACCTGGATCTGGGTGCCGGGGATGGTGATGGGGGAGGTGCCGGGCTGCTGTGTCCCCGGCTGCGGTGTCCCCGGCTGCTGCGTGCCGGTCTGCGCGGGAGCCTGGCCCGGGGTCCACTGGCCCCAGTCGGCGGCGAGCACCTCATTGATGTCGCACTCGATGCCGTCGATGCGTGCCTGGCGCTTCGACACCTGGTGGAGCTGGGCACGGGGATGAACTTTTCCGCCCGAACCCCAGTCGTGCATCCAGAAGAAGCTGCCGATGCCGTCGTCGACGCACCACTGGATCACGTTGTAGTTGCCGTACACGCCCGTCTGGTAGCCAGTGGCCGCCAGTGCCGCGCCGAAGGCGCGCAGATACGGGCGGATCTGGCCCTCGTACTGGGCGCGCGAAGGGTTGTCGTCCACGGCGACGTAGATGGGGCGTCCGGTTGGTCCGCCCGCGGCCTTGTGCAGGGCGATCGCCTGCGGGGCGTGGGTCGCCGCCCCCGCGGCGCCGGCGAGCCAGTCGGCGGTCGCGTCCTTTCCGAACTGGTAGACCGAGGCCGTGGCCAGCCCGCTGGCCTTGAAGTCCTGGGCCTCGGCGAGGCTGACGGGCTTGCCGTGCATCCAGTCCGCACCCGGGCGGCGCTGGGAGACGTAGCGCACGGCACCCAAGTGGCCGGCGGCCTTCACGGAGCGGGCGGAGGGAACGCCCGCGGAGTAGTCGAGAACGGTGCCCAAAACCGCGTTCTGGGCCGCGGCGCGTGGCGCGGTGGAGACGGCGAGGGCCCCGGCGGCGGAGGCCGCGGCGGCGGAGGCGAGGAAGCGGCGGCGGTTGAACGCGCGGCCGATGGACGGGCGGGGCATGGGTACCTCCCGGGTTGACGGGACACTGAAATCCCACGGGCAACAAAGGTCTACCTGCGTAACATACCACCGTGGTTGTGGGCCGGCAGGTGGCGTCGCAAAGCGGCATGGCCCTAATCTCTCTGGCATGACCGTTCTCACCCACACCCCGCAGGACCTCGCCGACGCCCTCGGCAAACCGGACACCCTCGCCCTCGTGCCGACGATGGGCGCGCTCCACGAGGGCCACCTTTCCCTCGTGCGCGAGGCGCGTGAACTGGGCGGGCCCGTCGTGGTGAGCATCTTTGTCAACCCGCTGCAGTTCGCGCCGGGCGAGGACCTGGAGGCGTACCCCAGGACGCTGGAGGAGGACGTCGAAAAGCTGGAGGGGGAGGGGGTCGACGCGGTCTTCGCCCCGAGCGTGGCCACAATGTACCCGGCCGGGCCCCGCACCACCGTGCAGCCCGGCGAGCTCGGGAAGGTGCTCGAGGGCGCCTCGCGGCCGACCCACTTCGCGGGCGTGCTGACGGTGGTGAGCAAGCTCTTCGCGCTCACCGGCGCGACCGACGCGTTCTTCGGGGAGAAGGACTACCAGCAGCTCGTGCTCATCCGGCAGATGGTGGAGGACCTGAATGTGCCCGTGCGCGTGCACGGCTGCCCCATCGTCCGCGAGGGCACCGGGCTAGCGCTCTCCTCGCGCAACCGCTACCTCTCGGACACCGAGCACGCCACGGCCCTCACGCTCTCGCGGGCGCTGGCGACCGGCAGCTACGAGGGGGCGCGGTCGCTTCTCGACGCCAACCCGGGCGTCGACCTCGACTACCTGACCCTGCGGACGCCCGACCTGCAGGAGGTGCCGGAAGGCTACCGGGGGCCGGCACGCCTGCTGGTGGCGGCGCGGGTGGGGACCACCCGGCTGATCGACAACGTGGCAGTGACGGTGGGCTAGCGCCGGGTCAGAAGGAGTGCCCGGGGGTGGGGAAGCTGCCCTCGTGCACCGCCTGCTTGTAGGCCGCGGCCGCCTGCCCGAGCTCGGTGCCCGCCGCCCCGAACTGGCGGACGAACTTCGGCCGGCGCGCTCCTGCGGGGAAGTCCGCCATGTCGTGCCACACCAGAACCTGGGCGTCGGTGCCCGCCCCCGCGCCAATTCCCACGGTGGGGACTGGGCAGGAGGCGGTGAGCTGGGTGGCGAGCTCGGCGGGGACCATCTCGAACACGACCATGTCCGCGCCCGCCTCGACGACCGCATCCACATCGCGCGTGAGCTGCTCGGCGCCGGCGTCGCGGCCCTGCACCTTGAACCCGCCGAGATTGTCCACCGACTGCGGCGTGAAGCCCACGTGGGCGCACACGGCCAGGCCGGCGTTCTTCAGCGCCCGGATGCGCGGGGCGATGCGGGTGCCGCCCTCCAGCTTGACCATGTGGGCCCCGGTGCGGCGGATGAGCTCCGTGGCGCTGCGGACGCACTGCTCGTCGCCGGCCTCGTAGGTGCCGAAGGGGAGGTCCATGATGACCAGAGCGTTCCCGGCCCCGCGGACGACGGCGGCGCCGAGGTAGGCCATCTCGTCCAGGGAGACCTGGTTGGTGTTTTCGTAACCGAACACGACGTTGGCGGCGGAATCGCCCACAAGCATGCACTCGATCCCGGCGTCCGCGAGGACCCGGGCGGTGGAGTAGTCGTAGGCGGTGAGCATTGCCCACTTGTCGCCGGTCGCCTTCTTCTGCTTCAGGTCGGAGACGCGGACCTTCTTGGTGGGGGCGAGGTAGGTGGTCATGGGGGAGAGTGTAGGCGGGGAGTCGGTGGGTTGGTGGCCGCACAGAGCCACATGAGCGCCCGTAAAAGAGCGCCAGTCTGGTGGATTTTGCGGGTGGCTGGGTTTTCACCGGACTGGTACTCATTTATAGGCGCTCATTTGGGTGGCGGGGTGCGGAAAACTCGGCCCGGCGCGGAAAGCCCAACAACCGCGGCCGGAAAAGGCAATGAAAAAGTGCCCCAGAGAGGAATCGAACCTCCGACACCGGCTTTAGGAGAGCCGTGCTCTATCCACTGAGCTACTAGGGCAACACGAACAGGGTACCCTACCGGGCAAGCTCCTCATACTTCGCCTTGACCTGCGCGAAGGGCGGGTTCGTGTCATGGGTGCCGTCCTCGTAGCGCACGGTGGGCACGATGCGGTTGCCGCCGTTGACGGACTCGACCCATGCCGCGGCCTCCTCGTTGCCACGCGCCTCGACGTCAACGACCTCGAACGTCATGTCCGTCTTCTTCAGCGCGGAGAGCAGAGAGCGGCAGTAGGGGCACCAGCTGGTGGCGTAGATGACCATTATTTCCTTTCGAAGCGTTGGAATTGGTAGCGCAGGCCGCTTGTCGACGTCATCAAGCCCGATTCCCCCACGAGCGCGAAGCTGTCATCAATGCGCGGGGCGAGGACGGCCCTGGAACCGAGCTCGGCGGCGAGATGGACGTCGATAAGCGTGAGCTCGATGATGTCGACCTCGTCGAGGGTGGCTTCGTAGAGTTGCGCCCCGCCGATGATCCAGGCGTCGGTCTCGAAGTCGGGCAGGTCGGGGGAGACGAACGCGCCGTCGGACCAGCGGCCCGGTTCGCGCGAGGAGATGACGTGGTTGGCGCGGCCCGGCAGCGGGCGGACGGGCAGGGACTCCCAGGTGCGGCGGCCCATGATGACGGGGTGGCCGAGGGTGACCTGCTTGAAGTGCCTCAGGTCCTCGGGAAGGTGCCAGGGCAGGCCCTCGCCGTCGCCGATGATGCCGTCGGCGGACTGTGCCCAGATCGCGCCGATCATACGGAGACCTGCGCCTTGATCGTCGGGTGCGGGTCATAGCCCTCGACGGCGATGTCGTCGAAGGTGTAGTCGAAGAGCGAGGCCGCCTTGTTCAGCACCAGCCGCGGGTAGGGACGCGGCTCGCGGGAGAGCTGTTCGCGCACCTGCTCGATGTGGTTGTTGTAGATGTGGCAGTCGCCGCCCGTCCAGATCAGCTCGCCCACGCCGAGGCCCGCCTGCTGGGCGAACATGTGGGTGAGCAGGGAGTAGGAGGCGATGTTGAACGGCACGCCGAGGAACATGTCGGCGGAGCGCTGGTAGACCTGCATCGAGAGCTTTCCCTCGGCCACGTAGAGCTGGAAGAGCAGGTGGCAGGGCATGAGCGCCATCTTGTTCAGCTCGGAGACGTTCCAGGCGGAGACGAGGTTGCGGCGCGAGTCCGGGTTGGAGCGCAGGGTGTCCAGGGTGGCCTGGATCTGGTCGATGTGCCGCCCGTCCGGGGTGGGCCAGGAGCGCCACTGCACGCCGTAGACGGGTCCGAGCTCGCCGTCCTTGTCCGCCCACTCGTTCCAGATGCGCACGCCGTTATCCTGCAGCCAGCGGACGTTGGAATCGCCGCGGAGGAACCAGAGCAGCTCGCCCACGACACCCTTGAGGTAGACGCGCTTGGTGGTCAGGAGGGGGAAGGAATCGGAGAGGTCGTAGCGCAGCTGGCGACCGAAGACGCTCAGGGTGCCGGTGCCGGTGCGGTCACCCTTGGGGGTGCCGTTGGTGAGGACGTCGCGGAGCAGGTCCTCGTAGGGGGTGGGCACAGTCATGCAGGCAGGAAGCCTTTCGTGAGATCCGTTGTTACTTGTCCGCGGCGCCGTCGAAGGTGCCGTGCTCGTCGCGGAAGGCGGCGCAGGCGGCGAGGATGTCGTCGGCGAGCTCCGGGCGGCAGATGAGCAGGTCGGGGATGTAGGTGTCCTCGTTGTTGTAGCGCAGCTCGGAGCCGTCGAGGCGCGAACAGTGCAGCCCCGCGGCGAGGGAGACACCGACGGGTGCGGCCTGGTCCCACTCGTACTGGCCGCCGGCGTGGACGTAGGCATCGTAGTCACCGAGGAGGACGTGCATCGCCTTCGCGCCCGCGGAACCCACCCCGACTGCCTCGAAGCCGAGGCTATCCGCCACGGCGTGGGCGACGGCGGGCGGACGGTTGCGCGACAGCGCCACCTTGCGCGCGTAGGGGCCGGTGACGTGGCGCACGTCGGAGGACTTGAACACCACGCCCAGGTCCGGCAGGCCCACGGCGGCGTGGGTGGGCACCCCGTTTTCCACCAGGGCGACGTGGACGGCCCAGTCCTGGCGGCCGGTGGCGAACTCCTTGGTCCCGTCGAGCGGGTCGACGATCCAGACGCGCTCCTTGCCCAGGCGTTCGGGGTTGTCGGCGGCCTCCTCGGACAGGAAACCGTCGTTGGGGCGGTGCTGGCCGAGCACCCGGGCGATCCAGTTCTGCGCGAGGTCGTCACCCGCCTCGCCCAGCTCGCGGCCGCGGAGCAGGCCTACCCCGCGGATCCCCTTGAGGATTTCCCCCGTGCCCTGCGCAATGAGGTTGGTCAGGCGGGAGTCTGAGTAGGAAGCCGTCATGGGTACGACCCTACCGTAGAGTTGCACCCATGCCCGAGCAGATCCTGGACCGTTTCCACCCCCAGGTGGCGTCGTGGTTCCGCGAGGTCTTCGCCGCGCCCACGCCGGTGCAGGAGCAGGCCTGGGCGTCCATCTCGGCGGGGGAGAACTCGCTGGTTGTCGCGCCGACCGGCTCAGGAAAGACGCTCGCGGCCTTCCTCTGGTCGCTCAACAGCCTCGTCGAGAGGGCGGGGCAACAGGCGCTGCCCATCGACGGCTCCCAGGCCTCCACCCACGGCGGCGTGCGCGTCCTCTACATCTCGCCGCTCAAGGCGCTGGGCGTCGACGTGGAGAACAACTTGCGCGCGCCCCTGAGCGGCATCGCGCGCGTCGCCCAGCGGATGGGCCGCGACATGCCCGACATCTCCGTCGGCGTGCGCTCGGGGGACACCCCGCAGGCGGAGCGCAACCGCCAGGTGCGCAAGCCGCCGGACATCCTCATCACCACGCCCGAGTCGCTCTACCTCATGCTGACGTCGAAGGCCGCGGGCGTCCTGAAGACCGTGGACACGGTCATCGTGGACGAGATCCACGCCCTCGCCGGGACGAAGCGCGGGGTACACCTCACCCTGTCCCTGGAGCGGCTTGCCATGGTCGCCGGCGCGTTCCAGCGCATCGGCCTTTCGGCCACGGTGCGGCCGCTGAGCGCGGTGGCCAACTTCCTCGGACCGCGCACAAGCATCATCAACCCGCCGGGGCAGAAGCGGTGGGAGCTCGACGTGGTGGTTCCCGTGGAGGACATGAGCGACCTGCCCGTCCCGGAGGACGCCTCCACCATCGGGGAGGCGGTGGTCGACGACGTGCTGGACACCGACGGCTTCGACGCGCCCCCGGGTGCCTCCGCCTCAATCTGGCCCCACATCGAGCGCGCCGTCTACGAGGAGGTGATGGCACACCGCTCCACCATCGTCTTCGTCAACTCGCGGCGCTCCGCCGAGCGCCTCACCAGCCAGATCAACGAGCTCTGGGCGAAGGAACACGACCCGGAGGCGTTGAGCCCCGCTACACGACGCCCGCCCGCCCAACTGATGAAGTCAGTCGACACCGCGGGCCACGCCGCCTCCATCATCGCCCGCGCCCACCACGGCAGCGTGTCCAAGGAGGAGCGCCTGCAGACGGAGACCATGCTCAAGGAGGGCTCGCTCAAGGCCGTCGTGTCCACCTCCTCCCTGGAGCTGGGCATCGACATGGGCGCGGTTGACCTGGTCATCCAGGTGGAATCGCCGCCCTCGGTGGCCTCCGGCCTGCAGCGCGTCGGGCGCGCCGGGCACACCGTCGGGGCCGTCTCCGAGGGAACCTTCTACCCCAAGCACCGCTCCGACCTGGTGCAGACGGCCGTGACCGTGCCGCGCATGCGCGCCGGGCTGATCGAGGAGCTGCACACGCCCCTGTCGCCCCTGGACGTGCTCACGCAGCAGACCATTGCCGCGGTGGCGGTGGAGGACCTCGACGTGGACGAGTGGTACGACACCGTGCGCCGTGCCTGGCCGTACCGCGACCTGGCCCGCGAGGTGTACGACGCGGTGATCGACCTCGTTGTCGGCGTGTACCCGTCGACGGACTTCGCGGAGCTGCGCCCCAGGGCCATTCTCGAGGGCACCACGCTGCGCGCCCGTCCCGGCGCCCAGCGGGTGGCCGTGACCAGCGGCGGGACGATCCCGGACCGCGGCATGTTCGGTGTCTTCCTCGTCGGCAGCGGTGCGGAGGGCGGGGTGCCGCGCCGCGTCGGGGAGCTCGACGAGGAGATGGTCTACGAATCCCGGGTGGGTGACGTGTTCACCCTCGGGGCATCGAGCTGGCGCATCGAGAACATAACGCGCGACCAGGTGCAGGTCACCCCGGCACCGGGACACACCGGCAGGCTGCCGTTCTGGACGGGCGACGGGCTGGGCAGGCCGTACGAGCTCGGCAAGGCGCTGGGGGAGTTTCGTCGGGAAGCAAAGGGCGGGGAGAACATTGACCCCTCGCTCGACGAGTTCGCACGGGGAAACCTCGTGCGCTACCTCCAGGAGCAGGAGGAGGCGACCGGCGTCCTGCCGGACGAGAAGACGCTCGTGCTGGAACGCTTCACCGATGAGCTGGGGGACTGGCGGGTGGTGTTGCACACGCCCTTCGGCAAGGGGGTCAACGCCGCGTGGGCGCTGGCCACCGGCTGGCGCGTCGCGCAGGAGACCGGGATGGACGCCCAGGCGGTGGCGGGCGACGACGGCATCGTGCTGCGCCTGCCACAGGGGGAGAAGGAGCCCGACGCCTCACTGTTCCTCTTCGACACCGATGAGATCGCGGACATCGTGACGGAGCAGGTGGGCAACTCCGCCCTGTTCGCGGCGCGTTTCCGGGAGTGCGCGGCGCGAGCGCTCCTGCTTCCGCGGCGCCACCCCGGCAAGCGCGCGCCCCTGTGGCAGCAGCGCCAGCGTGCCGAGCAGCTCCTCGACGTCGCGCGCAACTACCCGTCCTTCCCGATCATCCTGGAGACGGTGCGCGAGTGCCTCCAGGACGTCTACGACCTGCCCGCCCTGCAGTCCGTCATGCGGGACCTGAGCACCAGGCGCGTGCGCGTCGCCGAGGTGACCACGGAGCAGCCCAGCCCCTTCGCCTCCTCGCTGCTGTTCAACTACACGGGGGCGTTCATGTACGAGGGCGACACCCCGCTGGCGGAGAAACGCGCCGCGGCCCTGTCGCTCGACCCGTCGCTGCTGGCCAAGCTGCTGGGCACCGTCGAGCTGCGCGACCTGCTCGACCCACAGATCATTGCGGAGGTCGACGCCTCCCTGCGCCGCCTCGGCCGGGCCGAGACCTCCGAGCAGTTCGCGGACACCCTGCGCATGGTTGGCCCGGTGCCCGTCGACGACCTGCCCGCCTACACCCCCGTGCCGCTGGGTCCGCTGGAGTCCTCCCTGGGCCCCCGCGTGATGCGGGTGCGCATCGGCGGGCGCGAACACATCGCCCAGGCCCTCGACGCGCCGCTGCTTCGCGACGCCCTCGGGGTGCCCGTCCCTCCCGGCGTCGCCGCCCAGGTGGCCACCATCACCGACGCGATGGCCCAGCTTGTGGGCCGGTGGGTGCGCACGCGCGGGCCGTTCACCCTGCGCGACCTCGCCGACGCCTTCGGCCTCGCGGTGGGCGCGGCGTACTCTGCGCTGCAGCCGCTGGTCGACTCCGGCAAGGTTATCGAGGGCCGCTACCGCCAGGGTGTCGAGGAGCAGGAGTACGTGGCCTCCGAGGTGCTGCGGATCATCCGCTCGCGCTCGCTCGCGGCAGCCCGCGCGCAGACCCGCCCCGTCTCCCAGTCCGCCTACGGCCGCTTTCTTCCCGCGTGGCTGAACGTCGCCCCCGTCGGGGTTGTCCCGGCGCTGCGCGGCGCCGACGGGGTGTACGCCGTGCTCGAGCAGCTCGCCGGGGTGCGCCTGCCCGCCTCCGCGTGGGAGTCCTGGGTGCTGCCCTCCCGGGTGGGCGACTACCGCCCCGTCATGCTCGACGAGCTCACGGCCGCCGGGGAGGTGGCCATCGTCGGCGCCGGGAAGGCGGGCGCCCGCGACCCGTGGATCATGCTCCTTCCGCAGGACTATGCCGCCCAGCTCATGCCGCAGGTGGAGGAGCCGCTGCTCTCCCTGACGCAGTCGCAGGTGATGGAGAAGGTCCGCACCGGCGGCGGGTTCCTCTTCACCGATCTGTTTTCCGGAACCACCACCGCCGAGGAGCTGCGCGAATCCGTGTGGGACCTGGTCGAATCGGGGCTTGTCTCGCCCGACTCCTTCGCCCCCATCCGCGCCCGCCTCGCCGGGGGGAAGACCGCGCACCGCGCCAAGCGGCGCCCCTCGCGCTCCCGGGTGCGTTCCGGACGGACGTCGTTCGCCTCACTCACCCCGCCCGACATGGTGGGGCGATGGGCCGCCTCACCGCTCGCCGACACCGACGCCACCCGCCGCTCCGTCGCCCTGGGCGAGGCCTGGCTGGACCGCTACGGGGTGGTCACCCGCGGCGCCGTCACCGCCGAGGACGTGCTCGGCGGGTTCGCCCTGGCGTACAAGGTGCTCAGCGGCTTCGAGGAGTCCGGCAAGGCGATGCGCGGTTACCTCATCGAGGGCCTGGGCGCCGCGCAGTTCTCCACGCCCGCGACCATCGACCGCCTCCGCGGCCACCAGGACTCGGATGATGTTGTCGGCTGGCCATCGGGCACGCGCGAGCCCCACGTCCACGTCCTTGCCGCGACCGACCCCGCCAACCCCTACGGCGCGGCGCTGCCCTGGCCGGACCAGGGACCGACGCGCAGCGCGGGGGCCGTCGTCGTGCTTGTCGACGGCCTCCTCGCCGCCCACGTCACCCGCGGCGGAAAGACCATGACCACGTTCTTCGACCACTTCCCGGAAGGCACCGGCGACCCGCTCGGCCTGGTCGTTTCCGCCCTCACCGATGCCGTGCGCCTCGGACGGATGCGCCCGCTGAACGTGGAGAAGCTCAACGGGGAGGCGGCGTTTTCGCTGCGCGACTACGGCGCGTCGGTGACGCACAAGGGGGCGAAGATCGGCGGCTCGGCGGCGGCGCCGCCGAAGAGGCGCGGGCGCTCCGTGGCCGAGGCGCTGGGGGAGCTGCCGGGGGACCTGCCGGGGGAGTTGAGCTTCGACGATTAGGGGCGCCGCCCTCTGCCGGCGGGGAGTAGCCTGTAGCGCATGCCAGAGGGGGATTCCGTCTATCAGCTCGCCAAGCGCCTGAAGTTCATGGAGGGCCGGGCCGTCACCCGGTGCGAGCTACGGGTCCCCCGTTACGCCACCGTGGATTTCACCGGCCTGACCTGCGAGAGGGTGTGGCCCTACGGCAAGCACCTGTTCATGCGGTTCGGAAACGACATCCTGCACACCCACCTGAAAATGGAGGGGACGTGGTCGATCCACCGCGCCGGAACCCGGTGGCGCAAGCCGGCCCACACTGCCCGCGTTGTGCTGCGGCTCGCGGACCCGCCGGGTGACATCGAGCTGGTCGGCCACCAGCTCGGCCTGGTGGAGGCCTTTCCGGCGCGCGAGTACGGGGAGCGGACGGGCTACCTCGGCCCGGACATGCTCGCGGAGGAGTTCGACCACGACGAGGTGGTGCGGCGGATCCTGCGCACGCCGCGCCTCGAAATCGGGCGGGCGCTGCTGGACCAGCGCAACGCCGCGGGCATCGGCAATGAGTACCGGGCGGAGGTCGGGTTTCTCGCCGGGACGCACCCTGGGGAGCTGGTGGGCCGGGTGGACGTCGACAAGCATGTGCGCATCGCGCGGCGGCTGATGTGGGCGAACAAGGACTCGCCGGTGCGGGTGACCACGGGGGTCAAACGGGCGGGCGAGACGAGCTACGTGTTCGGTCGCAACAACAAGCCGTGCAGGCGATGCACCACGCTGATCCGCAAGGGTTTCCTCGGCGGAGCGGGGGACCTGGAGCGGGTTATCTGGTGGTGCCCCCGATGCCAGCCCGCTCCCGCAGCGATCGGCGGATGAGGAGGGCTGAACCGGTGGCGAGGCCCGCGAGCACGATGAGGTAGACCACGTTCGCGTACGCGCCGATGTAGGTGCCCACGAGGTGCCAGTTCTCGCCGAGGAAGTACCCGAGTGCGAGGAGGGCCGCGTTCCACGCGGCGGAGCCGAGGGCGGTCCACAGACCGAAGGCGAGCGGGTTCATCCGATCCAGACCCGCGGGGATCGAGATGAGCGAGCGGATGCCCGGGATGAGGCGGCCGAAGAGAACGGAGACCCGCCCGTAGCGGCGGAAGAAACCCAGCGCGGAGTCGACGTCGGAGACGCGCACGAGCCACATTCGCCCGGCAATGCGGCGCAGCCTATCGACGCCCAGCCACGCGCCGGCAAAGTACAGGGCGTACGCACCGGCAACGGAGCCGGCGACCGACCAGAGGAACACCTCGACGAGGTTCAGCGAGCCCTGGGCGACGGTGAAGCCGGCGAGCGGGAGGACGAATTCAGAGGGAATCGGTGGGAAGAGGTTCTCCAGAAGAATGGCGATGCCGACGCCGGGGGCGCCGAGCACCTCCATCAGGTGGACAACCCAGTCGATGACTGCCTGCATGCGGGGCCTTTCTCAGTGCGGGATCGCGGGCGGGTGCACCACCCGAGGTCAGCCCCACATTGTGCCCTATTCCACCTCGGTGGACCAGGTGTGCACCGGCGCGCCCGTCTCCTGGTTCTTCAGGTACTGGCGCACCACCCGGGAGAGGGCCTCCATCCGCTCCGGGGTGCCGGGGCGGGTGCCCGGGCCGGCCTCCGTGAGGGCGGCGAGCTGCCACACCGCGCCGTTCTGGCGGCGCGTGGCGCGGCCCTCGATGATGCCCATGTACTCCTCGATGCTCTCCGGGGCCACGTCGAGCATGGCGAGACCCTCGCGGGCCTGGGGCAGCAGGTGGGAGGTGATCAGGTCGGCGACCTCGATCATGCCCAGGGTGGGCCACTTCATGCGGGCGGTGAGGCCGTCGCGGGCACCCGCCTGGAAGTTCCTCTCCGCCTGCTCGAAGCTCAGGCGCGACCAGACCGGGCGGGTCTGCTCACCGAGGAACTTCACCATGCCGTAGTAGAAGGCGGCGTCGGCGATGATGTCCTTCACCGTCGGGCCGGCGGGCAGCAGGCGGTTCTCCACGCGGATGTGGGAAAGCTTGCCGTTGGGGTCGTAGATGGGCCGGTTCCAGCGCCACACGGTGCCGTTGTGCAGGTTGAGGTAGTGCAGGCCCGGGCTGTTGCCCTGCATCATGGGCTTGCCGGCCTCCACGCGGCCCTCCGGAATGAGCGGGGAGAAGTAGCGGACGTTCTCCTCGAAGAGGTCGAACACGGAGGTGATCCAGCGCTCGCCGAACCACACCCGCGGGCGCACACCCTGGTGGATGAGCTCCTTGGTGCGGGTGTCGATGGCCTGCTCGAAGACCGGGATGCGCGACTCGTGCCACAGGCGGTGGCCCATGAACAGGGGCGAGTTGGCCCCGATCGCGGCCTGCACGCCGGCGATGGCCTGCGAGGCGTTCCAGGCGTCGGCGAAGCGGTCGGGGGCGACCTGCAGGTGCAGCTGCATCGAGGTGCAGGTGGATTCGGTGGAGATGTCCTCGAAGTCATGGCTGAAGCTCTCCACGCGGCTGAGCTCCTGGTGCAGCAGCTCGCCCCGGGATTCCATGACGGAGTTGTTCAGTCCGTGGTAGCGGTACTCGTTGGTGATCCAGCGCGGGTCCTCGAGGAACTCCGTGGTCACGGTGGGCAGGGTGCCGATCATCGCGACGTGGGTGCCCACCGCCTCGGCAGCCTCCTTGACCGTCTTCAGGCGGGCGGTGAGGTTTTCCTCGAGCTCCGCCAGCCCGTTCGCCTCGATGCTGTGCGGCGGCAGGTTGAGCTCGACGTTGTAGGAGCCGATCTCGGACTGGTAGTCGTCGCTAAGCCGCTCGAGCACCTCCTGGTTGCGGCGGGCGGGCTGCATGGCGTCGTCGACGAGATTGAGCTCGAGCTCGAGGCCGATGGTGCCCTGGCTGACGAACTCCGCGTCCTGCAGGTGGCGGTCGAAGACCTCCAGCTCGTCCTCGAGGCGCTTGCGGTAGATCGAGCGCTGCCGCGGCGTGTACGTGTCGGTGGAGATTGAGTCGCCCATTGTTACTTCATGCTCCTGTACCAGGTGATCAGCGCGTCGGTGGAGGTGTCACCGGTGTCGGGGGTCTCGGCGCCGGAGACCGCGGCCGCGAGCTGGTTCGCCTGCTGCTTGCCCAGCTCCACGCCCCACTGATCGAAGGCGTTGATGTCCCAGATGACGGATTCGGTGAACACGATGTGCTCGTAGAGCGCGATGAGCGCGCCCAGGGTGTGCGGGGAGAGCTCTTTCGCGAGGATGGTGGTGGTCGGCCGGTTGCCCGGCATCACCTTGTGCGGGGCGAGCTGCGGGTCGACGCCCTCGCCCTTGATCTCCTCGACATCCTTGCCGAAGGCGAGGACCTTCGTCTGCGCGAAGAGGTTGCCCATCAGAAGGTCGTGCATCGAACCGGTGCCGTCGGCGGTGGGCAGGTCCTCGCGCGGCTCGGCGAAGCCGATGAAGTCCGCCGGCACCATCGTCGTGCCCTGGTGAAGCAGCTGGTAGAAGGCGTGCTGGCCGTTGGTTCCCGGCTCTCCCCAGAAGATCTCACCGGTGTCGTAGAAGACCCGGGTGCCGTCGCGGGTCACCGACTTGCCGTTCGACTCCATGGTGAGCTGCTGGAGGTAGGCGGGGAAGCGGGAGAGGTCCTCGGAGTAGGGAAGCACGGCGTGCGTCTGCGCACCGTGGAAGTTGCGGTACCAGATGTTGAGCAGGCCCATGAGGGCCGGGACGTTGGAACGCAGGTCGGCGGTGCGGAAGTGCTCGTCGACGGCGTGGAAACCCTCGAGGAAGCGCATGAAGTCCATCGGACCGATGACCGCCATAAGGGACAGCCCGATGGCCGAGTCGACGGAGTAGCGCCCTCCGACCCAGTCCCAGAAGGGGAACATGTTCGAGGTGTCGATGCCGAACTCCGCGACCTTCTCCGCGTTGGTGGAGACAGCCACGAAGTGCTTTGCGACGGCCCCCTCGTCGCCCCCGAACTTCTCCAGCAGCCACCGTTTCGCCGCGTGCGCGTTGGCCAGCGTCTCCTGGGTGGTGAAGGTCTTGGAGGCGACGATGAAGAGGGTCTCCTCCGCGTTGGCCCGGTCGAGGACGCTGACCATGTCCGCCGGATCGACGTTGGAGACGAACTCGGCGGTGATCCCGGCCGTGGCGTAGGAACGCAGCGCCTTCGTGGCCATGGCGGGGCCGAGGTCGGAGCCGCCGATGCCGATGTTGACCACCTTCTTGATCGTGTGGCCGGTGTGGCCGCGCCACTCGCCGGAGCGCAGGGCGGCGGCGAAATCACGCATCCGCCCCAGCACCTCGTGGACGTCCGCGGCGACATCCTGGCCGTCGACGCTTAGGTTCTCCTCGGCCGGCATGCGCAGAGCGGTGTGGAGGACGGAACGGTCCTCGGTGGTGTTGATGCGCGCCCCCGAGAACATCTCCCCGATGCGATCGGCGAGGCCGGCCTGCTCGGCCAGGGCCACGAGGGCGCCGAGCACCTCGTCGTCGACGAGGTTCTTGGACAGGTCGACGTGCAAACCGGCGGCATCGAAGGTCAGCTTCTCCGCGCGGGCGGGGTCCGAGGCAAAAAGGTTGCGCAGCGTCATCCCGCCCTTCTGCGCGTGCAGGTTGGTCAGGTCTGCCCAGGCGGGGGTGGACGTGATGGTGGTCATTGATCCTCCTAGACGGGAAGGGTGTCAGATACCTTCCACGCTAGTGCAAAGCTGGGCCCCGCACGCCCGCGCGGATGTATAGGGTGAAGGAATGAGCATCGTGAAGATCAACGCCATTTCCGTGCCCGAGGGTGGTGGGGAGGAGCTCGAGCGCCGCTTCTCCGCCCGCAAGCACGCCATCGACTCCCAGGCGGGGTTCGAGGGTTTCCAGCTGCTGCGCCCGACAAAGGGGGAGGACCGCTACTTCGTGGTCACCCGCTGGGCCGACGAGGACTCATACCGGGCCTGGTGGGCTGGCGAGGGGCGCGCCGCCCACGTGCACGGGGGCAGTGCGGGTGCGCCGCAGCGCCCGCCGGTCTCGCAGAAGGCCGAGCTGCTCGAGTTCGATGTCGTGCTCGACTCGCTCGAGAAGTAGCCCGCTCCAGCAGGCCCCGGGAGCAGGTCTCAGCCGAGCTTGCCGCGCCCCAGGCGGAGGAGGATCGTGGCCAGGGCCGGGCCCTCCTCGCCGAGCTCGTCGCGGAACTGGTTGATGATGGCCACCTCCCGCGTGTGCACCAGCTTCGTGCCGCCGGAACCGACGCGCGTCTTCCCGATCGCCTGCGAGACCTCGGAGCGGCGCTTGACCGCCTCCAGGATGACCCTGTCGAGGCGGTCGATTTCCTTGCGGTACTGCTGAATCTCCGCGTCCGACAGGGGATCGTCGGTGCCGCTGGGCATGCGGATCTCGAATTCGCTCATGACGGCCGATTATGCCACCAGGGGCGTGTCCGGACGGGATTGTAGGGTGGTAGCCATCATGAATTCAGATCTCGTTTTGGGCCTTAACCCGCAGCAAGAGGCAGCCGTGAAGCATACCGGCGGCCCACTGCTCATCGTCGCCGGAGCGGGATCCGGCAAGACCGCGGTGCTCACCCGGAGGATCGCGTACCTCATGCAGAACCGCGGCGTCGCACCCTGGCAGATACTGGCGATCACCTTCACCAACAAGGCGGCCGCGGAGATGCGCGAGCGCGTCTCCCGCCTCGTCGGCCCGGAGGCCGAGCGCATGTGGGTGGCCACCTTCCACTCCGTGTGCGTACGCATCCTGCGCCAGCAGGCCCAGCTCGTGCCCGGGCTGAACACCAACTTCACCATCTACGACAGCGACGATTCGCGCCGCCTGCTCGGCATGATCGCGAAGGACCTCAACCTCGACCTGAAGAAGTTCTCGGCCCGCACCCTCGCCAACGCCATCTCCAACCTGAAGAACGAGCTCGTCGGCCCCGAGCGCGCGCTTGACGACGCCACACGAACCCGCAATCCCTTCGAGACAACCGTGGCCCAGGTTTACGCCGAGTACCAGCGGCGCCTGCGGCAGTCGAACTCCCTCGATTTCGACGACCTCATCGGAGAGGTCGTACGCATCTTCTCTGAGCACCCGCAGGTCACCGACTACTACCGCCGTCGGTTCCGCCACGTCCTCGTGGACGAGTACCAGGACACCAACCACGCGCAGTACATGCTCGTGCGCACTCTCGTCGGGGACGGCCCGGACGCGCCCGAGCTGGCCGTGGTGGGCGACTCCGACCAGTCCATCTACGCGTTCCGGGGGGCGACGATCCGCAACATCGAGGAGTTCGAGCGGGACTACCCCGATGCCACAACGATCATGCTGGAGCAGAACTACCGCTCCACGCAGACGATCCTCAGCGCGGCCAACGCGGTCATCGCCCAGAACGAGGGCCGACGGCCGAAGAACCTCTGGACGGACCAGGGGGAGGGCGACAAGATCATCGGCTACGTCGCCGACAACGAGCACGACGAGGCCCGCTTCATCGCTTCCGAGATCGACGAGCTGGCCGACAACGGCGTCGCCTACTCGGACATTGCCGTGATGTACCGCACCAACAACGCGTCGCGCGCCCTGGAGGACATCTTCATCCGCTCGGGCATCCCGTACAAGGTGGTCGGCGGCACGCGCTTCTACGAGCGGCGCGAGATCCGCGACGTGGTGGCCTACCTGAAGGTGCTGGGGAACCCCGATGACACGGTCTCTCTTCGGCGCATCATCAACGTGCCCAAGCGAGCCATCGGAGACAAGGCGCAGGCCGTCATCGCCCTCCACGCGGACAACCTCGACGAGAGCTTCGGCGCGGCGCTCGGGGCGGCCGCCCGCGGCGAGGTCGGGATGCTCAACACCCGGGCCAAAAACGCCGTCGCGGGGTTCGTCTCCATGATGGACACGCTGCGCGGTGAGCAGGCGGAGATGCGCAACGAAGTCACCGGGATGCCGGATCTGGGTCAGCTGGTCACCCGCATCCTCGAGGTGACCGGCTACCGGGCGGAGCTGGAGGCGTCCAACGATCCGCAGGACGGAGCCCGGTTGGACAACCTCAACGAGCTGGTCTCCGTGGCCCGCGAGTTCTCCTCCGAGGCGGCACTGCAGATGGCGTACATGAGCCAGGAGGAGATCGACGACTTCCTCTCTGAGGGTGAGCCCATGCCGGGGAGCCTCGAGGCGTTCCTGGAGAAGGTCTCCCTGGTCGCCGACGCCGACCAGATTCCCGACAACGAGCAGGGTGTGGTGACGCTGATGACCCTCCACACGGCGAAGGGGCTGGAGTTCCCCTACGTGTTCGTCACCGGCTGGGAGGACGGTCAATTCCCCCACCTGCGCGCCCTGGGTGACCCGGAGGAGCTGGCGGAGGAGCGGCGCCTCGCGTACGTGGGCATCACCCGCGCGAAACGCAAGCTCTACCTCACCCGGGCCATGCTCCGCTCCTCATGGGGCAACCCGGTGACTAACCCGGCGAGCCGGTTCCTCACGGAGGTCCCGGACGAGCTCGTCGACTGGCGCCGCCTCGAACCGGAGCGGGGGTTCACCTCCTCGGCGTGGGGGGCACCCGCTCCGGTGCGGTCGCCGCGCCCGCGCAAGGCGGCCGGCAGCGGGGCGAAGGTGAACAAGAACCTGAAGCTTGCAGCGGGGGACAGGGTGAACCACGCGAAATACGGCCTCGGCACCGTCCAGTCCGTGGAGGGATCAGGGGTGCGCGAGACCGTGACGATCGATTTCGGTTCGTCGGGAACGGTCCGCCTCATGCTCATCGGCGGCGTGCCGATGGAAAAGCTCTAGGAACCGCCCCTGCGGCGCCGCGGGCTTAGAGAACGAGGCCCTGCTGGCGCAACCAGGACTGCGGGTCCGCGTGGTTGACGCCGTCCGGCTTGATCTCGAAGTGCAGGTGCGGCCCGGTGGACTGCCCTTCGCTGCCGATGGAGGCGATCTGCTGCCCGGCCGTGACGCGCTGCCCCACGGCGACGTCGTAGTGGCGCATGTGGCCGTAGACGGACACCTCGCCGCCGTCGTGCTTGATCACGACCCAGTTGCCGAAGCCCTGCGCGGGGCCAGCGTTGATCACGGTGCCGTCCATCACCGCGTAAATCGGTGTCCCGGCGTCGTTGGCGATGTCGATGCCCTCATGGACGCGGCCCCAGCGCTCCCCGAAGCTGGAGCTGACGTGGCCCGCCGCCGGCATGACCACCGTGCGGCCGTCGCTCGTGCGACCCTTCTGCATGGTGACGATTGTGCCCGGCTCGGCGGTCGGGGGGACCCCCAGCTCCTTTTCCAGGCTGCGGGGGTCGTAGACGACCTTGTAATCGCCGGCGTTGACGGTGAGCCCCGTGGTGGTGATCTGCGCCGCGGCCTTGGTCAGGGCCGCGACAATGTCCTGCTCGCTGGTGACGGGTGCGCCGCCGACGTTGACGGTCAGCGCGGAAGCGGGGACTGCGGCGGCGGCGAGGGTGACGGCCGCGGCCACCGCGGCGGTAAGCAGGGGGTGTTTCATGTGCTGGAGATACCTCTTCGTGTCGCGGACTGGGCGGGGCCCGGAGGGGGCCGTCTACTGGGAAAGAATCTATCGGGCCCGGGGTGGGCGGGCAACGCCGTGACGTGCCGTTTTCCCCTTCGCCCACCGCGAAAATCCGCGAAAGGGCAGCTCACCGCAATTGTTTCGCAAGTGAAAAAAGATAAAATTGTTACGGATGTGACGGGGGTACGGGCCACCCCCGGGAACGGCGAAGCCCCGCCGAAGGACTCGGCGGGGCTGTCGTGCGAAGAGGGGTGCGCTGCTAAAGCGTGATGCCGTGGGCTGCGAGCCACGGGATCGGATCGACCGGCGTGGTGCCGTCCGGGTGGATCTCGAAGTGCAGGTGCGGCCCGGTGGAGAAGCCCTCGCTGCCGATTCCGGCGATCTCCTGGCCGGCGGTGACCTGCTGGCCAACGGTCACGGCGATGGTGGACATGTGGCCGTAGACGGAGACGGAACCGTCCTCGTGGCGGATGCGCACCCACTTGCCGTAACCCTGGGCGGGGCCGGCGTCGATGACGGTGCCACCCTCGACGGCACGGATCGGGGTGCCGATGGCGTTGGCGATGTCCACGCCGTTGTGCATGGCGCCCCAGCGGCCGCCGAAGCCGGAGGTGAAGACGCCGTCCGCGGGCTTGACGCTCAGCGGCGCGCGGGCGGCCTCGTCGAGCTTGGCCACGACGTCCGAGTGCTGCACCGCCTTGTTCAGCTGGTCGGTGAGGTTATCCACGGGCTTGTACTCGGAGATGGTGAGGATCTGCGGCGCGGCCTCCATCGGAGCGGCGGTGCCGTTGGGGGAGTCGACGACGTCGGAGTCGGCGGCGAGACGGTAGTCCGCGCCCGGCTCGACGGTCTTGTCGCCGCTCAGAACGGCAGCGGCGGCACCGGACACGCCGGCGGTGGAGACCGCACCGGTGGCAACCGCGACGAGGGCGATACGGCCCTTCTTCGGGGACTGCTTGCGGTGCTTTCCGCCCTTGCGTGCCTGGGAAGTCGAAATGATCATCTACGCCTCTTCGGATCGGGGGGAGCGGGTTACAACTCTTCGCGGATTGTAACCTTCCTGTTATCTACGAAGGGTTACTGTAACGAATCGGTTTCACCTAGGCAAGCCGTATCGCGAAGTTAAATAGTCGTTCTTCCAGTGAAAAGCGTTACACGCCCCGCCGCCGCCGAACCCCCGGAGTGTCTTTCGTCGGCGGGGTGCGGGGTGGGTGGCAGAGTTGGGGGCGATGAGCAACAAGTCCAGCCCGCGATCCGCCCGTACAAAGACGCGTCCCGTCCGGGGCCGAGTGGCCGCTTCCGAGCAGAGGAAAAAGACGCCGCCCGCCCCCGAGACCTGGGGTGACCGCCTGCGCCACTACCTGCCGTTCGTGGCGGTGCCGCAGCTCGTGGTCGTGCTCGCGATCATCGTTGTGTGCCTGACATCGGTGCTCGTCACCGGCGCGCGCCTTTCGTACCTGCCCGGTGCGATCGGGGCGACCTGGCTTGCGGTTCACGGCGCGGCGCTGCGCTACGACGGTGTGACCCTTGGTGCGATGCCGATCCTGCCCGTCGTCGGGGTTGTGGCGCTCACGGCATCGCGCGTGCGCGCGGCGGTGCGCAGGCGTGTCAGTGTCGCGGACCTCGTTGCACTGACGGTTCTCATCGTCGCGGCCACGCTCACGCTGGCTGCGGTGTCCCTGTTCATGGTCGGCGACGCCTCGCGCGTGTATCGCATTGACCTGCCCCCCGTGCTGCCCGCGCTGCTCTACCCGGTCGTGGTCCAGCTCGCCGGCCTCGCCGTCGGGATGGGCCCGGTCCTCTGGCGCGCCCTCGCGCGCCGGTACGGCGCGCCGGCCGAGCTGGTGGACTCCGCCCTCCTGGCGTGGCGCCTCGTGGGGCGCCTTCTCGCCGCCGCGGCGGTTGTTTACCTCGTCCTCCTGGCCTTCGGCCACGCCCGCATCGGCGAGCTGCTCGGCTCGTATCCCGTGCTGACGGGGAGCGGGGGCACGGTGCTGGGACTGCTCAGCCTGGCGTACCTGCCGAACGCGGTCGTCGCCACCCTCGGGGTGCTCCTCGGTGGCAGCTTCGGCTACGCGGACGGGTCCGCCTCGCTGTTCGCCGTCGACAACGTCCCGTTCCCGCCCCTGCCCCTCTTCGGCGCGGTCCCGGGCGCCGCCGCGGCGTGGGCGCCCGCGCTCATGCTCGTGCCCGCGGCCGTCGTCCTCCACACGCTCGTGCGCACCCGCATCTCGCTTTTCGACGCCCTCACATCCGCGGCCTGGTCCGCCCTCTTCGCCTTCCTGCTCGCCCTGTTCGCCGGGGGGACCGCCGGCGCCTACGGCTACGTCGGTGTCAACCCGTTCGCGCTGGCGGCGCTGGCCTTCGTCTGGGTGGGGCTGCCGGGGACGCTGACGGTGGCCGTCGCAAAGCTGCGCGCGGGCAGGCGGGAGTCAGCGCCGGCGGGACCGGAGGAGGAACCCGGGCCCACCCACGTGGCGGCGGACACGGGTACCGACACCGGGGCAGAGGCCCAGGATGAGGTCGAGGCGGAGGTTGTGGAAGACGAGGACGAGCCGGAAGCAAGCGAGGAGACCGCCGAAACTGGCGGGGACATCCCCGAAACCGGCGAGGAGACCACCGAAGCTCCCGCGACCACGGAAGAACCCGGGGCTGAATCCGGCAGCACAAAGTGGGTGCCACCCGAGACCGGGGAGTAATCCCAGGCTAGACTCGGTTAGGTGACTGACCGCACCACCGTATCCGTTGTCGTGCTCGTGTCGGGCTCGGGCACCCTCCTGCAGTCCATCCTGGATAACCAGGGTGAAAAGTACCGGGTCGAGCTCGTCGTCGCCGACAAGGAATGCCCCGCCCTCGAACGGGCGGGCAGGGCCGGCGTCCCCGCGCGCACCGTCGCCCTCGAGGGGGACCGCGGGGCCTGGAACGAGCGCCTCCGCGATGTTGTCGACGGCGCCGGGCCCGACATCGTCGTCTCGGCCGGGTTCATGCGCATTCTCGGGCGGCAGTTCCTCGACCGCTTCGAGGGTCAGCTGATCAACACGCATCCCGCACTGCTGCCGTCCTTCCCGGGCGCGCACGCCGTGCGGGATGCGTTGGCTTACGGGGTCAAAGTCACCGGCACCACCGTCCACTACATCGACGAGGGTGTGGACACGGGCGGGATCATCGCCCAGAAGGCCGTGGAGGTGCTCGACGGGGAAACCGAGGAGCACCTCCACGAACGCATCAAACAGGAAGAGCGGGCGCTCATCGTCGATGTGCTGCGCCGCGCGACCATCACCGACGGAAAGGTCACGTTCCCATGACGGAAAACCGCATCCCGATCAAGCGCGCACTCATCAGCGTCTACGACAAGACGGGTCTCGAGGACCTGGCCCGCGCGCTCGGCGACGCCGGCGTGGAGATCGTCTCCACCGGCTCCACCGCGCAGCGCATCAAGGACGCCGGAGTCCCGGTGACCGAGGTCGCCGAGCTGACCGGATTCCCGGAGGTGCTCCAGGGCCGGGTGAAGACTCTCCACCCGCGCGTGCACGCCGGCATCCTCGCCGACCTGCGCAAGGACGAGCACGCACAGCAGCTCAGCGAACTCGAGATCGAGCCCTTCCAGCTCGTGGTGGTCAACCTCTACCCCTTCGAGGAGACCGTCGCTTCCGGCGCCGACTTCGACGAATGCGTCGAGCAGATCGACATCGGTGGCCCGTCCATGGTGCGCGCGGCGGCGAAGAACCACCCGTCGGTGGCCATCGTGACCTCGCCGGAGCAGTACGGCGACCTCGCCCGCTCCGTGCGCGAGGGCGGCTTCACCGCCGACGAGCGCCGCGTGCTCGCCGCCCGCGCGTTCTCCCACACCGCCGACTACGACTCCGCTGTGGCGGACTGGATGGAGGAGCAGCTCGAGGGCGAGGAGGCCGGCGCGCTGCGCTACGGCGAGAACCCGCACCAGGCCGCCCGCCTGGTCAACGAGGGCTGGGGCCTGGCGAACGCCACCCAGCACGGCGGCAAGGAAATGAGCTACAACAACTACCAGGATGCCGACGCGGCATGGCGCGCGGCGTGGGACCACGAGCGGCCCTGCGTGGCCATCATCAAGCACGCCAACCCCTGCGGTGTCGCCGTGGCTGACGACTCCATCGCCGAGGCGCACAAGAAGGCACACGCCTGCGACCCGGTCTCCGCCTACGGCGGCGTGATCGCGAGCAACCGCGAGGTCACCCTCGAGATGGCGCAGCAGGTCAAGCCGATCTTCACCGAGGTCATCATCGCGCCCTCCTACGAGCCCGAGGCCCTGGAGCTGCTGAAGGAGAAGAAGAACCTGCGCATTCTGGAGGTCGAGCCCGAGGAGACGGACGAGGAGATCCGCCAGATCTCCGGCGGTTTCCTCATCCAGGAGCGCGACACCTACCAGGCGGAGGGCGACCGCGCCGAGAACTGGACGCTCGCCGCCGGCGAGGCCGCCTCCGCTGAGGTGCTCGCCGAGCTCGAATTCGCGTGGCACTCCGTGCGCTGCGTCAAATCCAACGCCATCCTCATCGCCGCCGACGGTGCTTCCGTGGGCATCGGCATGGGGCAGGTCAATCGCGTCGACAGCGCCAAGCTGGCCGTCGAGCGCGCCAACACCCTTGACGAGGGCCGCAACCGCACCAACGGCGCGGTCGCCGCCTCCGATGCCTTCTTCCCCTTCGCGGACGGGTTCCAGGTGCTTGCCGACGCCGGCGTGACGGCCGTCGTGCAGCCCGGAGGGTCCATCCGTGATGACGAGGTCATCGCCGCCGCGAACGAGGCCGGCGTGACCATGTATTTCACCGGCACCCGCCACTTCGCCCACTAGACCCTTCCCAGAGACGGAGACCGAACCCATGTACGACGACCCGCGACCCTCCTCGAATTCCGGGCTGACGACAGGCCTTCTGGCCGGGATCATCATCCTCCTGCTCGCGCTGGTGGGCATCGCCGCGTACCTTCTCGGCTCCGGGGGGTTGAAGGGCGGCGGGGGATCCGATTCCCCGGCCACCGTGGTGCAGACGCTGACGTCCACGCGTTCCGACGCCCCGGCGAACAACCCCGCGCCCGCCGCCCCCGCCGCCCCGGCCGCCTCGAACTGCAACTACAGCAGCTACTCCGCGGCCAGCTCGGTCACCACCGACTCGTTCGCCGCCAACGTGTACTCGGCGTTCAAGTCCGAGTGCCTGCGGGCCAACAGCCCGGCGGTCAACGTGGTGGCCACGAGCCCGGTCACGGGACGCTCGTACTCGATGAGCTGCGGCGGGTCCACCACTGTGTACTGCCGCGGCGGGGACAACGCCGTCGTCGCGATCTGGTGAGCGTGACGTTGCGCTGCGCGTGCGCCCTCGCCGCCGCGGGGCTTGCGCTGGGCTCCTGCACCATCGACACGGGACGGGGGAGCGACGCGGGAAGCGAAGTGGTCACCTCCACGAGCGTCGTCGTGGTGGATCCCCCGGTAGCCGTGGGCGGGCCGGAGCCGGCCGCAAGCCCGCCCCCGCCCGCCCCTGCCGCGACGGGGAATTCCCTGCAGTCGGTCGTGGATTCGGTCGCCGCCGCCTACGGCGGGTCCGTCGGAATCGCGGTGGCTGGACCGGACGGGGTGAGGGCATACGGCGACGACGGTGCCTACCCGGCGTGGTCGACAATCAAGGTGCCCGTTGCCGTGGCCGCGTACCGCACCGTTCCGCAGGCGGCCGCGGCCCTCGCGGGGCCTGCGGTGACGCAGTCCGACAACGCTGCCGCCCAGGGCATGTGGGACGCCCTGCCGGCCGGCGCGGCGGATGCCGTCCTGGCCGAGGCGGGCGTGGGTGCCCAAGTGAACACCGCCGTGATCCGCCCGGAGTTCTCCACGTTCGGGCAGACGCTCCTCACGGCGAGCCAGGAGGCCACGCTGGCGGCGCAGCTCCCGTGCCTCGCCGGCGCCGGCCCAGTGCTGGAGCTCATGGGTCAGGTCGCGCCCGATCAGCGCTACGGCCTCGGGCAGTTCGACGGTGCACGCTTCAAGGGCGGATGGGGGCCCAGCCCGGCCGGGGGCTACCAGGTGCGCCAGCTCGGTCTCGTCCCGCTGCCCGCGGGTGGGAACGCCGCGCTCGCGCTCACGGTCATCCCGGCCTCGGGGGACTACGCCACCGGCCAGGCCATGGCCACCGCCCTTGCGGAGGGCATCAGGCCCCTGCTGGGTACCCTGCCGGCGTCGTCCTGCTAGCCGGACTGCGCCTTCCCACCCGACGGCGGCTTCTCAGCTGCCGGCGGCTTCTTGCTGGATGCCGCAGGCGGGGACACGGAGGAGACCAGGTCGAGGGTCCGCATGCCCCGGTTCTCCGGCAGGTCCGCGTGGAGGACATCGAGGACGGCATCGGCGATCATGACCGACGGGGCGGGGAGTGCGTCGTCGACAAGCGGGTAGGGGGCCTTGCCGGTGTTGTCGCGCATCTCGATCGCGGCGAGCGTCATGTGGAAGGGCAGCTCGATGCGGGGGTCGTCGTCGCCGACGATCTCGGCCGCCAGGCCCCGGAAGATGTCCTCGAGGGCACCGCGGGCCTCGTGGTAGTCGTGGAACTCCTCCGACAACGCCACCGGCAGCTGGTAAAGGCGACCGATGTTCCAGTTCGAGGAAAGGAGGATGCGGGTCTCGGCCGCGACGAGCGCCCACAGCTTGAGGGCGGGTGACTCGTCCGACTTGGCCAGGTCCTCCGCGAGGTCGAGGGAGGGCTGCACGGTGCCCATGAGAAGCGTGAGGAAGATCTCCGCCTTGGAGGGGAAGTGGTAGTACAAGGATGCCTGCCGGATGCCGACCGCATCGGCGATCTGGTGCGTCGATGTCGTGGCGAAGCCCTGGATGGTGAAGAGCTCGGAGGATGCGTCGAGGATCTCGTCCCGCGCCGTCTTTCCCTTGCGGCGGGGGCTGTTCTTCCGGGGTCGTCCGACCGTTCCGGTCATCGGTGTCCCTGCCTTTCTCAATTTCAACCTGCTAACCAAAAGGTACACGACGTGGTGTGTTGGGGGACGAAAACACCCGCCCCAGCGAGTGGGACGGGTGTGTCGAAAGACTCTTACGCTGCTATCGTCAACCGGGTCTTAGCGGCTGGTGAACGGCAGAAGAGCCATCTCGCGCGCGTTCTTCACGGCGGTGGCCACCTGGCGCTGCTGCTGCGGCGTCAGGCCGGTCACGCGGCGCGAGCGGATCTTGTGGCGGTCGGAGATGAAGAGACGCAGGGTCTCCAGATCCTTGTAGTCGACCTGCTCGATGCCCTTGGCCTTGAGCGGGTTCTTCTTCGGGCGGCGGGACTGCTCCATGCGCGCCTTGCGGGGGTTAGTGTTGCGCTTCATAGTTTCAGGCTCCTCCTTACCACGAAGACTTGCGGATGCCCGGAAGCTCACCGCGGTGAGCCATCTCGCGCATGCGGACACGGGACAGACCGAACTTGCGGAGGTAACCGCGCGGGCGGCCGTCGTGCGAGTCGCGGTTGCGGACGCGGGACGGGGATGCATCACGGGGCTGGCGGTTCAGTTCGAACTGCGCCTCGAGGCGATCCTCTTCGGGGGTCTCCGGGTTACGGATGATTGCCTTGAGCTCAGCGCGACGCTCCGCGTAGCGAGCGACGATCTCCTTACGCTTCTCGTTCTTGGCGATCTTAGACTTCTTAGCCATAAATTATCGCTCCTCGCGGAATTCGACGTGCTTGCGCACGATCGGGTCGTACTTCTTCAGGGAGATACGATCCGGGTTGTTGCGCTTGTTCTTGCGGGTTACGTAGGTGTAACCGGTGCCCTCGGTGCTCTTCAGCTTGATGATGGGGCGGATATCGTTGCGTGCCATTAGACCTTCTCACCTCGCGCGCGGATAGCGGCGACGACAGACTCGATGCCGTCGCGGTCGATGATCTTGAGACCCTTGGTGGAAACCGTCAGGGTGATGGTACGGCCCTCGGAGGGCAGGTAGAACCGCTTCTTCTGCACGTTGGGGTTCCAACGGCGCGAGTGGCGGCGGTGCGAGTGCGAGACCGTCTTGCCGAACGACGGCTGACGTCCCGTGACCTGGCAATGTGCCGACATGGGTTAGCTTCTTTCTCTTCTGCCGCCCACGCTAATGATTGCCGGTAAGGGTGACACCGCACTCGGTTTGCCGCCGTGGCCGGTGTGAGGTGTGGCCAGCGGTTTTCGGGCGCCGAGGGTGTCGAAAGCAATCGGTTGACGCAGGCGTATACGTGTACTTCGACAACAGCGAGAGTCAACAATACAGGTTCACCCGGCCAACGCCTAATCGCCTTTCGGCACGTGGTTGCCTGTGACCGGTGTGAATTCCCGTGCTCAGAGGGCGCTGGTGGCGGCGAGGACGGCCACCGGGGCGAGCACCGCCCCGTACGCCGCGAACCGGCCCCAGGACACCCGGACTCCGGCGCGCTCGAGCTGATCGTGCCACAGCAGGGTGGCGAGGGATGCCCACGGGGTGACCAGCGGGCCAAAATTCACCCCGACAAGCAGCGCCAGGTGGCGCGCCGCGCCCCCCGTCGCTGCGGGCTCGAGCGCGAGGTAGGCGGGGAGGTTGTTGATCGCGTTCGCCGCGACCGCCCCAGCCGCGGCCAGGGCGAGGTGACCTGACCCGGCCAGGTACCCGACGATGCCGTCGGTTATCCCTGCGGCCCCGAGGAGTGCCGCGGCCGCCGACATGGCGGCGGCGAGGCCGAGGGAGGACCAGGGGACGAGGGAAAGGCCAACGGCGCCTCGCTTCTCGACGCCCACCGCCACCGCCATGGCCGAAGCCGCCGCCGTACTGGTGGCCCAGTAGGGGGCGGGGGATACCAGGGCGACGACCGTCGCGGCCAGGATGAGCAGTGCCCTCCCGGCGATCGGTCCGGTGTCTCCGGCGGGGGAGGGCTGCCGGGTCCGGGAGGAGGGGTGGATGAGGCGGACGACGTAGGAAGCGGCGACGGCTACGACGATGCCCGCCGCGGCGGGGGCCCAGGCCCGCGAGGCGTAACCCGGGGACGAACCGAAGGCTCCGCCGCCGAGGGCGAGCAGGTTGGTCAGGTTGGACACGGGAAGGGGGAGGGAGGCGAGGTTGGAGATCCACACCACCGCCAGGGCCAGGGCCGGAACGCTCAGGCCCCTCCGACGCGCGACGGCCACGGCGAGCGGGGTGAGCATGATCGCCGTCGTGTCCAGCGAGAGAAAGATGGTGGAGACAACGCAGAGTCCGAGGAACCCCGCCCAGAGGAGCTCGGTGGATCGGGCGCGCCTTTCCAGCCAGCCGGTCATCGCCTCGAACGCGCCCGCCTCCGCGGCAAGGTTGACAGTGGCGGACATGCCCGCGGCGAAACCCAGGACGGGCGCGAGCCGACGGGCCACCTCCCCGGCTTCCGGCGCGTCAACGGCAGCCAGGGCGGCGAAGAGCGCGGCGGCGGCGAGGGGCCAGGCGAGGGCGCGGGCGGGGCGGGAGCGGGGCATGGGAACACGGTAGGCGGCCGGGGCGCGGGGTTGTGGGAGGGGCGCCGGGCGGGGCGTCGAAAAGCGGTTCCCGCAGGATTAGGTGGACAGTGCCCTGACCTGTAGAATGTGGCAGGTTGCCCGGCGGTTGCCGGGCGAAGGACCATTGTCGCACCCAACTCAGGCACGATCTGCGGCGCTTCGCGGAACCGGCCTGAAGTATCAATCCTGAGGGAGACGAAGCACTAATGAAGAATGATATCCACCCGGACTACCACCCGGTGATCATTCAGGACGGTAACACCGGACACAAGTTCCTGACCCGTTCGACCATGACCTCCGACCGCACCGAGCAGTGGGAAGACGGCAACGAGTACCCGCTCGTTGTTGTCGACGTGACCTCCGAGTCCCACCCGTTCTGGACCGGTGCCCAGCGTCTCATGGATACCGCCGGCCGCGTTGAGAAGTTCAACAAGCGTTTCGGTGCCATGGCACGCCGCAAGAAGAAGTCCGCAAACTAACAGGTCGAAGGAGGATAGAAAAACATGGCAACCCCCAAGTTCCGTAAGTCCCGCGCCAACACCCACTCCCGCCGTTCGCAGTGGAAGGCTGACAACCCGCAGCTCCAGACCGTCAAGATCAACGGCCAGGAGGTGCGTATCCCGCGCCGCCTGGTCAAGGCCGCGCAGGCGGGCCTCATCGACGTCGAGCAGTTCTAGGAACCCCGTTCCAAGAACTCTGCGTCGAACTCTACGTCGCCCGAACCGGACAACCCGCGTGGTTGCCCGGTTTTTGCGTTGTCGGGGGCGGGTGATAACGGCTGCTCACCACGCACAGGGAACGTCCAGCGATTGCTACGCTTGACCCTCCCCGTCCACCAGTGCCCCAACAGTTGAGGGGTGAACAATCTTCCCCCATGAGCAACCGCATCCCGCCGCACGACCCGAACCGTGCGCCCGCCAACCAGTTCGGGGACACCACCGCGCAATTCCCGAACCAGGGCATCAAACAGGATTACAGCCAGGGCACCGACCCGGGTTTCAATCAGGGCCTCAACCCGGGCGCGAACCTGGGTTTCAACCAGGGTCCTAGCTCGGAGAACCCCTCCGTCTACCCGGTGCAGACAGCTCCCGAGCGCCAGAGGCGCTCCGCCGTCATGCCCGCGGTGGCGGCCGCCGTGGTCACCTCCCTCATTGCTGGGGCGGGCGCCGGGTACGTCGCCGGCTCCGCGGGTAAGTCGGGAGGTCAGCAGGACGCCTACAACGCCCTGGAGAACCCGAGCGCGAACAACACGGACCCGGCCCCCGAGGGCTCCGTCGAGGCCGTCGCCGCCGCTGTGCTGCCCGCAGTGGTCTCGCTCGAGGTGGAGACCCGCACCGGAATGGCGGAGGGCTCCGGGTCGATCATCTCCTCCGACGGGTACGTGCTGACCAACCACCACGTCATCGCCGAGGCGGCCAACGGTGGAGCGAAGATCACCGCGACGCTCAACGACGGCTCACGCCACCCCGCCCGGTTCATCGCCTCCGACGTGAACACCGACGTGGGCGTGGTGAAGATCGAGAACGAATCCAACCTGCCCGTGATCAACTTCGGCGACTCCAGCGGCCTGAAGGTCGGTCAGGGCGTCGTCGCCGTGGGGTCCCCGCTCGGGTTGTCGGCCACGGTGACCAGTGGCATCATATCCGCGCTCAACCGACCCGTGCGCGCCTCGCAGGGCGGCAACGACAGCTCGCTCATGGACGGCATTCAGACCGACGCCGCCATCAACCCCGGCAACTCCGGCGGGCCCCTCGTGGACATGCACGGCAACCTGATCGGCATGAACTCGGTCATCGCCTCCCTGTCCGCCGGCGGCGCGGGCGGGCAGGGGGAGAGCGGTTCCATCGGTGTCGGCTTCGCCATCCCCTCGAACTTTGCCAAGCGGGTGGCCCAGCAGCTCATCGACACGGGCAAGGCGACTCAGCCGATGCTCGGCGTACGGGTGGACATCCGCTCCGAGGGCGACGGCGCGATCGTCGCGGCGGTCGAGCCGGGCAGTCCCGCCGAGAAGGCCGGAATCAAGGCCGGCGACGTGATCACCCGCCTGGGGGATCGGCCGATCGACTCCGCCGACGCCCTCATCGCGGCCACCCGGTCCCGCGACTTCGGCGAGACCGTTCCACTCCAGGTCCGCTCGGGCAACAGCGAGCAGTCCAAATCGGTGGATGTGACGCTCAGTTCCGAGTAAGTTCAAAACGGAATTGGCCCCGCAGATCGCCCCGGATCCTCCGGCCCGCGGCGTGCGGCCCGCCACCGGGAACGCGAAAACCACAAGGAGAACGACATGACGGATGGGCTGGACACCCTGGACCCGCTCGACCTGAGCGAGCCCGACGAGGCAATCCTCCTCGCCGCCGAGCTCGAGGACCAGCCGATCCTCCCCCGCGCGCTCGTCGTGCTGGTCTCGGACCACCTCTTCGAGGCGGAGGATGATGACACCGACCGTCTCGTCTGCGAGCTGCTCAGCGAGTACGGCTACAAGGTCGACGGCGTGGTCCGGGTGAAGTCGAAGAAGTCGGACATCCGCAAGGCCATCGAGACCGGTGTCATCGGGGGTGTGGACCTCGTGCTCACCCTCGGTGGGACGGGTGTCGGGCCGCGCGACAAGACCCCGGAGGCGACGCGGGCGGTCATCGACAAGCTGGTTCCCGGCGTGGGTCAGGCGATTCGCTCCTCCGGCCAGGCGTGCGGCGCGGTCGACGCATGCACCTCCCGCGGCATCTGCGGCGTCTCCGGATCCACGGTCGTGGTCAACCTGGCTCCCTCGCGGCAGGCTGTGCGCGACGGTGTCTCCACCTTCGCCCCGCTTGTCGCGCACCTCATTGGCGAGCTCAACCGCTACAGCCTGGCATGAACGAAGCTAAGGGGCGGGTGCCCGGGCCGCGGCCGCGCCGTCGGGCCAGGCGTGTGGCGGAGGTGGATTACGACCGCACCGCTGACGCCCCCGGCAGCGCAAACGCCCCGTCCGGGAGGTGGCGGGGCGGGGACGCGGAGCGGGCGGTGATCCTCGATGAGGGAGAGGCTGCGCCGCTGGACCCGCTCGAGTACTTGGAAAACGAAAGGCCCCCGCATTACGGGGGCGACTAGCGTTTGCGAATCCCCGGCTGTGCCGGGCGGGTGCGGACTAAATCCGGTCCGAGCCGGACGGCGGGGTGGTGCCCGCTTCTCCGGTGGTCTGAGGTGCGGAGTGGGCTCCCGTCTGAGCGGAACCCTGGCCCGCCAGCAGGTCGCGGATCTCGGTGAGGAGCTCGGTGTCGGTCGGTGCCGGCTCATCCTCGTCGATGCCGCGGCGACGCTTCTGGATCTCGTCGAGCTTGTTCATCGGGGCGACGATGAAGAAGTAGACGACGGCGGCGATCAGCAGGAAGTTGATGATTGCCGTAAGCAGGGCACCGAAGTCCAGGGCGGTGTCGTCGCGGCCCGGGATGATGGGAAGCCTGAGGCCGCCGACCTCGGACCCGCCAAAGATGTTGAGCAGCGGTTTGATGATCGCGGTGGAAAACGCCGTGACGATCGCGGTGAACGCGGAACCGATGACAACACCGACGGCGAGGTCGATGACGTTGCCGCGAAGGATGAAGTCTTTGAAGCCTTTAAGCATGAGTCTCCTGAAGGTGGCGGACCCATGACCGGGTGCCGCGGATGGTTGAAAAAATGGTCCGACGAGGGCACGTGGACCCCAGGGAACTATAACCGTTGACATGTGAACAAGTAAAGAGTCAGGTGCCCGGGCGCGGTCCCTCCAGAACCACCGTCAGCGGTGCGCTGAGCGAGGCCGCGGCGACGGCGGCGGCCTGTGAATCCCGCAGGAGGAGGAGCACCGTCGCTTCACTGACCTGCTCGGCGCCCCTGTTCCCTCCCGCGCCGGCCGCGCCCGCCACCACCACCCGTCCGCCCTCCGCGACCGTGACGGGCAGGGCCGATTCCTTCGCCACGGTGATCACCCTCACGCGCGCCCCGTGGTGGAGCATGGGGATGATGTCGGGCTCCGCCAGGACGACGGGAACCATGGTGTGGGCCTCCCCGCGCGCGTCCGGGGGAACGAGGCTGCCCGCCAGGTCCGGCCCCACCAGGCGCGTCGACGTGGCCACCTCGCCCGCTGAGGCGCCGGCCGCGAGGATCTTCCCCTCCGTATCCTCAACCGAGGTGAGGGCGTTGGAGGGCACCGCACCGGGGGGCATGCGCCGCATCTCGGTGTCGCCCGGGCCGAGCACGGCGCCCGCCGCGACATCGCGGGCGAAGACGGCGACTTCCGGGTCCCCGGTTCGCGAGACGACGGCGCTGCCGATCCCCGCCGCAAGAAGCACAAGCGCCAGTGCGCGCCGCAGGAGCGTGCTGCGCCGGTGCCCGGGCGTGCGCAGAATCTCGACGAACCTCATACCCCCTTTAGACGGTGCGGGGCGGCGTCAGGTTCCGATCACACCCGCTGAACCCCTCCGGGAGTGACAACCCAATCGACCGGGACATCGTGGTCGTCGTGCGGGACCGCGTCGAGGACATCGTCGTCGTAGACCAGCGCCGCCACCGGCACCCCCTCCAGAACCGCCAGCGCCCGGTCGTAGTATCCCGCGCCCTTGCCCAACCGCATTCCCCGCTTGTCGACGGCCAGCGCCGGCGCCAGCACCACGTCGCACGAGCGCAGCACCCGGGACGTGAACCGGGCCCCTCCGGGCTCCGCGATGCCCAGCGCCCCGGCGACGGACCCGGTCTCGGAGTGCGCGCCCCACGCCAGCACACCGCCCGGCAGGGAGATGGGGAGGAAGACGGTGCGGCAGGCTCCCGACAACGCGGGGAGGAGGCCGGGGCCTCCCGGCTCGGAGGGCAGGGGGGAGTAGGCCGCGACGTTCCCCGCTGCACCCGCCCCGCAGCCCCGCCCGCGCCCGAGCTCGTCCAGGAGGGAGAGCACGTTCCGGGTCAGCGCCGCATCGAGGTCGGCCTTGGCGCCGGGGAGGGTGCGCAGGTGGCGTCGATAAGCGATGCGTTGCTCACGCACCCGCTGCTTGGCGTTCATGTCCACCATTCTCACACAGGAGTCAAAGCACCTCCGGGGCGGGTGCGCCGGGTAAGCTCGGCAATTATGCAGAATTCCCACCAGAGCCCGCTACGGGGTGTCAAAACTGTCGTTGTTCCGGCCGCGGGAATGGGTACCAGGTTCCTCCCGGCGACGAAGACGGTGCCCAAGGAGCTGCTCCCGGTCGTGGACACCCCCGGCATCGAGCTCATCGCCGAGGAGGCGGCCCAGCTAGGGGCGCAGCAGCTGGTGATCGTCACCGCTCCTGAGAAGCAGGAGATCATGCGGCACTTCGGCACCTTCGACGAGCTGCGCGAGACACTCGCCGCGCGCGGTAAGACGGAGCAGGTGAAGAAGGTCTCGCGGGCGGCGGGGCTCATCGAGGCGGTGTCGGTGGAGCAGGAAAAACCCCTCGGCCTCGGCCACGCGGTGGGGTGCGCCGAGAGCGCGCTGGACGCCGACGAGGATGTGGTCGCGGTCATGCTTCCCGACGACCTCGTTCTGCCGGCCGGGGTGATGGAGAAAATGGTTCAGGTGCGCGAGGAGCTCGGCGGTTCCGTGCTCTGCGCGTACAACGTCGACCCGGATGAAGTGTTCAATTACGGCGTCTTCGACATCGAGGAGATCGATGACGCTTCCGACGCCGCCTTCGAGGGCTTCCAGGTCAAGCGTGTGCGCGGGATGGTGGAGAAACCGGAGCCGGAGGAGGCGCCCTCGACGCTCGTCGCGACGGGGCGCTACCTGCTCGACCGCGGCATTTTCGACGCGCTCCGGCGGATCACCCCGGGCAAGGGCGGGGAACTGCAGCTCACCGATGCCATCGAGCTCATGATTCAGGAGGGCCACCCGGTGCACGTGGTGGTGCACGAGGGCAAGCGCCACGACCTGGGCAACCCCGGCGGTTACATCCCCGCCAACGTGGACTTCGGTCTGCGCCACCCGAAGTACGGACCCGCGCTGTACCACTCGCTGACGAAGATCCTCCGCGAATTCGAGGCGGAGGCGCCCGGAAACCCGGGAAAGACCTCGGCCACGGGCTAACATCGTCCCCCAGACCGCAACGACATTCCGCGGAGATTCCGCAGAGAAAACCCGGCGATGATCCGGTGAAAGGGGTTGTGACCACCGATGCGCAGCGTTGAGGACCAATTGGCGATGGTGATCGATGCGGCGCCGACCCCGGAGCCGATCCGCGTGAGCATCGCCGACGCCCTCGGCCTGATGTGCGCCGAGGAGGTCACCGCCACCCGCTCGCTGCCCGGGTTCCCGCAGGCCGCCGTGGACGGATACGCCGTGCGCTCCGTGGACGTCGGCGGAGGGGTTCCACTGGGGTCTCGCCCACCGGAGGAGGGGCGCCCGCCGGTCGATGCGTCGTTGCCCGTGGTGGGCGAGGTGGCCGCCGGTTCCCAGAAGCCGCTGCGCCTGCAGCCGCGCCAGGCTGTGCGCGTTGCCACCGGCGCGCCGCTGCCCACGTTGGCCGACGCGGTCCTGCCCCTCGAGTGGACGGACCGCGGACGCAGGCGCGTGACCGCCCAGCGCGCCGTGCGCACCGGCGACTTCGTGCGCAAGGAGGGCGATGACATCCAGCCCGGGGATGTCGCGGTGCGCGCCGGTGCTGTGCTCGGACCCGCCCAGGTGGGTCTGCTGGCCGCCGCGGGGCGGGACAAGGTGCTGGTGTACCCGCGCCCGCGCGTCGCGGTGATGTCCTACGGCCTCGAGCTGGTGGACATCGGGCGCGACCCCGGGCTCGGGCAGGTCTTCGACGTCAACTCGTACGCGTTGGCGGGAGCCACGCGGGAAGCCGGTGCCGACGTGCAGCGTGTGGGCATCGTCAACGCCGAACCGCGCAAGCTCCGCGACATCATCTCCACCCAGGTCGCACGCAGCGAGATGGTGATCATCACCGGCGCGGTCGGCGGCAGCGGCGCAACGGCTGTGCAGGAGGTGCTGTCCGACCTCGGGGAGATCGACACCACCCGCGTGGCCATGCACCCCGGGTCCGTCCAGGGCTTCGGCCTGCTCGGCGACGAGCGCGTGCCCGCGTTCCTGCTGCCCTCCAACCCTGTGGGTGCGCTCGTCATCTTCGAGACCCTCATCCGGCCCGCCATCCGCCAGTCCCTCGGAAAGCAGGCGCCGACCCGGCGCACGGTCCAGGCGCGCTCACTCGGGCCGATTCAGTCCATCCCCGGCCGCCGCGGTTTCGTGCGCGCCCGTCTCATGCGCGACGCCGAAACGGGTGATTACCTGGTGCAGAGCCTGGGGGGTCCGGCGGGCGGGCCCGCGCACCTCCTGGCCGGCTTCGCGGACGCCAACGCGATGATTGAGGTCCCCGAGGAAGTCACCGACATCCGCCCCGGTGATGTCGTCGACGTGGTCTTCCTCCAGCAACTGTCCTGATGTTCAGCTTCTTCCGCTCCCTGTCCGCCGGGACGGGCACGGGTGAGCCGGACCCCTACCACCCGGGGTGGCCCGAGGCCACGCCGGCGGTGGCGCTTCCCGACGGCACCCACCTGCGCCTCCGACCCCTGCGGGGCGCCGACGGGAAACAGTGGAGCGAGATGCGTGTGCTCGACGAGGCGTGGCTCAAGCCCGTCGAGCCCACCGTGGCGGGGACGTGGCGCGGTGCGCACAACTCGGCCGCATGGCGGAACAACTGGGGCAACCTGCGGCGCATGGCTGCCGAGGGAACCGTCGTCCCCCTCGTGATCGAGGTTGACGGCCGCTTCGCGGGCCAGGTGACCCTGGGCAACATCCAGCATGGGGTGGTCAGCGAGTGCTGGATCGGGTACTGGGTCCACTCCGCCTACATGGGCCGGGGCGTCGCGACGGCCGCGTGCGCCCTGGGGACGGACCACGCCTTCGGCCGGATCGGGCTGCACCGGGTGACGGCGACCTTCCTGCCGGAAAACCCCGCCTCCGGCCGGGTGCTGGCGGCAAACGGGTACCGCGTGGAGGGGTACATGCGCCGCAACCTGCACATTGACGGGGACTGGCGCGACCACCACTTCGTGGCCCTGAATGCGGAGGACTTCCCGACCACCGCGGTGGAGCGGCTGGCGGCCTCGGGGCGCATCGTCGCCTAAGGTGCCAGGACCGGGACACGGGGCCGGGGCATGCGGACGGGGCATTCGGGGGTTCCCGGACACGGCGTGCCTGCCTGGTGGCACGCCTGTCGGGCGATAGCCTTGGGGTCTGATTCCACCCCCGCAGCACCGCAGACTCCGTAGAAAGGTGGCGAGCCCATGGGCAGCCTCAGCCTGATCATCGTCTTGATCATCGTCGTGTGGGTCATCGTCCTGGCGCCGATGGTGATGGGCAACAACAAGCCCATCCGCCGGTCAGGCGAGGGATATGACGAGACACGCGTGCTCCATGCCGGTGGAACGGCGCCGGTCAGCGGCCGCCGCCGGCCCAGGCTCACCCCGGCCGACGTGCACCG
This sequence comes from Corynebacterium sp. UBA2622, assembly GCF_002339505.1. Lineage (GTDB taxonomy): Bacteria > Actinomycetota > Actinomycetes > Mycobacteriales > Mycobacteriaceae > Corynebacterium. Next base: position 48,785 of record NZ_DDJO01000008.1, read on the forward strand.
CTTCGGCGATGACGGCGACTACGAGGTCGTCGAGGCCGTCGACGCCTCCGCTGCCGAGGACGACTCCGTTCTCGCGGAGGATGCCGGTGGCTCCACCGCGGTCTCCCTGCGCGGCTTCTTCACCCGCCGGGATGCCCGGGCGTCGGAGAAGGGCACCAGCGATGACCACGGCTCCACGATTGACGGCGAGGTTGTCGAGCCCGAGTCCGAGGCGGGGACCGGGGCCGACGAGGCCACAACCGCCGACGGGCACGCGCCGGAGGAGGCCTCCGGGTCCACGGCCTACTCCGTGCTCACCGCGGAGCGTGACGGGGAGGGTGCTGACGCGGGTGCAGCCGACGGCGCGTCCGAGCCCTACACCCTTGACGAGACGTACGTCTCTCCCAGTGACTACGGCTACCGCGACCTCGACGAGGGGCGTGGCGTCACTGTACTCAGGGAAGAGGATTCGGTGGATGCCGTGCATGCCGTGGATGCCTCGTCAACGCCCGCGGGGGAGGGAAACGAGCCCGCCCTTTCGGGCAGCACCGCCGCCGTCGCAGATGGCGGAGCGGTGACCGCGGCCGACACCGAGCTCACGGACGAGGAGATCGAATTCGCCCGCTCCCGCAGCCACCGCGGAGGCTGGGACCCCGAGCGGGAGAAGGCATCCAAGGCGGACCGCTTTCAGCGGCGCCAGCGCACGCTGCTGGGGCTGATCGTCGCCGACGTGGTCACCTTCGTCGCGGCGTTCGTCGCCGGTGGTTGGGTCTGGGTCCTCCCGGTGGCCGCTATCGTGCTCACGGCCTGGTTCATGGCGGCCCTGCGCCGTGTCGTGCAGAAGGAACGCGCACTGCAGGCGCACCGTGTGCGCCAGCTGCGCCGGGCCCGCATGGGCGTCATCTCCCAGGAGAGTGGCGCCGCCGCGACCCGGTTCCGCCGCCGCCCGGGCGCTGTGATCGTCGAGATGGACGACGAAAGCCCCGACTTTGAGCAGCTTCCGGTCTACCGCGGCGAACCGGTGGTCGAGGAGCCGCGCCGGGGCCGCGAATTCCGTCCCGTGCCGCGGCGCGACGACTTTCGAGCCACCGCGCGTGCGAGCTAAAAATGCGCGTTGAACTGCGCGTTTCTCCTTTTTCCGGGACCGGAGTAAGGTCATCCGTGCGGAAAACGCAGAGGGGCTATAGCTCAGTTGGTAGAGCGTCGCGTTCGCAATGCGAAGGTCTGGGGTTCGATTCCCCATAGCTCCACAGGCGGCGGGTCCCGGTCATTACGACTGGGACCCGCTTTTTTGGTGTCTACGTCCGGGAGGTCCGCCCGCGCGGTCCGCGTGGGCATCGGGCCGGGGACGGATGGGACGCGGCGGCTTACCAGTGGCCGCGGGCTGCTAGCGGGCGAAGGCGAATCGAACCCAGTTGCCGAACTCGCACGCGAGGTGAACCTGGTGCCAGCCGATCAGGTAGGAGGGAGTGAAACGGGGGAACTCGACGAGGAGGCGCGCGTGTAAGCCGCCGGCTTCGTCCCGCAACTGATGGCGGACCCCGCCAATGGCCCGGCCGTGGGTGTCCCGCGCCACCCCGGCGAGTTCGAGTGGGAACGCCGCGTTCCTCGCGGAGGCGAGGCCCGAGGTGTCCGTGTAATCGACGAAGAATCGCGTGGCGAAGGGGCTGCCGCCGGTGGTCTCGATGACCTCCTGGCTCCCGTCGGGGGCTGTGTCGATGAGGAAGTGGTCCGGGTTGGCCGCCACCATGCTCAGTGCGTAGTCGTCCCGGTGGATGTCCGTGAACCAGTCAACGAAACCCGCGGAGCTACCGCCGGTGACGTGGAGGTCGCAAATGCTCTGGCGGCTGCGGCCCCGCGAGGTGACCGAACCGGCGCATGCGATCACATCCGAGGCAAAGAGATCGCGCGACAGACGGTGCCGGATCTCCACCGGGTCGAGATCGAGCTTGGCGCGGGCGAAATCGAACCGCCTCCCGTCTCCCTCCCCGGCGGGCACCGGAAGGCCGATCTTCTTCGCGGCGCGTTCGAAGCGGGCGTTCTCCCAGCCCTGGACGGTGCCGGGCGGCGTGGTGCGGCCGTTGATGACGGTGCGGATGGTTATGTCGCTCATAGATGGTGTCCTTCCTCGGTGGGTCCGGGTAGCGCGCCCACGAAGGCCGGGGCTTTCCCGGGTGTCGAAAAGCTCGAGCCCTTCGGTGCCCCAATGGGCTGCGTATCAGGGGTGTGCTGCGCCCCCACGGCGAGCAGGGCAGCGGCCGCGAGCATCACGGCGGGCACAGTGTACTTTCTCACCCCAGCGAGTGTAGGCGCGGTGTACATTGTCCCCGTGCCGGCCTCCCCCTCACCACCCGTTTCCGCCGCGGCGCTGCGCCGCGCGGTGATGGTGGTTGCGTTACTGAACCTCCTGTACTTCTTCGTGGAGTTCTCCACCGCCGCGGCCATCGGTTCGGCCTCGCTGTTCGCGGACTCCGCGGACTTCCTGGAGGACACCGCCATCAACCTGCTCGTTTTCTTCGCGGTGGCCCTGCCCGCCCCGCGGCGCCGCGCCATGGGAGGGGTGCTGGCGGTGCTCATTTTGGTCCCCGCGGTGGCGGCGCTGGCGACGGTCGTCCTCAAGGTCCTCCGGCCCGTCGCGCCCTCGCCGGAGGGCCTCACCCTGACGGCGCTGGGGGCACTGGCGGTGAATGTGGCGTGCGCCGTGATCCTGCTCCGGGTGCGCGGCACCGGCACGTCCCTGGCCACGGGAGCGTGGCTCGCCGCGCGCAACGACGCCCTCGCGGACCTGCTCATCATCGCCGCCGGCCTGGCGAGCCTCGCGTGGCCCACCGCGTGGTTCGACATCGCGGCGGGTTTGCTCATCGCCCTTGTGAACTTCTCCGCATTCCGGGAAGTGTGGGAGGAGTCCCGGGAGGAGCACGGCTCGGTGGGGGAGGCCTTTGCGGAAATGGACCGCGATTAGCGCCGGATTAGCGCCGGATTAGCGCCAGCTACGCCGTCGGCGTTGCGACGTCCTGACCGACGCGGAAGTGGAGCAGTGCCACCCGGTCCTCAGCGAGGGCACCGTAGGCGCGCTCCACGGCCCCCGCGACCGCGTCGTTGCTTTCCACCGTTTCCGCCCACGCCCCCATCGAGCTGGCCCAGGCGGCGAAGTCCGGGTTAACCAGCTGGGTGCCCTCCACGCGGCCCGGGTACTTCTTCTCCTGGAACTCGCGGATGGTGCCGTACTGCTCGTTGTCCAGGAGGATGACCAGCATGGGTGTGCCGTAACGCACCGCGGTGATCAGCTCCTGGCCGTTCATCATCAGCTCACCGTCGCCCGTGAAGGCCACCACCGTCCGCTCGGGGTGGGCGAGCTTGGCGGCCAGGGCGGCGGCGACGCTGTAGCCCATGGCTCCGAGACGGGTGGCCAGCATGGACGGGTAAGTGCGGGTGGGGAAGTAACGCTGCGGCCAGGCGCAGTGGCTGCCCGCGCCGAAGGTGCACAGCGCGTCCTCGGGCAGGGCGGACGTGAGGCATTCCATGACGTGGTAGAAATCCACTGCTCCCGCGGGAAGGGCCGGGAAGCGGTCGCCCTCCGCCGGGATCGTGGAGTAGCGCTCGTGGTTGGCCCGGGCCGTGTCGAACCACTCGCCGGTGTCGGGGGTCGGCCCGAGGTCGAGCCCGGGGAGCGCCTGGGCGAAGGCCGCCGGGTCCGCCAGAACGTGGTGGGAGACGTGTCCGGAGTGTCCCTTGAGCTCCGCGTCAGCGTTGACGACGATGTTGCGGCAGGACGTGCCCTGGCGGAGGGTGAAGTTGTCGGTCGGCTTGTCGCTCAGCTTCGCACCGATGCAGAGGACCAGGTCGGCATCCTGCAGCAGCCGCGCGGCGTATTCGCTGCGGGCGGTGCCGAGCCAGCCGGCGTTGGCGGGGGAGTCGAAGCGGATTCTGTCCGAGGCGCGCATGTCCCCGAGCACGGGGATCTGGTGGCGCTCCGCGAACTCCTGGATGGCGTCGCACGCCTCCTGCGTCCACCCCTGACCGCCCTCCACGATGACCGGCCGGCTGGATGTCTCGAGGGCGCGGGCGACGGTGTCGAGGTCGGTGGGGGAGACGGCGCCGTGCGCCTCCGCCAGGGGCAGGGCGAGGTCCCCGGTGAAGATCTTTTCCGTGACATCCTCCGGCAGGCCCACCACCACGGGGCCGCGCCGGCCGGACTCGGCGAGGTGGAAGGCGTCGGTGACAACCCGGCTCGCGCGCGAGGGGTCGTCCAGGATGAACACGCCCTTGGTGATGTCGCTGAACCACGCGGTGGCGTCAAACTCCTGGAAGGAGTCCCGGTAACGGTCCTGGGTGGGAACGAGGCCGATGAACAGCACGAGAGGGGTCTCGTCCTGCCAGGCGGTGTAGACGCCGATCTTCGCGTTGGCCGCACCGGGGCCGCGGGTGACCATCGCCACGCCCGCGCGGCCCGTGGCCTTCCCGTGGGCCTCCGCCGCGAAGGTCGCACCGCCCTCGTGGCGGCACACGACCGCGGTGATGTCGGTGTCGTACAACCCGTCCAGCACGGCGAGGAAGCTCTCGCCCGGTACGGTGTAGACGCGCGGAACACCGAGGGTTTCAAGGGTGCGGGCTATGGCTGCGCCAACGTGCATGAGGGGATGGACCTCCGGGGTAGGGGTTGTGACGTGTCACACGGAACCCAACCCAGCATGCTCCTTTGCGCATGGGTTCGCCACACCATCCGACGCACGGGCGCGGGCGGGAACCCTCAGGCGGGCCACACCCCGGACGCCCCGCGCCTCCACGTGCCCACGAGGTTCGTGTCCAGGACACCTGTGGACTCCATCAGCGCGTACATGGTTACGGGCCCGACGAAAGTGAAGCCGCGCTTCTTCAGGTCCTTCGCCAGCGCCACCGACTCCGGGGAGCTCACCGGGACCTCGTCCATCGTCAGCGGGGCGGGGGTTGACACGGGTTGGTGGGACCAGACGAGTTCGCCCAGGTGCGTGCCCTCCCCGCGCAGCGCGAGCGTGGCCCGGGCGTTGGTCAGCACCGCGCGCAGTTTGCGGGGGTTGCGGATCAGGGTGGCGTCGTCGAGCAGGTGCTCAACGCCCTCCATGCGCGCGACGGCATCCGGGTCGAAACCGTGGAAGGCGGCGCGCAGCGCGTCGCGGCGCTGCAGGATGAGCCGCCAGGACAGGCCGACCTGGAAACCCTCGAGGCAGACCCGTTCGAACATGCCCTGCTCGTCACGCACGGGCATGCCCCACTCTGTGTCGTAGTACTCGCGGAGCAGGGGATCGCGCGCCGCCCAGGGCGGGCGGGCGCGGCCGTCATCGCCCACGACGGGGCCGTTTTCATCGCACATATCTTCTTAGACTGGTGTTCCGGCTGTTTCATTCCATCTGTACTCTTACGGTCATGAACAGGCCAGCGGTTCGCGATTTCGCGCTTCTTCTACTGCGCATTGTCACCGGAGCCGTCTTCGTCGCACGCGGCTATTGCAGCTGGTTCCAGGTCGGCATGGCCCGCACCGCCGACGACCTCGCCGCGGCGGGAGTGCCGCAGCCTAAGCCGTCCGCCTACCTCTCCGGGACGGTGGAGCTCATCGGTGGCTCGCTGCTCATCATCGGCCTGTTGACCACGCTCGTGGCCACCATCCTCGCGCTCCTCGCGCTCGCCGCCGGTTACTTCGTGCACCTGAGCCAGGGGTTCTTCGTGGAATCGGGAGGGTTTGAGTACACGATGGTCCTCGCCGCCGCGCTGATGGTCGTGGTGGTCTTCGGCTCCGGACGCGCCAGCCTGGACAAGGTGCTCACCCGTGCTTAGCCACGAGGAGGTGCAGGCCGCGCTCTCCGCCCGCATGGACGGGGAGACCGCGGGGCTTGACGACGCCGTCGTCGACGCCCACCTCGAGCAGTGCGGGGAATGCCGCGCCTACTGGGACCGGCTGCTCTCGCTCTCCCGGAACTTGAGTTTCGTCGAGGTGGGCGGTGGCATGGCGCCCCCGCCGGACCTGTCCGAGGTCATCCTCGCCGGGGTGGAAAGCGAGTGGCGGCGCTTCGCCCGCCGCCGCTCGGCGGCGCTGGCCGTGGGCAGGCTCACCCTCGGCATCCTGGCCGTGATGTGGGCGGTGTGGGCCGTGCGCCTCGTGGTCACCACCGGCGGCATGGTGCCCGTCGACGTGCCCGCGGCATCCGGTGGCGTCGGCGGCACCGACAGCTCGGACCTCGCCGGGCTGCTCATCTCCGCCGCGGCGGTGCGTTTCGGCGTCGCGCTGGCGCTGGCGCTCGCGGCGTGGAAGCCCGGTCAGATACCGGGGATCCTGCTGGTGGTGGGCACCATGTTCACCTTCACCCTGGGCTTCGCGGTGCGCGACATGATCCTCTACTCCGCCCACGGGGTGCTCGGCCACGTGCTCATCCTGCTCCTCACGCTTCTCTCACTCGCCGTGACGTGGGCCGTGGACCGCGGCACCGACATGCGCCGCGCGTGGCGCCTGCTCAGCGCCGACCCGGCGTAGCCGCGCGGCGGTTCCGGGCCTACTTCCAGCTCGGCAGCCACATGAGCGACTGGTAGTAGCTTTCCGGAACCCGCAGCCCGTAGAGGATGGGGGACCAGTAGAGGAACATCGCCACCACGACCGCCAGGTACGCGACCGCCGCGAGCTGCCCCGTGGTGACGGGGTAGCCGGCGATCCTGCGGATCCACGGCGTACGAACCGGCCGGCCCGTCCCCGCGACGCGCCCCACGGCCATGGCGAGGAGGACGATCGTGAACGGGACCAGGGCGGTGGCGTAGAAGAAGTACATCTGCCTGTCAAAGGCCGCCAGCCACGGCAGGAAACCCGCCGCGAACGCCACCAGCGGCACGATTACGCGGGTATCGCGCCGGGTCAGCCACGACCACGCCGCCCACGCGAGCACGGGAATGGTCAGCCACCAGATGGCGGGGGTGCCGAAGAGGAAGATCATCTCCCTGCACGACTGCCCCCCGGCGCACTTCAGGTCAGTCGCCGAGTAGTAGAGGATCGGCCGCGCCGCCACCAGCCAGGCCCACGGCTTCGAGTCCCACGGGTGGGAGTGCCCGCTTGACGACGTCAGGGAACCGTGGAACTGCAGAACGGAGAGCTGGTAGTAGAGCCAGCTGGCCACGGTGGCGGGGAGGTGGGACAGCCACGGCCAGTCGCTCCTGGCCACGGTTCCGTCGACGGCCGCGTGGCGGTAGACCGACGTCTCGGAGGCGAACCACGCCCGCCAGGACCAGACGTACAGGGCGGCGGGGAGCGCGACGAGGGAGGCGAGGGCGGAGGGGACGTCGCGAAGCAGCGCCCCCGCGAGCGGGCGGGCGACCCCGTAGCGCCGGCGCAGCCAGAGGTCCCAGAACGCGCTGAGCAGGCCGAAGAACGCGATGTAGTACAGCCCCGACCACTTCACCGACAGGGACAGGCCCAAAAGGACGCCGGTGGCGAAGCGCCACCAGCGGAATCCCAGGCGCGGCCCGAACGGGCCGGCCGGGTCGATTTCGCCGGCGAGCCACGCGGCGTGGAGGCGGCCGTGGACCTCGCGCATGTCACCGGCCAGGGTCCAGGCGGCGGCGACGATGAAGAGCACCTGGAAGATGTCGAGCATGCCGAACTTCGAGGCAACGAGCAGCACGCCGTCGCACACCGCGATAAACCCCGCCACCGTGGCCAGCACCGTCGACTGGGTCAGCCGGCGGCACAGGAGGAAGATGAAGGCCACCACGGCGGTGCCGAACACGGCCGTCACCGCGCGCCACCCCAGCGGGGTGTAGCCGAACAGGGCCTCGCCGATGGCCAGGAGCTGCTTGCCCAGCGGGGGGTGGACCACCAGACCGTAACCCGGGTTGGACTCGATGCCCCCCAGCACCGGGTTGACGCTCGAGCGGACCATGTCCCACGCCTGCGGAACATAGTGCTTCTCGTCGAAGATGGGGGTTCCGCCGGCGGTGGGCTGCACCAGCCCGAGGAGGCGGGTGAACAGCGCGGCAACGGTGACCCAGAGCAGCGCCAGGGTGTCGCGGCGCGCCCACGGAACGGCCAGCGGGGCGGCCGGGGCCGGCGGG